>JAWBQY010000033.1:4734-5677 GCA_038844925.1 Sulfolobales archaeon | reverse complement strand
GGGTGGAGTCCGATGTCTACAAAAACTTTAGAATTACTTAAAATTCTCAACATTCCCTCCTTTCCAACATTTGCAAGTGGAATTATCTTAATGTTACTATTTTGTTGCATCATCTTAGAAAGCGCTTTATATACTATGGAAAAGGCCTTTCTAGCATTAAAAGCTACAATATCCCTTCTGTTTTCAAAGCTGATGTTGGCATTTAAAAATTCTTCTTCAAGCGGTTCTCTTACAATTAGCACTTTATCTTTGTCAACACCTAATTTAACTAAGAAGTTTCTAGAGTACAAGGATTGTGCAATATGTAACTCGACTTTTTCGATAAGTCTAAGTATTTTGCTAGGATTATTCACAGCGTTTAATGCCTCCTTGGATGCGATATAATGCATCACGTCGTTTTGAAGTCCCTCATAGTGAGGCCAACCATATCTTAAACTATATAGAAGAGCGTCCCTGAAAAACAAAGCTCTTAACTTCCTTAATGAATGGAAAAAGTTGTCCACAGACAGCCAGTATATAACCTTTCTTAAGGTTTTAAATCGCCTAAGCAAACTTGGTTGGGTTTCAGGTAAAATCAATAAGTTTCTTGGGCTATCCTCAACTTTTGAAATGGGAAGCCATCTACAATTATATTTTCTATAATTAGGATGAACAGGATCTAATCCCTTGGTAAGACTAGTAAAAACCATAACTGCATTTACATCAAAATATTTATTAAGAGTGTGGCATAATTGGAATAATGCTGTGGGTCCACCTGTGTATACATTAGCCGGCGCTACAATATATATCTTAGATGCACACATTAGGATCACCTTTAACTAGAAATTAATTTGGCATACTTAATAATTGTTTTACTGATCTAACTTTTAAACTTATTTATGGCTTCTATTGATAAGTTGATAAACAATCTTTCGATTTATTTTGTTTAAACAAGAGATGTTGT
>JAWBQY010000033.1:439-4724 GCA_038844925.1 Sulfolobales archaeon | reverse complement strand
AAAGATGAAAGCTTAAGCTCTATTAAACCGTTACATTTTAGGGAGCAAGAAAGATAATGACATGCTCGATTAAGGATGTAGCTTGAAGTCAAATTTTCCTGTTTAAGGTGTTAAAACATGTAAGCGATGTTAAGCATATAAGCTTAACTGGAAAAGTTACTGAAGCCTTCCGGAACAGTATTAAACTAAGCAAATTATTAATAAAGAAAATACTATTTCTTCATAGAGTTGTACAAATCCTCCATACTAGAGGTATCTCTAAGGGGGTTTATGAGATAATGTATAACGAGAACGAGGAGGAAGCTTATAAAGCATGATGAAGAGAAATTAATGAAATTAATCAAGAAATTAGATGTGAATTAAGCTAAATCGGGTAATTGAAGTTTGTCTCGGAGTTTCTAAATCCTGGACATTTAGAGTCTTTTTCACTAACAATCGTATTTTCCGTGATTGGCCAGTTTATTCCTAGCTGATGGTCATTCCAGTATATACATCTCTCGTATTGTGGGCTATACTCTTTTGTTACTAAATATAATAGGTATGTGTCTTTCAATGCTTGGAAGCCATGTGCGAATCCGGGTGGTATCCACAACGCATATCCAGGTTCTAGAAAAACTCCAACGTGCTTACCGAACCATGGAGAACCCCTTCTAATATCTACTGCTACGTCATATACTTTACCGCTGATTACGTATATCAGCTTGCCCTGCTCCATCGGCTTAAGCTGGTAGTGGAGACCACGTACAACACCTTTTTTCGAAAAACTTAGATTAACTTGCACATAGTTGTAGGGAATTCCACTAGCTAAGAAATCTGTCCTCTTATATAACTCAGCGAAGAAGCCGCGGAGATCTGAGAATACCATAAGCTCAACTAAGAGGATATCAGGGATCTCAAGCTTCTTATACGATTTAAACGGCATTATTGATATCCACCTTCCTTCTATAAGTATTCACGAAATGCCTTAAACATTCCATTATGGGTGGGAGGTTAAGACCGCCTGCTTCAGCCTCTGACGTATCTAAGCTAGAATCTCTAGGTCTCTTAGCAACTAACCTCACGTCACGCATTGATACGGGCTTGACAAGAACTTCATCAACGTTAAGCGCCTTTGCTAGTATCATTGCAAATTCGTACCTAGATAGCCTTTCACCAGCTATATGTATAATTCCTGTAATCCTCTTTTCAAGGGCTTCAATTATCCTCTTAGCTAGGGCATCTACATATGTAGGTGAGAGGTATTGGTCGTAGAATGCGTGTACTTCTTCACTTCTTAAAAGTTTTTCAAGAGTGTTGATACCAAAGTTCTTCTTACCAGTAGGACTGTAACCGTATAGCCCACTAGTTCTAACAACGAGGCTGGACTTAGAAAACATGTCTAAAACAGCTATTTCCCCGAGAAGTTTTGTTAAACCATAGAAGTTTACAGGGTTTGGTATATCACTCTCTTTATACATTCCCTTCTCACCATCGAAGACGTAGTCTGTAGATACGTATATGATGAAGCTACCAAGCCTACTGGCTGAATGGGCTATTGCCTTCGTCGCTAAATAATTAGTTTTAAATGCTTTCTCCTTATATACTTCACAACCATCAACGTCTGTATAAGCAGCAGCGTGTATAACGATATCAGGTCTAATGTCCTTCACGACATTCGCCACTTCCTGCTCGTTTTCGAGATCAATATTAACCCACTTTACATTATCCACCCCAACCTTCACAAAGGTTTTACGGTGTGTGGCTACGATTTCATAACCTTTCCCTATAAGGAGGTTGAGCAAGTTATAGCCCAGTAAACCAGTTGCACCAGTTAACAGTATTCTCATCTAAGTCACCACGGCGCGTCAGCCAACACGTATCTTTCATCAACAATAGGTTTCCACCACCAGGTATTGCTAAGGTACCACTTTACTGTTTTCTCAAGACCCTCTTCTAAGCTGAGAGAAGGAGACCACCCTAACCTCTTTATCTTCTCACAACTCATAGCATACAACATGTCCTCACCAGGCCTTTTCCTACTAAACACTACATCCTGCCTGAAATCCCTGCCCATTAAAGCAACTATTCTCCCTACTACATCTCTCACTGATGCGAACATGTTTGCGCAAATATTGTAGACTTCTCCATTCTCACCTCTCTCCACTACATCAACTATTGCTCTCGTTGTATCATCCACGTAGAGCCAGTCCCTCACCTGAGATCCGTCGCCGTAGATTACGGCCGGCCTACCGTAAAGTAATCTAATGACTACGCGTGGGATCAGTTTCTCCGGATGCTGATAAGGACCGTAGTTATTGCATGGCCTTACAATTCTATACTTAATGCCGTACGTCCTCCCATATGCCATTACTAGTAGGTCGCCAGATGCTTTTGAAGCTGAGTAAGGTGATGAAGGCTTCAGGACGTATTCCTCATCAGCCAATTTTCCGGAACTCCGCATGTCCCCATACACCTCATCAGTCGATACGTGTAAAAGTAATGTTTCTCTAGAACACTTCCTCAAAACCTCTAATACTGTGTAGACTCCTAAGATGTTAGTCTTAATGAATGGTGCTGGATCGTTTATCGATCTATCGACATGCGTTTCAGCCGCAAAGTTCACTACTACATCTGGTTTAAATCTGCTTATTACTTCATTTAACATAGCTTCATCTGCTATATCCCCCCTCACCAACTCAATACGGTTCATTACTTCGCGTAGGTTCTCCAGCCTCCCAGAGTATGTAAGCTTATCGTATACCAGTACATGCCAGTCTTTTACACTTACTACGTATCGAACGAAGCTACTTCCAATAAAACCAGCTCCACCGGTGACAAGAACCCGCATATAGCACCCTCATACATTGACTACGCTATAGTCTGATAAGACTAACTTTAAATCGCTGTGAATATCTCTTCTACAGAATACTTTGCTGTAGCTACCGACAACGCTATCAACTAGTCTTGCATTATTTATATTAATGTCTGCATTATCCATTATTAAGGACCTAGTTATTCGTCCGGAATGTATCGTGGAGCTATCTTCGATTGAGACGTAATGTTCTATAAGAGCTTCCCTTCCCACAATGACGTTAGAGCCTATATAGCTTGGACCGATGACAGTACCTCTCACTACTGCTCCTCTCTTAACGATGACTCTGCCTTTTACCTCCCCTTCAACAACACCCTCAACCCTTGAATTAACCTTATCTAAGAGAAGGTATACAGCGTCTAAGAGACCTTCATATGTTCCAACATCTTTCCACCAACTGCTTATCCTAGAATATGTTACAGCATAGCCATTATCTATGAACCACTGCACTAGCTCCGTTATTTCGTATTCTCCACGCCACGACGGCTTAAGCTTTTTAAACGCTTTCTCAACTAAGTCGGGGTCTCGGAACATGTACACACCTACAACTGCTAAATCTGAGATCTGCTCTCGAGGTTTTTCAACGAGCTTAACCACTTTATTGTCTTCTAGTACTACTACACCGAAGGCGCTAGGATTTTTCACCCTCGCAAGCAGTATGTGAACATCGCTATAGGACTCTAAGAACTCTTCAACATGCTTTTTAACACCATCGCCGAGAATGTTATCACCTAAGTAAGCAATAAATTCCCCATCAATGAAGCCCTCTTCAATAGCTCTATGAATAGCGTGGGCAATACCAAGCCTCCTCTCCTGGACTATGTAGCTAAGCCTAGCGTTAAACGTAGAGCCATCCCCCAACACCTCCTTGACCATGCTGCCAAAATAGCCTATAACAACTCCTATGTCGGTAACTCCAGCTGAAACAAGATCCTCTATAGGGTACTTAATCATTGGCTTACCAAGAAGAGGAATTAAGTGCTTAGGCTTTGAAAACGTGAAGGGTCTCAGCCTAGAACCCTCACCTGCAGCTAAAATAAGGCCTTTCAAATCACATACCTCAAAATAATCCTAATCGCAATTTACTTATTTACTTATCTACCGTTGATTGTGATAGAAATCCTTGAAGTAGACTCTACTCTTCTGGTTTAAATCCTACTTTGTGTAAGCCAAGCTTAATCCCACAGCAAATTTCCATATACTCAATTCGTGCTATATCAAGTGGTATTTTCATACCCGCACTCTCAAGTAGGAAGGACGAACTTCGAAGTATAAAATATATTATGGGATGAGCCTTTAAATAATACTTTCATAACTGTTTAAACGCTATAAATTCCGATTTGGAGAATTTTCATAAACCAAACATTATTGAAACAATACACGGTGGTTTGCTAAAGTGGCTTTTCCCCTTACTTTCACTCTATGACTTTAAAA
>JAWBQY010000033.1:0-376 GCA_038844925.1 Sulfolobales archaeon | reverse complement strand
TCTGCATCTATCTTGAAAAACTATGCAGTTTAAGTGAGCATACCTAAATGATGCCCAGATGACTACCTCAACTCTAATTCCTGGTATTTAGAACTCCCACATTAACAAAGACCTAGAGGGGATATGTAATAGTCTCTCATAAACACAAACATTGGTAGCCGAGCCCAAAATACTTCAACTGCTTCATCGACTAAAGCTACGTTGCCACAGTCCTTAAAGTCTAAACATTAGTTGTGAGGACGGTGAAGTTAAATAGTAGGACTCTATCGCTACAACTAGGTCTACTGGGTTACATACCTTCACAATATAGTCATAGTCCCTTATCTACTCTCTTTCTCAGAATTGTTTAAAAACATTAAAGTCTATATATTATCAT
>JAWBQY010000032.1:0-6336 GCA_038844925.1 Sulfolobales archaeon | reverse complement strand
TCAGCAGTGCTTAAAACTACCTCTAAAGCACTTACAGGTGCTTTAGGTTCTACTAGTATTGCTGTAGGGTACGATTCGCTGTAGACCTGATTAAGTACGTCGTAGTAAGTTACTGATATTGAGAGTATGGCCGTAGTATATGTTGAGACGTAGCTAGCTCTTAAGCTAATTCTTACATCCTTACTCTCCCCAGGCCTTATATCACCGATGAAGTGCTTTGACGTGTTGATTATGGTGAGCGTGGTTCCCTGAGGATTAACATATAGTGTTAGGTCTTTAATTAAGCTGTCCCCAGAGTTTTTAACACTAATTAATAACGTATTAGTACTGCCTGATTGAATGCTTGAAGGTGTTAAAGTAATATCCAATAACATTCTAACTGGCACTACCTCAAAGGTATACGTGTATGTAGCCGTTCTCGAAACGCCAGTAAAGTCTAGATACTTAACGCTAGCTGTCAGCATGTATGTACCGGGTTTATTAGCTACTACGTATGGGACTTCAATAACGTACTTCTCATTAACCCCTAATCTACTTACTACGATGTCCTTACCACCACTTAGCATTAGGGGTGTTCCATCACTTGATATTGAAATCACTAAGTTATTTACATCCTCATAACTTGTTAATGTAAGTATTAGAGAGCCTGTGGATAACGCATTAAATCTCCTAGGCTCTAAACTAAGATTTAATGCCCTATATGCTTCCTGCGGCTTAATAGCTATGGTGAAGTCGTAATTAGTGCTGAAGTAGTTGCCTGAGATGTCACTATAACTTACTTGAAAACTCACCCTACTATAGGTTAGTGAGTCTACGTACGGAGTTTTAATTACGAATACCGCATACGTAGTATTAGTTGGTGCGAGGGCTTCAACTCTTAGTTGGGGTGGTGTGAGTAGTAGGATGTTTTGAGGGAGTATTGGTTGAATACTTACGTTCTTTATGTATGTATTGCCGATATTGGTTAGGCTAACTGTTAATTGTGTTTCAACACCGCTAGGTAGTTCCTTACTGATTAGGTCGAAGGTAAGTAATGGGTCGCGGATCGGTCTTAAAACTACTGGTATGTTAAACGATTTAGAACTACTGGCCCCGTACTCATCGTAGTAGTCTACTAGTACAGTTAGTGTTGAAATTGAATGAGTTGATATTGGTATCGAGCATAACTTTACTGGTATTGACACCTCCGACCTGGGTTTTAATGTGTCGAATAAGTATAGTGAGGTACTACATAGTTGTAATGGTTGTTGAGTTGATAGTCTGACTGTTATGTTCCTAGCCAAACCACCGTAGTTAGCTAACACTAAGTTAGTAGTTAATGAGGAACCACTTAACAACTCGTTTAAGTCTATAGATGCATCTAATACTGGTTTTTCATACTGGTTCACATAGATTACGTTTCTAAACGTATTTGTATATAGCACCCCTAGAGGTCCGTAGTAGCTTAGGTAGGACGTAATCATTATAGTGGAGTTCACCATTGATGGTGGTATGAAGACCTCGACCGGTATTGATAGCACGGTACTCGGGGTTAGACTCCCCACCTCAACTTTAGATATGTTGGAATAGAGTGAGGGCTGTGTGGATAGTTCTAATACTACGTTATTCGCTGTAGTAGTACCGTTATTGATTATACTGAGGTTTACTATCTGTTGTCCAGGGTATGTTGAGGTAGTGTAGTTGTAGAGACTTATGCTAGGCCTACCGCTTAGGGGTATTCTTATGTAGGTCTCCTCACTGTAAGTCCTGCTGTAGTAGAGGACCTCAACTACATACTCTAAGACTAGCTTAGCTGTGTGGTAACCTAGTGCAACGCTATCTCCAACCCTAACTTTAAATTGGAGTTCTAGTATAGCACCCGCAGGTATTGAAGACCCACCGTATCTGAGGTAGGTCATGGCCGTAGACCCACCTTCAAGTGATGTAAACCCCTTAGGAAGTTCTAGATATGCTGTTAACGTTGGTGATTGTACTGAATTCTTAGTCCTTAGAACTACTGTTAAAGTACCTATATCACCTGGTCCAACCTCAGCTGGGGCTGTGTAGGAACCCCATACGACTGAGAGGACTTCAAACCTCTCGCTTTGCGCGTGAAGGTCTGCTGAGTAGGCAATCTGAAGTGCTAGTAGTACTACTAGTGCTGATGTAATTAGCTTAGAGTTAATCAATCACCAACCACCTCAACAACGTTTCCATCCCTCATCTTAACAATCACATCTGCGTATCTAGTTAGCTCAACGTTATGTGTTACCATGAGTACTGTCTTACCATGCTCGACGACTAAGTTTTTAAAGACTTCAACAACTATTTGAGCGTTCTTAGAGTCTAAATTACCTGTAGGTTCGTCAGCTAGTATTAGGTTTGGTGCGTTGACTAGAGCCCTAGCTATCGCCACCCTCTGCTGCTCACCACCACTAAGCTCTAAAGGTCTTTTAAACTCCATCCCTTTAAGTCCCAGCATATCTAACATCTTAAGTACTAACTCCTTACGCTCCCTATGTGGTACTCCTTTAATAATTAGCGGTAGTTCTACGTTCTCAAAAACTGTTAGGTAGTTGAGTAAGTTATAACTCTGGAAGACAAATCCTACATGATTATTTCTGTAGTCAGCTAATTTCCTACCATTAAGCTTACTTATATCTACGTTATTAACGAATACTGAGCCGCTAGTAGGTTTGTCAAGACCTCCTATAATGTTTAGAAGTGTTGACTTACCACTACCTGAAGGTCCTATAACCATTGTTAGGGTCTTCCGCCTAACACTTAAGTTAACACCTCTTAGGGCTGGCCATTCAACCTTACCTGTCTTATAGACCTTCCAAACATCTTTAAGTACTACGTGGTTTTCCTCACTCATAGTAATACCTTAGGTTTAACATGTTAAAGTAGTATTTAAAGAATACGTTAAGGAACTAGATGTGAGGGGTTCCTTATACGTTCCGGTCTTTAAGACTGTTTTAGGGGAAAAAGAACTTAGTTTGAGTTAGCGGTTTTGTGTTGTTCTTCATTAGCTAGTTGTGGTTACGCACTTACATTCACGTATTTTAAGCCCGTACAGTATGTTGATTACCTCACCCTTGTAGTAGTCTACGATTACGTGGACCACTCCCTCACCTTCCTTATATAGGTCTACTCGAACCTCAGCGACCTTCAGCATTATACTGCCGTCCCCCTGTACTACTAACTTTATTATAGGTCTGATTACTGTGATATTATACCCCTGATCCAGTAAGTTCTTCGTGGTTTCATTTGCTTCTAATATTTTCAAGACCTTATTCTTAAACTCCTCGCTTAGCTCGAAGGGTGACTTCACGCTCAGCCCTAGACCTATGCCTGGTGGGAGTATGCGTTGATATTTAAGCATTTTCTGAAGTCCTAGCCCCCACCCCTTACTGACTTCTTCAGCGCCTATGAGTGCTACGTATCCTAGACCGTTGTTAGGCTTGGCGTACGTTACTATGGTTGCCATGCTTAATGCTACTATAGCTATTGAAATCGCTGCAATTATCGGTAGTTTGAGTCCTACCTTACCCACTTTCTCACCTCCGCTTAATTCTTATGTGGAAGTTCTATAATAGGTACTCAGCAGAACGGTTGGAGGAACTACTCGGTAGTTTTAAGGAACTACTCTTAAAATAAAAGGTGAGTTCAACATATATTCGGTGGTTGTGTTGATCATCCCACCCCAACATTTAGTAAGGCTTGGCTATCCTGTAGAGTCTTTAGACTGTAGTGGTATTAAACTTACATTAGGTGAGGTATTCGTCACGACTTCAGGGGGTGTCATAGACGTTAATGGGAAGTCCGTACCTAGTTATCAGAAGTTGGAATGCGGTAGTGAGGGTTTTTACGAGTTGTTAAGGGGTTACTACGTAGTCCGATATAACGAATATGTTAGAGTGCCTGAGGATTCTCTAGCCTTAGCTATTCCTAGGTCTTCGTTAATTAGATCTGGTGTTTGTTTATTTACTGGTGTGTGGGACCCGGGGTATGAGGGTAGGGGGTATGGGTTGTTGGTAGTGTTTAATGAGTTTGGGGTTAGGATAAGGAGGAATGCGCAGATCGCTCAGTTAGTGTATATGAGGATGAGTGAGAAGAGTGTAAAGCCTTATAGGGGTACGTACTTTGGTGAGAGTTAGTTGTGGTGTGCGGTCATCCCTCATAATCGGTGCTTTCCTGATTTGTTAGCCTCATTTAAGGCCTCGATTAACTTCTTAATTAGTTCAGTTATATCGACTTCTTCCCCTGCCTTTGGTAGTTCTACCTTCTCCCCCCTCATAAACTTCTCAGCCCTTGTGGCAAACCCTTCAACTACTTTAACTAGTTCTACGCTGTTTAACCTGCCCTCATATTTCTCTTTGTAGACTATTCCACCATTTTTCAAGTATATTAAGTAGGTCGTAGGTGATGCATGTACTTCATATTCCTTAAACGTCTTACTAGCAGCTTCTGAGGCGCACTTCCTCGAGAACCACTCGCAGAGTACTACTAGGAAGTAATGCCTGTCTAACTTCTTAGCTATACTGCGGATGTAGGGGAACCAATCGCTATCGAAGGATCTGCAGGCATGGCATTTAGCGTTGTCAAAGTATATGATGTAGTAGCCATCTACAACTGGTTTGAACGCATTGCCGTTAGTTGAGGTTAGTACCCACTCATCCCTACTCCTATCGTATACGTAGATGCCGTGTGGTGACTCACTTGAGACTTCCTTCACCCTACTTAACCTACTTACATCTACGTCATATCCGACTATACTCTTAATTACTGATTCATCATCCACTGTGCTAACCCTTAAAAGACTTCTGCGGGAGTACCTAAATAACTTACTAATTACTGCATAGTTTACTTAAGTACCGCTGCTTTGCAGCATTTAACGACTCTGGAGTTACCTCACTAACCGTGAGTTCTGTAAGCTTCTTAAACTCATTAATTATTGACTCTGCGTCAAATGATATGAGCCTACATCCATACTGCTTATATAGTGTTGAGTATATGACCTCATGGAGGGTCCAGGGATATATGACCCATACCCACACATCCAACTTACTTACGTAGTAGTCAGGCAGGTACTTAGATGTAGGCTTTACGTGAATTACTGCAGTCCTTACATCAGCAGGCTTAAATAACTTAACATACTCCACCACCTTAGTTAAGGTCGAACCACTATCAACAACATCATCAACTACTAACACCTTCCTACCACCAACAGGTAGTTCAACACGGTGAAGTAAAACATCATCAAACACCTTACCACCAACACCCCACAAACTAGCCTTAATACTATAAACATCATCAACACCAACAACATCACTAACAATACGTGCTGGAACCAAACCACCCCTAGAAACAGCCACCAACACATCAGGCACGTAACCACTCCCAACAACAACCCCCGCCAACCTATAAGACATCCCTACAGCCTCACCCCACGACACATAAACATACCTACTAATACACAACCACCTCACTAAGACATCACTAAAAGAAAAATATAAACAACTAAGCTTAAAATTCCTAAGTACTTCTTAGGAAACGTGTTGTAGGGTCATTGCAAGATATCAATTGATAGAAAATAACATTCTATACTTAGAAAATCTGAAGAAAGTAATTAGAAAATTCCTAAGAATTCCTTAGGATTTAAGATTATTTAAGTAATAAAGCATTAAAAACATCAGCAAGAAAGAACAAATAACAAACCCATACAAACAAAAAACTTATAAACAAGAAAAACAAAAACAATAATGACAAACACGAATCTACACATAGAAAACAATAATACAGAATCTACAAAATAGAATTGAAAGAATGTATGATACCTTTGAATTCACGAAATCCTTAACCATACTCTGGAATCTACAAAATAGAATTGAAAGACTCCTCCTGCTGAATCATTATCTGAGAACACATTCGACGGAATCTACAAAATAGAATTGAAAGTCCTGAAGCGTGGTTGGTGGTGTTAGGTTTAGGTAGCCTGCTAGAATCTACAAAATAGAATTGAAAGTCATCAGTATGTTCCATGCCTGCACCAAGGTGAGATATGTGAATCTACAAAATAGAATTGAAAGATTCAATCAAGTGTGGAATGCGTTCAACCTATTCATCATAATACCCATGAATCTACAAAATAGAATTGAAAGTTAATAGAGAATATAATCTTTACTCCATCAACTCATGACCGGAATCTACAAAATAGAATTGAAAGACCAGAATTTTATAATAAATTAGGTATAACAAAAATGGAGAATCTACAAAATAGAATTGAAAGTTCTATTTTGTAGATTCCCCCAAACATCGTTAACGCATTACTTGCTGGAATACCTACGAATCTAC
>JAWBQY010000031.1:0-6560 GCA_038844925.1 Sulfolobales archaeon | reverse complement strand
GGCCAGAAGATATCACAGAAGTATAACTCGCTATAGGCTATTTGCCATAGTAGGAAGTTACTTAGTCTTAACTCACCTGAAGTCCTCATGACTAGGTCTGGCTCGTCTAATGAGTCGTTAAGATGTGATGTGTATAAGTATTTGCTGAATAAGTTCTCGTTAATGTTATCAGCGCTTATACGTCCATCAACCACATCCCTAACTATCTTCTGTACTGCATCAATTATTTCCTGACGGCCACCGTAACATAATGCTACGTTAATACATCTGTCCTCGTAGTTCGTAGTTAGTTCCTCTATCTGATGTATCTTCTCAATAAGTTCTGCAGGCACCATATCTAACCTACCGAAAACCCTCACCCTTACCTTATTCTCATGAAGTGTACTACTATTCATTAAGTCATTAAGTGCTTGATTTATCAGCCCGAAAAGATGCTTCTTCTCATCCTCAGACCTATACATGCAGTTCTCGTAGGACATAGCGTAGATTGTAACGACCTTAATACCTAACTCCCACAGCCATTTAAGTAGTTCTTTAAGTTTTAAGTATCCGATGTCGTGGCCGTAGGTAATCGGTTTTCCTAACTCCTTTGCCCACCTCCTATTACCGTCGGGTATTATAGCTACGTGCTTCGGTATAGGGCCTTCAGAGATCTGAAGCCATAACCACTTCTCATAAACTTTATATACGGGTTTTAAAGCAATGCTTAAATACTTGTTCAACTTCCTAGTAATGCTTTTAGGCAATACCGTTAATGCCTCCCCTAATACTCTTTAATTAAAGCTTTTAAGTAGTACTCATTATACTCTAATTAAGGTAGGCAGTAATGGGTGTCTATCAAGGTAACGATTTTAAGAAGATCTCAGGCGGTAAGAAGAGACCGCATAGGAGTAATAGGAAGTATGAGTTAGGTAGTTACCCAACACATACCACTCTAAGTAGTGAGGAACACAGCATAATACGTGAGAGGGTTAGAGGTGGTAATATAAAATTAAGAGTTAAGAGATGCCTATACGTCAACGTCACTGACCCTAAAACAGGTAGGTCGAAGAAGTGTAGGGTTTTAAAGATCTTAGAAACACCTGCGAATAGGGAGTATTCGCAGAGGGGTATAATAACGAAGGGTTCTATAGTGGAGACTGAGTTGGGGAAGGCTAGGATTACCTCACGGCCCGGGCAGGAAGGTGTCATCAATGCAGTCCTATTAGGGTAAGATTTAATGGGTGGTAGCAAACGAGTCGTAGTTGTATGGCCTCAATACTTAGATCTAACCCTCCCCAGAAGATTAGGACGTAAGCTACCTAAGAATTACTCGGTAGCTAAGCCAACATTAGATGAGTTGGTAAGTGCTTGTAAAGAGTTAAAACTTGAGTGTGTGGCTGAGAGAGATGCAAAGTATTGTAGGACTTGGTATTTAGGAGGTAGTGGTCGGATAATCATCCACGTTAGTGATGATGTGAGGAAACTCGACTTACTAAAAGCTCTCTCCAACAAGATAAGGGAGTTAAGGGCTATGAGTAGTCGATCCCTCCCCCGTTCTGAGAGATAAAGCTCTTAGAATACTGCCTTATAAGTGAAATTTAGAATTGCTTCAAGTCCTCATAGGTTTGTAGTTTCGGCGTTATTCCCACCGCTTTAGATATATGGTTTAGGCCTTCTATCCTCTCCTTTAACGTTCTTTAAAGCCTCAGACAGTAGTGTTTCCGCCTCTTCAACAATTCTTGAATACTCCATTAATCCTTGAATACTTATATTCAACCCTAGTAATTCGTTTAATTTTTCTATGAAGACTGCAGCAGCCTTCGGATCAAATTTATCTGGCTCTGTATACGGTAGTATCATAACTGTAGGTACTTTCTCAACCTCTAATGTTAAGAATAAAATAGCTAGAGGACCTACTACGTAGAGTCCCTTATGAAACTTAGGCTCGGTTAACTCCCTACTACTTACCGATGTTTTAAGCCATCTTAACCTCTCACTACCCTCCTTAAACTTACTGTTAAGCCCGCCTACTAATATGAACTCCCTAACTCCTAAGGACTTAGCCCACCTAACTACTGCCTTAGCAAAGGCCACCCTCTCGACGGAGGCTGGAGTTGCATTATTTACTAGGACTATTAATCCGTGGTTATATGACATAAACAGCTCATAGGGTGTTAGTATGCCGTAGTCGTCGAGTGCTATGAAGTCAGGCATGTACTTAGTTATAATATTACCGATCTTCTCAGCACTTAATTGAGTGGTGATGTACCTAGTAGCTATAGTGCCTACGTAACCGAAGCCGGGGAACCCAGTAACTACTACCCAATCATTTCTGAGCCTTAACCTCTCAACATACCTCTCATCTACTACTATCTCAACACTCATCCTGCGGACACCGCACATTCCCTTAATTTAACAGCCACACCCCTCGTGAAGAACATTACCTCATAAGGTGAGAGTACTAACCTACCAACGCATAGGAGGTTATCACTCTCATCTACTACTAAGACCTCATCACCAGCTCTTAACTCCTCATCAATACTTAACACATGCCTTGAGAATAGGGAACTCCCAGTAACTACGTATTTAACTACGTCGTTAACCACCCCAACCCTCAAACCCTTAGTAAGTCTGTGGAGTATAGAACCACCATATAGTGTTAGGCTGAGGGTGAAGGTTGACGCCCTAATTGATGCGATCCTCCTACTATCTGAGGTTAGGACCTCCCTAATCCTCCCGGTATTCTTAGAGATCTTGAGTAATGCGTTATCTGGTATGAGGTGAGGTCCTACCCCGGCTCTGAACTGGTAGTTAGCCACACTCCTTAAAATCCTAACCTCATCAGGTGTTGCCTCCCTAATTAAGTACAATCATATCACCAAATGCTTACCTTCACTCTCTTTTAATTCTAGAGTGTATTCAGCCTCGTTTGAGTATGGTCTGAATCTTTCTTTTAAGACCTTCCTAACCGCATGTACGAAGTCCTCATGGGTTATGTATGTCCTACCAGCCCTTAATGCTGTGAAGCCAGCCTCCGTACATATAGCCTTTATATCAGCTCCTGTAGCCCCTTCAGACATCCTGGCAAGGGACTCTAAGTCTACGTCATTACCGAGCTTCATCTTCTTAGTATGAATTCTGAATATTTCCAACCTACCGTTTAGGTCTGGGAGGGGTATCTCAATAATTCTGTCAAACCTACCAGGTCTTAAAATAGCTGGGTCGAGGATATCTATTCTATTAGTCGTCGCTATAACTTTGACGTTGTCTAAAGGGTCGAACCCATCTAACTCAGCAAGTAATTGAGTGAGGGTTCTATGTATCTCCCTCTCACCGCTAGTACCTATATCCAGCCTCTTAGCAGCTATAGCGTCTATCTCATCTATTAGTACTATTGAGGGTGCCTTACGCCTAGCTAAAGAGAATAACTCCCTCACCATCCGAGCTCCCTCACCAACGAATTTCTGAGCTAGTTCTGATGCGACAAGCCTTATGAACGTAGCGTCGGATTCCCCAGCTACTGCCTTAGCAAGTAGTGTCTTACCGCAGCCGGGAGGCCCGTAAAGCAGTATCCCCTTAGGGGGTTCTATCCCTAACTCCTTTATTATGTGGGGGTACTTCAACGGTAGTTCTACAACCTCCCTTAACTCTTGGATCTGCTTGGTTAGACCGCCAACATCTTCATACCTGGTCTTAGGTCTCTCAATGATCTCCATAGTCCTAACTGCTGGGTCTTCCCTCATCGGTAGCACATCAACTATTGCTGACCCCCTCTGATTTAACGCTACGTACGCGCCTGGAAGTAGTTTACTCCTATCTACGTTACCGCCAATACTTACTATTAGGTTAGGGCCTGTAGTGCTCTTCACTACTGCCCTATCCTCATCTAAGACCTCAAGTAATATGCCCTCAATTAATGGTGGGGCCATAAGCTTATCTATTTCCTGCTTATAGTATTTAATCTCCCTCCTCAGAAGTGATATTTCAGCCTCCATCTCCTGAGTTCTCTGCTCTAAATACCTCACATAGTCCAGTAGGTCTTGATACCTCCTCTCACGATCTTCAGACACACTCACACACTACACCACTATTAAAGTTATGTATAAGAAAGCATATATACTGTAAGCCTCTTCATGCAGTACTACGTAAGCATTCTAAAGTATATTATCTTAACTTCGGAATTACCCCTAATCCTACCGCCGTATATCTTAATTAACTCCTTAATTAATTCCTCCTTACTCCTATAACCGTCATATAGTGCATCACGGTCTGTCAGCTCGTCCAACCTCTTAGTCCTAATAGCCTCTATGACTGCTTTCCCAACCTTTAAATCACCTGCTATGACCTCAACAACATCACCTACATTGACATTACTCCTAAGCCTTATTGTCGTAACCTTCCTCCCTAGTAGTAGGTCTCTGAGGTACTTACTCTTAAATACTAGCCTCTTACACTTCATCAAATAGTGTAGTTAGAGTAAGCTTAAATCCTTAACTTGATAAAGCGGTTAGGGCTCTAACCTCTTCTTATCTCTCGGAAATAGGGTTACCTCCCTAACGTTATTCTTACCGGTAATCATTAAGGCCAGTCTATTTAAACCCATACCCCATCCAGCATGTGGCGGCATTCCGTAGTCAAACCATTTCAGGAAGTAGTTAAAGCTCTCAGGGTTTAACCCCTTCTCCCTCAACCTACTTACCAGTACTTCCTTCCTATGTATTCTAGAACTACCGGAAGCTACTTCTAAGAAATTGTATATGAAGTCGAAGGATTCTGTATATGCGGGGTCATCATCACATAGCTTTGTGTAGAAGGGCCTCGTAGTTGAAGGCCACTTAACTATGAAGTAGAGGTCCTCACCAACCTCTTTTGAGAACGTCCTAAGGTCTGAGGCTGATATATCGTCACCCTTACTAATATTTGAACCTAAACCTCTAAGCAATTCTACAACGTCTACGTATTTAAACCTCTTTAAGGGGAGCCTCACCTGCGGTAATTCGTGGTTGAGTACTTTAAGTTCTTTAGAACACTCTTCACCAACGTTTTTAACAACTCTGTATATTACTTTCTCTAAGACTTCCATCACGGTTTCGTAGTTTGCGAATGCCATCTCAATATCAACGCTTATGAACTCTGATAGGTGGTAGGGTGTGTCGGATTCTTCAGCCCGCCATGCATGAGCTATTTCGAATACTCTCTCAAAAGCACCTGCTAGTAATTCCTTATAGAGTTGCGGGCTCTGAGCTAGGAATGCCTCCCTACCGAAGTATATGACTGGGAATAGTGCGGCACCTCCCTCAGTCGCTGTTGCAATTATCTTCGGAGTGTTAACCTCTATGAAGCCGTTGCTGTAGAGCTCCTCCCTAATCGATCTAAGGGCTACTGAAACTATCTTAAATATAGCCCTACTCTCCTCCCTACGTAGGTCGAGCACCCTTTCACGAAGTCTTGTATCTATATCAGCCCTCACCTTACCGGTGACGTCGAGTGGGAGGGGGGCCTTAGCTATGCTGTGAACTACTATTGAGTTAGGGATTATTTCAAAGCCTCCGGGAGCTCTCTCATCAGCTCTTACAACACCTTTAATACTGACTACGGATTCAGGTGTTAATTCGTAGAATTTTTTCAGCAGTTCTTCAGAGTCAGACTTACTGATAACTACTTGAACGTACCCGTCCTTATCTCTAATTATTAAAAATTTCTTACCCCCTAGGTCCCTCTTAACATGGACCCAGCCAGCTATGACTACTTCAGTACCTGCCATTGACTTGCTAATATCACTAGATAGGTGGGTTCTAAATAAATTCATTATTCGACCCCTTACTCAGTTCTGATCCTAACACTACTCCCTATTAAGTTAGTGAGTACTTCCTCAATAACTTCCTTACTAGCTGGTAGGTACCTACTATCAGATCTGGGGATCCTGACTATGTATTGAGTTGAGCCGTCTGGAAGCCATAAAGTATTTATCCCAGACACCCTAGCAGGCATTACTAGCTGGAGGGCTATAGACTTAATATTATTAGATGATTTATCCACTACGCGGACTTTAACACCTAGTAATTCTGATAAATGCTTATCTAACTTGCTAAGCAGTCGAGGAGTTGTAGAGGAGTCAGGTAGCTGGATCAGTAGGACTAAGAAGTTACCTGACTTAACGGCTTTGTAGTAGGTTGCATCTTTAAGGAATTTGAAGTCGGACTCGTTTTCCAGCTCAAGTAGAGCCCTCATAACATCGATTTCATAAGGATCTACAACTCTACTATCAACTAATCCTTGACATCGGGGGCAGAGCACGCCAGACTTAACACATATCTGATCCAACGGTATCTTCACTATAGGTCAGCTCTCACTACCCGTGAGTTTCCTGAGAACATCTTAACCAACAACTTAAAAAGCTTTTCATAGGTTAATAACGTAAAGTAGTGGTTATGTGTAATCATTTAGGGGTGGTTAATTTTTAAGTAGTGTGTAGGTTGGATTCTCTGTTTGCCATGATATTTAATTTACTTAAGTTTAAATATAAGAATGGAATTAGCGATGATTGTCTCAGTGGATGTAGGGACTTCAAGCGTTAA
>JAWBQY010000030.1:6317-6631 GCA_038844925.1 Sulfolobales archaeon | reverse complement strand
TGAGTTAGGTAATTTAAGTCTTGAGTGGGAGGTTGCTTTAGGGACTGCTTTAAATATTGCTCAAGCTGTTAAGGCTAGGCCTAGGAGTGGTTTAGTAGTTGCTCAGGTTTTGAGGGTTGCTAAGGCGTACAGCATTAGGGTTAGGGACGTACACGTACCTGGTCCTTTAGTGGATTACGTAGTAGTAGCCCCTAAGGAGTACCACTGGCAGGTAAGTAGTTGTGAGTACGACCCTAGGTTGAGTGGTGAGGTAGTACCGCCTAAGAATTCCGTAAGACCTGTAGAGCTGAGTTACGAGAAGGTAATCGCTAGGA
>JAWBQY010000030.1:0-6307 GCA_038844925.1 Sulfolobales archaeon | reverse complement strand
TAAGGAGTTAGGTAGGCCTGTAATGATTAACTTAGGTGTCGGCATCCCGGCCATGGTTGCTTCAGTAGCTGTTGAGGAGGGTGTTGATGAGTTCATACACCCAACCATTGAGTCAGGTCCTTGGGGAGGTATGATGCTACTCCACACGGACTTCGGTGCTTCAGTAGGTCCCTACGCAGTCCTAACGATGCCTGACCAATTCGCTAACTACGAGGGTGGGGTAATAGACTGCGCTTCCCTAGGCTTCATGCAGGTGGATAGTGAGGGTAACGTGAATCCCTCATTCATGCCTGGAGTGATCACGGGCCCCGGGGGCTTCCCAGTAATAGCCTACGGGTCCCCCAGGATCTACTTCGCAGGCTCATTCACGGCCGGTAAGAGATCTATTAGAGTTGATGGTAACTCACGTAAGTTAGTCGTAGAGTCTGATGGGAACGTAATTAAGTTCGTAAGTAAGTTGTATGAGGTAGTATATAATGCTAGGCAGGGGTTGATTAGGGGTCAGGAAGTTAAGTACGTGACTGAGAGATGCGTCTTCAGACTAACTAATGAGGGCTTACTCTTGGAGGAGGTTGCCCCAGGAATTGACTTAGATAGGGATGTCTTAAGTAGGATGGAGTTTAAGCCGATCATAAAGGGTGAGGTTAAGGAAATGGATAGGAGGTTATTCAGCGGCGGTGTTATGGGCTTAGCTGATGAGGTTAGGGGCGTTAAGCAGAACCCCTAAAGGACTTCCTACCCCTCCTCCCCTCCAAACCCTCATCAACTGCCTTAGATACCTTCTCAAGGACTTCCTTAGGGACCTTAACTACGAATACCCCCCTATCCTCGCAGTCTAGACCGCCTCCTAACGCTAAGCCCTTAATGAGTTCCAGAACTAACCTCCTCCCATCACTCACCGGTGTTAAGATGAGCCTATCACCCTCATATATGAGTGATGATGAGGAATTACCTAAGAACTCTAAGAACTCATAAACATCTACGTTCAACTCCTTCAGGGTTGCCCCCAACCTCCTCCCCAACTCGTTAGCATTCCTTAAGGACTCATCACTTAATGAATTACTTAAGAGTTCCGCAGGTACGTAGGTGAAGTTAAATGATTTGAGGAGGTACTCAAACCTCTTCTCAGCTAATGCTCTGGGGGCGTAGTAACCCCTCCTCTCAAGCTCTACAGCCTCCCTAATCAACTTCCTCAGATATGATGCTAGGTTCATACCCCTCCTAATTACTACAGACCTCAACTCATTCACTAAGTCCTTATCAAGTCCTAACGTCTTCCTACTGACCAACTAAACCTCCCTCAACAACTAAGGATATAAGCCCTTTAGAGTGTTCGAGGCTACTTAACTTAAGCTCCATAGACTTAGCTAACTCCTCAACTACGTACTTAGCTATTAATGTAGCCTTCAGTGGTTGGTTAGGGGATGAAGCAACTACCTTAAACCTACCCCCTAAATCAATGATGTCTACGTTCATATCAGGTAGCCATAGGTTGAGGACCCTCTTAAACTCATATACCGTAGGGCCTCTCTTAACCTTAGCCAGTAACCCGTACCAGGAAGCAATCCTCCTAACATCCTCAACCAACGCCTTAAACTCTTCATCACTCATGGAATCCAGTAACCTATAGACGAAGTTTAGCGGGAGTAAGACCCCTGAAACCCTCCTAATATCCTCAACAGCGTCAGCGTTGGCGAGAACCTCCAAAACATTACTCCTATACTTCATAGCCCTCACAACCTCACTTAAGACCCTCTCTAGGAAGTCCCTCAGCGGGACTCCATCCCTCTCAGCAATCTTAACAGCCTCCAAAACTAAGTCCTCAGAAATAGGTATGAACCTCTTATTACTTGACATCAGCACTACCTAATACACTTAGGTATTAAGGTATTTAAACCTAATACAGATGTGTTCAGAAGTATGAATCGGTGAGTAGGTGAGGACTTAATCAATAAAAAAGAGCCTTAATTAATTACTTACTCCTTCTTAGCCCTCATCAATAAGTCAGCAATATCTAATACCTCGATTTCTAAGCCCTCATTCCTGACCGCAGTTTCTAGAGTCATCTTACAGCTCGGACACGCACTAACTAAGGTCTTAACGCCTTGCGGTATATCCCTCAGCCTAAGTGACGCTACCCTATAAGCCCTATCCATATGTAGTATCTGGTAGAGTCCTCCTCCGCCGCAGCAGTTGCTTTCTAGTTGGTTTCCTTTCATTTCTATTAGTTTTATTCCTTTTATTTTGTTTATTATTTGTCTTGGTTCTTTCGTTATTTTCATGTGTCTTCCTAGTTCGCATGGGTCGTGGTATGTTATTGTTTCGTTTAGTTCTAGTTTTGGTAGTTTTCCGTTCTTGTCTAGTTCTGTTAAGTATTCTATTAGGTGGTATATTTTTATGTTGTTGTTTATTCCTAGTTCCTTCGCTTTATCTCTTAGTGATCTGGTGCATGCTGGGCACGTAGTTATTAGTACTTCAGCGCCTGAAGCCTTAACAGCCTCTAAGGCCTTAGTCACTTGCTGCTTGTAGCCTTCTAAATCACCTGCTAGGTAGAGGGGCCAGCCGCAGCAAGGCTCACCATCCAAAACAGCTACATCACCACCAACCAAACCACTAATTAATTGGTAGGCGGTAGCTGCTGAGTCAGGTCTCCTCACTGATGTGGTACAACCTAACCAGTAAACTATACTTGATTTGCTTTTAGGTTTTTCTGGTAGGAAGTCCATCCACATATTCTTAACGCTATTGTCTACTCCGTAGGGGTTATCAGACTTAATTATGTTACCGCTTAGGTTAGTGATCTCGTTTAATGCTACGCCGTTAATTAGTAGGTAGGCTCTGCCTGTTACGTATGCTTCAGTTAATTCAAGTCCTGAGACACATTTTATGGAGCAGTAACCGCATAGAGTGCAGTAAAGTCTTAGAGCTAGGTATTCCCTAGGTTTTAGTTTACCTTCATATAGTCCTTGAAGTAGGAGCATCCTGCCCCTAGGGCTGAAGGTCTCTATATATTCGCTGTTCTTAAGTACCGGACATACCGCTTTACAGAACCCGCATTTTTTACACGTCTCTATATATTCTCTCGCTTTAATTAATAATTCCTTGCCTCTAAAGGTGTTATCCATTATGATCACCATTAGTCAAATAACTTCCCAGGGTTCATAATGCCTTTAGGATCGAATATCTTCTTTATCTCCTTCATTATCCTAATAACTTCGTCTCCGCCGCGTAGCCTTAGTTCCCTATCTAATAGGCGTTTCTTCTGCATCCCTATTCCATGTTCTGCTGATGCCGAACCTCCTAACTCAACGGCTATTAATGATATTTCATCATTTGCTTTATAGCCGCGTTCCCACTCATCACCGGTTGCTGAATGCATTCCAGTAAATGTATGGAGGTTTCCATCACCAGCATGACCTACAGCAGCTATTGGTATTCCATACTTTTTAGATACGTCTTTAACCGATCTAACTAGCTTAGGTAGTTTGGATATTGGAACGCATACATCCCCAATAATTACTACCGGATATATCCTTGAGAGCGCTGGATAGGCTCCTTTCCTAGCCGCGTAAACCCTCTCCATATCCTTAGGCTCCATCGCTACGTCCACTTTAAATGCGTTATGTTCTACGAATATGTTTTTAAACGTATTTATGAGTCTCTCAATAGATTCTGAATACCCATCAACATCGGCTAGAACCGCAGCCGCTGCAGGTGGTAAACCCAATTTATAGACGCTGTCAACG
Organism: Sulfolobales archaeon; assembly: GCA_038844925.1. GTDB lineage: Archaea > Thermoproteota > Thermoprotei_A > Sulfolobales > NBVN01 > DTCV01. The sequence continues at coordinate 2,561 of JAWBQY010000030.1, read as the reverse complement.
GCTTGTAGAGTTATGTCGTCCATGAATTCTAGGACGAGTGGGTTTAAACCCCTACGCCTAATAGTGAATATAGCTCTTGCAGCGTCTTCCACGTCATTAAAGAATGCTAGTATACGCCCCATCCTCTCTGGTAGTGGGACAATCTTAAATACTGCCTTAGTTATTACACCTAAAGTACCTTCAGAACCTGCTATTAGTTGAGTTAATTCATAACCTAATGCCTGTTTATAGACTGGTGAGCCTAAATTAAGTACCTTACCGCCAGGCAATACAACCTCCATCGAGAGCAGTACGTTCCTCATGGTGCCGTATCTAGCACCCCTCATACCTCCACCATCATTTGCTAGCGTACCACCTATCGTAGCTACTTCAGAACTAGCTGGGTCTATTGGGAACATAAAGCCGTATTTCCTGCACTCCTTATCTACCTCATCAACAGTTGCACCAGCTTCAGCCTCTACTACACCATCGTCTATGTGGACATTAATTTTATTCATGGCTCTGAGGTCTAGGATGATTCCACCATCAAGTGGGACCGGACCACCGGTCAAACTAGTTCCTGCACCTCTAGGAATTACTGGTATGGAGTACTCATCCGCGAATTGAAGTACTTTAACAACATCCTCCGTTGAGTACGCTCTCGCAACAGCCCATGGGGTACCGCTATAAATTATTGATGAGTCGTAACCGTAAACGTAAAGGTCTTCATCCTCTGTTAAGACTTTATCAGGTCCAAGTAAGTCCTTTAATTTATTTATTACGTCCACACTTACTAACTTGAAACTACTCATTTTATGATCTCCAGCATATATTTTAACAAAGTCATTTATTATTCCTTCGATTAGAGAACCTAACTAGATAACCTTACATATTGGATTATTCTATCATCATCATTAAGATGAAATTAAAGTTTATTAAGTTATGGTTTAGAATGTATTGGTAATTAATATGGTTAAAGTTGATGAATTTGAACTTAAGGAGGAATTATATTATTGGCGTAAGGGTCATACATGGGTTAAGGTGGAGGGCCCTGATAGGGTGAGAGTTGGTTTAGATGATGTTGGGGTTAAGGCTGCTGGTCAGATAGTTTTCGTGAGGTTGAAGCCTAAGGGTGCTAAAGTTAAGCAGGGTGAGGCATTAGGTGTTTTAGAGTCTGCTAAGTGGGTAGGTCCTATAGAATCACCTGTTAGTGGTGAGGTTGTAGAGGTTAATGATCAGTTGAGGAAGCAGGCTAAATTACTAATGTCTAATCCTTATGATGATGGTTGGGTCGCCGTTATTAAGCCTTCCAACCTAGATGCCGACCTAGCTAACCTTATTAAGGGTTCGGACCCTGCTGCTGTTGATTGGTATAAGAAGGAGATTGATGAGAAGGTTAGGAAAAAGAAGTAACTCACTACAATTAATGTTTTTTATAAAAAACTTTATCTATACTACCTAAGTATTCCGAAGGGGTTCCCTGCGGTCTTTATATTCTCAGCTATGGATATGAGTTGCTGCGGCATTAGACCTGCTTTGAGGAGTTTTTGTCTAAGTTTGAGGATCATTGTTGGAGTATCAATCTCCATTGGACATATTGCTTTACATCGACCGCATGCGGTGCATGTAAGCGCTATTGGAGTAGCCTTTTCAAGTCCATGTGTAAATGAAGTCCATATGGCTCCTATACCACCCATGTATTTATGACTCCATACTATTCCCCCTATTTCCCGGTATATAGGGCAGTCACTTAGACAGGCGCCGCATCTTATACAGTATGATGCTTCTTTAAAGTCTGGATCACGCATCATTTTTGACCTACCATTATCAACTAACACCATATAGTATTCCTTAGGTCCGTGTACACCTAATGTAAGTTTTAGTTCTATATCTGCTGTTCTGCTAGGTCCTGTTATCAGTGATATATATACAGGCATTAGTTGCCCTGTGGCGTTTGGTGTGATCACTCTTGATGTGAGGATGGCGTCCTCAACTGTAGGAACTATTTTCTCTATACCTGATACGCATATATGTATTGGTGGGGCGTTAGTTGAGAATCTAGCGTTTCCCTCATTCTCAATTACTAATACTGTCCCGGTATCAGCTGCTATAACGTTTGCCCCACTAATGCCTACGTCAGCGTTTATGAATTTCTGTCTTAATCTTTCTCTCGCTATTCTCACTAGTTTTGAAGCGTCTGGGGGTACCTCCATATTTAGCGCTTTTGAGAATGTCCTAGCTATCTCCTCAGTTGTTAGATGAATTGCCGGGTATATTATATGTGAGGGTTTCTCACTCCTTAACTGTATGATCCACTCACCTAAGTCCGTCTCAACAACCTCGATACCCTTCTTAATGAGTGCTTCATTAAGTGATAGTTCTTCGGTGACCATAGATTTAGACTTAACAACTAATTTAGCGTTACAACCCTCACATACTTTGGATACGTATTCTACAGCGTCTGTGGCATTACTTGCTAAGTAGAATGAGCCCCCTAATGACTCTATATTTTCTTTAGTCATCTTTATTAACTCATCTAAATGTTCTATCGACCATGCTTTAATCTCCCTAACTCTCTTCCT
>JAWBQY010000029.1:2101-7143 GCA_038844925.1 Sulfolobales archaeon | reverse complement strand
CTTTAAGGCGGTGGGTGTGATTATGGAGAATCCGATAATGTCTGGGGACCAAGTCCTGACCTCACGGATGAAATCCTTAATACTTAACTTCATCGTTGGTGAGTCAACGATCTTAACCTTATGACCAGCTTTTTCAAGTACTGAGGCAATCCAGGCTAAACCGAGTGGTGGGGTGTAAGCGCCTAATATGCTGTAGACCTCTAGGTGGTGGGTTTCAGGCGGTAATGCTAGTAATATCCTCAAAATAACTCCCGATAATTTTAAGTGATTTATAACTTATTATGGTGTTTGAAGGAAACTCATAATATTTAACAATTAAACTTGAAGGTAGGTCCTCTATAAATATTGTGGGTGTTGCTTACTTATACAGAGATTGCGGTATGTACCTCTTCATAAGTCTATTTGTTAGTGGAGGTATGTATCTGAGGAAATCTACATTGTTTTTTGGTACATAAACCATTATCTCTTTTAATTCGTTATTGAATCTCAGTAAGGTGTTTACTAAGTTATTTAGATGTATTAAGTCGCTGAAGGTGAAAGAATTATCGAGTAACTTCTTAGCAATAATTCTTATGGAGTTAACAGTCTTTACCTCACCTAGGTCTATTAACTTTTTAAGGAGGTATACACCATTGACTTTAATGAATAATTCATTATTTAGGTAACCCTTGAGATAGACGTATAGCATGTTGAGGTTGGTTATCTGCTTCGCAAACGTTGTTTCCTGGTAATCGAATTCGTCTATGAATGTTGTTGGTGGGATGTAGTATGAAGAACCTGACCTGATTTCAATTTCAACATTAAATGCTACGTTTTTATGCTTGAATATCGTTACCTCGTTCGTATTATTTCCTATCTTACGCTTCGCCGTGTTCCAGAAACTCCTGATATCGTATTCGTTTAGGCCTAGGTGACGTAGTAGGGCTGACGTAGTGCTTGGGGGGTCCCTACAGACTAGATTGAGGGCTACGCAGTTATGTAGCTGTATAAACATGGATTCCAGTATGTGCTGTATGAATTGATTAGTTTTCGTTAAGCCCCTATTAATTAACTTTTTACTACGTTTTTAAACATGTTTTGATAGTTAAGTTAGGAAGTTACTTATGGCTAGACCGGAAGTAAGTAGGTTAAGGGAGATGAAGGAGAAGGCTTTACTTGGCGGTGGTAAGGAAGCTATAGAGGCCCAGCATTCTAAGGGTAAGTTAACTGCGAGGGAACGTATAGAAATCCTTACGGATCCTAACTCCTTCGTAGAGACTGATATGTTCGCACAGCATAGAGCTACTGAGTTTGGAATGGATAAGAGGGTTGCTTTAGGTGATGGTGTTGTTACGGGGTTCTCTAGAATTGATGGCAGACCTGCCGTAGTGATAGCTCAGGACTTCACATTCCTAGGGGGTTCGTTAGGGGAGATACATGCAGGAAAGATAGTTAAGGCTATTCAATACGCCTTAAGTATTGGCGCCCCAGTCATATTTTTAAATGATTCGGGTGGTGCTAGGATTCAGGAAGGTGTTGACGCCTTGAAAGGGTATGGAGACATATTCTATTGGAATGTTCAGGCGTCGGGAGTTATTCCTCAGATAGCTGTTATAGCAGGTCCCTGCGCTGGAGGCGCCGTCTACTCTCCGGCATTAATGGATTTCGTAGTCATGGTTAAGAGATCTAGCTTTATGTTCATAACGGGTCCTAGAGTTGTTAAGGCTGCTATCGGTGAGGAGGTTGACGAGTTACAGTTAGGTGGTGCTGAGGTACATGCGTATAAGAGTGGTATGGCGCACTTAATAGCTGAGGATGATAGGGAGGCGATCTCATTAGTTAGGAAGCTCCTCTCGTACCTCCCAAGCAATAATATGGAGGACCCGCCGAGGGTTGAAAGCGATGACGACCCCGAGCGCAGGGATTACGAACTAGATGATTTAGTGCCTGAAGACCCTAATAAGCCCTACGATATGTATGAGGTAATTAATAGGGTAGTTGATAGGGGCACCTTCTTCGAGATACACCCGTTCTGGGCTAGGAATGCGATAGTAGGTTTTGCTAGGCTGAACGGTTACGTGGTTGGGATTGTAGCTAATCAGCCGGCCTACCTAGCAGGTGTTTTAGATATTGACGCATCAGATAAGATAGCTAGATTCGTTAGATTCTGCGACTGCTTCAACATACCAATAATAACGTTTGTTGATGTCCCTGGGTACTTACCGGGGACTAGGCAAGAGCATGGGGGGATCATAAGGCATGGTGCTAAAGTCCTATACGCATATAGTGAGGCATTAGTACCTAAACTAACCGTAATAACTAGGAAAGCGTATGGGGGTGCCTACATAGCTATGGGTAGTAAGCACTTAGGCGGTGACTTCTCTATTGCGTGGCCTACAGCTGAGATAGCTGTTATGGGTCCTGAGGGAGCTGCAGAAATTGTGTGGAGGAAGGAATTAGATAAAGCTAAGGCTCCTGAGGAGAGGGCTGAATTACTTCAAAAGTTCGCTAAAGAGTATAGGGACAGGATAGCTAATCCATACGTAGCAGCGGCTAGGGGCTACATAGATGCGGTAGTTGAGTCGAGTGAGACTAGACCAACACTAATAAAGGTGTTGGAGTACTTACTCACGAAGCGTGAGGTTAGGGTCAGGACACCGCCTAGGAAGCATGGGAATATACCGGTGTAGCTTGGGGTGGTTTGCCTTGCAGTTAGGTTCCCTAACATTAGGTATTGAGATATCGGTAATAGCAATAATGTACGCATTAGCGGTGCTAGTTTTATTGGCTTTAATAATTAAAGGACTCACGTACATAGTGCGTCCTAAGAAAGTCCCCACCTCCCTTACTGAAATACCTAAGGAAGTTCCTCGAGAGGCTTCAGGCGTGGATGAGGTGGAGTTGGCTGTGGCTATCGCAGCAATTCATAAGTACCTAAGGGATAGAGGCTTCAGTAGCGTTAAAAGGGTATCAACGATGTTAGGCAGTAATTCATGGGTTACTTCTTGGAGGTTGGAGTGTAGCTCTGATAATGTTGACTATATTAATTATAGGAGGGTAAGGATAAGTAGTGGGTGATAATGTTGAGTAAGACCTACAGCTTAAGGGTAAACGATAAGGAATACACGGCAGAGGTTTCAGAGATAGGTAGCGGGAAATTCAGGGTTAAGATAGGGAGTAAGGAGTTAATTATTGAGTTAATTCAGAAGCAACTCACTGCTCAGGCAACTATCCCCGTTAGCCAACCAGTAATTAAGGAGGAGATTATTCAACCACAGCCGCCACCTCCTGAAGGGTCTGAAGTTGTTACTGCTCCAGTACCCGGTAAGGTCGTTAAGGTTTTAGTAAGTAATGGGGATTTAGTTAAGGAGAAATCGGTTTTACTGACGTTGGAGTCTATGAAGATGGAGTTAGAGATAACTGCTTCTGTTTCCGGGGTTGTTAAGGAGGTTAGGGTCAGGCCGGGTGATTCAGTTAATGTTGGCGACATATTAGTAATTATTGGTAGGACGTAGACGATGCCTTAGTGAGGAAGGGTTAACATTTGATTAAGTACGTATTAAAAATTGTTTCGCTTACCTCAAACTCAGGTAAGACGTATTTAGGGAGTAAATTAGTTAGAAGCCTTAAGGAGAAGGGGTATAGGGTAGGTGTTATTAAGCACTGCCCTCACGGAATTTCCTTAGAGGTGAAGGATACCTCCAAATACTTAGGTGTTGGGGCTGATGCAGTATATGCTAGTTCAGATGACTTATTGATTAGCTACGTCAAGCCTTGGGTAGACGATCTTAAGAAAGTCTTAGAGCTTATTGACTACCCAGTAGTTGTTGTAGAGGGTTATAGGGAGTCAGCTATTGGCGACACTATAGGGGTTGTGAGGGATGTCAACGAATTTAATGAGTTAGTGCTGAAGGGAGGAGTTAAAGTGGATGTTATCGTATCTGATGATGATGAAGTTATTAAGGAAGCGATGGGTAAGGGCCTTAAGGTCTTTAGGTTTGGTGGGTTAGACCACTTACTTAGTTGGGTTGAGGAAAGGGCCTTACGCACTATTATAGACTCACTGCCTAAGAAAGACTGCGGCTTATGCGGTTTCAGTAGTTGTGAGGCCTTCTCGAAGGCTTACTTAATGGGTTTAAACCATTACTGCGTGTACGTGATGCGTAAGGTGAGGTTATTAATTGATGGGAGGGAGGTAGAGTTAAATCCGTTTGTTGAGAAGGTGTTTCTCTCAATAATTGAAGGACTTCTAAAACCGCTTAAGGGAGTTCCCCCTAAAAAGGGTAAGGTAGTTGTTGAGTTATCCTACGGTTAACTAGATCAGTACCTCTTATAGATAGCTATTAAAGAACCTACTAATGCACCTACGACATGGGCCACCACATTAGGGACCCCGATTATGGGTATAGAACTTAAGAAAAGCATAGTCAGGAGGACGATTAGAGGTACGTTATCCCTACGTTCTAAGTAGTTTATTAATGCAACCCATGCGAAGACTGCGAAGATACCTCCGGAAGCACCTAACGAGTAGGTATTTGGTAGGATTATAGCGACAGATAAATTACTTAATACACCGCCAACTAAGAACACCTTAATGATGTTGCGGTTAACTTCTAGTGTTGAGGATATTGATTTAATTATTAGTAGTGCTAAAGAGTTGAAGAATAGGTGGTAGATGTTTGCATGAATAAAGAGCGATGTAACTAACTCCCACACAGACCCCTTAAATACTTCCTCCCCTTGAAGCATTATATGTAAACCAGCTGTATGGTGAGTTATGAACAGTATGTTTAAACCGTTTACTATTGGTGCGTCAGGTCTAATTAATATGTTTACGATGTTGTGGGGGGTTACGTATATGTTGAGGGTTGGTAGTAGCGATATACCGTAGAATATTAGTGCTATATAGGTTATTACGAAGAGCGTCATCAATATATATGTGTCGTGGATCTTCATCACGTCCATAATAGGTCTTAGCTACTATTAAATTAAAACTTATTAACTTAGCTGTAAGAGATTTAAGGTGATTTCGATTCCTTTATGGATATTTAGAGAATATGATA
>JAWBQY010000029.1:1757-2082 GCA_038844925.1 Sulfolobales archaeon | reverse complement strand
TTGTGAAGTTGTGTGTGCCTTAAAACATGAAGGCATTATATGGCCTGAGGCGTCTAGGGTTAGGGTATTCGAGTACGTTCCCGGCATAACTATTCCTCAGCTATGCTCGCAGTGCAGTGATTACCCCTGCGTTAACTCATGCCCCACTAATGCCTTATCAGTGGATGAGGCTACTGGGGCTGTAAAGGTTGATGAGAGTAAGTGCATTAAATGCGGTAGTTGTGTTGAGGCATGCCCAGGGAGGATACCACGTATCCTCCCGCATAAGAATGCTGTACTTATCTGCGACCTATGCGGTGGAGACCCCGAATGCGCTAAGGTCTGT
>JAWBQY010000029.1:0-1747 GCA_038844925.1 Sulfolobales archaeon | reverse complement strand
AACGCGTTAATAGTTGTTGATAAGTGGCCGGGATCTCATTACAAGCTATACGCTAGGAAACCTGAGGAAATCAGTAAAGACTACATCAAGAAGATTTATAAGATTGACCCAGAAGAGGTGATGTGAGTCATGCCTTACGGATTTACGGGTAAGTTTGCTGAAGTCGACTTAAGCAGTAGTAAGGTCAAAGTCATCGATGTTAAGGAGGAGTTATATAGGAAGTTCTTAGGTGGTAGGGGCCTAGGTTCGTGGTTGCTTTGGGAGAGGCTGGGGGCCCGGTGGGAGGGTGTTGACCCCTTATCACCTGATAACCTCCTACTAATACTGACGGGTCCGTTAACAGGTTACATAGCTGGTGTGAGGTTAGCGGTTACCGGTAAATCACCGCAGAGCGGCGGCACCGTAGGTTCCACTATTGCGAGTGAGGTTGGTTTAGAGTTAAAGGCTTCTGGCTACGACGGCTTAATAATTTCTGGTAAGGCTAAAGACCCGGTATACGTGTTAGTTAACGACGACGTTGTGGAGATTCGAGACGCATCTAAGATGTGGGGTAAGGGTATTAGGGAGACGCATAAGTTGTTGTTACGTGATGTTGTGCCGGAGTTAAGGAAGACCCCTACTTATGGTGAGCCAAAGGAACCTGCGATGATATACATAGGGCCAGCCGGTGAGAACTTAGTCAGGATGTCGGCTGTTGAGGGTAAGTACGCACACGCCGCTGCGTATGGGAGTTACGGAGCTGTAATGGGTTCTAAGAACTTAAAGGCTGTCGTAGCTAAAGGTAGCGGCCCATTACCGCCGGTCTACAATGTGGAGAAGTTGAAGGAGTTAATATATAAGGCTATTGAGTTAGTTCCTAAGAAAGTCCCTAGGTTGAGGATCTGGGGTACTGGTCAAGGACCTTGGAGATATGGTAAGGACTTAAGCTCGATACCTGTGAGGAATTGGCAGGAGGAGTACTGGGAGGCCGGGTCATATAATCAGTACGATCTGGAGGTTAATTGTTGGACTAAGAGGTACTGGGCCGATTACGGGTGCCCACTATGCTGTATGAAGGTCACTGTACTACATAGGGGTGGGGAGACAGTAATTACTGACGCCCCTGACTATGAGTTACTTGCCTATGAGGGAAGTAACTTAGGACTATATGATGTTAAGGATATTTCGTATCTGATATGGTGTGGTGAGGAATTAGGGTTAGATATGATTAACGCTGGAAATGTCTTAGCGTTTGTGGCTGAGTTATATGAGAGGAAGATACTGACTAAGGAGGACATAGGGTTTGAGGTTAAGTGGGGGGACGTTAACGGCTTCGCCCGCCTACTTAAACTCATAGCTGGTAAGGAAGGCATAGGTAAGGTACTGGCTGAAGGAACCTACAGGGCTGCGTTAAAGATTGCTGAGATGAAGGGGTTGAAGCCGGATGAGGTTCTTAAATACGCTGTTCAGGCTAAGGGGATAGCGATAGGTGCTCACGGAGTTAGGAGTGGTTTAGACTTCCCACCACTCTCATACGTTACATCAGTGCAGGGAGGTGATCACCAATCAGTAGCTATGTTACCCCTAGATGCTGCACCAATCGTTAATGAAGTATGGGCGTCATTCGCTGATAGTGCGGTTGTATGTCAGTTCAACGTATTAGTTGGCTATGACTTCATATTCGACGCGTTAAGAGCTGTTACTGGATGGAACATAAGTAAGGAGGGTTGGGTGAATGAGGAGGCGAAGAGGATACTAACGCTTCAGA
>JAWBQY010000028.1:1033-9127 GCA_038844925.1 Sulfolobales archaeon | reverse complement strand
CTACGGCTCCAGGTGGTTGCCGGGGTCCCCAGAGCCATCGGCGAAGAGCGGTTCACAGAGCCTCGTCCCTCGCCAACGGCTCACCAGCTCACAGGCTCCCAGCAACTAAAACACGTGGATGCTTATATACTTTTGCGCTGATTCCCGAAACCCCTTAAAGTAACCCAAATAACCAGAAAAACCAAAAACTAAACAACATACAGACAGTCCTCATCGTAGGGTGAGGTACACATAGACTTCGTCCCACATCCCTCTTCAGCTGGAGTCTTAGGTCTTAATGCTACTTCCCAAAGACCGAGGTCTTCTAGTATGAGCCTTAATACCTCCTTACCCTGAAGCTGTGGAGATCTCAGACAGTCCACCGGTATTTTAAGAGCTGTAGTGATGACTCTCTCATCTAGTAGTGGGGCAATAACTTTCACGCCAATACATCTCGCTATCTGGAGTTCGGGGAACCTGCCCCTCACCATTTTCTCAATAGTTTCCTCAAGTTCGGTCCTACTAAGTCCTAACATGAATTTATAACCTGCGAAAAGTTCATCACCACCAGATCCGAGGAGGACGCATGAACAGCCATCTCTGAAAGCCTCTTCAAGCGTACTATAAAATACGACATCATTTCTTAGCTCAACGCATCCACCATCACTATGAGATCTTAATTGTTCTTCTCCAACACAGTTAACAACTTTCTCAGCTATGCGTTGAGCTTTAATACGGTCTAAGAAGACGTACTTAAGCTTAAGTCCAAGAGACCTAGAGACGTGTTCCGCGTATGTAATATCTTTAGGTAGGCCGTCCTTGTAGATAGTTATGTAAGCTTTAGGCTTCAAACCGATGGATGCGGCTATAGCTGCAATTACTGAAGTATCTATACCACCGCTTAATGAAATACAGTCACAGCCACTCTCGAAAACCACCTTAGAAATTGAGTTAAAGAGCCAGTAAGAGTGGAGGTAACATGGAGTGCTCAGCCTCAAGTATGAGACCACCTACAAACATCTAACGCTATTAATATATGTTTTTAGTTATGAAACCACGTCTTCACACCACTCTCACGTCGGGGGGCAGACCTCTATGAAGTGTTTTAAGGCTTAATAGGTTTGTTTGAGATGCCCTTAGTATGTGGGTGAATTTAGTTAGATTTTAAAATATCCTTACTTATAGTTAGTGGTTGGAGACTTTATGGATCTTGAGAAGGCTATAGTGATGGTGTTTAGGGAGGATGCTGAGATCGCTAAGACTTTGGTGAGGAGTATAAGTTCTGATGGTGATTACTTAGGTGAGGAGTTCGGCGGTAGTGTAAAGATAATGAATTTCTGCGGCACTCATGAGTGGACTACAACACATTATGGTTTGAGGTCTTTAATGCCTCAGTCCGTGGAGTTGGTTGCAGGTCCTGGCTGCCCTGTCTGCATTACGCCCTCCACCTATGTTGAAGAGTTAGTTAGGCTTTCATTAGAGGGTGTTAGGGTTTACACGTTTGGTGACGCTTTTAAGCTACCTAGCAATTTCCTCAGCGGGCCTAGAAGTTTATTTGAGGCTCAGGCGTTAGGCGGTAACGTTAAAGTAGTTTATAGCTTCTTAGACGCTGTTAGGGATGCGAAGTCCTATGGGAGGGAATCAGTATTCTTCGGTATAGGTTTTGAGACCACAGCCCCTTCATACGCTCTACTCATAAGGAGTGGGGACGTCCCTAAGAACCTTAAATTAGTTAGTGCTTTAAGACTAACACCACCTGTTATGAGGTTTACTGTAGAGCTTCATAGGAAGAGGGGTTTACTACCGATTAGGGGTGTTATAGCGCCTGGTCATGTATCAACAATTACTGGTGCGGTGGTTTGGGAGTTCCTTCCTAAGGAGTTTAACATACCTGCAGTGGTCTCAGGTTTCGAACCTATTGATGTATTGATAGCTATTTCCGAAATTCTTAAAATGCTGAGGAGTAAGAGGCCCTCAGTAGTAGTTGAGTATAGGAGGTTGGTTAGGTGGGAGGGTAGTGTAATGGCTAAGAAGGCTATTGAGGAGGTATTCGATGTGTGTGATGCGGTTTGGAGGGGGATTGGATTAGTCCCGATGAGTGGTTTAGAGCTTAAGGATAGGTATGGGGTGTACGATGCTGTGAGGGAGTACGGGCTTAGGGGTTCGAAGGCTTCGTTAAGTAGTCAGAGTTCTGACGTACTTCCAGGCTGTAGGTGTAGTGAGGTTGTGGTAGGGATCGCTAAACCTGCTGAGTGTCCGCTGTTTTTAAGGAGGTGTAGGCCTGAAACTCCATACGGACCCTGTATGGTATCTTCGGAGGGTACGTGTAGGATTTGGGCTTCATACGGTTTCTTAGAAGCTATTAGGGGGTACTAACATGTGTTGGGGTATTCCCGGTAGGGTGGTTGAGGTGGAGGGGATGTACGCTAAGGTTGATGTTGGAGGTACCTTAATAGATGCGGTTTTAGGGGTTGATGATATTAGTGTTGGGGATTACGTAGTAGTTCATGCAGGTTTAGTTGTAGGGAAGTTAAGTAGGGAGGAGTTTATTGAGAGCTTACAAACCCTTATGGAGCTTCAAGTAGCGAACTACGTTGATGAGGGGCTTAGTGAGTCTGAGGCTAGGAAGATTGTTCTTGAAAAGTTTAGAAGTGTTTTGAGCTTACTTGAGATGTAGTAAATGTTGTGGAAGGCTTCTCATTTACGATCTCCGCACGTAAAGAGCTCTCTAATCCTCTCAACAACTTTCTCAGCTGTTGATAGCAGTCTTTGGGAGGTTCCCTGAGCTATTTCCTTCCAAGGCTTTCTTAACCCGACATTAGGGTATCTTGCTATGGTGTAATATGGTGAGAGTTCTGAGAGGGCTTCCACTTCATCCGGTTCTAACTGGATTGAAGCAGTAGTCACCAGCTCTATGAGGTCATGTGTTTTAGGAGGTCTAATCCTCTTAAAGCCTATTATAAATGCCTTCAACGCCTTCTCCACGGCTTGGTGTGCTAGGAATACCGCTAGGTGGTAACTACCGCGGCGGTGGGCCTCCTTAGCCTCACTTAGGTCTACCAGAGAGCTCTCAAGCCAGTCCAGAGCTTCCTCCCTCATCTAGACATCAGCTCAAGCAATCTTAATCCAGTACTCTGAGGCATCCTGAATGACGATACTCTTCTTCCTAACAGCCTCGAACTCCTCATCCGTGTAAGCAAGTATTTCAAAGCCCCTATCAGGCGGTAGGAACCTCCTCAGGAAGGCGTACCTCTCACCGAGGCTGAGGCCCTTAAAGCCTCTTGAGACAACGATGATGTCTATATCACTATCATTAAGCCACTCACACCTAGCATAACTGCCGAAGAGGTAGACCTCCACAGATCCTAAGACGCTCTTAACCCTCTCGGCAAAGGTCCTAAGCATCTCTAGCACGTCTCCAGGAACGCAGTTGGACATTAAGCACACCTTCAAGAAACACTAATACATTAATCTTTTAAATTCACCGCTTTCAGCACTACGACCTAAGCGTAGGGGTCTTTATCCATAAACATTCATCAATATCTTTCAGCTGTGGATTTTGTGAATTATTAAAAGGAAGTTGAGTAGGGGTATTAAGTGCTTATGAATTTTAAAGTTTGTATTAGCATTTCTTAGGTTAATAGTAAAGTTTTTAAGTGTTATGTCCTTGAAAAGTGAGGAGGTTTAGGAGAGGACATAGTCGATGGGTGACTTCACCTTCGGAGTTGATGGATTGGATAGATTTCTCGGCGATGTTCTTAGGAGGGGTTCGTTAGTAGTTCTTGCTGGTTGTCCGGGTGTTGGTAAGACTTCCTTAGCATCAACTATATGTTGTAGTAATGCTTTAAGAGGGTTTAAATGTTTATACCTATCCTTCTGTGAGGATAGGGAGAAACTTTTTAATCAGATCTCTAGCCTTGGCTTAGACCCGTACTCACTTGAGTCTAAGGGACTTCTCAGATTTGTTAGGCTACCTATAATGTACTCTGTAGAGGAGTTGTGTCAGCTAATTCCTAAACTCATTGATGATTATAAGCCAGACGTACTTATTATGGATAGTATAAACGCATTATTAATACCTATATCTGGTAGGGAGGGTGTAACATTTCGGAACATGATTTATGATATGCCTAAAGCTACTAATAGTTTAGTAGTACTAACTGCTGAGGCTTGTGAGGAGGTAGGCTATACTGTCGGGGATGTCGCGTATGTTGCTGATGTGTTATTAGTGTTAAAGCAGCAAAGTGAGGGTGGTCTTATCTCTAGGGTTTTAGAGATTGTGAAGGCGAGGGGTGTTCCAATATCAATTAACGAATTACCTTTCACTATAGCCAAGGGGGTTGGGTTTAAAGTATTCACACCACCAATTCTTGAGGAGTTAGGTGGGGAGGGTGGGGAGCTGGATTTGGGATGTGAGGCTCTTAGAAATACATTAGGTCATATACATTCAGGTTGGCATATCTATCTCTCCTACCAACTTTACAACCTACCAGCTCAAGCCCTTATATTACCCATAATTATTCACGTAGCTAATGATTTAAGGGGTTTATTTGTATCATATAAGTATCCGCCTGAGATCCTTGAACGTATGTTGGTGAGGGTTTTAACTCAGTACGGTTTGGGTAGAGAGGAGTCTAGGAATGTAGTACGTAAGCACTTCATCTTTAAGTCCTTCAATCCCCACCTCTACAGTATTAGTGAGCTCGTATTTAGGGAGTTCGAACTTATAGATCGGTATAAAGTTAGTTCTATAGTGTTTCAGGGGGTTGAGGTTGTTGGGAGGGCATATCCTAGTAGTAGGTTCTTTAGCTATCTCTACAATCAACTCAACTATTTAAGGCATAGGGGGTTGCTAACCATACGTATTGGAGAGTATGTTAATGAGGAATTGCATAAGCTTAATGCATCGCTTGCGGATGTATTCATAGATTATAAGGCTGTTGAGGTTAGTGGTGGGTTGGGGTTTAACGCCTATGTATGGAGGAGGGGTTCTAAGACGTGTTACCTACTTACGCAGGATGTCTTAGATTCTTGCTGTAGGGAGATTGCATCAATTTCTAGTATGGGTGGGTAGTACTTAAACGTTTCTAACTTCCACCATTCCGAAGCCTATACCTCTAGACCTACCAATCCCTAAGTACTTAGCTAAGGCTAGTAGTTTATCGAGTGTTGGTTGTAGCTTATTAGCAAGTGATTCGTAGATTACCCAACCGGTAAACCCTCTTACAGTTCTCAGCCTTCCCTCATTATCCCTACCAACGACTGCTGTAGTAGGTCTTAACATGTAGTCAACCTCTACTAAGGTTATATCAGCCAGCCTACCCAACTTATACGCCTCTAAATCCCCCGCACTACGGTTAGGTATTCTCTCCTCAGGTCCGACGACATTGTTCCATAACCTTAGGAGGTATGAGAAGATGAATGAAGGTTGTGGAATTAACTTATGCCTCTCAGGCAATACCCTACTCTTAGCCCTCAACGTCGGCGGTATCATATACTTAGCAGTAATGACCGTAGGCGTTAGATAGGAAATCTTAAAATACCTCCCCAACCCAATACTCAGATAGTTAACCCTAATAACCTCTAACTCATCTAACCTAATCTCGAAATTACCGTAGGGAGTGCTCCAACACCCCTCAATACTTCTAAAATCCTCCACACCCAGCCCACCATCACTAACCACGGCTGACACCCTAGCATTAAGTAAAGTCCCACCACGTACTGTAAGTAATTGACTATTATGGTAGTTAAGCGTTGAGTAAAGAGGCCTACTGCCAAGGAATAACATACTGATGGATAAAGGCTTTAAAAAAGCATTACTACTAACTACCCTACTTAAACCACTATTAGAAACCTCAATCACATACTTAATCAACTTAGAAGTAAGAGGGGGTAATACGACATCATTTACCGGAATAACGCTATACCTAGCCGTAATCACCGAAGACGTCATACTAAGACATCCACAAAACTATGCCTAGAAACACTTATAAAGAAAGTAATGCGTCACAGGAGGTCCTCAACTCTTCCAGAACTTTCTCAGCAAAGATGCTACGTCTACCAGGACGCCTGCAATAACCGCTTAAGTAGTCAGAAATGTTTATTAGCCCAGTAGTAGCTGAGACCAAGTAGTCAAGGGTCTTAGCCCCACCTCTCCTAAGGAATTCGTAACCTCCCTGCCTCTTATTAATACCGGCAATTAAGTAGCTTAACGACCTCTCAAGGTCTAACCCATCTTCGCAGACCTTAAGCAGGCTATCGAAAATATCTGAAGCTGTTGGACTACTTAGAGACATACATGATTTAATTGTCCGTATATCGTCAACTACGCCATGTACGAGGCTTCCTGCACTTCTTATCACTTCTTGCTTGAAATTACTAAGTGTGAATAGTCTTAAGTCTCTCAACGCGTAATGGTGGTTTAAGACTGCTAGAGTGATTAAGTATTTAGCTGCGTCGTTTAGTTGAGTACGGATTAGTGATTCAGCTAGTAATGAAGCTCCTACTACCTCATGATATCTGAAGTTAGCTCTGCATTCATTACCATGACCCTCTACTGTCTTCTGGTAGTTGGTAAACGCCTTACCTATATCGTGTAGTGCTACTGCAGTAAGTATTAACTCGTATGCATCTTCTACGTTAAGTCCTACCTCTCTATGGAGTTTTACGGCCAATACGTAGCATATGCTATCTAGTTTTCTCACCTTCTTAACAGTCGCTACTGCGTCAAGTGAATGTTGGTCTAATCTAGAGTCACACCAAGCGTAGGTTACCATTCTCTCAGACCACCAACCCTGTCACCTTATTATATACTTCAGGACGTGCTATGAATGCGAGTGGTATTAACGTCTGCCCATTACCTGATAGCGATCTTGTAAGAAATTCTACCGGATCTTCTAGGATTTTTAATGGCATCTTACTCTCACCTATGTAAGTTGATGGTTCATCACTATCCCCCTCGATTAAGACTATTACTGATAGTCCGTCACCATCTACTTCTAATATCTTATTTAAGTTCACTCTAATGAAATTCGTTGATAGCGGTACGGAGTTCTCAATTAATTCATTTAGAGTTTGAACTGGTCTCATACCAACGTATACTGGGAGCAGTATTGATGAGTATATGAGTCCCTCACTCTTCCTATAAATCATATTTAGCCTGTCTTGAGATATTATAGGGCTTGATATTATGTCTACGAAGTCTACATATCTTTTCGAATCTACTTCTAAGTCTAATCCTTGGTAGACATCATTAATTAGCTTGAGGAAGCTTATCCTATTATCAATTAGCTTATTCGACGGTATTCTCCAGTCGATATTGTAGTTTGACTTCTCAGTAATCTCTACTAGTTTAGATGTGAAGTTAATCGTGACTGATTTGTCGTAGACTCCGTCACCATCTGACTTAACAACGTATACGTATGCATCTTCATCTTCAAACATCCTAAGCACTCTACCGGCCCTCTGCGCTATGCTTGAAGGTGATGCGGCATCAGTAATTAATGTGTTGAAGCTTATATTAACACCTGCCTCTACTACCTGAGTAGAAACTACTACCTTAGCCTTCCTACACCTACTAAGTTTTTCGGTTCTGTCCTTAGTGGTGAAGTGTCCATGAATTATTTCGACCTCATCTTCATTAAGCCTTTCCCTAATCTTAAGATATGTTTTAACAGCCTTACCGACGGTGTTTCTCACCACTAATACCCTATGTCCTACTGATGTGTGATGTTCGACTATTCTACTAATAGCTTCGTCGTCTATGACCTTAGTAAACCATTTTAGGCTTAAGCATTTCACAACATATTCGTCGTCATGGCATTCCAATACGGTATTTCCTACAGCATTTCCACACCTAACTCCGTATCTAAACGATATTACTTTTGGATTTACGCCAGTAGCTCTCACCATGTTAATTACCGCTTCAGTAAATTGTTTCGGTAATGTCGCACTTTCAATTAGTATTGGCACACGAGCTTCAACTAATGCTTTAATACCCACCACCAAGGCTGTAAATAATGTTTTCTCATCACCGCTTCCAGGATCACCTCCATATAGATGGGCTTCATCTAATACAACACTTGAGGTAAATATAGAGGTACGAGGTATTTCATA
>JAWBQY010000028.1:0-1023 GCA_038844925.1 Sulfolobales archaeon | reverse complement strand
TGTCTTCTGTATTTCCTTAATTCAGCGATGGGAAATCTAGCTAGGTTGTGGAAGAAGCTATTAAAAGTAGTTATAAGAACTGTCTTTAAGAAGTAAGGAGCTTTTGAAGAGTCTATAAAATCCATGAATTGGTATCCAATATCGTGCTTAGCCAGTCTTAACTCTCTAATAGCTTTACCTATGATTGGGTCCTCACTTACCTCCTTACAGTAGCTTACTTCATCCCCTGAAACAGAATTAACCACCTTACAGTAGAATTCTGTTGCTATAGACCTCATCGGTAATACGTGGATTAGGCCTGAGGACATATAATACTTACTTAACACTCTGTAAAAGTTTATTGATGCTACTGTTTTACCATATCCTGTTGGTGCTTCGTAAATCAGTACTGGATAACCACCTTCTCTAGCAACTCTTTCCGTAAGCTCTTCAATTAATTCGTTGAGGACCCTCATCACTTCTTGATCAACACTCCATGAGATGGATTAGCAGGTTTGTTAGTCTTAACAGCCAGTCAGCAGGTCTTTCAACGCCTAACTCCATTAACCTACCCTTGAAATCTATAATTGGCTCACTCTTAGACATGCGGATCTCATCTGAAAGCCTCCGAAGTAATGATATCGCTGAATATAGGAAGTCTGGTGACTTAGTCCTCGAGTATATGATTAAGTCACTTGCTATCTTAACAACTATGCTTGCTATGCTACTTCTCCCAGCCCTTAATAGGTTGATAGCTACATCACATAATACCTTTAAGCTATCAGCTAATCTCTGAGAACTTGGCATTCCAACAGAATTTATTAAGGATATTAACCCTTCCGTTGATATTGGCTCGACAAACCTTACAGTAGCTCTATTACCGCTCTCTTGAATGCCCACTAACTCACCTGCAATTACATCCCTTTCGTAACCGATCTTAACTAATGAGGGAATCTACAAATAGAATTGAAAAGAGCTACATATTGCCGATGAGGTCTATAGCAACAGAATTCTACTGTAAAGTGGTTAATTCTATTTCAGGGG
>JAWBQY010000027.1:0-11242 GCA_038844925.1 Sulfolobales archaeon | reverse complement strand
GCGCATAAGGCGTAGATGGGGGGCTCAAATTAACTTCAGTCCCGAAACCGTACATCACGGCTCAGATAATCTAACCATCATCACCATCTTTTAAGTAGGTACGCACCCTTAAATATCTAAACCGAGTAGTAGTTAGGCCGGACCTAATAGTGGTTTGAGGTATGTTGCATTAACTTATTATGAAATTTATAAATTACTGGGCTACGTATTCATTAGTGGTTAGGTGTATGAAGGTATACACAGACAGATTTATTTTAACACCAGGTCCTACGGAAATACCTCATAGGGTTAGAGTTGCGTTAATTAGGGAGACTTCAAACCCTGACTTAGATCCTCAGTTCCTACAAGTGTATAATGAGACGAGGGACCTTCTTAAGGAATTAATAGGTGTTCGCAGGTCCTCTCTTTACATCATGTGTGGTGAAGCAATACTCGGTCTAGAAGCTGCTATAGCTAACTTGGTTAGGAGGGGTGATAAGGTCGTAGTTATCTCAAATGGTGTGTTTGGTGAAGGTTTTGCAGAATTTGTTAGTGCGTATGGCGGCATTCCAATTAGTGTTGGTGGTGGGGACTGGCGGAGGAGTGTTGATGAAGCTGAACTTGATGGAGTGCTTGAGAGGAATAAAGATGTAGTTGCTGTTACGTTAGTGCATTGTGATACTCCGTCCGCCCTACTTAACGACCTTCCAAAAATTGCTAAGGTGGTTAGGGATCATGGAGCGTTATTAATAGTTGATGCTGTCTCAAGTATTGGTGGTGTGCCAATAAATTTTGAGGACGTCGGTGTGGACGTAATTATCGGTGGTTCTCAGAAGGTTTTAAACACACCTCCAGGGCTGACGATAATAGGTATTAGTGAGAATGCTTGGGAACGCATTAATGAGGTTAAGTACTCCGGGTACTACCTAAATCTCAGACTATGGCGGGACATGCTGGATGGTCGGGGAGTCTTCCCACACACTATGAGTGATGTCTTAATCTACGCTTTGAATGAGGCTTTAAAGATGATCTTTGAGGAGGGGTTAGAAAACGTTTTTAAGAGGCATGAATTAGTGAGGAAGGCTTCGTGGAAGGCGTTGGAGGTGATGAGGTTAGAGCCGTACCCAGCAGATATGAGGTATTCATCGCCTACGGTTACGGCGTTTTCCGTGCCTGTAAGTATTGATGAGGGTGAGCTGAGGAGTAGGTTGTGGAGTAAGTATGGAGTTATGGTTGCAGGTAGTTGGGGTAAGCTTCAAGGTAAGGTGCTCAGAATAGGTCATATGGGTGTTCAAGCATCTAGGACTCACTTACTGATAGCATATACTGCGTTAGGAAAGGTGTTAAATGAGTTGGGGTATAAGGTTGACGTCGGTGAAGTAGTTAATACGATAGAGGAGTCTTTCTGAGAGTCCGTCGTAGCTCGTATACTTCACTCTTCCTCTACTATGACAGCCGTCCCATAGGCTACAACTTCTGCTGCACCACTCATAATGTTAGATGATGAGAGCCTTACACCTATCACAGCGTTTGCCCCTAACTGCTTGGCCTTCTCTACCATCCTCTTAAGGGCTTCATCCCTTGACTGAGCTAGAAGCTCTGTGTATTCTACTATTTCACCACCGGCTATATTCCTCAGAAACGCTGTGAGATCTCTACCGATGTTTCTAGCCTTTACAACACTACCACTGACTATTCCTAAGACTTTCTTAACCTTATAGCCTGGGATGTACTCAAGCGTTGTGATGATTACCTCATCCCCCACCTTACATCAACTCCTAACTACTTATGCTTAGTACTTTTTAAATCCTTCAACCTTAATATTGAAAAGGCTATGGAAGTGAAGATTAGTAGTGATGTTAAAGCTATTAATCCCTCAACTAGCCAGACATCCTTCAACATAAGCAATGAAGTAACCCCAATTACGTTTAATAGAGTGTGTAGGAATATCGCAGCAAATAGTAGGCGTAGGTCCCGTGCATTCTTGCTGAGTAGTAATGAAAGTGATACGTGGAGTAATGTCGCACTATTCCTCTCCACAGCTCCCGGCAAGAGGTCTAACCAACTGTAACCCATTAGGGTAGCAGTAATCAACGCAGGTATCGTGTATATATTTAAGGCCTCGCTTAAACCCCATCCAAGACCTAGTGAGAGAGATCCCTTCAATAACGACCTACTTACGAAATTAATTCTCAGTAGTACTAGTCTAAGGCACTCTTCGAAGAGACCTGCTAGGAATGAAGCTACGTATATGTAGGAAGGGCCTATCCCGGTTAACATGATTAGAAGTGGTTGCCTTAGCAGTAGGGCTAAGATCCATCCACCACCGCCTAAGAGGGCTATAAGCCATAACCTAACATCACCTCTAGCAATTAATGTTAAGGTAGTTAGGGCCGGGGTAAAAGATATTAGCAGTGGGATCACGATGCTCAATACAATCATCTCCAAAAAGCTATATGGTAATAAGTATTTAAATCACCATATGGATTAGTAAATGTGCCTACTGCAAATAGCTACAGTAAATACGCCATGCGTGGTGTTTTAGCAGGGCTTATGACTGGTGTTGCTGTATGCGTTATTTTCTTCCTACTCTTCCCCACTATAGAAGGTATCATAACTTCCTTATTAAGGGAGCAACTCTTAAGACAATTACCCCCAGATAAAGTGGAGGAGGTGCTGAAGAACGCTGAGTCAACTATTAATTTAATCCTCACAATAGCTCCTGTAATACAGATAATTCAATACTTAATACTTGGTGCTATCTTCGGCGTTCTTCAGGGATTTTACAGCCTGAGGTTTGGATTAAGTGATGTGAAGTCAGCCATTGCTTCAGGTATTACGTATGTAGTTATATTGCATGTACTACCGCTCATAATCGTAGCATTAGCACTTCGGGAGGTATTTGAAGTATTAGTAAGTAGTGGTGAGTACTTAGTATACATGACTGTATTAGTCCCAGGTACGTTATTTACTACCTCACTAGTATTAGTAAGTTTGGGTGGTGGGAGCTTCAGTAAGTTCGTGGAAGCTGAACCCAGGCAGACTTAACGCTTTAATGGGCGCGGGGTTAACTCTCTACGGAAGGGTATGTAGCCCTAAACTACATGATTGAGTTAAATACTTATTATTCTAGGCTATCATTGATTTTTAGGCGATTAAATGAGGAACGTACTCTTCCTAGGACTTGGTAGGGTTGGGTTTAAGACCCTACTCCTATTTAGAGAACTTGTTAAGAATTCTTACATATATGCGTTAGATGTAAATCCAACTCTAGGTGAGGTCGTCAGGCAGTTAGATGGTGTTGAGTTTCACGTCTACGACGACAGCATTGTTGAGAAACTTACTTCGAAGGTGGATTTAGCGGTGACGGCTTTGCCGTCGGCTGTAGCATTTAGAACTTTGAAGAGAATTATTAGTAAGTGTGTTGATGTTGTTGATGTTTCCTTCTTCCCTGAAGACCCCTACAACCTTGAAGGACTTGTTGTTGACTGTGGTTCGGTCTTCGTACCTGATGCAGGCTTCGCGCCCGGATATAGTAATTTAGTAGTTGGTGACATTATTAGGAAGTTAGAAGGTGTTGAGGGTATTGATATTATGGTTGGGGGAATTCCACTAGAGCCCATACCACCGCTTGGGTATGTAGTGACGTGGAATCCTTCAGACCTCATCGAGGAGTATGTAAGGCCGGCTAGGGTTATAGAGGGCGGAGTCATAAAGCACTTAGACCCTCTTGAAAATACAGTTCAGGTGAGATTGGAAGGTATCGGCGTTTTAGAGGGTTTCGTCAGTGATGGCTTACGGACGTTGATTAGGAATGTTAGAGTTATGAATATGAGGGAGATTACTCTAAGATGGCCTGGTCACGTTAAGAATATGAAGTTACTGAGGGATTTAGGACTTATGAGTAAGGATTTAATTAAAGTTGGTGATGTTCTCATAAGACCTTCCGACCTACTGGCTAAACTCTTCGAAATCAAACTCCGCGGTGAGGTTGACGACATCGCCATAATATACATTACTGCGAAGTATGGTGGGAACCTAAAGCACTCAGAATTAGCAATATTGAGGGGCACTTCTAAAAGTCCAGCAACTTCGACCTTCACTGCGTTGGTACACGCATACACTGCTAAACTAGCTTACGAGTTGTTAATACCTAAGGGCATTCAACCACTGGAAAATTTAAGCATGTTTAAGGAAGGCTATGACGAGTATTTAAGAGGTAGGGGCGTGGTATTGAAGACTAATCAAAATTAGCTAACCCCCGCTCTCGATGACAAGGCTTATTAATTCGTCGATGCTGTTATTATGGTGGCGTTATTGATTAAGGAATTGGTTGAAATAGATGATGATACTTATAAGTACTTGGAGAGTATTGCGAGAACGCTTAACGTAAGTCCTAAAGACGTACTTAAAGCATACATAAGTAATTTAGACCTTCTAGGTGAGGTCATAGAGAATGAGGTAAGCATTCTGAAAGGGTCTACAAGGTTGGAAGGATATGACTTAGCTAACTTCATAGTGGGTAGGTGTATTACGACCTCGCTAGGCCTCTACGGCGCTATTCTAGTATTAGATGAATTAATAGGTGCTTGGAGGAGGGGGTTTACCTTCACGCACGGTTCTGGAAAAGTCGTTGATGAGTTAGGTAATACCCGCGGACTACTAATACATTTAGATAATACTGGGGTTTCAACGGAGAGGAGCTTGGTTAGCTGTGTAGAACTACTCATACATGATGAAGGTGTTACCATAACCTACCACTCAACCCTCCGTTTTGAGGGATTTCTTAAGGAAGAAATAGCTAAGGTTAGAGGCTATGTTGAAGGACTACTTAACGGCGTGAGGGGTAGGCTATCTGAGCTACTCATCAAATGCGATGAAGGTAGTGAGGTTGACGTAGGTGTTGAGGATGGTGGTACAGACCTATCCATAGCAATAACAGCATATTTAAAGAGGTTTAACTGCATGCCGCAGCTTGATGTAGTAGATGCTGAATTACGTAAGATTGTAGAGAGTATTGAGTTAACCAATATGTAGGGTAGGATAGCGCATCAATGGGCGGCTAATTAATGTTTTAACCAATTACTATATAAGTCGCTCTAATCAGTAGTAAGTTTAGACCGTAGACCCCTTCACTACAATCGTAATGAATGCTAATTAATTATCTAGTGAAGGTTGTTTTAATTTGGTGTGGTTGGATGGTTAAGTTGTTAAGGGAGTTAACCCTATGTAGGGGGAGGAGGGTAACCTTAATTCAGAGGGTCTACTCATACGGTGGTAGGGAGTTCGTTAGGGATATAGTGCATTTTGGTCAGGCAGTAGCAGCTCTCCCAGTACTAGGTAATGAGGTAATACTAATTAAGCAGTTTAGAGCTCCGGTGAATACGTGGGTGCTTGAAATTCCAGCTGGTAAGGTGGAGGCTGGTGAGACATTAGAGGATGCTGTTAGGAGGGAGCTTGTAGAGGAGGTAGGTTATATGCCGAGGAAGGTGGAGAGGATGATGTCTGTGTATATGGCTCCAGGTTATAGTGATGAGGTCCTCCACATATACGTTGCAACAGATTTAGAGTATGTTGGTTCTGAACCAGAGCCAGGCGAGTTAATAGAGGTGGTTAGATTGGGGGTTAAGGAAGCCTTAGACACGTTAATGAAGTCTGAGGTAGTAGATGTTAAAACGTTTGCAGCTATTTCAGCATACCTAAGACTTAAGTATGGGGCATGGTGAGGGTCTATGTGTGGTGTTGGAGGACCTCCCATCAAGGTGTATAGGAATGATGAGGTTGTTAGGGTTGTTGGATTCATACCTGAAGGACACTCACATATGAGGCTAGTAGTAGAGTTTAACGATCAGGTCATAGTACTTCAGGAAGCTACAGTTGCCGGTATTGTCAGGGCTTACATAGACATCCACACCCATCCAACTAGAAAGGCTGTAGAATTAATTAGTACTAGGCTTAGTAAAGACTTTAGGAAGGCAGGCTATGCAGAGCATCAGCTGATTGAGAGTTCTAGAACTGAGGGTGAAGTCCTACGTGAGTGGTGTGAGAAACTCTTTAAGAAATCTACTGCCTAAACATTTAGGTTAATCATTAGTAGTGTTTTAATGTTATGTATTACCGCTTTCACAGGATTTGAATAAGTACTACCACGATGTTTGCTAAGATGTAGGTAATGATGACTACATCTACAGCCCTTACGGCAGGCTTACCAGCATACTTAGCAAGGTTCTTCAACTGTTTTTGTGCTATGGATTCAGCCATCTGAGCCGACGACATTACTACGTGGACTATTAAAGGTATGGGTAGGTTGGTCAGGAGCTTCCTCCCACTTAGCCCCCTCCCCCTCAAAGCTATTAGGGTCTCACCAACGCTGTAGCTCATGTAGTCAGCTAGTTTTATTATCATGGGTATGGCTAAAGCCGCCAATGGGGGAACACCTAATCTAGCTGAGATATATACGAGTTCGATAGGCTTCATTAACTGTAAGACGCTCGTGAAGGTTGAAGCTATGATAAATAGCCTTAAGACGACGTCTAAAGCGTCTAGTGGTCCATATATTATCGTTAGGACTACGTATGGTGGGAGGACTACCCATAGGTATAGAATGACAAGCCTTCGAATACTTTCTAGAGGTAGGGATGTGATGAGGTAGGACATCAACATCAGCGATAGGAGGAGAGCACTTACTAAGGAGTTAATGTATAGTGCTATCATCACCCATGTGATGGCTAGGAAGCCTACTAATGGGTGAATACTCCTCACATTACTCAATACTCCTCAACCTCCTGCCTAACTTCTTACCAATTACCACCGCATACGGTTCGGGGAAGCCTAACGCGGACAGCCTATCACTGTAGAATACGTCTAAGGTCGGACCCTCAGCGATTACGTGACCATCATTCATTAAGTAGACATGGTCTGCTACTCTTAAGACGAAGTCTAGGTCATGTGAAGCAATAATTACTGGTATCCTAATGGATTTCAACACGTTCTCCACCATTCTCTTCTCCTTCAGTCCTAAGCCGTTCGTAGGCTCGTCAATTACTAATGCTTCAGGACCCCATGAAATCGCTATAAGTATGGATATAAGTCTTGCCTGCCCCATAGATAGTTTAAACGTGTATTTACTTACGAGGTCTTCAAGATTGTAGGTCCTTAGGAACTCCTCAACCTTCCTCCTATCCCCGAAGATTTCCGTAAATTCTTCAGCAACTTCAGCCTTCGTGAACGTGTAGTAAGGGTTCTGCCAAGAACTACCTATTTTAGACGGCGTTACTACTTTACCCCTATCTGGTTTTAATGCCTTCGCAATGATTTTAAGTGTGGTGGTCTTCCCAGAACCGTTGGGACCTATAATTGCTGTCACGCCTTCCTCGGCCTTCATGCTCACACCTTTAACTATGTTTTTATACCACACATCCTCAAGTATGATCTTACTCAACTACCCTCCCTCACGAGTAGCTTTAAAGGCCATTCAATATCTGGGTCTAATGCGGGAATGTTTTCTAAGGGTCCGTCATAGTCTATCACTCCGTCCTTCAGTAATACTAACCTACTGGCTAGGTCGCCTATATAGCGTAGTTTATGTTCTGCGATGATTACCGTGGCGTCAATGTTTTTAAGGATCTTCGTTAGCTCTACCACACCCTTAGGGTCGATGTGGGCGAATGGCTCGTCTAGTAGGAGGATGTCTGGTTTAAGGGATAGCGCGCTAGCTATTGCTACCCTCTGCCGCTGACCCATTGAAAGTTTCATAACGTTTTGGTCTAATACTTCCTTAATGCCTAGTAGGTCGCTTAGCCTTCTTATCTCAGCCTCTACTTCCGCTAAGCTAAGCCCTTGATTAGCTAGGATATACGTTAACTCCTCCCTCGCTGTAGGCATTAAGACGTATAGGTCGAAGTTTTGAGGTACGTATACAGCCCTACCCTCTACTCGGACCTCACCTAGTAGGTCACCGCCGTAGACCTTAACCGCTAGTCCTGAAATAACTCTTAATAAAGTTGTTTTACCACTACCGGTGCTACCCGTTACTACGACTCTTTCCCTACCAATCCTTAAGCTTACCCCTTTAAGCATCCACGTATCTGAGGTGGGGTACCTGTAGTAGAGGTTCTTGATCTCTATAAACGCCAAACGTAATCCACCTCCTTCATCATCTCCTCTACAAGCCTCCTCTCCCGTTCACTTAAACCGCAGTTATCACTTAGTGAGGTACCGTAATAGCTATTTGCTATGAAGAGTTTCGCATTTCTAGCTGCCTCAACCACTATGCTTAAGTCACCGGTATGGAAGTGTATTGATAGATCGTTGATTATTAAGACAGGTGTTGGATTACGTAGGTACTCCCTGAGAGCCCTTTCGGTGAGCTCCCCATTCTGCCTAGCAAGCTCCCAAATAGTCTTACAGTCCTTACCCATAAGTCTCGGAGCCTTAAGTCCTTCCGGTCTGATAATCCTGACATTACTATTAGTAGTGACCTTACCACCCACACCCATGAAGTCAGGCGCGAAGTCTAATACAGTTATTTTCTCCTCCCCGCATACCTCAGCTAACACGTCAATGAGTTTACTAGTCAGTGTTGTTTTACCCCTCCTCACATCACCAACAATTAATAGCTTAAAGGATTTTAGCACGTTTAAGCACCATTAACGCAGTAAAACCTATTACTGTGCCTATTAAGGAGCTAGCCAACCAGCCGAACCATATAGTGGTTAATGCGAGCGTCCACC
Source organism: Sulfolobales archaeon (assembly GCA_038844925.1). GTDB lineage: Archaea > Thermoproteota > Thermoprotei_A > Sulfolobales > NBVN01 > DTCV01. The sequence goes on along the minus strand of JAWBQY010000027.1, from coordinate 2,531 downwards.
TTTCGTAGTGACCCATAAAGGGGGTGAACATATAGAAAGCTATTAAGAAACCCAGGATAGCAGTCCCGATAGGTTCGGCAAACGCGGCATATTCTGCTGGGGCTTTAATCCTTTTAAGCAGGATGGCTGTCAAACCAACCAATAATGCCCCCGGAATACTTCCTGGGAAGGCGTAGATAGTCCCTAAACCTAGCATGTTCCTAACTAAGCTGATGAGGAATGCTACCCCCATACTCCACCAAGGCCCTAATAAAACGCCGCATATAGCGTTGGTCATATGCTGCCATGGTAGGGCTCTGGTAGGACCTACAGGAATGAATATTGGTGAAAGAGCTACAGTCAGGCCTGAGAACATTAAGGCTAAGGCTAACCTCCTCTCAAACCCCCAACTTAACATCGCAGCAGACCCCTGCGTAGGATTATATTGGTATTAATAAGCTTAAGATAACCAAGTTATACGTTAGCACGACACTAATAATAATGTGCATAGAACCATTAACACACCTTTGACGCTGACCGCTGTTGAACGAGCTAGGAACTCCGGTATTCAGCGCTATCTACATGACGTATATATTTACAATCCGAAGTCCTCGTCCTTTAGGGCAGGGAGGAGGTCAGACTTTTCGGTGGTTTGTTTGGGTAAGCAAAGCTGAAGCCTGTAGAGGTAACCTAAATAACCAGAAGCCTTACGCAACTGTTTCGGGTTTCATATAGGTTTATAAGGGTTGATTGTGGCTGTTTTACTGTGGGTTGAACTCATCCACGATGCGGGTGCACGGTAAAGACCCAAGTGGATGGGGCATTCAAAGCCAGGATGTGGGGGTTTCCCCACAGCTGTGAACCAGAACTAGATGAAGAGGAGCTGTGGGTCAAGGTTACCCTGAACGGGTGGAGGTCAATGACATAGGCACCGATGAAAGGTGCCCCAAGGTCGATGAAACCAAGGGTCAAGATCAAACAACATCAACCAACATGAAACCCAAACCCCAAAAACTAGATAACCTACAGACGGCTTATCTAGACGTTATTTTTCCCTCATATCGATATTTTAAACTTCTTTAAATTCTAACCCCCATTGTTGAGGTATGTCCTAGATTATGAGATTATGTAAGCATTGATTGTTTACTTCATGTAGGTCAGAATGTTAGCTCTTCCTGTATGTTTGGATTTTCCTTGACTATTCTAAACGCTATATTGGTTACAGACCTTTTTACGTATGGTATTTTTAGTACTCTCTTTATGAATTTGTCTAAATCCCCTACGTTTTTAAACGTGGTTAAGATGATTATGTCGTACTCACCTGTGATGTCGTAAATCGCTCTTACATTAGGTTCTGAAGAGAGTGTCTTCTCAAGCTCTTCTATATGTGCTCCCTCAACTTGTAGTAACGTTATAGCATTTACTTGGTAGTTAAGTTTTGAATAATCTATTAAGGTTACATAACCCTTAATAACTCCTAATCTTTCAAGTCTTTTCAACCTGTTTAGTACTGTTGAGGGGGCTTTCTTAATAATTTTGGATATGTCCCTAATACTCAGTCTAGCGTTGTTTTTAATTAAATTAATTATTGCTAGGTCTACCTCATCTAATTCGATATTACTCATTTACTAATTACCCACTCCACTATTTAATCATGTACAATTAAGTTTTTCCCCTTCCAGCAAGTTAGTCGTAAGTCATAGATCTTCATTTACTCATTGACTTACTTCCTTGGGTATGTGGAGTGGTTGTGACCTAGGAGGAGCTATATTTGGTGTTAATGTGGTGTGAGGCCTACGTTATGAAGAAAAGTAAGTATACGATGCAGTTTGCTAGTGTTATTAAGCTTCCAATCTTCGTGAATTCTACGAATGTTATTGATGTTTTCATCTTAGATTCTAGGGTTTCTAATACGATAATGTTTGATGCGGCTCCTAGGAGGGTTAGATTTCCAGCTATGGTTGATGACATGGCTAAGGCTATCCAGGCGTCGTGGTCGGTTTCTGAGTAGCCTAGGTCCCTCATGTAGTTTATGAATAGTTTTACGAAGGGGACGTTGCTTAGTAGTTGGCTGAGTAGTATTGAAATTACGGTTATTTCTAATATGCCTATGAAGCCGTTGGCTTTAGATGGCATTAACATGTTTAAAATTGGTTGTAGGATACCGCTTCTCCAAATCCCCTCCATCGTTATGAACATAGTGATGAAGAATATTATAGTGCCGTTTCTCAGTAGATGGCTGTTCATAGGCTTTCATTGCTCTTTATATCCAGTCTTCCAGCCATCTACCTCTCAACGGTCTCCTCGGAGCCCCTCACCGCAGAGGCTCCCCGTAGTCACCTACGGTTCACCGCTCCACGGGTCTCGGAACCCCGAGGGCACCGTTAACCATATTAGGGTTTCTGGGTTTATAAAACTTCATGGGGATTCCCCATATGAGTTATGTAACGGTTGTTCTCCCGTTTAATGCTACTGGTGATGTAGCTGGTAGACTGCTCTCTACCGCATGGTTGTTCAGGATCGCTACTCATAGAGTGCTATCTCTGGCTAAG
>JAWBQY010000026.1:0-11280 GCA_038844925.1 Sulfolobales archaeon | reverse complement strand
AGCGTGAAGCTCAGCCAGCCTATCAACCTTCTCAGCCAGCTTATCAACCCTCTCCTCAAGCTTAGCGTGAAGCTCAGCCAGCCTATCAACCTCATGTGTTAGCTTCTCTTGGGACTGGCTTAGTCGATTAACTGACTGAATTAACCTATCAAGAGATGATTTGATATCCTCCACTCCGATAAGCCCTGCTACAGCGTATCTAAACTCTTCATCTTCCCTCAACATTTTTAGTAGCTCGTTCTTACTAATACGTGGGTTGCTCATTCAGCCCTCCTAAGTATGATATATGCTTAACTTCCTAATATACGCACTTAATATTGGATGTACCTACTTAGATGTTATTGAGTGTACTCAACTTAGGTCTGCGGTATGATATAGTTATATTACCTCTATTCGATACTTACTTTTGGATGGTGTTATGATATGTGTGTATTAAGAAGTCCAGCTATTTTGACAGTATTCCTACTATTATTGCTTGCCCTTGCTTACGTAGTACCCCTACACGGTGAGGGTAGTGCTAATTACTTATTATACATATATGGGAGTGATGGCTGCCCACATTGTACGGCTTTGAAGAATTACTTTAACTCTTGGTATGGGTCTTCAAATGTTTACTTCTGTAGTTTGGAGAGGAATAGTAGTTGTGCGGAGAGGTTGCTTAAGTTCTACACAGACTTAGGATTAGGTGTTTCAGTCCCACTAACATTCGTCGTTGTTGATGGGAGTGTTAGGGCAGTAGTACTTGGTGAGGTTGGTGATAAGTCTTTCTGGGATGGACTACTTAAATTGCCTGAGACTAATGACTTACCCTTCTATCTAGGCCGGCAGTTAGGTGGGTATATCAGGGTGGGTAATTTAAGCAATTTCTCTGCGTTTATGGTCCCAGAGTACTACAGCATGAAGGTAGGTAGTACTCCCAGCACTTCTGTCCTAGCGTTCCCCCTCCCTCAAGCGTTGATGTTACTGACTACTTTGGCATTAAGTGATGCTATTAATCCATGCGTTATCTTCATATACACCTTACTCTTAATAGCTGCTACACTATCCTTCGGTAGTGATAGGAGGGCAGTCCTTATAGGCTTATCATTTATTATAGCAGTCTTCCTAGGTTACTACTTACTGGGTGTAGGCCTCATGACTGTTGTGAAGGGATTTCCTAAAGAGTTGCTCAGCTTAGTAGCCATAGCCTTCGGCCTATGGGTTTGCGTATCAGGTATTAAAGGTAAGTCGAGGATTGTAGCTAAGGAAAGCGTCTTAGGCTTAGTGAGTAGGGCTTCTACCTCGGCGGCATCTTCATTTGCTTTAGGTTTACTGCTAACCTTTACATTACTGCCATGTTCTGCAGGACCCTACGTAGTCTTCGCAGGAATAGCGTCAAAGTACGAAGTCCCACTACCCTACCTACTCTTAATAATGTACAACTTAATCTTCGTACTACCACTAATCCTAGTATTCCTAGTAACTCTGAAGGCTGTGAAGCATAAAGCAGTTCAGGAAGCATTAACAAAACACGGCGCTAAGCTATCCATAGCTGCTGGACTAATCCTAATAGCTGTAGGTCTATGGATACTCTACATTTAAACCTTGTAAGGCTTACGTTTTAAGAATCACTTCATTCAACACTTTTGGACTTCATACCAATATTGATAATACTGAAGTAGTGTCTAAGGGCTTATAGACCTTCAAAGATTCTGCAAGACGACCTAAGTCATTCTAGATTCCTCAGCATTCATAAATTCTCAGAAACTCGTACTGGTCCTTCAATTAATCCTCTAATGATGGGTTAGTAGTACTTGAGAGGTGTTTATGCATTGTTAATGATGTAATCCGATATCCTAGGTTTTGAGAGGATTGATTAGTTAATCGTCTAATCGATGTATGGGGTAGTGTACTAGGCCCTTCTAGACTGACGTAGTCCTCACGCATCCACCTTCAGGTAATACGTTATTACGGTTTTTACATTGTTTTTTTGCGGAAGTATCTATATCAACTGAGTGTGGTTTTATTAGGTTAGGAAATCAAATCTGTATTACTGGTGGGTTGACTTATCTACGGATTAGTACACTTAATTAGCATACTTAATAATATCTCCGGATTATTCGATAAGCATGCTTGAATCTATGGTTGGTTTTAGGATTTCTGACCTCCTCCCCGCCCTAAAGTGCGAGGGTTCTGGGGAGGTTTGGAGCTACATTCCCGGCTTTCGCCGGGTTCAGCTCCGCGCCCGGTCTCAGGCGCATTACCCCTACCCCGTGTAGAGCGGGGCTCAGGGATATGGCTTCCCAAAACCTAAAGAATACAGAGCTTGTAAATTTCACAGCGTTCTATTAGGTCTAAATGAGTTGATGGTGTTTAAATACCCACTTAAGTGGGTTCCACACGATTTAGAACTTCAATATGAGTTTATGGTGAAGTTAAGTAACACTTAACTACACTTCAATCAAGTTAACTAAGCTCATTAACTCTGAAGGTCTCATGGTCTCTGAAGGTCGGACTCATAATCTTTAACTAATTCGAATTACTGTTTTAGGAAAGTTTAAAAGGTTTGAGCTAGTATACTATCTAGGATTTACTTATGGCTTCATCAGGTGGGTCTGACGTTAGTATTACTGCGTTTACTAAGATGCGCAGAGGCCTACTATACATATTGATTGGCTGGGCATTGCTTGGATTATCATTCGTAGTTTTTGTAAGTGCTTTCATCGCTATGGGTGTTTTCCAGATGCCGCATACGTACTTCGGTAGGCCTTTCCTACCGGTGTTTGGGGCTTTACTCTCAGCGTTAGTTGTGATCGTTATTGGCTGTATACTCTCCTTAATAGGTTTTTACCTGGAGTTTATTCCAGGTACTACTGAGTTAGTCCGGGTGAGTTCTGAGTTCTCAACGCCTTCTCGGATGGTTAGGTTAGGATATGTTTGGGGTTTAATATCGGTCTTAGTTGGTGCTGCGTTCTTACCCTTCCTACCAGCAGTTGGCTTCATCATACTTGCTTTAGGTATCGTCCTACTCGTAGTAGGTCATATAGGTATGGTTGTCCTATGCTTAAAGCTGAATAACTTTGAGAGAGACTCACTCTACCTGATATCCGGAATACTCTTCATAGTAGGTATATTCATACCGATACTCATAGTTGTGGGTTTAATACTCATGTACTTAGCATTAGGTGATAGTATTAGGAGGCATGCCTTGACTCAGAGGACTTAACAACTACTTTATTACGGGTTTGACCCAATCCCCATACCTTAACCACGCTAGGGTTGCTGTACCACTCACTACGTTGCTAAGCGCCATAGCTACCCATATACCATATGAGTTCAGCCCTAATTGATAGGCTAGTAGGTAGCCAATACCGACTCTTATAACCCAGAGCCTAATAATCCCTAACACAGTCGGTACTAACGTATGGCCTGACCCCCTACCAACAGACATACCTACGAAGAATATAGCGAAGAAAGGTATTGTGAATATGAATGTTTCTAAGAATGTTGTTGCCTCACTAACTATTAACGGGTCTGAAGTAAATATAGTGATTAGTGGGACTCTAAATACGTACACAACTACTGCACCAACAACTGTTAAAACACCTATAGATGTGGATGCCTTTACGGCAATCGACCTACACCTACTTAAATTCCCAGCCCCTAAATTCTGACCAACCATGATTGCTGTAGGCATTGTAAGCCCCCAAATAACTGCATCAGCTATCTCCATAACGATGAACCCTATAGCGAAAGCTGCAGTAACTACAACTCCGAATGAGTTAACTAAGCCATTCTGAAACATGAAAGCTAGACTATTCGATGCGTGGAAGATGAAGAAAGGCCCACCGATAGTTAAGTTCTTCACAACCCACTCACTACTGACGTCCTTAGTGATGGTGATTCTTAGGTCGGGGAACTTACGCCTAATTAGTTGGCCTAAGACTATAACGCCGACAAACCTGGAGAAGACTGTCGCAATAGCTGCCCCGGAAACACCCATCATAGGGAAGGGAGGTACTCCGAGAATGAGTATTGGGTCTAATACGATGTTAGTAATAGCTGATATACCGCCAACTACTGCCGGGGTCTTAGTATCCCCCACGGATTGAAGTATTGTTGAGTAAGTTATTGAGAGGCCGGAGAGCATTAAGTCGAAGGTTATTATACCTGAGTAATTCATGACGTCCTCAAATATTTCCTGAGGTGGTATGACTATGTACTTAAATATGTAGTACCTTATGTAGAAGTAGGTAAGCCCTGACATCAGACTAATTAACGTAGCTACTGTGAGGAACTTCGACGCTACACTACTAGCTTCGTCATACCTCCTAGCACCTACGTACTGGGAGAGGAGGGCCATATTAGCTGTAGATAACGCCATAAGTACGGCATTAAAGAACATTAGAAGGGGCCATACCTGCCTAGGTACAGCCATAGCTACATCACTATACTTACTTAGCCAGAACGCATCAGCTACGTTGTAAGATATGTGAACTAGCTGTACTAGCATTAAGGGGAAGCCTAACTTAAGTAGGGTCTTAACTATAGGTCCCCCCACCACCTCAGCCCTATAGCCATCAATCACATCTCTCGAATTACTTACCAATCACCACACCTACAGACATTAACAACTTACTACTGAGAGCCCTATAAGGATATCACTAATAAGACGTCTTAGACAACTTACTTGTAAGACCTCCTAAGCAGTGGTTAACCCCCTAAGCAAGACGTCAAACTATTACATCGCTTAGTTACCCACTACTGAAATGACGTATTAGTCAGTGTACTAACTCATCCATCATTACAGATTAAGTAGTCTACAACGGTAATACCAGTGATAAATTACTTAATCACCACGCCTACTAATTACTTAGATTAAATACCGCTAACCTCAAATGGTTAGGATCTCAAATACTGTTAGACGACTTAACGACTAATTAGTAAATGTTAGTTAGGGCTAACTACCCAATAATCTGATGAAGTATCCCACTAACTTCAGATTCAGACAGCCACCGCCACATCATCCTTCAGAACTTATATAACACATCATCTACGTTAAATTAGTTCTTTAAGGCGTTATAACTTTATACCTATATGTGTTTTAAACCCTCTTAGCAGATCCTTAGTAGAGTGTTGGTGGTCTTGAACGCAGGTAAGCACGTAATTGACCTACCTAAGAAGGTTGTAATCGGTGAGGGAGTCATTGAGAGCGTTCCTAAAGTTGCTGAAGAATTACGTATTGGTAGGAAGTGCTTACTTGTATCAGGGCCTAACGTGATGAGGTTAGTTGGTGAGAGGTTAGTTAGCCTTATGAGTGATTACGGGATGAACGTTGTTGAAGCTATTGTAGACTCACCTACCTCGGAGTCTGTTGAGGAAGTACTTAACGTAGCTGATGGTAAGGCCTTCGACTTCGTCGTAGGTGTTGGTGGTGGTAAGGTTATAGATGTTTCTAAATACGTTGCTAACTACTTAAAGACCCCCTTCATAAGCGTCCCCACAGCCGCTTCACACGACGGTGTAGCATCTCCATTCTCATCGATCCGCGGTACTGGTAGTGTAGTCTCCGTTAGGTCTCAGACCCCAATAGCCATAGTTGCTGATATCTCAGTCATAAGTAAGGCTCCTAGGAGGTTATTACTAGCCGGTTCTGGCGACTTAATAGGTAAGTTTACAGCTGTCTTAGATTGGAGGTTAGCTCACAGGCTTAAGGGTGAGTACTACGGTGGGTACTCAGCATCCCTAGCATTACTCTCAGCTAAGCACGTAATTAACTACAGCGACTTAATCTCTAGGGGGTCTCCGGAGGGTGTGAGAATAGTTGTTGAGGGCTTGATAAGTAGTTCAGTAGCTATGTGCATTGCAGGTAGTACGAGGCCTGCCAGCGGGTCGGAACACCTCTTCAGCCACGCATTAGACTTAGTTGCTAATTACCCAGCACTACATGGCGAGCAAGTAGCCCTAGGGACTATAATGATGGGGTACCTACACGGACGTGATTGGAGGAAGTTAGCACTTACTGTGAGGAAGTTGGGACTACCGACAACTGCTAAGGAGTTGGGAATACCTGAGGTTAAGATTATTGAGGCTCTAACCATAGCCCATAAGATAAGGCCTGAGAGATACACGATATTAGGTGAGTCAGGCCTTACGTGGGAGGCTGCTGAGAGGGTTGCAATGATTACTGGGGTCATCTCTTAAGGGTGGGTTAGATGATAACGTTAATAAGCTATTTAACAGCTAGGGAGGGGTTTAAATTCGTCTTTACAGGGCCTTCAGCAGAGTGTACTAACTGTAGGTTTAACTACGTATGTAATGGTAAGTTAAGAGTTGGGCAGGTATACGAAGTGGTTAAGGTATACGGTATAAGGAATAAGTGCCCTATAAATGAGTACGTCACCACGGTCGAGGTTAGAGAGGCTACTGTAGATCTAGCGCTGAGTAGTAAGTTAGTAGTTGAGGGTATGACCCTAACCTACGTTAAAATGGTGTGCGATCGTGTGAGGTGTGGTAACTACCCGAAGTGCGTGCCGGAACTCATAATAAGACCTGTTAAGATTAAGGTTGTAAGGGTTTTAGGGAGGGTTGACTGCCCGAAGAAGTTAGAGTTAAGTAATGTTGAGGCGAAGATCGTAGATACCCTAAGCACTACTTAGACGTGGTTATTACCGTGTTAATCTGAACTAACTCCTCACTAATGGTGTTACCCCTTACGTACTTCCTCCTCCTCTCACCGTCCTCCCTAGGTATGTATCCAGGCGGTGAGGAGAGTAGTAATGACCTCTTAGCCTGCCCCGGTAGTGTGGGGATTACAGGAAATCCAGAACTGTCACTACCCCCAGTTATGCGTAGTAGCTTACCCGGAATGCCTGCTAGGGAGGAATCCACTACGTCCCCAACCTTCAAACCCACTAACCTCCTAGCCCTATCACCATCAACAACTACTTGAAACGTCTTAGCGCGGAATAACTCACCAACCGCTTCCTCAACACCTAACTTCTCAGTAAGTAATTCCTTAGGTACGTAGATAGTATTATCTGGCACCTCATTCGATACTTTAACCTTAAACGTCAGTTTAACCTTCTCATTCTTAGACCTATCCTTCCAGATCCTCAGTGTTACGATCCCGTAAGGGGTGTTAACACTCTTTAACGTGTTCTGATTGACGAGTGCTGTAGGTAGTGACTTCCCAGACCTCTCATCCTGAGAGTATTTAAGACCTTCAAAACCTACTACCCTAACTGCTAATGCCTTACCACCTGCTTCAGGGTCTGAAACCACTAGCTTAAACTCTACCACACCACCACCTCTAACGACTAAACCTTAAATACGTTAAAACCTTTTAAGTCTTTCATAATTAGTAAGTCCTCAAATACCTCCTCAGAGTAGTTATTAGTAACGGAGTAGTGATTGAGGAGGTAATAGCCGTTACCACTACGACGCTGTAAAGTGTTGGGCTTAGGAGGCCGTACCTCAACGCAACCATTGCGGCTACGGATTCCAAACCGCCTCGAGCATTCATAACTACTCCGTAGGTAATGCCTGTGGTTAGGTCACCCCTAATAATGCGTGGTAGTGAGCAGCCTAAGAACTTACCGACCCACGCCGATGTGAATATAGCCATGAATTCCGGTGTGAGGATATGTGTTAAGTTGAGGTTAGCGCCAACGTATAGGAAGAAGATAGGTATTAAGAATATGTCTAATGCCTCACTAAAATACTGAATTAAGTCGTTAAGCCTGACAATATTTACTAACATCGGATCCCTTATAAATCTAAGCATGCCTAAGGCCACTCCAGCGAAGTAGGCACTAAAAGCTAAGTCAATACCTAGTAAGTAGCCAGTTAGAGTTGCTGTGAGGAGTGTTATAACTGCTACGTTAACCATTATCCTATGGGTGATTAACCTCCTAGACAATACCTTAGTAAGTATTAGTCCTAAGGTGAATACTGCTAACGCGAATAGAGCTTGCTTAAAAGCATGTGAGGTTAGTTCAAACCCACCTAGGCCAGCCACATCTAGAAGTGATATGAAGCATATCATGAGGAGGTCATCGAAAAAACTCGAAGTTATTAATACCTTCCTCACAGCCTCACCTACAAGTTCTGAAGGCTTAATCGTTAGGAATACTACCTCAGTAGCAGTATTTGATAACGCTAACCCAACTATTAAAGATGTCGTTAAGTCAATACCTACTAGCGTGGAGGTCAGCATGACTAATACTATTGTAGTAATAACTCCTGAAGAGCTGATGATTAACGACTCCTTAACTACGTGTTTACCAACCCTTAAGTCTACGTTCAATCCTACGTAGAAGAATAGAGTTATGAGTGATAGGTCTAGAAGTAGTTGGTCGTAGTCTGAGACTAAACTTAGCGATGGGTGGCTTAGTACGTAACCACTTAATACGTAGATTGTTAGGGATGCTATTCCTAAACCTTCAGCTAGGAAGGCTAGTGTTCTCGAGATGAGTAAGGCTATGAGTAGGTCGAAAATCCCCATCTTAACTAATCAGCTATTAAAACGTCTTAAGGTGATGACGCTACTACTTGGTCTATACTGTGGATTATTCCGCCTAAACCCTCAATACTCTCCCTAACTGATTCGTAGTCTATGGAGTTACCCTCAATAGTTATTGTAAGTGTTGCGGTCTCAACATCTATCTCATTTACTGTGACGACTACTTGGGAAACACCTTCTAGCTTGGATAGTGTTTGAGCTACTTCAACGACTGAAGGCCCTTTAAGCGGTTTTAAGACGTCGAGGACTATCTTCTTAATCGGCATTTAATTATGCCTACCCCCTTACTTAATCCTAACTCTGTTGACCTTCCTACTACTCCATGAGTACCTCCTAATCCTAGAGCTCCTGCCGAATCCACATGCAGCGCAGTAGTGTTTAGAGACGTTGTATGAGTGCCTACCACACCTCCTACACCTTATGTGGGTCTTACCCTTACCCATCTTACCCATTGAGGGTGTGCCTTTCACCTAAGATCACCTAGTAGCTGGTGAGATGAGGAGTACGTTCTCCCCCCTAATAACTACTGTGCCCAACCTCCTACTACTATCTGAGGCTACCTCCTCAGCATCCTCAATAACTAAGTTTAAGTGTTGGTCGAAACTCCTGAGAATCCCCCTCAACTCCTTACCACCCCTCAACTTAATCAGCACTGTACTACCGACAGACTCCTGAAGTAGTTTCTGAGCTGTATCACTCATCCACACATCGACCTACACCTAAAATATTTGAGAGGTAGTTAAAAAGCTAACTCCAAAATTAATTAGGGAGTAATCTGAACATCCTCAAGCTAAGGAAGAGGGAGGCAAACCAGCTGAAAAACACCTTAGTAGTGAAATACCCTAAAGCCTCAGACCTCGTAGGGGGGTGTGATGAGGTAGTAATTGTGAGGGAGGAAGACCTAGAGGTAGTAGTCCTAGACAGCATACCGGCCTTCAAACCATATGAAGACACATACATACCAACACTACTACTCATAAAGCTAAGACATAGAAACCTAATACCAAAGGCAGTAGTAGATGAGGGAGCAGTAAAACACCTAATAAACGGAGCTGACGTAATGGCACCAGGCATAATAGAAGTAGAGGAATTCAAAGAAGGCGAGATAGTAAGTGTCTGGGAACCAAAGAAAGAAACACCAATAGTAGTAGGGAAAGCACTCATGAACTCAAAAACAATTAAAGAAGTAAGAAAAGGAAGAGCTATTAAAAACATACACCACGTAGGCGACAAACTATGGAACCTAACCATAAAAATATACATGAAACAAACAACGTAAAAACTTAAAACCAACAAATAAGTAAAACATTAATGTGGGCCGGTAGCTCAGCCTGGAAGAGCGCTCGGTTGGCATCCGAGAGGTCCCGGGTTCAAATCCCGGCCGGTCCACCACCCCTCCTAAACCCCTATGTGAAGTTATCCACAACCGTGCCGACTCTACCTTCTTAAGATGTGCCATGTAGTCTAGGTTGTTCTTCGGAGAAGCCTACAATAACCTCAATAAGGGAAGAAGAAATATACGGTGAATTTTACACCAGCTTTGTGAAATAATCTGCTAAGGGTATTGGTGTGATATGATTTTATAGTAAAGAAGGTGTGACTTCTGTAGCAAGGTGTGGTAATCGCGTATAAATTTACAGAAAGTTAACTCTCCGTAAAATGTTTTCTGGCTTAAACATTTGCTTGAGTGTGACCTCGTTTGAGCTTTTATCATTTACTAATCTTAGGTTGAGATAGAAGGACTGATTCTTAAAGCTTTTTTACTTTGCTTTCTACCTAAGGTAGGGTGTTAATGAGGGTTTTTACTGACAGCGCATGTCGATCATTTTACTATAGGGTTGGTTAGAAGTTTATCTAAGTACTTATCCGTAACTGTTACTGGTGTTAGGCCTGCATTAATTAGGTATTTAAGGGATTTTCTGAGAATTAAACAAAATTTAATAATCTTTCCATCAAGTAGTGGGAAATTATCATCTGCAATTAATTTAGCATTACTTAAGTCCCTGACACCATTAAATGATGTTGTTCACGCTAATACGTCGCTAAGCGGGTTATATTGCGGGTCTATAGAGAAGCTGGTAGTGACAGAGCATGGATGTCCATCTCCAGTGCATCATTTAAGAGAAGCTTCAGCTTTAATCAAGCTTAGTAGTCTCGGAGTACCCATAGTAGCCATCAGTAAGTACACCGAGTCCCTCTTAAGGAAGTTTTACGGTATTAAAGCCTATAAAGTAATATACCATGGAGTCATCGAAGAATTCTTCTATAAGCCTAGATGCTTTCCTCTAAGAAGGCCTGTAAGGATATTATACGTCTCCAGGTTAGAGGAAAGTAAAGAACCTCTAGTATTCATTAACGCTATCAATAAACTTCAAAATACTATAAACTTTAAAGCATATCTACGTGGTGATGGTCCACTTAAGAATTACATAAAATCCCTCATAGTAAAGTATAACCTCACCTCAAGAGTTAGATTAATCCCTAGACTACCCTTTAAAACCTTAATAAAGCTGTATCGATACGCTGACATTTTTATACATACCAACTCAACAGAACCTTTTGGTTTAGTAGTCCTAGAAGCTATGGCGTCAGCGCTACCAGCTATAGTACCTAACAGCAGTGGAGCCTCCGAAATTGCGGGAAATGCCGCAATAAAGTTCATCCCTAAGGATTATACAGACCTTGTTGAAAAGATAGTAAGCGTGGTCACAAACGCTCAACTATATGAAACCCTATCATATAACAGTTATAAACACGCTAAAATTTTCAGCTGGGAT
>JAWBQY010000025.1:0-11322 GCA_038844925.1 Sulfolobales archaeon | reverse complement strand
CGATGAGGGTGAGCTGTGGGTTGGGGTTACCCTGAATGGGTGGAGAACGATGACGTGGGCGCCGATGAAATGGTGCTCTGAGGTCTGTGGGGCTAGGGGTTGACGGCAAACCACATCAACTAACATGAAACCTGAAACAGCCGCTCTAGGCCTATGTGAACTTATCACTACATCTAGATTGAAAACGCTTATAATTTACACGTAGATTACATAATTAATAGGTGTGGTATGGGCCTTCAAGACGTTGACGAACTTATAAGTAAGTTGGTTGAGGCAGCTGTAAAGGACGTTGTTGGTAGGGTGGGTAGTACTGGTACTGGTGTATTAGATATTAGTAGTGAGGAGGAATTTAACCGCTTACTCAGTAGTAATAAGTACGTAGTAGTATGTTTCTATAAGTCTGAGTGCCCGGCATGTAAGTCGTATATCCCAACATTTGAATCTGTTTCTAAGGATTTTAAGGATGTCGCCCTATTCGTTAAGATTAATACCAAGAACTTAAAGTCTGTGAGTAAGAAGTATAACGTAATAGCAATACCTACTACAGTAGTATTTGTAGATGGTAGTGAGGTGTCCAGGTATGAAGGCTCCATGAGTAGTATGAAGTTAACGACCTTCCTAATTGCTTCAGGATTAAAACGTATTTCAGGGAGTAAGGGAGTGTAGTGCTAATAACCTTATTAATACCATTTATAAAGTTTAAATGAATGAGCTTGTATCATTAATATGGAGTTAGTCGGTGGTCTAGTAGTATGCGGATATTGATAGTTGGTGGTAGTAACGTAGCTGAGGAATTCCTTAGAAGCATAGATCTTAGGAGGAATGAGGTTACAGTAGTTGATTCCGATAGCAGTAAGTGTAAGGAGATATCTAGTAAGTTTGATGTCTACGTAATCAATAAGGATGCGACTGATGTCTCACTCTACACGTCTGAGATTTCAATATCTGATATAGACTCAGTTATAGCCCTCACCGATAGGGATGAGACAAACGTATTCGTACTCTCGATAGCTAAGGCTTATAACATCCCTATAAGAATTGCTAAAGTCAGCGACCCTAAAGTAGCTGAACTCCTCATTAAGTTGGGGTTGGGTATACCTATAGTATCACCTTCATTGACAGCTACGATGATTAAAACGTATATAGACTCTGTTAGAGGGCCTCAACTACTTGCAGAGTATGGTACGTTAAAACTCTACGTCATAAGCCTCTCAGAAACTGATAAAGTAGTTAATAAGGCGTTAAAAGATGTAGAACTACCTGAGAATACTAAAGTTGTACTCGTATTCGACGGTTCGAAGATATACCCACCGGATGAGGATACAGTCCTACTAAACGGTTACCAACTAATAGTACTGACTAACGCTAGTGAAGACGACATAAGCAGGTATTTTAAGGGGTGAGTTGGACGGAACCTGGTTGGATGGATGAGTCGTTAATCAATCAGTTAGAACTCATAGCACTACTAGCAATTACTATAGTCGTGATAAGGTATGTGTTAGGTAAGTTCATAACCTCATTAGTTCAACGTGGCGGTATTTCAATAGGTACTAAGGCAACCTTAATTAGAATGATCGACTTAGTCCTCCTATCATCGTTCTTAATAATCTCAGTCAACATAGTCACCGCATCACTAACACCTTATGCTATTGTAGCCATTCTCGGAATACTAGTCCTAACTTTCTTCTACTACGAAGTCAAACAATTCGCAGCATATATAACATTACAAATGTTTAAACATGTTAAGGGTAGGAATGCTGAGATATTCCTACACGGATATTCAGAACCTATTAGGGGTAGGATAGTAGAGTTAACACCACTTACATCTACTATTGAGGACATATTTGGTAATAAGATATACATACCCAATACATTACTTATAGAGTCAGCAATTAAGGAACATAACCCAAGCATTAACTTAAGGATAATACTAAACCTAGCAGAAGGTGAGGACGTAGTAGAATTATTCGGTAAGGTTAAATCAGCATTTAAGAACATAGATTTAGGGCCCTTCAGATTTAACGAATCACACATCATCATAAAGTCATTAGACACTACAACTTTAGTCATCGATGTTAGGCTATCAGCAATAGCACTACCTATAAGGAATCCGGACGTTCTTAGAATTCTTGACCAGCTATCTAAGTCCTTACAGAAGTATAAGCCTGTGTTGGAGATAGTATGATTTAAAAATCCTTAATCCATGTAGGAGTGGTGTGCTATGCCCGTAAGTACTTACGAGTTTAGGAAGAATATCTACATGATATCAGTAAATGATATACGTACAAGGCTATTTGAATCCCTCTGGGACATCCCTGAAGGCATATCGTATAATGCCTACTTGATAATTGATGATAAAACAGTCCTAGTAGACGGTGTTAAGGACTACTACTCAAACACGTTCTTAGAGGAGGTTAGGAAGTTATTAGGTAGTAGGAGCTTAGACTACTACGTAGTACATCATGGGGAGCCCGACCATTCGGGGAGCTTTCCAAGTATTATTAAGGAATACCCTGATGTGAATGTGGTGTCGACTGATGTGGGGGTTAAGATACTTAAAAACCTCTACGACGTAGACTTTAAGTACTTAGTAGTTAGTGATGGTTACGAATTAAGTTTAGGAAGCCGTAAACTTAGGTTCATTCATACCCCATGGCTTCACTGGCCTGATACCTTCATGACCTACCTACTAGACGATAAAGTCTTATTCACATGTGATGCTTTTGGCTCATACGGCGCTCTTACTAAGGGTTTTTGGGAAGAAGCGTATGGAGACTTACTACTAAGTCTTAGGAAGAGGTACTTTACAAACATAGTGGCGTTGTATAGGTCTCAAGTACCTAAAGCTATTGATAAGGTAGCTAAGTACGAAGTTGAATTGATAGCTCCTTCCCACGGCCCTTTAATAAGTGATGTTGGTAGCGTTATAAAGACTTATTTAAAGTGGTCTAAACCTGAGTTTGAGCGTAAGGTCCTCATAATCTACTCAAGCATGTATGGAAATCTAGAAGAAGCTGTTAAATACGTTGCTGAAGGTGTTAGCGAAGTTAACGTAGATGCTGTTGTTATGAAGGTCCCCGACACACCAATCACTTATGTTGTTAGGGAATTATTCGACTCACCAGCTATAGTGTTTGGCGTACCGACATATGATGGAGGTATCTTCCCACACATAGAACTCGTACTATACCTTATGAAGGTTAAGAAGTTTGAGGGTAGGTACGTAGGGATAGTGGGCAGCGGTCTCTGGGCATCTGTAGTAGAATCTAAAATCCTTAAGGAGTTGGAGGAGGTTAAGGCAGTTATCGAGGGTAGGGTAAGCATTTTAGGACGTCCTAAGAGGGAGGACGTATCAAAGTTGAGGGAGCTTGGTAGGTCTTTAGGTAGGAGGGTGGCTGGAGTTAAGACTTAATTAATAGGGTTACTTACCACAACATGCTAGTAGTAATTATTTCAGGTTTTTGACCTCCTCCAAGGCCATACGTACTTACTGCTAAGTACGTAATTTATTATGAAGCCTAGTAGTATTCCGCTGAATTGAGAGGTAATTGATTCAATACCTAGTAAGTAGTGGAGGGTTTGAGAAGTTATGTACTGTACTGTAATAGCTAGTGAGGTAGTTAGGTGGAATTTAGCAAGTCTGTATAGCCAGTTGCCTGTTCTTCTCTCCTTAAACGTCCAACGCTCATGGAGGGAGTAATTATTAATTACGGATGCCTCCACAGCTATGGCACTCGCCGCTAAGTGCTCTAAGCCTAAAACATATCTTAGTAGGTATAGTGCTGTTAAGTTAACAAGAGTTCCTAAAGCACCTACTGACATGAACTTAGCGATAGTCCCATACGGCGATAGAGTTAGTACGTGTATTAAGTAGTTTACGATTTCCTTAAAGCCTAACTTCGACTTACCCCTAATCCTTACGTTAAAGCTGAAGGGGACTTCACAAACCCTTACGTAATTACCCTTAACCAATAACTCAAGTAATATCTTAAAACCTCTAGGACTTAAGTTAGTATTACTTAGTACTTCCCTCCTAAACATGAAGTAGCCTGAAAGAGGGTCGTTAATACCACGTACCTTAGAGATAAGCATTTTTGCTAGGACTATCGCTACTTTAGATATAAACCTCCTCATAAGCCCCCAATTACTGATAGAACCACCGCTAACGTACCTTGAAGCTACTACTAAGTCACAGCCATTTAAAATACATTCATACATTTTCGGGATGAGTTCAGGCGGGTGCTGTAGGTCAGCATCCATAACTACTACGTACTCCCCTGCAGAGTTCTTAACCCCATCTAAAACAGCTGTTGCCAGACCTAACTTACCCGGTCTCCTAACAACCCTTACTGGGAATTCCTTAGATAATCTCTCAGCAAGCTCTGCAGTACCGTCTGGTGAGTTATCGTCGACGACTACTACTTCATAGTTTAAACCTTCTAACGACTTACTAATCCTACGGATTAACTCCTCAATATTATCCCTCTCATTGTAGGTCGGCACTACAATACTTATCATTAAACATCCATTAACATTATTTGAATTCAGGTTAAAGTACTGTTAGTTAGTGCTTACTACGATGTTGATTGCCCGTGCCCATTAACTAGGTTGTTTTGGTTTTCTGGACATGGGTTCACCCAGCCTGTCTACTCAGTTCTCACCACCTACGGCTCCGTGGGTTGCTGGATCCCTAGAGCCATCGGTGAAGAGAGGTTCACAGAGCCTCATCCTTCGCCAACAGCTCACAGGCTTTGAAGTCTTCAAACACGTGGTCATTTACATACTTTCTAGTGGTTTGTTTGGGTAAGCATACCTGAAGCCTGTAGAGGTAACTTAAATAACCAGAAGCAAAACAACCTACAGGCGGTCTAACCTCCTCATAACTGCTTCGTAGAGCTTTATGAGGAGTTTCCTCCTATCATCCATTAAGACTACGTCACTATAGCCGTGTGCCACTATGTTATGAGCGAATGGTGAGGGTACTGACACCCTCACAACCCTTACGGCTATGTCACCACGCTCTATTAGTTTAAGTATCTTCATAGCATTACCCACATCCATGTAGTCTTCTAATACCTCCCTATACGCCTCATCCAGTATTGGATAGTTCCCCAACCTACTAACGACTTTAAGTAATGTCTCAGAGTTTACCTGCCTCCTACTAATGCTGGTATCCACACCTTTATACCTCCTTAAGAGTGCGAATGCCCTCTCAGCGCAGTGTCTAAACCTCCTCTTAAGTAACTCACTATTCCTCAACGACTTCTTAAGTATTCCTACGATGTTCTCCGAGTTGACAGACCTTACTACCTCATACACCGTTGAGTCATCTAGGCCTGAGCCTAAGGGGATGGTTATCATGAAGCCATTATCAGTTACTGTAACCCTTACGTTAACCCCTAGTAAGTCGCTGAGGACTGCTGCGTATGCCCTTGATATGGCGTCGTTAACCCTCCTACCTAGGAGGTAGTGGAATATTACGTTAGTAGTCCTACTGTCTAAGTCGTCCCAAACCTCCACCACGTAGAGATTGTGAGTAGGTATTAAGCCTAGGTAGGTGTACTGCTCGTAGATGTAGTTGACTATATGCCTACTCACATCGTATGGTAGTCCGTAACTACTCACCAACTCCTTAGTAGCTCCCTCAACCCCGTGCTTAAGTATTAATTCATGTACTAAGCCTCTAAACTCAGCTACCTTAAGTGCTGAGTCAAATGAGAGTGGGAGCATCTCGGAAAACCAGCTGGGTACTGTAGGTCTAGTATTCTCAACCTTCCTAACAACTACCCTCATACCATCACTTCTTAAGAATTCGTAGGTCCTACCGCCAAGTACGAATACGTCCCCAGGTTCTAAGTACTCTACGAATCCCTCCTCTAAATCACCTACGTACTTACCCCCATCTGTGAATACCCTGACCTTAGCTTCATCTGGTATTGCCCCAACGTTTAAGTAGTAAATCATTCTAGAACCTCTCTTCCTGCCGAAGGTCCTCTCAAATTCGTCAAACCATATCTTAGCGTAGATGTTAAGACCTTCTAACTCCTCCTCATACCTACCGGCTAAGTACCTCAGAACTCTAATCAACTCCTCAGTAGTTAGGTCTGAGTAATTGTAGGACCTCCTAATAACTCTAAACGCATCGTCAACAACCCACCTCCTCTCTAAGGACATACCGACTAAGTGTTGGGCTAATACGTCTAAAGGCTTCCTAGGGATGCGGATGTTATCTAACTTCCTCTCAAGAGCTAGCTTGGCAAGTACTGAGACCTCAACTAGGTCGTCCCTATCGACAGCTATTAAGTAGCCCTTACATACGTCTCTTACGTTGTGTCCTGACCTACCAACCCTTTGGATGAGTCTAGTAACGCTTTTAGGTGAGCTAAGTAGGACTACAGCATCTATATAACCCACATCGATACCTAATTCAAGTGATGTGGAACTTACAACGCATTTTAACTCACCCCTCTTCAACTTCTCCTCAACGCTTAATCTAACATCCCTGCTTAGGGAGCTGTGATGGGCTTCGATCTCATCAGCATCTACCACACCATTCTTCTCGAAGATTTTCTTAAGTTTGAATACTACTCTCTCCGTAGCACTTCTAGTGTTGGTGAATATTAGGGTGGACCTATGCTTTTCAACGACTTCCCTCAGGACCTCATATATAGCTGTGTTTAACTCCTCAGCACTTGCTCTAATGATATCAGTCTTAGGGCATACTACCTCAATCCTCATAGGCTTTACGAACCTAGCATCAATTACTACGCAGTCCCTCTCCCTTCCATCATCGTCATATCCTACTAAGAACTTAGCAATCTCATCAAGCGGTGATATAGTCGCGCTTAACCCGATCCTCTGAAAGCTATGTCCAACTAATTCTTGAAGTCTTTCAAGACTTAGGCTTAGATGTGCACCCCTCTTACTCCCAGCTAATTCATGTACCTCATCAACTACTACCCACCTTACAGTACTCATTAAGCTTCTGAACTTAGGGGCTGAGAGCGCTATAGCTAGGGATTCAGGAGTGGTTATTAGTATGTGTGGTGGTTTTCTAAGCATTCTCTGCTTCTCATTAGGTAGCGTGTCACTAGTCCTAACAGCTAATCTAATCTCAGGTAATTCCCTACCGTACCCCCTAGCCTCACTTACAACACCTTCTAGGGGCTCACTTAAATTCCTCCTCATATCGTTGTTTAAAGCCCTGAGCGGGGATACGTATAGGACGTATATTGAGTCCTGCAGCATGTTAGACTCTGCTAGGCAGGCTAGCTCATCAATTACTGCTAGAAATGCTGCTAAGGTCTTACCACTTCCGGTAGGACTTGATATGAGTACGTTCCTACCAGACTTTACGTACGGTATGGCCATGAGTTGCGCTGGTGTGAACTCCCCGTACTTCTTACGGAACCATGAGTAGGTGTAAGGTCTTAGCAGCCTTACTACCTCACCCTCATCAGGCACTTCACTAACTACTTCAACCATACCGATCTACACGTTAGCTATTAGTTAATTAAAGAGTGACTGGTTTATAAAGTTAGGACTGTTTAAGGTGTTAAAGCTTTATTAAACATATAAGCAATTAACTTATCGTGAAGTACTTAACAATCTCAACTACTTTAATGGTGGTCTCATTCGCCTTAGGAATTATAAGTAGTTTTACAGTACATCCGGAATTTACTGAGGAATTCATTAGGGACTTCTCCAGGGAGTTAAGACCTATTGTGGAGAGCTTAAGCGTTAATCCGTTGATGACTGTGTTGATAGTATTCCTAAATAACTTAAGAGTTGCTTTAATCTCATTCTTCCTAGGCCCAACCCTACTGATCCCCTTCTTAATCCTCTACATTAATGGGTACATATTAGGGGCTTTCCTAACCTACTCACCATATTCGATAACCTACAACCTACTCCTAATACTACCCCACGGAGTTTTAGAACTCCCAGCAATAATTATGTCAGCCTCCCTAGGAACTTCAATATCACTAGCCCTACTCAATAAATACTTACTAAAGCGTGAGGTACTAGTTAAACAACTCTTCATAAGATATGTTAAATACTTAATCCCAATAACCGTAGTACTAGCCTTAGCAGCATTTATTGAGGTCTTCATAACTCCATTAGTACCAACAGCCCTAGGCATCACTTCTTAGGGGGCCAAATCCTATCGAAGTATATGTTCTTAGCCGTAGCGCTTAGTGGGATTCCGAAGACGTAGTCACCCTCTATAAGTCCTAACTCCTGCGCAGCAACACCTACGGTAAACATTATCCTACTATCTACGTTTAAGGTTGAGGCTATCTTAACTGAAGACCCTAGAGCTATGCCTAAGTTAACTAAGCTACATACAGTATCAGCATCTAACAACCAATTCTTAGGTTTCTTCAAACCTATCTGAACTACCTTACACCCAATTAACACTACTGCAGAACTCTTCCTAACATTCTGAGCATCCCTTAAGAAGAACTCACCGAATTCCTGAGCTAATTCCTCCATCTTCCTAGCAAGTACTTCTAATTCATCACTACTATGTAAGACCTTAACAGCTATATTATCAATACCACGCGCCTTAGGAGCTGTCTTAGCCGCTATAGCCATTAACTTAGCTACGGTTAGAACTCCATCTACTAAACACTGAGATTCTTCTAACATACCACATCATAAGTTAAGGTTTGAGGTAGGTTTAAAAATTTAGCTGGTTCTGCGGGAAGTGGAGTTCTCAGTAGGGCATATTATACTTGGGATTTTTAGGAGGGGGCTTGACTTCCCGTTTAATTCTCTAAGAGTTTCTAATTGAATGTAGGAGGTGGGTAGTAGTATCCCGCTGAATATATGTCTAGTAGTTCTAGGTGGGTATACTCCTTTCTCAATGTACACTTTACTGATTACTGAGTACTTACTTACATGTATATCCTTCCTGAAGGGTTTAACATCGACGTACTCCTCAACGTAGTCTACGAAGAATACCGGTACGTACTTAATACCTAGCTCTTCTAATGCTTTAAATCTGTGGTGGCCGTCAAGTATTATAAAGGTTCTCGCATCAACAGTTATTGGATGCTTTACATAACCTGACCTCTCTATAACCTTAATCAATAGTTCTAACCTACTCTTCTCCACCCCTTCATGCGGTAGGAGGAGTGAGCTGTCAACGATACACGTCCTTAACTGAAGTTTTTTAGGGTCTAGGTCTCTGTACACACTATCACGTCCGAAGATGTGGATCAACAGTGGGAGTAGGTTGGTGTTGTATAGGTGGGACTCCACCCCTACTAACCCCGTTCGAAGTACTTGCCCAGCTGTTCTACGTACTTAAACCCGTGGTCTGGGAATATAAGTATGTAATCCCCCTCCCCACCCCCTACCTTCCTATAGGCGGCATGTACTGCACCACTACTTAACCCAACTAGTATTCCCTCCTTACGTGCTAGCTCGATTACCGAATTAATAGCTTCTTCCGGATGTACGTCTACTATGCCATCGATCTCAACATTATGAACCCACTTCATACCTGACTCAACCCTCCTAATACCTTGGATTGTTGTCCCCTCCTTCGGCACCACACCGTAGATTTTAACTCCGTTAAACCTACTTTTAAAGTAGAGAGCTATAGCTGACATATGCCCTGAAGTCCCTAAACCACCTATGATGGCTTTAGGCTTAATTCCTGCCTCCCTAACCTGGAGCTCTAATTCCTTAGCCGTATATCTTAAGTGGACTTCGAAGTTTGCATCATTGTAGAATTGATTGAGGTGTAAAGCACCTAACTTCCTAGCTACTTCCTCAACATCACTTATGAGGTCTACGGTTAAGGGCTTATCAGACCTCACGACCTCAGCACCGAAGAGTTTGAGTAATAGTTCACCAGTCTTAGATATAGTTGATGGTATGTAGGCTCTTAGCTTAGAGCCATGTAACCCGCACATAGCGGCTAAAGCTAATCCAGTATTAGTTGATGTAGCCTCGACTAGTAAGGTAGGGACCCTGCCACCGTATCTCTCAACAGCCTTCCTAAACATGTACCAACCGATCCTATCCTTAACGCTCATACTAAATGGGTTGAAACCTTCTAACTTAGCCCACACTCTCCTCCTATTATCTGACTCACTCTTAAGTTGCAGGAGGGGTGTAGGCCAGTTCTTAATGAGTAGTTCTTCAGAACTCCTAAACACCTTCAACGGTGTTGGTGATATGTCATCGAAAAACCCTAGGTCTTTAAGGCTGATGGATAAGGCTTCCTGAAATCCCTTCCTAACTACTGGTAAGTACCGAACTCCTAATATCTTCAAAGCAATGCATAACTCCTGTCCTGAAATCACCTTACCTTCATCATCAATAACTACTGGCTTTTTCACAGCATCTGTGGATAGTACATCCTTAACAATAGCTATTAATTCTTCAAACGGGATGCTCTTAGAATCACATACTACTTCATCGACGTGTTTGAATTCAACCACTGCTTAGCCCTAGATCCTCTCACCAATAACACATTTATAAATGTTAAGCAATTACATCCCTAACAGTGGAAGCTATCATTTACAGCATATTAACTCTACTATCATGATATGTTTAGGAGTTAATGCTATGGCCGTACCGTTCTGTGAGGTATATGCACGTACGTTACTACCAGCTTTAAAAGCTATGATAGCTAAGGAACTCGTAAATGTTTACGGACTTACACAATGGTCGGTAGCTAAGACCCTAGGCATGACACAACCACTAATTAACTACTACTTAAGCGGTAGGAGGGGTTCTAAATTCTTAGACATCTTAAGTAGGTCTGAAGAGATTAGAAGTTATGTAAAGAATGCTGCAGCATTAATCGCTAAGGGTGAGGTAGATAGCGGCTTAATCTTCTGCTCACTCTGCATATCGTTAAGAAGTAATAAAGACCTCCTTAAAGACTTAGGTATTAGTAAAGTCCACTTCCACCCTAAATGCAGTACTCAATGATTGTTAAACTCCTTAACACTATGAGCCATTATTAAGCCTAAGTTAGTACCACTCTGTAATGGTCTGGAAGTGTTAGGATTCCAGATAACACCTCCCGTCATAGGGTACACAACTGTTTTAGTGTGCTAGGTTTTTTGTAGGTCTCTCTAGGATGCTTAGAGCTCTTGTCGCGATTAGGTATGCACTAGCGGTGTGTTTATCCAGTCTCAACTTCTTCATGGTTTCCGTGTGTTCTCGTGAACTAGTTGTTCCCTTGGGGTCTACGTATACTGTTTTCAACCCGTAAAGCGGTGCTTTCCACACTATTCTTTCAATGATCGAGCTTCTGAACACGGCTATCTTGTAGTTGTAGTTTCTACTTCCTCTTTT
>JAWBQY010000024.1:0-12164 GCA_038844925.1 Sulfolobales archaeon | reverse complement strand
AGGTTTAGAAAGAACCTGGTAAGAGCTGTCAAGATGTACGCTAGAGGTGTGGATAAGCAGGTGATAGTGAAGGAGATCACCAGGGAGCTGAACCTAGGATACGCAGACACGATCTACAAGATGGCTAAGTTGATTGTAGAGGGAGCCAGGGGAAATGGCTCGAAGCCGCTCAAGATCAAGGTGAGAAAGCTCTTCATTGCAAGCAGGGGATTCTCAGCGAACAAAGGTAACAGGAACATTAGGTTGGAGAGCACGAACACCTTGTACGTGAACATTCCGAGGGAAGGATGGGTTAAGTTCAAGGTTTCCTTCGG
This sequence comes from Sulfolobales archaeon, assembly GCA_038844925.1. GTDB lineage: Archaea > Thermoproteota > Thermoprotei_A > Sulfolobales > NBVN01 > DTCV01. Next base: position 11,850 of record JAWBQY010000024.1, on the reverse strand, counting down.
TGAGAAGTACATTCCACTCGTAAAAGAGCTTATTGAGCTTGCTAAATCGAGGAAGTATAGCTACGGTGCAAGGATCGTCTTCAGAAACGGTAGAATCTACCTACACTTGTCTGTGCCCGTGGAGCTCTACCTGAAGTACTTCGGGAAAGGCGAAGCCAGAGGAAGCTTAATTGCGGGATTCGACCTAAACAGCGATAGAGTGAACATGGTGATAGTGGACAAATCCGGAGTTATAAGAGATGCAAGAACGGAGTGGTTTCCCGAGGTTACATCACACGGCTTTCCGAGAAACAGAGCTAAGGTTGCTAGACTTCAAGCTCTTTCCAAACTAATCGAATACGCGTACCACCACGGTGTTGGTGTAGCTGTGTTCGAAGACCTCGATAGGATCAAGCGGAGGAGGTTCACCTGCTCACCCGTTGCCAACAGGAAGATGTCTCGGTTCCCGAAGAGAAAGCTCCTAGGGCACGGAGTTGTCATGGCTTTGAAGCACGGTTTCAACGTGTACTTGGTTGATCCATCCTACACATCCGTGGTCGGCGGCTACTTATCCAGGGAGCTGGGATTAGACAAGCACACAGCATCAGCATACATGCTCACAGCAAAATACCTAGGACTAGACCTGAAATCCCTTAAAGTAACCCAGATAACCAGAAAACCAAAAACTAAACAACATACAGACAGTCCACGCCTGCTCTACCTGGCAGTGATATAGGTTGGAAGAGTGTGTTTAGGAGGGAAGCGTACAGCGTTATACCTAACAGAAGGTACGCGGATGGCGTTGTTGCACTTGTTAGAGGCATCTATGAGTCGTGCAGAGCTCTCGGAGTAAGCTTCAGGGATGCTGAGCTCGGTGATTGGCTAATGTTCCAGCAGAGCGAGAGAGAGTACCCTGCTAGGAACATAACGCTGAAGGCGGGGTACGAATTCCATGTAACGGTTGTAGGCTACGATGGCTCCACCGGTAGAGTTACCGTGGAACCTACTGTGCCCAAGAGCTACAGAGTACTGCTTGACGGGGTACTAAGGGAAAAACCCAAGTACTGCGCAAGGGTGATGGTTAAAGGCTTTGGTGAGAGGAAGAGTGGTCTGTGGTTGAACGGTGAGATACACCTAACACTACCGCTCGAGCTCTACCATAGGTGCATGGCCAAGGACACACCTGTTACTGGAAGCAACGTTGCGGGAGTTGACGTCAACGTTGACAGGCTCAACGTGGCTATAGTAGACACTAGTGGAAGACTCAGGGACACTGCGACCTTCTGGTTCAGAGAGGTTACATCTAGAGGTTATCCACGCAGAAGAGCTAGATGCGTTATCGGCATGAGTGTGCACAGGATGCTCAAGTACCTTGCATCGCACGGTGTTGGCATGGTGGTCCTCGAGAACCCAGAAGTGATCGGCTACCTCAGGTACTGCTGGGTTAGAAGCGGTGAAAGAGGAAGCAGAAACTACAACTACAAGGTAGCCGTGTTCAGAAGCTCGATAATCGAGATGATCGCCTTAAAAGCAACTCTCTACGGGTTGAAGTCGGTGTATGTAGACCCCAGGGGGACTTCCAGCTCGCAGGAGCATCGCTTCGTAATGGAGAAGCACGGCTTAGACAGGCACACAGCATCAGCATACCTAATAGCACTCAAACACCTCCAGGACGAAAAGACCATGAACAACCGCAAAGCACACGAACAACACAAGTAAACAAAAGAAAACAGCCCAATCGACGTTTGAGATGGTCTTTCTGGGATTACTTGTTAGTAAGTAGGTACCAGCAGCTATTACGAATGGTATGACACCCCTATATGTGATGTGAGGCTCTCCATACATTTGCAGTATGTCGTTAATTATGAGAGTAGCTACAGTTAATGATATGCCTAGACCTGCGACTACGGCGTCACGCTTACTTTTTAGGACTTCATGAGGTATGAAGCCTAGGTCTAAGCGATCATTCCTAACTTTATACTTCCTAATTAGGATGTAGGCAGTAAGTACTAAGTTTATAATTGTTGGTAATGCAAGTTTGGAGATGAATTTTATGAAGGGAGCGGTAATACCTGACTCAACAGCTATGAGGACGTTTTGAGGATTGCCGATGGGGGTCATTACAGAACCGATCGTTAGTGAGAAAGCAAGTAGTAAGAACATCATCTTAGGATCTACTCTAATCACTCTCGATATCGTGTAGGCTATTGGCGGCCCGATAAGTGCTACAGTATCATTTACAGCAAAAGCTGCAAGTAAGCCGAAGAGTATTGCCGAACCATACACTAAGCTCGTAGCCCTCTTAAAAAGAGAGATAAACACTATAGCAATAACGTTAAGCAACCCGGAAGACTCAGCAAGACCTACTAAGCTAAACATACCGATTAAAAACAGTATAACATCCATATCTATCACACTACCTATCTCATCAAAACCAACCAAGCCGAAAACCATGGTCATAAAAGAGGAAAAAGCCATAACACACCAAACAGGGATCCAAGGCCTCCGACTCCTCAACAACAAACCTAAAATCAAGTAAGCAAGTATGACAAACCCTAACCAAGCCCTCACATATTCAGGACTCTGAAACACTCACACCCCCAGGACATAAGACTAATTAAAAATAACAATATAAGCATGTATATAGAAAATGAGTTGGGCCCGTCGCCCAGCCAGGACAGGGCGCCGGCCTCCGGAGCCGGAGGTCCCGGGTTCAAATCCCGGCGGGCCCGTCACGCCAATGTGTTGTGATGATTTATAAAACCATGGTTTCAAAACCTCATGCAAACCTCATGAAATGATTAAGTAATATTACTATAATGTTAGGAGAGAATTTAGTGTTAGGATGTGGTTGTGAAGTCCTGGTACGACGGGTTAAACCTCAGGAGTTTAAGTGAAGGAGACAGAACTAAGACCCTCTAATATGCTGTGGGCGAACACGGTAAGAGGGTGGGGGAAGTCCTTAGAGTGGAGGGGACCAATAATGTAGGAGTTTCTGATTGGGGAGACCGGAGTGGATGATGAGAAGCTGAAGCTATTTGCTAAACTTGATCGCGGAGGATGAGTTCAGGGGGTGCTGAAGATGGTTGGCTGGTTAGGGGGTGGGTGTGTAGGCTACCGTTTCCCATCATAAGGTTTTTATGTTTCTCTGCTTAAACCTTTTTCTGAGTAGATGCGTAATGATGTTTCTCCCTCATAATTTCAAAAAATTTCCTCCCCTTATCGGTAAGTAATATGTACTCACCATTTAACTCTATGTAACCCTTACTTGATAATTCATTTAATAAAGTGCTTAGTTCTTCACGACTTATGTTAAGTTCTCCAATCAGGTCTTTATAACTTAGTGTTTCTAACTCATTTATCCTTTTAATTATCTCAAGGTTTGTAGCAGTTATGGGTTTGGGGGGTAATGGTACTTCATCCTCTAGAGTTTCAATGTTGACTGAGGGATTATTTACTTCATTGCCAGGTCCTCGGGTGCCCCTCGAAGCTATAGCTACTATAGCAACTAAGCTTACTACAAGCACTATAGTAGATAAGATAATTAAAATATTGACATTATTTATTATGGTGTTAATTAAGTCTATTTCTATCTCCTCCTACCTCTTAAGTATAGTAGTAGACCGCCTAAGACTGCTGATGCTAAGATCGCATATAAGTATTCTGTAGGTAGTAATGTAGTTACTGTAGAAGATACTGTGAGGGTTTCTATATTGCTTTCTACATTAGACCCTGGTATAGTAGCCTTAACTTTATATACGCCTTCAATATTTGGAGCGGTAAACGATATTAATGCTGAAGCTGATGTCATCATATAATGCATAATTGGTTCCCACTCTTTATCTCTTTGAAGATTTATGATTAGTTGCTGTGGAGTTGAAGTGGCTGGGCTCAGGCTCACCCTTACATATACTTTATCTAGTACTTTAACACTTTTATTAAGTAGTTCTAACGTGATAGACTTTATAAACTCTATCACGTCTAGCTTAGCACTTACTGATATAGGTGTTCCTCTAATTGAGGCTCCAACTACGTAGTTTCCTGGCTTTGAAGGAGCAGTAATATTTATTAAAGCTTTACCATATTCATCAGTCATAAATCTCTGTATGAGTACTGTCTCAGCACCTGAGGAAATAGTTAATTCTAATTCGTATTTGCCTGGAGGTGTAACACTGATGGAGTATCTAACTAGTGAGTTAACATCCACAGTTGTAGATAGTGGTGATATGCTCAATAACATCTTAACGACTTCCACGTTACTATAGTTGCAAATTTTGAAGCTATTAAAGTTAATGCATGCATGTACTGTTAGCATACCTTCGCGGCTTACGTTCCTGAAGATTAGATCTGCAATACCGTTGCTTAGCGATATTGATGAATTTTGAAGTATTTCTGAGTTCTTAGTCAGGTATGCGTACCCGTCGAGTGAAGTACTGATTAAGGGGGTAGTTCTCACGGTTACTGGTAAGTCATTACCATAGGTAATTACAGTAGGATTTAAAATTATTACTTTTGGGATTTCTAAAACTTCTAACGGTTTCGGTAAGCTCTCAATAACTCTATAGGTTGATGGTAATACAGCCTTAACTGAGTACTTACCTGGAGGTAGTTTAATAGCGGTTAATACGCTACCTTCACCACCACATACGTACGTACTAACTAGTTCAAACCACATATATAACGAAGGATCTAAGTACGTTATCTTAACAGGAATGCAGATAGGTAGGATGGGAGTAACCTTAATTGTAAATGATACGTTATAACCGGTGAACACTTTATCAGGCTCTAGGAAGAGTGTTAGATCACTTATAAAGTCTGAAACACGTCTAGAGCTATATACAGTTAAAGAGACTGAGTTACTGACTACGCTAGCGTTACTCCCAATAGCTGATAATGGTACCCTAACCCTAAATACTTCCCTAACATAATTAATTGAAGGATCGACGCTCTTTGCTGTCCATTCAAACCTGAAAACTCCGTACTCATCGGAGAGTACGGCATCAAGAGGTACCCAGAAATTATCTACTAACTTTTCAAGTATTACGAAGGACTTATTACCTGGAATTACCTTACCCTCAAACAATACTTGAGATCCTTCTATAACGGATGTCTTATCGCAGTTTAAAGTAACCTTAACACCTTTAAAGACCTCAATAATCCCTGAGGCGTTCACGTAGTCTTCAACTCCATCAGGTAGCCTATACCTAACCACAACATTAACATCGTAAAGACCTGGAGTAAAGTACCTAAAAGTAGTCACATTAACTGATCTGGCCCCGCCAGGAGGTAGGGACTCTACATACCTCCTACCGATTAATTCCTTACCTAGATAGAAATCAACAACAGCCCACTCAACGTTCCTAGTGCCCTGGTTTCTAAGAACTACTGAGAAATTTACGCTATCTATGGATTCAAACATAAAGTAATAATTGGGATTACCATTAATTAACACATCAGATAAAACTAATGTATGGCTGACTGATATAGTTACTGGGAACTCAAGGTAGTGTCTGAAAACCTTACTGCCTCTAAACCCCTCTACGACAATAGTGAGTTTATAAGGGTACGTAGTACCGTAGTTAGATCCACTAAAGTAAAGATTAGAAACTACTAAATACATATAATCTGAAGCCTTCGCCGATTTCCCCGACAGCTCACCTATATACTTTGAAGAGATTTCAATACCATTTGAGACCACTCTAGCAACCATGTATAAAGTACCGTTAGGTGGGGAACTCCTTAATACAGCATTTATGCCTATAGGCACTAATTTACCCATAACCCATGGGCTTTCAGTATATAGTGATAGATCTACGATCCATACACCTAAATCATCTACCCAAGTAATGGTTTGGTATTTGACTGAAGGGACTGAAGCCATTAGGTTGTGTAGTGTTATGAGTAATAAAGTAGTTAAGGCAATTATACACATTGTTGAATGTTTTATTATAATTAGTGATTCCCTATCTATTAGATTCATCTAAATCCCCTTCATTAAAATACTTAAATGAGGAATTTAATAGTATCGCCTCTTACCCAGGAATTAACCCGGGAAACAGTAGTTGTCCTAAGATGTAGTTTACCAAAGTCCTCATAGCGAATGAAGCAGAAGCTGTTGCAATTGATAGTACTGATATTTGAATCCATAGAGTCTCTACCAACCCCCCATATGCTAACTTAATGGTTAGAGCATTAGCTATAACTAATACCACGAGAAATAATAGTGTAGTTGTGTAGATGAATGAAATGCTTTCAGGCGTTATATAAAATGGTATTAATCCGTATAGTTCTGTTACTTCAAGACCTGCTGAGAGGCTCTCCATGAATTTCGAAAACATCTGAAGTATATTAATTATGCTAATCGATACGGAAGTCACGAGTATCTGAAGTATATATGTAGTCGCTTCAAATGTCCTAGCAATTCTCTCCCTAGTACTTCTAAGGTCGTTCAACCTTATAAATAAGTCGCTTAGGGCTACTCCAGTATTTCTTAAATCTCCTCCAACCTCTACAGCATCAACTAATACGTTAGTACTCCTCATCACTAAATTACTCCATACGTTTAATGAGAAATGCCTCCAAACGATTTTAGGGTCTATACCATTGCTTAACTTTGCGTAGGCTAACTTAATATGCTTAGTTAATGCACCGTAATCACTCATAAGTATTGATGCGAGAGCCCTTACATAATTTGGTAGTACTGAGTAGGTTAGACCGAAACTACGTACGAATATGGGGTAGAAGGACTCAACCTTCTTAATATTGTTCTCTATCTTAGTAGCTATGAGACCTGGTAGAAGGGCTAAGCCTCCGGCAACCATTATAGCTAACTCAAGGTTATTTAAGTTAGTATAAATTAGGAACCCAGTAACTGAAGACAACGATAGTACTATTGCGACTGAGGCGTTATACTTGGAATATATGTGCCTTGGCTTAGGCTTAATGCTAGGGCTTACCCATTCTTTAGGGACTACCATGTACGTAATTACCGTGAACGTCCCAACTACCGTTAAGGAACCTATTAACGTTAGTAAGTAAGTGGTTATGTTACTACCCACGAATACCATAAATACTGCCATAACCGTGAGTATGAAGGCAGCTGAACTCATTAAAGTTGTATGCATGCCTAATATAATCCTCATTAAGTCCATAGCCCTATAGTACTGAGCTTGGTAATTCCTTCTAGCAGCAGCGAACTCAACCTCTAAAAACCTCATAGGGTCCTCACCAGTCCTTAAGACCTCACTAAACCTCAGTAGAAATTCCCTAAACACCCTATTCCTAACGTCCCTAGATACGAGCCTAATACTCCTTACGAAACCGTATCCCCATTCAGTAGCTAATGCGGCAATCCTCCTTAAAGTTGCTTCGTAATCACCGTAATCACCTAAAACACTATTTAATTGGAAGAGCCTAGCTCGAACAGGCTTACCTGTGGAGACTGCATACATATGGAGGAGGAGGTAGAGTAGTGGTAGGTCGACATTCCCCTCACCCATTCTAAATCTTAGATAAGGGAGGACGATCCTCACTAACCCAACAGCTATCGGTATGAACATTATTGGTATGAATTGAGGGTCTCTTAGATAGATTAGTAAGGAGGTGGTTAGCACTAATGATACTATGAAATACTTATCGAGAATTAATTTCCTCCTACTTGATTTACTCATAAGTGATTACCGTAAATTATTTAATGAAATCATTCTTCTGCAACTTAGTTAGTACTTCGTTAAGGACCTGAATTACTGTTTGAGGCCCCTCCTCCTTCGGAGTTGACTTAAGTCTTGAGTCAATTAGGTTATATGTCTTAACGATGACTTTAAATACGTCAAAGTAGTTGAAGACTTTCTTATTAACTAATTCCCTCAATATCTTAGCCCTTAGGTCTAACTCCTCATAAATGAGACCCATATTCCTCCTAGAAATTCCTCTAGCTAACGCTATCTTCTGTTCGAGTAGGTAACTAGTCCCCCTCCCCCTAAACGTGAAGACATCTTTTACAGGTTCCCAAGTAAATATGGGTACGTATATTACTGAATCGCTCCTGGGTTCGTAACCTATTACCTCGTTAATACTTACAACACGCCTTATCAGAATGCCTTCCTTATATGCAGCACTCTGTATTAAAATGAAGTTGAGATTATCTAACTGTGTTTTAGGTACGTTAATAGGTGGTGAGGTAATTCTTTGTACTAGTCTCTCAACGCTACCCGCATGGAATGTTGCTAGTACTGGATGCCCTGTCTGCATAGCCTGAAATGCTACGTTCCCCTCAGCACCTCTTATCTCACCAACTATTATGTAGTTAGGCCTCTGCCTTAAAGCAGCCTTAAGTAAATCGAATAGAGTGATACTAGTTTCAACGGAGCCTGTGTCTCTGGTTAGTTCCCTAGTCCAGTTCTCATGAGGTGCTTGAATCTCTGCTGTATCTTCTATGGACACTATCTTGGCGGTAGGCCTTATGAACGCTATTATTGCGTTGAGGGTTGTAGTCTTACCTGAGGCGGTTTCACCTGAGACAAAGCCGCTCATACCTTCTAGAAGGAGCATCCATAGGTAAGCCGCCATATACTCATTCATCGTTCCATAATTTATTATCTCGGTAATGCTTATAGGTACCTTACTAAACTTCCTGATAGTGAAGTTACTACCCCTTAAACTGACGTCATTGCCGAAGACAAGGTTTATTCTACTACCATCAGGTAAGGTAGCATCAACTATCGGTCTAGCATGACTTACTGGCTTCCCAATCCTCTCACTTAATTCTATAATAAACTTATCTAACTCCTCCTCAGTGCTGAAGTAGATATTAGTCTCTAAGGGACCGAAGATCTTATGGACAGTGTAGACGAATCCTACACCATTGCAGTACACGTCTTCGAGGTAAGGGTCCTTAAGTAACGGCTCGAGGACCTTTAACCCAGCCTTATCCCTTATCATGTAGTAGATTAAGTTACTGTAATCTTCTTTCCATACAGGTATTCTCTTAATCTTACTCTTCCTAGAAAGGAGTTCACCGTAATTGACCGGAGTATCTACGATGTCAACCAACTTTTCGAGATATTTAAGAAGTATTTTCTTTCTCTCGGCAAGGTCTTCAGCTACGTCCTTCTCGGTAAGGACTTCAGCTAATTTCTCCTCAGTAAGTATGAAGAGTTCTTTGGGGGGCTTAGGTGGTTCAATAACTACATACTTTCTATAACCTGATGACGTACCACCTGGGGGCATATACACATGAATGAATATGCCCTCATCAACACTGTATATGAGGTTTACGTTTACGATTTTCTTAAGATCGGTGGTTAGGTTTTTAGAGTAGTATAGGGGGGTCCCAACAAGCCTGGATATGTCCGATACGTACTTAGCTAGGTAGCGGTACTTTCTCATCATGTTATTTAATTCCTGCAAACCCTCAACACTTAATTGTTTAGACATAGTGCCTCCTCACTACACCTTAGCTAATGCTAATGGCACTATCTTAACTCCGAAAGCTGGATCGACGTCGAATGCTATTGCTGTCTCAGCTATTGTAGGGGCCCCCCTAATCTTAATTACGTTGATCACTTTAACACTCCTTCCCCCAATCTCAGCGAGGTATAGTTTAAGATATACGTCTGAAGAAGCTGCAACGATCTTTATGACTTCATCACTAACCATCTTGGGGTGTATGGTCAATACTACTAACTTACCTAACTTTACTAACTGTCTTAACTCTGTAATGAAGTTATGAATGCTTGTAGTTGGTAAATAGTTTACTAGCAGACTTATTGAGTCAAAAAATATTGCGTCAAATTCCTCGACCTTAGCTCTTAGAAATTTAGTGAGGTATTCAAGTAATTTAATTACTGGTTTCTTGCCCCACCTAACGCCTTCAAGATGTGCTGGAATAATACTTAAGGACCCCTTTATGTAGGGGGTGATTAAGTCGTAACTTATGTTCTTAGCCTGCTCTAAGAAATTCTTAACAGTATTTTCAGTAATTATGAGTTGTACTTTCTTACCAGCTGATGTTAACCCATAAATGAATTGATTACATAATGCTGTTTTCCCTGTGCCGTTATCACCATCTAAAATTATTAATGCTGGAATGGGTAGTCCGCCACCAAGTCTGGTGTCTAATTCCTCATTCCCTGTACTAATTACTTGAAGTGCGGGGTTAGTTGTAGGTGAAGACATACTCAGCCCTCACACCTTTACGTGTTGTGAAAACGATGAGGATGGGTTTATTAGGTGAGGGGGTGTCTGAGGGAATTACTCTTAGGAGAGCTGTGGCTCCAGGCCTTAGATCGATAAATACATCATTATGTGTGAAGTAATTATTAGCTATGAAGTAACCATCAATAAACCATGACTCCCCAAACTTACTAAATTCGATTACCCGTCTATTCGTGTAATTTGATACGTATTCAAGTATTAGGGTTGATGAGCTATCTATCATTATTGATGAAGAACCTGAATTACTTAAGTTTAAAAATATGTAGCCGTTAGAGTAATTAGCTGATTGTATGATTAGTACCTGAGTTAATGTTTGGTATTCCTCTTTTATAGGGTTAGAAAACCTATTAATTGTAGTTATGTAGGAAACTACTGTATTGCCTACGTAGATTAGTAAAGTGAACATCATACCGATAATTATGAAGGATACTATGGTGTAGGAGAAAACCATTGAGGAACACCTATAGTGAGCTGAATTCACTCTCTACTGAAGTACCCCTACTTGTAATAAATTTAAAGTAGTAGGGTGGTTGAAGAGGTGTTGAGTTAAAGATCCTTATCGCTACGGTTTCTGAAGGATCTATAACGCCGTTACTCACTCCGTACTCTACATAATCCCAACAACTACATCCGGGGGCAGGCTCATTACTATATGGGATGTACATCGCTATAGAGTTAGCTCCTTTAAGTATGACTGTAGCTCTTGCTATAGATTGTACAGTATAGCTTCCAACGTTCTTTAGGTAGATTATGAAGCAATTAGCGTTGGGGTCGTATGTAGCGTGGACGTATATTAGTTTCTCACTAAGTCCTTGGATAGCTTCAGAGGAGATTATGGTGAACCTGCTTTGAAAGTCAGACAGCCTAGACATAATCGCTGAGCTGAAGGCTACCGCAATAGTTACACCAACAATAATGAGTAAAGCCTCAGTAAGTATGTTAGATATACCTAGCTTAACTACTCTTACCATGCTTTATCAACTCCTTTAAGACGTAATCACTTAATAGGTTATCCTTAATGTTTAAAGCACTAATTATCCCGTAGAGGTAGGGTAGATGATCCTCAAGGCTTAGCCCAGACTTACGCATACTATCTGCTAATTCGACAACTCCTGACAGTGCTTTACCGACCTCATCGTTAATTAAGCCAACCTTTACGTATCCGTCAATAAACATTAAAGCCTGTTCCTTACTCATCCTACCTAACATCGAGTAAATAATTTTAAGGACTTCAAGAAATGATGTAGGGGTTATTGTTGGATGTGTTACGGGTTTTTCATAACCCTTTTTACCGTTACCGTTTTTACCGTTGCCATTACTATTTCCGTTTCGTGAATTTCTTAAAATGTTGAAAGGGGATGATAGCTCAGCTATTGACTCCTTAAATTCTATAATTAGTGACTTAAAGTTATCGTTTAGTGATACTACCTCCTTCCTAAGATTGATTATCTCTTGATCTAATTGATTCATACGTTCAATAAGTTCTTGAGGGAGTTTAACCTCAACTATAACAGGTTGTTGGGTTTGCTGTAGCTGTTCAGTAGGTTTAGTAACTAATTGCTCGGGTTGTGGAGTCGTGCTCTGAGGGATATTATTCATTACCTCAAACTCTTTAGGAGGCTCCTCTACCTGCTCGACAACTACGTCATTCCTTTT
>JAWBQY010000023.1:0-12269 GCA_038844925.1 Sulfolobales archaeon | reverse complement strand
ACACTACTTAAAGTTACTGCCTAGTGAAGGTGTCGATGTGTTAATAGGGCCTGGCAGGGATGCTGCCGCAGTTAGGGTCTTTAGAGACTTCGCTGTAGTGCTTAAGATAGAGAGTCACAACCATCCCTCAGCAGTTGACCCATACAATGGTGCATCCACCGGTGTGGGAGGCGTTGTAAGAGATATATTAACCCTAGGGGCTAAGCCGATAGCACTTTTAGACTTACTCTTCTTCGGTAATCCTAGGGATAAACATGCAAACTGGTTAATTAAAGGTGTTGTTAGAGGTATTAGCGATTATGGTAATAGGATAGGGGTGCCAGTAGTTAGTGGGATGGTGTGGTTTGACGAATCCTACAATAAATACCCACTAGTTAACGTGGCATGCATAGGTATTGTAGAGATTAGTAAGATTATTAACGGGGTACCAGAGGACGGTGACTACATAGTCATTATCGGTAATACTACTGGGAGGGACGGTATATTAGGCAGTAGTTTCGCCTCTAAACCCTTAGACCTTCAAGAAGATAGTAGCTACCTCCCAGCGATCCAGGTAGGGAATCCATTAATAGAGAAATTAATCATTGACTTCTTAGTTGAGGCAGCCGAGCTAAGAATCCTCAAACATGTTAAAGACTTAGGCGGCGGTGGCTTAGCGACAGCTATCGCTGAGCTCACATCTAACTACGGTTTAGGGGCTTATATACTGCTGGAAAGACTCCATACTAGGGAGCCCGACCTCAGACCTGAGGAGATGTTAGTATCTGAAAGTCAGGAAAGAATGTTATTAGTAGTTAGTAGGGAGGACTTCAGAAAGGTCGAAGAACTGCTAAGTAAGTATAACCTTCAGTATAGTGTGGCCGGCTATTTAGATAGGAGTGGATTAATTAAAGTCTACTATAATGGTAAATTAGTAGCGTGTATCCCGGCTGATAAGTTAGCGAGACCGCAGGTCAGGTTTAGAAGTGTTGAAATCCCAGAACACTATATTAAGTTGCATAATAATGATAACTTAGTACTTCCTGAAGTTAAGAACTTAAATGAGGTTATGTTAAAGCTACTGAGCTCGCCTAACATCGCTTCTAAGGAGTGGATTTACAGTCAGTACGACTACGAAGTAGGTGTTAGAACTGTTGTTAAGCCGGGCTTCGGTGATGCAGCAGTTTTAAGACTAATAGATGTTGATGGTAGGGTAGGTATAGCTGTTAAAGGTGATGGAAATCCAAGGTACGTATTCTTAAATCCGTTTAGAGGCGCGGCTAACGCAGTTGCAGAGTGCTATAGAAATCTAATTAGTGTTGGCTCTAAACCGATCGCTATAGTTGACGAGTTAAATGCAGGTAATCCTGAAAAACCAACTCACTACTGGTATTTTACTGAGATGGTTAAGGGTATTTCATGGTGTGCTAGCGAGCTTAAACTACCTGTTGTAGGCGGTAAGGTCAGTTTCTACAATGAGGACCTAAGTCGTGGCGTTATGGTAAAACCTGTAGCAACTATTGTTGGCGTAGGAGTTATTGACGATATTGCTAAGTCGTTGACGTTTGAATTAAAACGCGAGGGGAACTACGTATTAGTTGTAGGTACTACATACCCTGAGTTGGGTGGTAGTGAGTACCTACATAGTTGTCTAGGTTTAGAACTTGGCGAGGTACCGCTACCAAGACCTTCAACCGAAGTATTCAACGGAGAGTACATTAGTAAGTTAGTAGAGCTAGGATATGTCGAAGCAGTACACGATATCGACATAGGTGGTCTCGCAGTAGCTATAGCTGAGATGTGTATTACCGGTATGAATGGCGCGCGGTTAGACCTACGTAGACTTCCTTCTAGGGGATGTAGTAGGGTGGAGGAATTACTATTCTCTGAAACTCAGGCTAGGTACTTAGTCGAAGTTAAAAGAGATGTAGTAGATAGTGTATTGGAGTTAGCAACCCACTACGGGGTTGATGTAGGAATTTTAGGCGAAGTAGGGGGCGACAGCCTCGTCTTAACTTGGGGGAATTCTAAGATAATTAATGTTAGCTTAGATGAGTTGAGGGAGGCTTATATGAATTCCTTGGAATCCTTGATGAGCTGGTGATCTAAGTGTGTGGTATTGCCGCCTTCTACGGACCTAACGCTTCCTTAATCACTTACAAATTATTAATTGAATTACAGCATAGAGGTCAAGAGTCAGCGGGAATTTCAGTGTTCTCCGGCGCTAGGATAAGAACCATAGTTAGGCCTGGCTACGTAGTACCAGCTATAAGTCTGAGGGAGGTTTACGAGTTGAATTCTAACCTAGCTGTAGGTCATGTAAGGTACTCAACAACTGGAGGGTATATGAGTCAATCAGGTGCGCAGCCCGTAGTTGTAGGCGATGGCAGGAAGCAGATCTCCCTAGCTTTTAACGGTAATATAATAAACTACCATGAACTTTCTAAGGAATTTTTAGGTACTGATTCATCAAGCGATTCGGAAGTCCTAGCCAAATTGGTATTTGAATTTACTAAGGAAGTGGGAGACGTAGTTGAAGCCGTTAAAAATGTGAGTACCTTAGTCAAAGGTAGTTATAGCCTCGTTGTGATGACATCTGAACCTAGATTAGTCATAGCTAGAGACCCTCACGGATTTAAACCTCTGGCATACTCAGCCTACGATGACTTCATAGCAGTAGCGTCGGAGACAGCACCTCTTGAGTCATTAGGTATGGACATGTGGGAGGAAGTAGTACCCGGCAGTATAATCTCATATGACGGTAAGTCATTAGAAAAGACCCACATCCCTGTTAGGGTAGAAACGTTTACACCATGTGTATTTGAATATGTTTACTTCTCGCGGCCTGACTCAATATTCAATGGCGTTCAAATCCATGAGGCACGGGTAAGGATGGGTGCCTACCTAGGAAGTTTGGATAGTGAGGAAGTCGATGTAGTAATACCAGTTCCCGATAGTGGTAGAAGTGCTGCCCTAGGTTACAGCATGTCGCGTAAGGTGGTAATTGATGAGGGATTAATGAGGAATAGATATGTTGGTAGGAGTTTTATTATGCCTCCAAGTATGAGGGAGCTTTTCGCAGACATAAAGTACGGTGTAGTTAAGTCTGTAATACGTAGCAAGAAGGTTGCTGTTATAGATGACTCCTTAATCAGGGGTACTACTATGGGGAGGATTGTCAGACTCCTTAGAAGTAGGGGTGCTGAGAGAGTTCATGTTCGAATAGCCAGCCCTCCAGTACGTTACCCATGCTTTATGGGTATAGACTTCCCTACTAAGAGGGAGTTAATAGCATCTAGACTCTGCGATGTTAAATTAATTGCTGAGGTCATCGGAGCCGATAGCCTACTCTACAATACTGTGGAAGGGCTGAGGTGGTCTATTGGAATACCATCACTATGTCTCGCATGTTATACTGGGATATACCCATTTGCAGATATTGACATACCATATCTCGAGAAGACTTTCTCAAGGGGGTGATTGGTGTGGGCGGTATGATCTGTGTTTCATCATTCGACGATTTATGGAATATTAGTAAGTACATATATTATGGACTGCTGACGTTAGTGAATAGAGGGCAGCATACCTACTACGTATCGGTAAGTAATGGCAGAACTTTAAGAAGTATTAAAGGTGATGTAACTTCATTAATGTTTGATAAGGAGTTGCTAAACGAGTTAAGCGGTCATGCAGGTATTGGAGGTGTGTATAATGAGAGTGAGGTACGTAGTACGAGGCATTTAAACTTGACTGATAATGGATATGAGTTATCATTACTAGTTGATGGTTTCATGAACGAATCGTTGGCTGACTTCGGGAAGAATTTAATAAAGCTGGTGAAATCAGGTTATACCTTATTAGAAGCTTTTACTGAAGTTATTAGTAAAGCATGCGGTGTTTACGCGCTCTCCTTAATTACTAATAAGTCTGAATTAATAGTATATAGGTCAGCACCTGGCATGGTCCCACTACATGTAGGTGGCTATGGCTTCGATCAAGTAATAGTGTCTTCGGAGACCGCACCAATAACGATATTAGGTGGAGATCCTAAGAAACCGCTGATGCCGGGGGAATTCCTCTACGTGGATTCTGACATCGTAAAGACTGGCAGGATATTCAACACATATGGGATTAACCATCACTCATGCATGTTTGAGTACGTGTATATGGCTAGGCATGACTCAATAATCGACGGTGTTGAAGTATATGCTGTGAGGAAGTTGCTTGGCAGTATTCTAGGCAGGAGATTTGATAAGGAGGTAGACGTCGTTGTGGGAATTCCGGATACAGCAATACCATATGCCATCGGATTCGCCAATCAACTCAATAAAAATATTGAATTAGGATTCGTATCTACTGGAATTAAGTTCCGTACTGCTGTTAGGGAGGACCCTTTAGAGAGGATGATCGGGATTCAGTTAAAGTTAAACCCTATTAAGTCTGTGTTCAGTGGGTTGAGAGTTGCACTCGTAGACGATAGCTTAGTCAGGGGTTTAACTATTAAGAGCATTATTCAAATCCTTAGGAATAAGTTAGGTGTTAAGGAAGTCCACGTAGTTATCGGAAGTCCTAAACTGGTGAGTGGCTGTCCTTACGGTAAGGTAGTACCACCTAAGGATGAGTTATTAGCAGCTAATTTAAGTGATGAAGTTGCTTTGAAATATGTTGAAGCGGACTCCCTGACATGGCTATCAGTTGAGGAGGTCCTTGAGGTATTTAAAGAATTTAAGGTTAGTTTATGTTCTGGTTGTTTTCTGCAGGGGTGTCTGGTTAGGTGGTGAGATATTGAAGGTAGTAGTAGTTGGTGAGGGGGCTAGAGAGCACGCCATAGCATTAATGATTAGTAGGAGCTCGAGGGAGCCTAAAATATTCTCATTATCCTCCTACGTTAACTTAGGGCTTAAGAGGGTTTCAGAGAGAAGTGGTGGTAGGTTAGTGCTGTGCAATACGGTAAGCCCTGAGAAAGTTGCTGAGAAAGTTGGAGAGATCTCACCGGACTTAATAATCGTAGGACCTGAAGAACCGCAGTTCCACGGTGTTGTAGACTCCTTAATTGACTTAGGTTATGCCGTGTTTGGCGCTACTAAGAGGCTGTCACAGATAGAGAAGAGTAAGGTGTTTATGAGGGAGTTGATGTGGACGTATAAAATCCCCGGAAGGCTCACTTATAAAGCGTTTACAAATGTTGATGAGGCTCTTGAATACGTAAGTAACGTAGGAGATGTAGTGATAAAGCCTGCTAGACAGGCTGGCGGTAAGGGGGTTAAAGTAATAGCTGATGTGCAGGCATATTTAAGGGATATTAGATCTGAAGTTCGTAAAGGGTATGTAAGGAGGCTATCTGATGATATAATGTCTCATTACACCGATATTGACTATAAGGTATTAATTGAGGAAAGGGTTGAGGGAGTTGAATATACGGTTATGACCATTACGGACGGATACTACGTCCTACCCCTTCCTCTAGTTCAAGACCATCCACACGCGTTTGAATTTGACATAGGTCCTGAGACAGGTGGTATGGGAAGCATTCAAGGACCTGGGAAATTATTACCATTTATAAATGAGGACGAATTCCGTAAAAGTGTTGAAATAGTTGAGAAGTCGCTTAAAGCCCTTCAGGATGTTACTAAGGAAAGGTATGTTGGAGCACTCTCAGGGCAGATGATGTTGACATCGCTTTACGGACCTACTCTAATAGAGTTCTACAGTAGGTTCGGGGACCCGGAAATAGCTAACTTAATTCCTACGTTAGATGCAGACTTTCTAGACATTATTGAAGCAGCTGTGTCGAGAAAACTGGCCAGTGTGAAGCTTAAGGTAAGTGATGATACTGTCACTGTAGTGAAGGCTGTATGTCCTAGAGGTTATCCAAATAATAGAAAGGCTGCCAAGGGACATCCAGTAGTAGTTGATGAGTTTAAGATTAGAGGTTACGGGTGTGAAGTACTTTACTCAGGTGTGGAGTTGGTGGGCAATACTATATACACAACAGGTTCTAGAATTGCTGAGGTCTTATGCGAGGGTAGGAACTTTCAAGAAGTTAGTGATAGGGCGAATAAATGTGCCGAAGCTATTAAATGTAGTGATGGATGGGAAGTCTTCTACCGTAGTGATATAGGTTCTAATGAATTACTTAGGAGGAGGATCTCATTAGCTGAGTTAGTGAGAAATGCCTATAGCTACAGAGTTAGTAAGAACATCCTCAACATTAGGGTTGACTGGATACCTGGTAAGGGGGTGATATACTACGAATAAGTATTGGGTTAGGGAATATATCGGCACTCCCTTGAGTAGCCACCCAACTAAGGTATTAATCTTAGGAAGTGGTGAATTAGGTAAGGAATTAGCGCTTGAGGCACATAAACTCGGTGTTGAAGTAGTAGCTGTTGATAGATATGACAACGCACCTGCAATGCACTTAGCTCATAGGAAATACGTAGTAGAGATGTTAAATGGTAACGCCATTAAGGAGATTATTAGACGTGAAAATCCTGAGGCAATTATACCGGAGGTGGAGTCCATAGATGTAGAAGTCCTCCGTGAATTAGAGTCTGAGGGCTTCCTCATAATCCCGAATGCGGAGGCTGTTAGGATTTGCATGAATAGGATAAGACTTAGGGAGTTAATAGCGAAGACCTTAGGACTACCTACAACTAAGTATTTCATCGCGGAAGATTATGTAGATGTTATCAATGCATGTGATAAGGTCGGTTACCCATGTATACTTAAGCCTGAGATGAGTAGTAGCGGTCATGGACACGTAGTCATTGAGAAGCCGCTGTCTGATGAGGGGTTCCGCAGGGCTTACGAGTATGCACTAACTAGTAGTAGGGGGTTGAGTAGTAAGGTAATAGTTGAAGAGTATGTGGAGCTTGAGTCAGAATTTACCATCCTCACCTATAGGTATTTAAATCATAATGATGAAATAGTTACTAATGTTTTGCAACCGATCGAGCATTGGAGGTATGGACGTTTCCACTACATCGAGTCTTGGCAGCCTTCAAGTAGGTCGTCAGAGGTCTTAAGCATCTGTAAGGACTACTCAGTTAGGATTGTTGAGTATTTAGGGGGTCTTGGGGTGTATGGTGTGGAGCTCTTCCTAACTAAGGATGGTAGGATACTAGTAAGTGAGGTAGCGCCTAGACCTCATGATACGGGTTTCGTCACGTTAGTAACTCAAGACCTTAGCGAGTTTACAATACATTTGAGGGCATCGCTACGTCTTCCAATACCTGACGTAAATCTAATATCGTCAGGGGCTAGCTACGCCTTGTATACGGATTTAGATAATATCTGGGGACCTAAGTACTACGGTCTATCTGAAGTGTTTAGAATTAGTGGTGTTGATGTGAGGATTTTCGGCAAACCATTTACATATCCTGGGAGGAGGATGATGGTACTACTAGCTAGGGGTTCAGATGTGAGTGAGGCTAGGGCTAAGCTCAGAGAGGCTATAGGTAAGATACGTATTTTGTAGGTGGTCTTAATGTCACGCACATCACCGAAGGTATCTATAATTGTTGGAAGTGAACGTGACTTACAGGTAGCTGAGAGAGCTAAGAAGATACTTGAAGAGCATAACGTAGTAACTGAGGTTAAGGTTCTAAGCGCGCATAGAAATCCGAAGGAGTTGGAGAGATATATAGAGGAGTCTGGAGCCGTTATATATATCGCTATGGCTGGATTAGCAGCGCATCTACCCGGATACATTGCTTCAAGGACTGATAAGCCAGTCATAGGTGTGCCATTAGATGTTAAGTTAGGCGGCCTCGACGCATTATTAAGTATTGTTCAAATGCCTAGAGGGGTGCCAGTAGCTACTGTAGGTATAGACAATGCTGAAAACGCTGCTTACCTAGCTATAAGAATTCTTAAGGTTGCTGGTCTCATATGAGTGACTGGACCTACAGTAAGGCTGGAGTAGATCTATCTAGTATCAGTAAGCTACATGAAATAGCTCTTAAGAAAGTCTTAAAGGTCAATGAATTACTGAAGGTAAAGTACGGTGGTATTGGGGGTTTTGCTACGTGGGTCGATGTCGGAGGAATTAAATTAGTACTACACTGTGATGGCGTTGGTACTAAATCAATTATAGCTAGGATATTAGGTAGGTACTGGGTTATAGGTTGGGATTCCGTAATCGTCAACGTAAACGATGTAGTTTGCGGTGGAGCTAAACCGGTAGCATTAGTTAGCTACGTAGCTATGGAGAAACCCGACGAGCAAGCATATAGAGGTATAATTAACGGAGTTGAGAAAGCGGCACTCGAGAACGGGATAGCCATGATGGGTGGTGAAACAGCAGTCCTTCCAGACCTAGTTAACGGTATTGACGTTTCATGTACGTTACTAGCCGTTAGGAAAGTTGAAAAGGAGGTAAGCGTTGGTAAGAACGATATAATTCTAGGCCTACCCAGTAGTGGATTACATGCGAATGGATATAGTCTGGTTAGGAAGGTAGTTGAAAGTACGGTAGGTTATGACGCATTTGTAGAGGGTGTTAACATTGGTGAAGAGCTTGTCAAGCCAGTCATAAATTACGGACCACTCATCATGGAAGCGTTTAGTAATGATCTGATTACAGCAGCAGCACATATAACTGGAGGGGCTTTTAAGAAGGTTAAGAGGATTCTAGATAGTCGTCATAACATCGTGATCAACGCACCAAAACCACCTAAAGTATTTGAGGTCTTAATGAATTTAGGTAGGATAAGTATTAGTGAGATGTACAGAGTTTTTAATATGGGGGTAGGAATGGTTGTAGCACTCCCTGATCAGAACGTAGGGGAGTTTAAGAGGGTAGCGCTTAAGTACGGATTAAACGCTATTGATTTAGGCTATGTAACTGAGGGTGAGGGGAAGGTCATAGTTAACAGCTACTACGGTGATGTAATTGAGTTTTAGTCGGGAGTTGCTGAAAAATTATGATGTGAGGAACGCACATATAGCTGCTATAGCTAGCCACTCAGCCCTCGACGTTTTCGATGGGGCTAGGGATGAGGGTTTTAAGACGTTAGCTATATGCGAGAGGGGTAGGGAGTTACCCTATGTGAGGTTTAAGGGGTTGGTCTCCGAATTTGTGATGGTTGAGCGATTTGTAGATGTTGTTAAGGAGGACGTGTTAGACAGACTTAGGGCTTACAACTCAATACTAGTACCTAATAGGAGTTTCTCAGTTTATGTTGGATATGAGAATATCGAGAAAGCGTTTAGGATACCTATATTCGGTAATAGATACCTCCTTAAATGGGAGGAGAGGGTTGGGGAATACAGCTACTATAGATTGCTTGATGAAGCAGGTATTAGAAGACCTAAAACCTTCCATGACCCAGACGACATAGACGTTCCAGTCATAGTTAAGATGCCTGAAGCGTTGAGGAGGGTTGAACGAGGCTTCTTCATAGCTTCTGATAGAGATGATTACTATAGGAAGGTTAGGATGTTAAAGGATAGGGGGATAATTAATGAGGAGTCTCTGAAGAAAGCGTCTATCGAGGAATTAGTCATAGGAGCTCATTTCAACGTGAATTACTTCCGCAGTGTGGTCCGTAATGATGTAGAGTTAATAAGTATTGATAGGAGGATTCAAAGTAATTTAGATGGAATTATTAGGATACCTGCTAAGGAGCAATTAGGTTTAGATCAGCCAGTCCGATATATAGAAGTAGGGCATGAACCTGCCACCATAAGAGAAAGCTTGCTTAATAAGTTGTTTAGAATAGCCGACTTATTTGTAGGAGCTGTAGATAGGTTAGTACCTCCAGGTCTTATAGGTCCTTTCACCTTGCAATTGATGGTAACTCCGGACCTCGATGTAGTAGTTTACGACGTGGCGTTCCGGATCGGTGGTGGGACAAACGTCTACATGGGTGTTGGCAGTCAGTATAGTAAGTTGTACTTTGGTAAGCCTGTAAGCATGGGTAGGAGGATAGCTATGGAGATAAAGTGGTGCATTATTGAAGGTTGTTTAGATAAGGTGTTAACATGAGTATCTGCCCTCTAGAGTTTAGGTACGGATCTAATGAGATGAGAGAGGTATTTAGTAGGGAGAATATTATTAGGAAGATGTTAGAGGTTGAGTTAGCCTTATCTAAAGCCTTAGAAGAGGTCGGCATCGTTCCTAGAGGGAATTATGAGAAACTCCTAAAATGTATATATGAGGTGAGGCCTGAGGATGTTGACAAGTATGAGAAAGTAGTAGGTCATGATATTGTAGCACTGCTCACTGCTGTGAGGGAAGTCTGCGGTGAGTCAAGCAATTACTTACATTATGGCGCTACTAGTAATGATATCATCGATACTGCTTGGAGCTTACTTATGAGGGATGCGTTTAAAATAGTGAAGAAGAAACTAATAGTTAATATTCAGATACTGATAGAGCTAACTAGAAAGTTTAAGGATTTAGTGATGGTTGGGAGGACCCATGCCCAACACGCCCTCCCAATAACTTTGGGGTTTAAACTAGCTAACTATGTCTACGAATTCGTACGTAGTTTAGAGCGGATTAACTCGGTTGAGGATAGGGTTATTAGGGGTAAGATGAGTGGGGCTGTAGGTACTATGGCTGGTTGGAGGGGTAAGGGTCTTGAGATAGAGAATGCGGTGATGTCAGAGCTAAACCTACATCCACATCTAATTACAACACAGGTAGTCCCTAGAGACGGCTTTGCTGAAGTAGTAAGCGTATTAGCTATATTAGCATCTCAGGCTGAGAGATTAGGAATTGAGATTAGGGAATTGATGAGACCGGAAATACTTGAATTAGCTGAGGGGTCTGCCGGAAGGGTTGGTAGTAGCACGATGCCGCATAAGACTAATCCAGTAGAATGTGAGAAGATATCCGGATTAGCAAGGGTTTTAAGAGGGCTCCTCATACCAGCATTGGAGAACATTCCCTTATGGCATGAAAGGGATTTAAGTAATAGTAGTGCGGAACGCGTTTTAATCCCTCACTCATTCATACTAATCGATGAGATCTTAGACACCTTACACGACGTTTTAAAAGGTTTGAAGGTATTTCCTGAGAATATGGAGAGGAATTTAAGAATGAGTAGGGGGGCCATTATGGCTGAGTCGTTAATGTTAAGACTTACTGATAAGGGTTTAAGCAGGCTTGAAGCTCATAAGCTCACTATGGAATTAGTGCAGAGAGCGCGGTCTAAGCATACGAGCTTATTAGAAGAGGCAATAAATGATGCTAGAGTTCTAACGTACTTAAACATAGCTGAAATTAACGAAGCGTTAGACTACAATAAATACTTAGGGAATTATAGGGAGTTGATAGACCGCACACTTAAGTATGCTGAAGAGCTTGTGGAGAAAGTTCTCCACGAGGCTTCCAAGTAGGGCAGGACTTAAACATACGACCATAATATAGTACTGAGAGTTAACTCTAACTCGTAAGGTGTGTTAAAATATAAATAACGGTCTTAGAGTTAGTAGTTAGGTGTCCGACTTGCCAAAGAGGGTATTAGGTAAGAGGAGTAGTGTAGCTGTACTCTCAGTTAGTGGCATTATGGCGCTTTACAACATATATGCGTTGTTGTTCACAGCATATGATGTAGTCCTGCATATGGTTTTAAACATGGCGTTCGTTCTACCTCTAACCTTCATAATGTATGCTGCGAGGTCTAAGGACGTTAATAGACTGCCATGGTATGATATCTTATTGGCTGTAATTTCTGCTATCCCTCCTGTAATACTTTACCTTAATCCTTCATGGATCTACGAAAGGATGTGGTTTTCAACAGCATTAACTACAGAGCAATTATTTCTAGGTGTTCTCTTCGTCGCTACTATAATAGAAGCGACTAGGAGGGCTGGTGGTACTGTAATAATGTTGTTGGTTTTATTCTTCTTAATTTATCTTAACATAGGACCTTCAATACCAGACCCTTTCAGGCATAGGGGTATGAGGTTTGATAGGATTATAGAGTTGAATTACTTAACAACTTACGGTACGTTCACAACACCACTTCAGGTAATGTCTACGTATGTGATTGCATTCACGATTTTAGGAGCTGTGTTTAGTGAAGTAGGTATTGGTAGGTTTTTCATAGATCTTGCTAAGGCGTTGGTTGGTAGGATGGTTGGAGGTCCTGCTAAGATTGCTGTTATTGCTTCATCTTTATTTGGGACTATATCAGGCTCAGCAGTTGCTAATGTCTATGGTACTGGTATTATTACTATTCCTACTATGAAGTCTTTGGGTTATCCTCCTAGGTTTGCTGGTGCTGTTGAGGCTGTAGCATCTACTGGTGGTCAGATAATGCCCCCAGTCATGGGTG
>JAWBQY010000022.1:13785-14139 GCA_038844925.1 Sulfolobales archaeon | reverse complement strand
GTAAGGGCTGCTGGAAGAAAGCCTAGTAATACCTTACATAAAATCTAAGTAGTGTTTTAATAGTGATTGAAAGTACTGAAACACCCTGTAACGAACGCTAGAATCTAAGACCAAAACAACGTCACGCCTTACCGGGCAGTTAAGCTCTCTACAACCCGCAGACAGCAACCATGTATATTAGTGTAGAACAGCTTCTAACATCTCAACAC
The DNA here is from genome assembly GCA_038844925.1 of Sulfolobales archaeon. GTDB lineage: Archaea > Thermoproteota > Thermoprotei_A > Sulfolobales > NBVN01 > DTCV01. Next base: position 13,930 of record JAWBQY010000022.1, on the reverse strand, counting down.
GCTTTCTACCACTACTGAGGGCTTATTTAGCTAGGTGTGGATTCATGTGTAAGGTTTATTATTCATGTATACGATCATGGTGTGGAGGTCCTTAGGGGGCGGCTTTAAGTTAGGTGATGAGTTTACGAGACCTGATTGGTGAGGA
>JAWBQY010000022.1:0-13736 GCA_038844925.1 Sulfolobales archaeon | reverse complement strand
TGAAGGGTGCCCATGACCCCTGCGTGGAGTGGTCAGTGACCACGGTGAACCGCAGGGCTGAGGCACAACCCGCCTTAGGAAAACCTACAAAAACCTAGAGCGGGGAACGGTAATAAGGCTATGTGACCTACATTATGTGGCGGTAGTAATGTATGTAGGGATTAACGGCGTTGGGATTGGCGAGCTCAGTAGGCTGTTCTCCTTTATGGCTACTGGTTTGGAGGTGGATATGTTTTTAGATGTTGATTTCTACCCACCTGCTAGTGCTGATAGGAGGACTGTAACTGCTTACTTCTTAGTGATGGTTGCTATGGACCATAGGCTTAGCGGTTTGGGGATGCCTTACGAGGCAGTAATTGATGGTAAGTCCTATCATGGGGCAGACCTCCTATACAGGCTTGGCAGTATGAAGTTTGAAGAGGATTTAGGTTTCTTTGAGGCTGGGAGGCTGGCTAAGATAACTACTAAGGAGGTCGTGGATTGGCTCACATTAGGCAGTAAGTTGAAGGTCAGAGTCCCCGACCCCGACATTAGAGCAGAACTCCTAAGAGACCTAGGCTTAAAGCTACTTAAACTATTTGACGGCGACCCATACAACGTGGTCTTAGAATCTAGGAGCAGGCTTAGAGGCATTGCTGGAGGATTTCTAAACATTGTTAAGGTGTTTAAAGCCTACCAAGACCCTGTGGAGAAGAAAGCCTTCCTACTAGCAAAGTTCCTCGAGAGGAGGAAGGTATTAGAAATAGTAGACCAGCATAATAAGGAAGTCCCAGTAGACAACCACCTAAGTAGGATAGCATTAAGGACAGGCCTAATCGAAGTCGACGACAGAACCCTCACAGCCATAGCATCTGGGAAGGAATTCAACGAAGAAATGGACGTAATCTTAAGACTCACAGCTAGGAAGGCATATAAGGAAGTATCAACCACCTCATCCCTAAACCCATTCATATTAGACGACATGCTATGGAGCTTCGGCAGGAAATGCTGCACCAGAGATAAACCCGCATGTAGATACTCATGCAGTACTGAATGTGCAAAGTTAGGAGGATGTGACGGAGGTTGCACACTATCCCCCGCCTGCAGAGCATTTAAAGACCCTAAGTACATGGTACCCGAACACACCTTCACAACATTCTGGTACTAACCTAAAGACCCTCACCTACAACGACATCCTAACCTCAAACGTTAAACACCTTAAAATTACCTAACACCTCCTATAGAACTTCAGACATCAAACACCAAGCATACCATCAACCACCATACTAAGAACATCGAAAGATACACACTCTATAAGGAAAACTCCTCTCACCACCTTTGGCAGGGTTAATAGACCTTCGCGGAGGTCACCACGATCAGAATAGAAAGAAGCGCCCGTAGCATAGTTGTAGCAAGTGAGATTACCGATGTTGGATGTGTTACTAACGCATCAGTATATCGTGTCTGGTCTGTCCTATAGGGCGGTATCTCGACTGTAGATCTGGGATGTGGTAGTTGCTTAATTACGTCGTAAGTTTTTACGTGTCTTGCATGTGGGTGGTTAGTAGTTAGTTGATTAATATACGATTAATTGCTCAGTTAGCGTGTAGGGGTGGATTTTTTCTTAGTCTGGGGGGTGTGGAGGTTTAATTGGTTATCGTGGTTTGGAGGGTATTTATATTTTGGTTCATGTATAGGTTTACGGGGATTTAATTGAGGATTAATAAGTTTGAGGTATTTGTGGTTGAGACTACCCCTCCCTATAGGGGTGGGCGTTATTGGACATTTCTAAAACTCATCACTGATGAAGGCATTGAAGGGGTTGGCGAGCTTACGGCATTAGCTGCTGTTGGTAGGGAGGCATCTAATGTTAAGTTATTAGAAGATCTATGTAGGCGTTATGTAGTTGGGTCAGATCCGTTTAGGATTGAACACCTAATGCATAGGATGTATACCTACGACCACGACTTCAGGCATCCAGACCTAACAGTTATGTCTGCTATTAGTGCTGTTGAGATGGCCTGCTGGGATATTATTGGGAAATACTTAAGGCAACCTGTCTACAACCTCTTAGGCGGTGTTTATAATGAGAGGCTTAAAGCCTATTCCTACATCCCTGAGGGGGAGGGTTGGAGGAGGTTAACGCCTGAGGAGGCAGCTGATAAGGCATTGCAGGTTGTTAAGAGGGGGTTTAAGGCATTAAAGCTCGATCCGTTCCCACCCCTATACCCGAGTCCTAGGGATATCTCGATAGAAGAGATAAATTATGCTAGGAAGGTCTTAAGAAGTATTAGAGATGCTGTAGGCGATGACATTGAGATATGTATAGGTACTCACGGCCAGTTAACGACTTATAGCGCTATTAGAGTTGCTAAGATGTTAGAGGAGTTTAACCCGCTATGGTTTGAGGAGCCAGTACCTCCTGAAAATGTTGATGAGATGGCTAGGGTAGCTGCACATACTAAAATCCCCATAGCTGCTGGTGAGCGAAGAGTTACTAAGTACGAATTCTTAGAACTACTTCAAAAACGTGCAGCTCAGATAATTCAGATGGACGTAGGACGTTGTGGTGGGATATTAGAGTCTAAGAAGATAGCATCCATGGCTGAAGCCTATTACGCATCAATAGCCCCACACATGTATTTCGGACCGGTAGTCCTAGCAGCAACAATTCAACTCGACGTATGTAGCCCTAACTTCCTAATACAGGAATTTAACGTAATGGAGTTCCATGACCTAATACTAAAAACACCTATAAGGTTAGAAGAAGGGTATATAATACCTCCTAAAGGGCCAGGCCTCGGCGTTGAATTAAGAGATGACGTAGTATTAGAACATCTCTACAGACTGAGTTAAGATTTTAAAGACTCTCATGAAACAATAATACGTGTTGAGAGCATCAAAGCAGTAATTCATGAGGGGATTATGGTATCTAACTTAAGTTCACTGCTGTAATGTCTGATAACCTTTTAAGAATTTTTCAAGTGTGATGCCCTTCTTCCCTACAGTAGCCTTACCGTATGAGAGAAGTACGCCCTCCAACCTATTAAGTAATTCATCCCACCTTACAGTCTCATTCACCGCCCAATCAATTATTAACTCAGAATTCCTACTCAGTATTTTAAGGAAGTCCTGCCACGAAATATTAAGCCTCTTTAAATCGTCGCCCCAAGCACTCCATAAGTACTGAGGTAGTTTATTGTAGATTAAAACACCTCTTGACTTACTTTTCGACTCCTCAGTTATGAGGAGCTTATTAAGATTTTTAATCATCTCCTTTATCCATATTGGTTCCTCAACACGCTTTAATTCCAATGTACTACCCATTTACTACTTATTTTGCAAATATATTAGTATTCTCACATAGTAGTAAGGCCTCTATAAACATTTATTATACCCTATTCATAACAGTTTTCTTATGGTAATCATAGTTGAATTCAACAGTTACTGTAAATGAAGTTTTATATCCTGTATACTTGCTGATGTTAGGCTGTTTCATCTCCCCAGTCCTCGGTGAGGTAGCCTCACTTTATGTTTCATCATCTATATCGATAGGAGCCAGTATATTAATGATATATATATCCATCATTGCTATGACTTCAGGTGGTTTAGGAGTCGGTGAGTTTCAATTACTTACCGGTATTTCATCAGCTTTTTCAGAGGTTTTTAGAGTAAGTAGTTATGGATTTGAGGTAAGTGTTGATGGATTATCAGCTTTCTTCATCTTTGCTTTAGGGATAGTTAGTCTAGCCTCTTCAATTTATGGTATTTCCTATATTAAGCGTTATGTAGGTTTAGAAAGCTTGAGGTTTTACTCAGTTCTTTATCCACTATTCCTAATGTCTATGTACTTACTTATCATATGTAGTGATGTGATCTTATTCATAATTTCCTGGGAGTTGATGAGTATTACCGCATTCTTCCTCATAGCTTTTGAGAAGGCGAATAAGGTGGCTGTAAAGGCGGCTTTAAAGTACTTGTTAATGTCTTACTTCGGTTCGAGCCTGCTGATAATAGCGTTGGTAATTATCTCCAGTATTAGTGGTTCGACAAACTTCACGGCATTAAGAACTGTAGTGTTTGAACCTACGGTGCATTACTTAATCATGGCTTTAATCATAGTGGGCTTCGGCATTAAGGCGGCCTTAGTACCCATGCATAGCTGGTTACCTGACGCCCACCCTGAGGCGCCTTCAAACATCTCAGCACTTTTAAGCGGGTTTATGATTAAGACAGCAGTCTACGGAGTTATAAGGTTTACATTCATCTTACTAGGTCTTAATCACTACGCATTAGGCTTAATGCTCTCCTCCTTAGGCATAGCCTCAGCTATTTACGGTACGTTAATGGCTATAATCCAGATAGATTCTAAGAAATTAATGGCATATTCAAGCATAGCTCAGATAGGTTACATATTCTTAGGTATTGGAGGCGGTCTAATACTATACCCGAATTACTTAGGATTTATAGCGTTAGCCGCAGGACTCTTCCACACGTTAAATCACGCAATTTTTAAGGGACTTCTCTTCCTAACTGCTGGGGGCTTAATCTACAGAACTGGTAGTAGGGATTTAAACTCATTAGGCGGTCTGGCTAAGGTAATGCCCATCACCTACACTTCCGGGTTAATAGGTTCTCTAGCCATATCAGGTATGCCGCCCTTAAACGGATTTGTGAGTAAGTGGCTTATACTAATACCGCTTCTAATTTCAGGACATCCGATGCTTGTACTATATGCGGCACTTGCAATATTCGCAAGTGCGTTAACAACTGCAGCATTTGTTAAGTATTTAGCGAGGGCCTTCTTCTCAAGTCCTAAGAACGTATCTGTAGGTAATGTTAAGGAGGTACCATTACCCATGGCCCTAGCTATGATTTTATTGGCATCTCTGTGCGTAGTGTTAGGATTATTCTTCTACATACCGTTTAATATGGCGTCATCGGCAGTCGCTAACATGATTACATATAGTGTAAGTTATACTACCATTACATTACAAGACCTGACTCCAGTATTATACGTTTTCACCTTACTAACCTTAGGCATCTTCATATCGGCTTTCATAGCCGTATATCTAACAGCGAGTCATAAACTCAGGCTCACCCCGGTATGGACCTTCGGTACTAAGGACTTACTTCCTAAGACGTTAGGCCTTAACGCACACTCATATTATAGAGAATTCGGAAGTACTTATAGCTTCGTTTACGTATTAAGGAGCTACGTATATGAGTTAGTTGTAAGGCCTCTCTGTAAGTGGTCTACGAAGTTGGCCAGATCTTACTACGACTTCGTAGATATTTACCTACCTACAACACTAGCAGCCATAGTTATCAAACCTCTATGGAGATGGTTTATAGGGTTAGGTAGGTCCTACTATGATTGGGTGGAAACCTACTTACCTACAGTCTTAGCAGTTATAACCGCCCTCCTACTAATATTAATCATCGCTAGTTATTTAGGGTGTGTGGTATGGTTCCTCAGTACTTAGTAGCTCTACTGACGGCATTTCTTTTAGCTTTACTAGTACCGTTGCTAGATGGTGTAGAGCGTAAGTATGTAAGGGCTAGGATTCAAAGTAGGGTAGGCCCTCCAATAATTCAAACATACTATGACTTAGTAAAGTTGTTTAAGAAGGAATTACTCATACCGTCTACAGCTTCTAAGCTATTCATTCTAGCACCCCCTACGAGCTTCTTCGTCAGTATTGCAGCCCTCTTCATACTTCCCTACTCTTTAAGTCCTTCCTTAGGCTTTGAAGGGGATATCATATTACTAGCATACCTGCTGGTACTTTCCTCACTGACCTCACTATTAGGTGGGTTAGCATCCGGAAACCCATTCGCTGAGGTGAGTTCTAATAGGGAGTTATCACTTATCCTAGCGTCAGAACTCTTCTTAGGTATGGGTTTAGCTGTAATAGCACTTAAATACGGTAGTCTAAGGCTACATACAGTTTCAACTAATTTAATACTGCTTCCATCAGTCCTCCTAGCATACCTTACACTCCTCTACTACGCTTTCATAAAGTCTGTTAGAACTCCCTACGACATAGCTGAAGCAGAACCTGAAATAGCGTCAGGCTATATGATTGAGTACAGCGGCCCCCTACTTGCGTTCTTAATCCTCGGTAACCTAACTAGAAGGCTCTTAGTCTCATCACTCTTCACAGTAATTACCTTCGGCCCGGTAATATCTATGGCGACGTCTCCAGTAAATGTTGAAGTGCTTAGATATACTTTAAATGCGGTCTTAACGATATCATTAAGCATTATCGTATACCTTTCTCTAGGCGTGGTATCGGTAATTCACGGTAGGTATAGAGTTATCCATGCACTCATGTCTATTAAGAAATATACCTTAATACCTATTACCGCACTTATCCTAGCAGTAATAGGATTTTAATACCCATAAACCGTTATATCTTAATTAGGTAGTGGTAGGGTGTGGACGTAGTAGGAAGAATTCTTAAAATATTGGAGGGTAAGGTAAGTAATTATAAGGTAATTAATAGTGGTAACGTCATAATTGACGTAAGGGCTGAGGACTTAGTAGATGTTGTTAGGATAATTACAGAGGAGTTAGGTGGGATATACTCCGTCATAGTGGGAAATGATGCCCGTAGAGTAGATGGCACCTTCCATAATATATACGTCTTCAGCTTAGACTCCCTGAAGACGTACTTACTAGTTAGGGTTAGGTTAAGTCCTGAAGAGCCTAGTGTACAGTCTATAACATCTGTGGTTAAGGGGGCTAATTGGGGTGAGCGTGAGGTAAGAGACCTACTAGGTATTAACGTCTTAAACCATCCGGACCCGCGTAGGTTGGTACTACCTGATGGGTGGCCTGATAACGTGAACCCGCTTAGGAAGGAGTTTAACTATCAGACCAGACCGCAGCTTAACTGTTCTACCCAATACACTCCGATTAGGTCTGAGGATGTTGTCGCACTGCCCTACGGGCCATACCACCCACTACTACATGAGCCTGAGTACTTCGAACTCCATATTAAGGGTGAGACTGTAGTGGGGGTTGAGTACAGAGGCTTCCACGTTCATAGGGGTATTGAGAAGTTGGGTGAGTCCAGACTTACCTACAATCAAATACCATTCGTGGCTGAGAGGATATGCGGTATATGCGGATTCGTACATAATGTCTGTTACTGTCAGGCTATTGAGGGTGCGTCAGGAATTGAAGTACCTGAGAGAGCATTGTATATAAGGTCGCTAATACTAGAGATTGAGAGGCTACACAGCCACCTCCTATGGTTAGGTGTTGCGTGCCACATCCTAGGCTTCGATACAGGGTTCATGCATGCTTGGAGGATTAGGGAGCCGATTATGAATCTAGCTGAGGCCCTCACAGGTAATAGGAAGAACTACGGCCTTAACTTAGTAGGTGGTGTTAGGAGGGACGTCAGTAAGGATTCTGTAGGGAAGGTCATTAAAATCCTTAAGAACGTTAGAGATGAGTACAGTAGATTTATTAAGGGCTTAACAGCGCTTAAGGAAGTAGTTAAGAGGCTTGAGGGTAGTGGGATCCTACCTAAGGCTGAAGCAGTTAGCTACGGTGTAGTCGGCCCTGTGGCAAGAGCTTCAGGTCTTAAACGCGATGTACGTGTAGACCACCCATATGCTGCCTATAAGGATGTATCTTTTAAAGTCCCTACTTACAGTGGGTGTGATAATATGTCTAGGCTTATGGTTAGGGTTGAGGAAGTCTACGAAAGCATGTCAATAATTGAACAGTTATTAGATAGATTGCCTGGCGGGCCGATACTAGCAGAAAATGCTGAAGTACCGGAGTATAGGGAGGGCTTCAGCAGTGTTGAAGCTCCTAGAGGTGAGGACGTACACTACGTCTTGACCGGTAAGTATAGCAAGGTCTACAGGTGGAAGGTCAGAGCCCCTACATACAATAACATCCCTGCGTTGAATGTTATGTTGCATGAGTGCCCGCTAAGTGATGCACCACTAACTATTGCTAGTATAGATCCGTGTTTCTCCTGTACGGATAGATTGATAGTGGTTGACGTCCGTAGCGGTAAGAGATTTAAGGTAGGCCTCAAAGCACTTGCTAAGGGGTGGAGGCCTTGAGTAGGTTGTCATGGGTTAAAACAGCATTAGAGGTAGGCGTAGTAACTAAGAAGTACCCCTACGAAGATGTGGAAGTTCCCGAGGGCTTTAGAGGTCTGCCGGAGTTCGATGCAGTGAAGTGTATAGGCTGTACGTCATGTGCTAACGTATGCACACCAGATGCTATAAGGGTTGTGGAAGACGTCGGTAGCGGTGTTAGGAGGTTGGAATACCGTGTGGGTAAGTGTATTTTCTGCGGTAGATGTGCTGAGGTATGCCCAGTATCAGCTATTACGATATCTAAGGAATTCGAATTAGCCTATAAGGGTGAGGTAGTCCACGTAATCGAGCTCAGATATGCTAGATGTTCGGTATGCGGTAAGCCTTTCACAACTTCAAAACACCTCACCCACGTGGAGGGTAAGTTAAGTGAGGTTATTAGGGAGAACGTTGACTTATGTCCGGACTGTAAGAGGAGGGTCAGTATTAATTCAATAATACAGTCTGCAGGTGCGGTAAGATGAGCTTATATGGTAAGAGTATTTGGGTATTCCATCTAAACACAGGTAGCTGTAACTCATGCGATATAGAAATACTTGACGTATTAACCCCGTACCACGATGTTGAAAGGTTTGGGATTAAGTTAGTCGCATCCCCTAGGCATGCAGACGCATTACTCCTGACAGGCCCTATAACTAGGGAGTCACTACCTAAGGTTGCTGAGGCCTTAATGGCTGTTCCAGAACCTAAGTTAGTCATAGCTATAGGTTCATGCGCATGTGGAGGCGGTATTTGGTACGATACGTACTCAACTATAGGTGGCCTAGACGAGCTGTACAGGATTTTAAGGGAGGAGTATGGGGTGTCTGAACCACCTACAGTTAAAGTCCCAGGCTGCCCTCCAAAACCGGAGTCCATAATCTACGGAGTCGCATTAGCATTAGGCATTGTGAGGCAGAAGGTAGCTACGGCTAAAGTGAGTGCGGACTAGGATATTCAACATTTTTAATTACCTATAAGTCTATAGTAATTGGTAGGTCGTTCTAATTGGAAGCCAGTTATCTTAGCTGGTATGAAATGGCTTTAAGGGCAGTTAACTATAGCGTTTTAGGACTACCCCGAACTAAGGATATTAATAAGGTAGTGCTTGCCGGTATGGGCGGTTCTGGAATAGTATGTGATGTTATCTACGTAGTACTCTACGAGAGGTCTGAAATACCTGTAACAGTAGTTAAGGACTTCAAAACCCCTAGATGGGTTGACTCAAAAACCTTAGTATGCGGTATTAGCTACTCCGGCAATACTTTAGAGACTTTAAACGTTGTTCTAAGGTCTTTAGACTTAGGGGCTGAGGTCTGCGTAGTATCCTCAGGCGGTAGGTTAGTAGAGATAGCTAAAAGTAGGGGGATACCCCACGTAATCGTTGAGAGCGGCCTACAGCCTAGGGCAGCCTTCCCCCAATTACTCATAGCTGTCATTAAGGCCCTAACTACTTACGGAATCAACTTAGTTGAGGATTTAGATGAGTTGGTAGGTGTTCTCGGCTTTAAGGACTTAACCATAGGTATCTCAAAAGAACTTACTAATTTCTTAAAGGACTCTATACCAGTGATAATATCTAACTTTAAGTTCTACCCACTAGCACTTAGATTTAAAGATGAATTAAATGAGAATTCCAAGATGATGGCTAAGGTTGAGGTAATACCTGAGTGGGCACATAACGATATAGTTGGATGGGAAAAACTGGTAAATGAAGAGTTGATCAGGGCGTTAGTCATATGGGATGATGACCCCCTCATAGAGTTCGCAGTAGACTACCTGAGGGAGTTAGGAGTGAAGATATATGTGCTGAAGACCTTAGGTAATAGCTTGCTCTCTAAAATCCTCCACGGGTCTCATATAGCTGGCCTGACAAGTACTTACCTAGCTGAGGTCCGCGGGGTAAGAGCTGATGAAACCAGATCTATTGATAAGTATAAAAAATTCCTCCGAGACCGTTACACCCAGCTAAGGACCTAGGTTTTAGAGTTATTGACCGCCCCTCAACCTATTTAATATTTCTTTAGCTTTATCCATCCTTATCACACCCTCTCTAACCATCTCGCTAACCACCTTATCTACCTCCTCTCCCTGCGCTCCAACAGCTATTGCTATCTGCCGTGCATGTAACTTCATATGACCTTTTTGAATGCCCTCACTTACGAGGGCTCTTAACGCAGCTAAGTTCTGAGCTAAGCCTACAGAACCCATCACCTCAGCTAGTTCTCTAGCGGACTTAACTCCCAATATCTTCAGGGATATCTTAGCTATGGGGTTTACCCTAGTAGCACCTCCAACTATCCCTACAGCCATAGGCATCTCTAAATACCCAACTAGGTCTCCATTTTCATCCTTCTCCCAAGTGGATAACGTGGTGTATCTGCCTGACCTAGCCGCATATGCATGTGCACCTGCCTCTAATGCACGTGTGTCCTGACCTGTTGCTAGTCCTACGGCGACGATACCGTTCATTATCCCCTTATTATGGGTGGCAGCTCTGTAGGGGTCTGAGGCAGCGAAAGCCCAAGCATACACTATCCCGTCAACTACTTCAGGACCTCCTACAACCTCTTTAGGAACTTTAGTCCACACTCTTACTAACCTCCTATCAGCTAGGTTTGATATGATCCTCAGAAGTACTTTACCTCCTGTTAGTTTCTCTATGAATGGTGCTACAGCCTCCGCCATAGTATTCACTGCGTTAGCACCCATAGCATCCTTAACATCAACTATTAGGTGTGTTATGACCATAGGTCCTACAGGGCTTTGAATAACCCTAACCTCTAAGTCTTTAGCACCTCCCCCCAACCCAACTAGGATGGGGTCTTTCTCATTAGCTATTCTGAGAATCTCATCCTTATTTTGGATTATTTTCATAGCAGCAGTGTGGGGTGATGTAACACCCACTAACTGTATCTGCGAGAACATTAGTGATTCAGTACTGACTGCGAATAAGCCTCCACCCTCCCTACACATCCTAGCGCCATTAGATGCTGCTGCAACTACTGAGGGCTCCTCAATCACCATCGGGATTAAGTAGTCCTTATTATTGATTAAGAAGTTAGTAGCAATTCCTAACGGCAATTCGAAAGTCCCAATAACGTTCTCAATCATCTTATCAGCTATGTTTAAACCGATCTTACTAGTTTTAATTAGGTTTAACTCTTCGTCCGTAAGCCCGACAAGTTCTTTAATCATGTTGGCTCTCTCATCTACCCTCAACTTATAGAATCCCGCTATCCTCGAAGTATACATCACGAATTACCTCTAATTAATATTGGGTTCTTCTTAAATCTATTTCTAAGCCTGACTTCTCAATAGATATATCGAATACAGTCTCAGCTAGGTCTTCAAGCTTCTTACTAACAATGTTTAACTTATCTATAACGTCACGTACGGTAACGTATGTTTCATCCAGACCTGAAGACTTAAGAATTATTAGCTTATACTTACTTAAGTGTTTGTCGAATTCGTTGGTTAGGTTTAAGACGCTATTTGCTAGGTAGACCTCAGGTTCTTCCAATACCCTTATCACTCTATCGATAATTAATGATAGAGTGTCTATACATTCCTTAAGGATGTCTTTATGGATGTTTAAATTGCTGAGTACCTCACTACTTATATTGGATAGTATTAGAGCGGTCTGAGCTAGTGAGTCGCCGATATCCTCTAAAGACTTAACAATAGACCTGTACTCAGTTACTAATGATGCCTTAATCCCTAAGTGCTTTACTATATTCTTATCGTTTTGCGTTAGTACTAACTGCCTAACTGCAAGGCCGTAAAGCCTGTCTAACTCGGCCTCTAGCTCCATAACCTCTTCAAGGATGTTTAACTGCTTTGTAATTATTGAAGTCACTATGTGCTGAATCATTAATTTAATTATATTCGCCATCCTCTCAATAATCACTAAAGCAGAATATCTAGATGGGTCTACGAGGATGTGTATTGTAACGCTTTCAGGGGTGTGCTCAACGATTTCAGCACCTATGAAATTCCTAATAACATTTCTTATACATTTTAAATAACTACTAGCTAGGAAAGCCTCAGAAGATCTCACTACGATCTTATCATATCCAAGTAGGTAAAGCCCGTATAAAGACCTTATGAGTAGGTCTTCATTACCTTCATCTCGGAGGAGGATTTCAACGGTTTTCTCCTTCTTTTTAGTCATAGCATCTAAGGAGGCTATCCTTAAAGAACCGTCATCTAAGACTTCAACACCTACAACATCACCTGATTTTAAACCAGAGCTTTTAACCCAATCGGCAGGTAGGGATATCATTAAGGTCGACTTACCGAACTTCTGAACTTTCCTTATCTCGGGCATGAGGCCGTACCTACGTTTATTAATCTGAAAGCTTTTATAAAACTTTTTAAACTTACTAATATACCTTAATAAATTTTAAACCGTCATATATGGTAAAAATATAAGGCATGCCTTCTTAAAACACTTCAGTTAGCCTAAATACTTATTTAATGCGATTTAGTAAGTATGTTTACCCTTTGCTAGGTTTAATAATGTTAAAACCTCAACCCTAGATTTCTCATCACTTAATGAGCCCCTAGTTGCTCGTGTAACCATGTATAGAGGCTCTCTAACACCTCTAACTATAGTGCATGTGTGGTATGCCTCCGCAATCACCATAACGCCCTTAGGTATCAGCTTCTCAAATAGGAAATCAGCTATTTGATCTGTAAGTCTTTCCTGTATCTGCAACCTTCTGGAAAAGATATCAACTACCCTAGCAAGCTTGCTAAACCCAACTATCCTCTCATTAGGTATGTATGCTATGTGTACGTAGCCGAAAAACGGTAGCAGGTGATGTTCGCATAGACTTCTAAGGGGGATATCCTTAATGAGGATTAAGTCTTCATGTTTTTCGTACTCATCATCAGCATTTAAGTATTTAAAGACGTCATTAGGGTCCACCCTATAACCCACAGTTAATTCTTCAACCCACATCTTAGCAACCCTAGACGGAGTATCGACTAAACCCTCCCTATCGGGGTCCTCCCCAATTAACCTAAGAAACTCCCTTACCAACTCCTCAATACGTTTAACAGCATCCACCTTCATATCACCTAAGAGGGTAGATAGGTTTGAGGTTATTATTCGTTATCTGAGTCCCCGCCTTTTAGGGCGGGGTATGCGCGATATAGAGCATACGTTTTTGGAGGTTTTGTGGGAAGGCTGTAGAACTACTTTGGGGATGGTCTTAAGCTATATTAAGTGGTTTCGGGCTAAATGTGGTTAGCAAGTCTTATATTATTCAAAAATAGCCTTTAAACAGGGTGGTTATCACTATGTCCAAGAAGCTTTGCGAACCCTACGCTCTTCTACTTCGTAGACTTCTCGATGTAGCTATAGAGAGATTTGGTAGCGAGCTTATCTCGTTTGTTGTGTATGGCTCTGTTGCTAGGTGCGAAGCTGGTAGGGAGAGCGATATAGACGTTCTCATAGTTTTGGAGAACCCTCCTAAGAGTAGGTTGAAGAGGCAGGAACTGTTTATGTTAGTAGAGGAAGGTGTTGAGGAGGAGGTCGAGAGACTTAGGTCTCAAGGGTATAGTGTTGATTTTTCGCCTATTATAAAAAGTGTTAACGAGGCGAAGAAAGTATCACCGATTTATCTAGACATGGTTGAAGA
>JAWBQY010000021.1:9963-17493 GCA_038844925.1 Sulfolobales archaeon | reverse complement strand
GAACTTGATGAGCATGGCGAGGGTAACTCTCGTGCACTCTGCTTCGCCGAGGGGAGCCGGGTGAACCGCGGGCAACCGCTGAAGACACACTCCCGCAGGTAGGGCAGGGGAAGAAGGAAGCCGTTGAGAGGTAGATGGCTGGAAGGCTGGATATAAAAAGCATGAAAACCTATGAACAGCCATCTACCGAGAAACGGTGCATTCATATATGCTACACCTTTTATATATTCTTACTTCTAAGAGTTGATCGCGGGTATCATGGAGGAGGCGATGAATGCCATAGCTAGGTATATGGTTATGAAGAGGTTGATTAACGACGTAGTGGCTTTACTCGCTATTAAGGAGTACTTATTAGATGGTTCTTCTCCAAGTGCTATTGCATTTAAGTATAAGACCAGTAAGTTTAAGGTTAGAGGTCATATTCAGCGAGTTATAGATAAGGCAGGAAACTATAGGAATGCTACTAAGATTTTAGAACGTCTGTACCCTCAGGTCATGTCTGTAGAGCCGGTCATGCTAAGGAGTGGTAGTAGAATTCTCTGCACATTATGCAATACTTACGTCAGACCTTCAGATGCTGAATCACATCTTAGAAAGAAGCATAAAGAATTCATAAATGCTGTAATATATAAGGTAGTCACATCTGCTGTTAGGGAGTTCTAAATAGGTAGTACTGCCTAGTACGGATGGGAGGAGGACTTTAGTAGAAAGTTAAATACCGTTGATAATGTATGAGGGTTTGGGAGTAAAGTATCGGTGTCGGCATCTTCAAGGAGTTAAACGTGTATGTGAAGGATGTTAACTCACCAGTTAAGATAGCGTTAGTTTACCCAAGCACCTATCAAGCATCAATAACTAACTTATTCACCCACATAGCGTACTACTATTTAAATTCCTACGAGGATTTCCTAGTTGATAGGTTTACAGCGGATAATCCAACATCCAGCTGTATTTACTCACTTAGTTTAAGGAAATTCGACATAGTTTTATTTAGCTTAAGTTATGAATTCGACTACATCAACGCGCTTAAGATCCTCATCGATAATCAAATACCTATAACCGGTAGTGATAAGAGACCGATAATTATAGGAGGGGGCCCGACCGTGACGTCTAATCCACTACCAGTTTCCAAGTTTTTCGATGCAATAGCGATTGGTGAGGGTGAGGAAGCATTAAAGGTTTTAGCCTCTTCCACTAGCTTATTACCTAGTAGGCAGAAATTCCTAGAAGTACTTGCGTCTAAAGGTTTTTACGTCCCAACATTACATGATGGTAGTAAAATCAGTAAGGTGTACGTAAGCGATTTAGATAGTTCCTACTACCCTGAGTATCAGATCCAATCATTAGTTAATGAACCGGTATTTGGTAGAGGGTTCATCATGGAGATTTCTAGGGGTTGCCCATACTTATGCTCCTTCTGCATGGAATCCATAGCTTCATATCCTTATAGAGTGAGGAGTTATGGTAAGGTAATCGACCTCATATCTAAGGGGGTGAGGAATAATAAATTAGGTAGAGTTATCTTCTACTCTTTATCATTCTTCAACCATCCATCATCGGATAAGATTTTAGAAGAACTTTTAGAGATGGGTTTAAAATTCAGTATCCCTTCAGTTAGGGCTGATACTTTAAATGAGTTCAGATTAGACCTCATGTTTAGAGGTGGGCAGAAAACCCTTACAGTAGCTCCTGAAACAAATAGCCGTAGGCTTAAGTGCGTTATTAGGAAGTACATCGATGAAGAACTTCTAGTAGATATAATCATTAAAGGTGTTAAGTTAGGGATGGAGCCTAAGATGTACTACTTAGTTGGCATACCCTTTGAAAGAGACGAAGATGTAGAGTACATGGTAAACTTCCTTAAAGGCTTAGCTCAAACCCTCTCAAACTACAATCTAAGAAAAAAGGTTAGGGTAGTGGTAAACCCGCTAATCCCTAAGGCAGGCACACCTATGCAGTTCTTAGGATTGATCAGTAAGGATGACTACCAACGTAGGATTAGGCTTATAAGAAAAGAATTACCTAGAAAGTATTTTAGAGTTGAAGCTTTAAGCCATAACATAGCATATGTGCAAGCACTTCTAAGCTTAGGCGGTGTTGAAATAGCTGACGCTTTAGTTAAGTACGTTATTAATGGGTTTAACATTTCCGACTTTAGAACCCTCCTAACCTCACTTAACATCGACCCAAACTACGTGTTCAAATTCAAAAGTACTTCGGAAGCACTTCCTTGGGAATTCATCGACCTAGGGATAAATATCAGTAAAATGTATGAGAATATAATGTCATGCCTAAATCAGTAGGAGGGTACGCAACTGTTTTAGTGTGTTAGGTTTTTGTAGGTCTCTCTAGGATGCTTAGAGCTCTTGACGTAATTCAACAAGACTTATAAACCCCTAGGCTCTTAAAGAGCTTTTGGTGACCCTGGGTTTCCGAGACCTACGGCAGACCGTGGGGAGGGGCTCAGGGAAGCCGTGATGACCTGCCCTAGGAAAACCTACAAAACCTAAGACGGGAAACGGTAGACGAAAACCTATTCGAAGGGTCTTACAACCAAAGTTTATATACCCATACTAATTATTGTTGTAGGTGTGTAGCGCTGAACAATCTTAAAGTAGTGAAATTCCTTGCCAATAGGACTAATTTAATGGTAGCTTCTGAAATAAGAGAATTGCTTAAAATAACTGAAGGTAAGAAGGTTATTAGTTTGGCTGGAGGTCTTCCCGACCCTAGTACCTTTCCGAAGGATGAGTTAGTGGATATTACCCGTAAGATCTTACAGGAGAGAGGGGATAAGGCACTTCAATACAGCCCTACTAAGGGTATAGGAGAGTTAAGGAGTGAACTCATTAATTTCCTAAATAGTAAGGGAGTTGTAGTAAATAAGGATGATGATATCATGGTAACTACTGGGAGTCAGCAAGCCCTTCACATAATCGCCCTCACACTAATAAATCCTGGAGACTACGTAGTCATGGAGTTACCCTCATATCTAGGTGCTATAAATGCATTTAGACTTAGTGAGCCGAATTTCATAGGCATCCCGCTAGACGATGATGGTATGAACGTAGACATACTTGAAGCTAGATTACGTAGGCTATATAGTGAGGGAAAGAACGTTAAGTTAGTTTACACTATACCGATAGCGCATAATCCAGCTGGTGTTACCATGAGTTTAGAGAGGAGGAAGCACCTTATAGAGTTAGCTGAGAAGTACGACTTCTTAATAGTTGAAGATGATCCGTACAGCTCATTTACTTACGAACCTACTGATACGACGTCGTTGAAGAGTTTGGATAGAAGTGGTAGGGTCATCTACATTAGCACCTTAAGTAAGATATTAGCGCCAGGACTGCGTATTGGTTGGATATTAGCTCCTAAAGAATTCGTCAACGAATTCGAGAAATGTAAGCAGTCGCTAGACCTTCACACATCAACTTTCACCCAATATATTTCATTAGAGGCTATTAGGTCAGGAGTTGTTAGAACCGTAATAGAGAAGGCTAGAACCATATACAAACGTAAGAAGGATGTAATGTTAGACGCTTTGGAGAAGTACCTAGTCCCTGGATGTTGGTGGTCTAAACCTGTTGGTGGGCTTTTCGTAATGCTCAGACTCCCGAAAGAGGAATTAAATACGTCTAAAATGTTATTTGATGCCATTGATGCAGGAGTTGCGTACGTCCCAGGCGGTTCCTTCTATGTCGATGGTAGCGGTGCTAACACTATGAGGCTTAACTTCAGCTTCCCAAAGGAGGAGGAAATCACGGAGGGTATTAGAATATTAAGTGGCGTTGTAAGACGTTATATGTGAGACTGTCAACACTTCACTTATTAAGAAGTTATGTTTTCAGTTAAGCATTAGGGTTTTCAGCTAATTTGTTGGATAATGTTTATTGAGGCCTAGTGGTTTCATAATGCTTTAGACTGTAATGCGAGTTACACATTAAGTTTTCTGGGGATGAGTAATTGTTAGGTGTGGTTTCTACTTCATCAGGTTTGGAGAGAATTCATAACCCCTGCTTTAGTGGTTAGTAACCATTAATGAGACACGGAGTTGAGGTACAAACCACCTGGGAGGGACCTACAGAGACCTTAGAGCTGGAGGCAGGGGTCTACACTTACTTAGAAGTAATTACGTTCTAATTACTTATTCGATGTTTATTCTTCTTCTTTACGGTAAATTATAGTCCTCCAGAAGTAGAACATGCTGTTTAAACCCTCCTCAAAATCCCTAACAAATCCTACTAAGTTCTTCAATTCTTTATAAACGATGTTTAAGTATTTGAATACCTTATCGGTAATGACGTAATTTGGTATTACGAGTTTGGCAGAGCTGATGTTATTGTCAAATCCCATTAAATTAATTAGAGCTCTGGGCACGGTAGGAGGTATGATAATGGTCCCAGTATTTTTAATATGTTTTAAAATCTTTGTTGTAGGGTAGCCACTAATCGTTAACACTATGATTACGTCATAATCACTCCTACTTAAGTTTTCATAATTTGCTATATGGACTCCTAGTTCAGCTATTTTAGACCTCATCTGCTGATTGTAGAGGCAGGCCACGTAGGCATTACATATATCTTTTATGTATTTAACAATTACGTATGATGTAGGTCCGCAGCCAAGTACTAGTACATCTTTATTTTTAACGTGTTTTACGATGTCGTAGACGTATGAGAGTTCAGCATATATCAAGACCTCCAGCGCTGAGGCGTAGTACTTACTAATAGGTATTAATAGTTCGTATGGGATGGAGGTGAGTTCAGCTAGAACTCCGTCAAAGTTTATGCCCCCCGTACGTCCAGGTCTTGGTAGTAGAAGGAAGTACCTCCCAATAATATTACTATTTAGACCTACTCCTACATCAATAGCTTTAATAAGTCCTACAGAGCCTAATATTCTTCCAACATCGGTAGGTAAGAAGCCTAACGTAATTAACTTCTCTATATGATTAATAGATGAAGCTAATACCTTACCCAGTACCTCCCCCCGCCTCAGAGGAGGTTTCTGAATCTCAGCCAATCTCACACCATTTAGCCAGATAACGCCCCTCAAGTTCCTACCATTATTTACAATTTATTAGGTATTCAAAAACATGTGTACTAGGGTAGGAGTATTTACTCACTAACTCGGTGAGCAATGTATGGGTGGGAGGAAGCCATTGCTTGCCACAGGTGATTTAGTGGAGGATTACACACCTCTTTTTCAATATATAGATACAGCTATAGAGTTAAGAAAGTCTGAAGCTAGGGAGACCATACTAATCAGGAATTCAGACCTAGAGAAGGTTAGAGAGTTAGCATCAACTACTAGGCTTACAGTAGCTCAATTAATCAATAACCTCATGGAATATGTGAAGCATCGAATAGATCCTGAGGTAGCTGTGAAGGCATTAGCAAAGTATTTAAACCATGAAGTCACGGCAGACTACGCCATAATTTTCTACTCAAGACTACTTTCATGTTGGATTGTTGAGGCATCATCAACTTTAGGGATCATAAGGTTGAAATGACTTAAAGCTATTGAAAGTAGTTTTGCAATGCCCCTTCATCAAGTTTATATAGAGATGTTACTAAGTATATATTCGACGTTATTCTTGAAATAGCTATATATGAGGGTTTAAAGAGTAGCATCTCAGTAGCGTCTATCCTCAGAGGTTCTCCAGTATTAGTGAAGATGTCGTAGATTTCATAGCCCAAGGACCCCCAAACATTGCGAGCGCTGTCTATCAATATCTTATATAGGAGGGCTTCCCTCACCTTACTGGAATTCCAGTTCGGAAGTACGTAACTGTAGATGTATCCCTTCGTGGTTGTATATCGGTATATCTTAACGTGCTCCCCACCTCCTCTGTCAATCTCTCTATCTATATCTACACCGGCAATCCTGTAAATTGCTGAGATACCCTTAGCACCATCAGCTCCTAAGAATATTGGTGTACCATCAGCTCTAGAAAGGACTAAAGGCCCTGGGTATACCCTCTTATTAACGTCGTCAACTATAAAGAACTCGTAAGCAGCTACGTACAATTTATTAGGTTTTATGTTGAAGTTACTTATCAATGAATTTGCTGCTGTAACTTCATCACTAGTTAAAGCCTTAGCAAGTATGTGTATCTGTGAGAAGTTGAGGGTGGAGCCATCAGCTACTGAAGCCCTCTCACCAACTACTGAAATCCAATACCCATAATCCCACCAGGCCACGATTACTGAGTCTTTTTCAGTATTGTTCTTAATCCAGCTGAGGGTATTTATCCATGAGGGGGCGTTGACTGTTAGGCCAACTCCAGATTCAATTATGGTTGGAATTACAGATCTGTATGAAGGTACCCAGTACGAAGCGCCTTGAAGCACTACTGCAATTATGTAAAATATAACCATGATCGATGCTACGAGTCTTACGAACCAACCTGACTTACTACTGCTTAATACTTTAGATATCAGGACTTCTCCAACTATGAACCCTGACGTCATAGCAATTACTAATACGGCGTAGGAGAAGAAGTAAGCTACGTTATACGTAGAGACGATAGATATTAACGTGAGTAGTAGTAGGAATAGAGAGTTGGTATCCTTACGGACTAAACTCCTATACAGTAGGTATAGAATTCCTAAGAAGGTGATTACTAAGGGAGGACCTCCAAGATATATGAACTCCGAAGGTGTTGCACTTCTATACTGAGCTATAGTACCTGTGAGGACGCCGGCAATATTTCCTAAACCCATAGCGGCCAGTCCCTTACCCCCTATCCCTACAAAACCTCTGAGCAGTAGTGTTAGCCCTAAAACTCCGAAGGCTGTGATTAGTAAGAAGTAAGTTATTTTAGGGGTTATTATTAATTTCTTACCCCTACGCCTTACATACTTTGAAGACATCATGTTAAACATTGCGTACGCTATGAGCAGTACTCCAGTACCTAATGGGATTATAATACCAGCATTTCTTATTAAGTACTCAAAGCCATTGTAATATGATGGTGTGACTAATATTAAAATCGTTAGGGGCGCTATCTCGTAGAACCATAGCCTAATTAACTTTTTATTTACGACTCCTATTATCAGTGGTGTTAGTACGTATTGTAAGAAGATAGCAGCTAGTAATAAGTTAAATCCGGCCCAACTTAAAGCCGAGATGCCGAGGAATATGCCGGCTAGTAGTGCGGACTTCTCTGAGCTTCTCTTAATAGCTCTTACGTGGAAGTATAATGCCAGGAAGATAAATGCTAAACCTAATACGTACTTAACGGTAAATCCAGCTACCTGCCTATCTACAAACATCAACGCCGTTGTTAGTGAGGCTATGGCGGCTGGTAGCGGACCACTTAACTCACGTACTGTAAGGTAAATACCTACCAAGCCTATAATGTATAGCGGTATGGGTAGGTACACCAACCATTCATAAAGCGTTAGGTTAGGGATTACAGACCTCGCCATGTAGTAAGTAATTATTGAGACGTAAGGTAATGCTGGTAATTCTGTTGAGGGTATATCCCTACCCCAGGGATACCAAAATATCTTAGTATCA
>JAWBQY010000021.1:0-9953 GCA_038844925.1 Sulfolobales archaeon | reverse complement strand
TATAAGGATTATCCTGAGTTAGAGAAGTATAGTACGTAAGCCCATTCTCGTATAATTTACTAGTAATCCAATAGTTAAGATAGGGGTCCATCTCATATAATGTAGGACCGTAACCAAGCTCTAACGCATTATAAACAGGTTGTAGTCTGAGATAGGACCCAACAAAAGCTGATATCATTAAAACTATTAGCCCAAATAATTCTAACATCAGTTTAACATTAGGCACCTTTAATACGTTCCTAAGCATCTACACCGACCGTAAAATCATGCTTTTAAACGTTTTAAACTTTAGAGTTATTAAACGCTCATATAGTGTTAGTAGTTAATCGTCCTCCCCCGTAGTATGCTACAGCTATTTCAATGAGTAAGGCTTACAATCCCGAAAGCCTCGTCCTTTAGGGCGGGGAGGAGGTCAGGATAGACACAGTCTGTAATACCTTGGTAATATCTGCCGAGGTTTACGGCTTTAAACACTTCATTATCGAAGCATTTAAATGGGTTATTCACCACTTAAATTTGGTTGAAGGTTTTCATGGGAATGCTCAGCGAGTCTATAGTACTTGACTCTCTCTATAAGTATGGTGAGAAGGCATTTATAGTTCTGAAGACTGCGTATGAAATATATCAGAATAACTTAATCAGCGGTAAGAAATTATTAGGTGATTTTGACTTTAAAACTTTGATAAATAAGTTAAGGGAGAAGGGATTTAATTATAATCCAAATCAACTCTTAAGGATTATGGAGAGGGATTTCGGAATTATTGAAACTACTTATAGGTCGTCGAATCAAAGGTGGTGGAAGTTTAATGACCCATCAGCCGTTTCTAAGGCGTTAAGTATTTATGAAGGTAAGTATAGTGATGATGTAGAGAGCGATCCAGAGGTCGCCTTACTTAGATTGCAGGTAGATGTAGTCGACATTGATTCTATGTTGAGAATCATTGCTGAGCTAACCTCTAAGGAGCATTTAACATACGCAGAGAAGGGTAAGGTTAAGCAACTATTATTTGATGAGGTACCCTTAATTATTAAGTTGTTTAAGAGTACTCAAGAATTTGAGGATGAATTCAGAGATTTTAATAGTAAGGTGAGATTAATGCTTAAATACCTCTCAATACTAGTGAAGAAGTTTAAGGGAATTAACGTAGATGTTAGTAGCTTAGATTACAGTGAGGCTGAAGTTATTGGTAAATCAGTTAAGGTGGGTGGGTTAGCTAAATCAGATTTAAGTCCTTAGAGAGTTTATGAAGTCTACTCATAATGTATGTAAGGACCTCCCTAAGGACTTCCTCGTTGTTATACCCTGTAAGTATCCTTACTAACTCATCTCTACTAAGACCTTTCTGAACGTTTACCTCGTTAAGTAATTTAGGCATAGCCCTCACTATATTATCAACTATTGATATGTTCGCAGCTCTTGAAGTTCTTGAGAGTGGATTTAAATCAACGGCTATTACCGTCTTACCTAACCTCCTAAGAGCCTCAGTCCTATCCCCATCCTCTAAGGGGACTAACACTACATCAGCCCTGTAAATACCTTTTAAACTCACCCTCCTCCTCTCACTAAATATTTCCGGTATAGTTATTAGGTCATCATCTACTCCAAGTACTTCCTCAGCACCGTAGGACTTCAATACATTTAATATTTTTAACTCCCTATCACGGGTCCTATGGAATAAGTTAACCTCTATTTTAGCGTTAACCGACTTAGCCAGTTTAACCACATCCTCAGCAACTAAGGCTGCTACGTTACCATTAACTGAGATTACTGGGTGCTTAGCTAGGAGTAAGGCCGCTGCAGCAGCTCTTATAGCCTTAATGGCTGGTGGAATCGTTTCCTCACCTATTAAGTAGTCGAAGCATTCACCCCTGCCATGAGCTATTAACCCCTGTGCGACAACATACCCATCCTTAAATCCCTTTACGAGTTTTTCTCTAATCATTAATGATTCATACCTTGGATGCTTAGGAGATATCTCAACCATCTTTACATCACTATAAGACCGTGTCTTGCGATGTTAAATATTTTAGGTGTTCCAACCTTCTTGAGGAGTATATCAGCTACGTCTGGGACGTACGTCTCTTCAACTATAACGGTCAGCAACATCTTCTTAACGAAATACCCTAAAACACCACCATTTCTAATGGAGTTTGATAGAGCTGTACTTAACAATTCGTCTAACTCCTTACTCAGCATACCTACTCTCAAGCTAAACATATGCGCTAATTCCGCGAAAGCTTCAATACTAGGAGCTTCTACGAACTTCTTATATGTTTCAACACCAACTGCATTTATTAGATTTCCGAACCTAGACATCATCTCCTTAGTGGTGAGGCTACCTAATAAGACTGTGACAACCTTTAAGGACCTACTAACTGGTACGATGTCGACGGAACCCACTCCGGGAGGACCGGGTGATGTCCTTAACACTAAGCCATTTCCATAAAATTCAGCTATAACGTCACCGTATCCAGTCTCATTAAGTACCTCAGCTACGTGTGCAAGCGCTGAGATACTGTTCAACGTTGTTGAACTCTTATCCAACATGTTTAAGGTGAGGTAAGCTAGTGCTACAGCACCGCTTAAACCGTAACCATTGCCTAGCATTACTTTAGACCTTATCCTAACAGCTTTAGCGTCCTCCAGCCTTGCTAGTTTTCCAGCTGTGTCTACGACTGGATTCATCATGCATAGATCGTTAATGATTACCCTACACTTACTATCCACAGCCTCAGCAATTATTGGGGGATCTAAGGTCAATCCAGCCCCTAAAGATCCGGTGAATAACGGGTTGTATGATTTGATTACGTACCAAAACCCGGTTATGTGGAGTGGTATTAAAACCCTCATCTTACCGGCCCAGTGCCTTTTTAACTATGTCGAGTATTTCCCTAGCTATGAGGTCCTTACGTGTCTTACTTATGTATTTCTCAAAGCCGTCAGCCCCTAATATTAGTACTTCGTCGTATTCGCTTGCAAAACCTATATCAGGTCTCGCTACGTCATTAGCTACTATTAAATCAAACCCTCTCTCAACTAATTTACTCCTAGCTCTAGCCTTAAGTTCCTCTACATTACCCCTAACAGTTTCTGCAGCAAAACCTACTACTAACCCGTTGAAGACCTTTCTAATCTCTTTGGAGATCTTAGGGGTTGGTTCTAGAGTTAGGTTTAATAAACCAATATTGGAGTCTATCTTCACCTTACTGACTTCTCTAAATTTAAAGTCTGAGGGAGCTCCAGCCAGGACTACAGCATGGTAGGTATCATTTCTTAATTCGTTAACCACGGCGTTAAGCATCTCTTCAGTAGTTACAACTTTTACAGTTTTAAAGTACTTCGGTATTAGGGAATCTTCCATTGGTCCATGTACTAAGGTTACGGAGGCCTCCCTAAAGAAGGCTTCTCTAGCTATCGCAACCCCCATCCTACCAGAACTAGCGTTTGTTAGAAATCTGACTGGATCTAGGAATTCTCTTGTAGGTCCCGCTGTAACTAATATTTTAACTCCCTTTAAGTCAGAACCGCGTAACACGAGTGTTTCAGCATTAAGCACTATATCATCTACCTCTGGTAATTTAGCCCTCACACCCTCTATGAGTGGTTCTAGGATCCTCACCCCATATGCTTTAAGCTTAGATATGGATTCAACTATCTGAGGTGCTTGATACATTGCTAAATGCATTGAAGGAACTATTAGCAATGGCTTACGTAACCCTATGAAGTTTAAAGCTGTTAGGGTGACTGAGGTGTCTGCAACTCCCGAAGCTAACTTAGCTATGGTATTCGCTGTAGCTGGGGTTATTACCATGGCATCGCAAGTACGGCTTAAAGCTACATGACCTACCTCACCTTTAAACTCTACGTAGACCTCATTACCGGTAGCCCATTCAAATAACTGCGGACTAATGAGCTTTGAAGCTTCAGAACTCATAACAACGTATACGTCGGCAGACCTCCTAATCAACTCTCTAGCAACGTCTACAGCTTTATATACCGCAACCCCACCACTCACTCCTAAAACTATCTTCCTCCCCTCTAACGACTTCGAATAAGTTCCACGAATCTCACTGCTTGGATGGTATGGTAGCATCGTCTATTCCCTCGTTATATTGATTAAAGTTTTTAAAAACGTAGTCCTCTATTTTCAGTGTAATAGTTAGTGATGGTGATGGTGGAAGCAGTTAGGATTAGGGAGGCGACAGAAGACGATATTCAGAAAGTAATTGAAATTAATCTAATAGCATTGCCTGAGCATTACACGTTAGACTTCTGGTTAGATCATCTTCGAGCATGGGGTAAGGCATTCATAGTTGCTGAAGTAGATAATAAAGTAGTTGGATACGTAATGTGTAGGGTTGAAAGCGGTTTAGGCTTCATGAGGAGGAAGCTAACTAAGTTAGGTCACGTGGTAAGTATTGCAGTACTACCAGACTATAGGAGGAGGGGTATAGGTATGATGATGATGGAGGAATGCATTAAGAGGCTTAAGGAACACTACAATGTTGATGAAGTCTACTTAGAAGTTAGAGTTAGTAATGTACCGGCCATAAACCTATATGAGAAGTTAGGCTTTAAAAAAGTAAAGATCATTAAGTACTACTACTTAGATGGTGAAGATGCATTCGTTATGGCTAAAACCTTATAGCATTACCGTAGAGCTAGAGTATCCATCCCTAAGGGTGGTAAGATTAGTTAGCAATAACCTAAAGTCTTAAATATATTTAACTCTTACGAGTTTTGACTTGGGTAATTATGAAGTATTTATTCGTTAGGTTGCAGCCAGGTTTAATGCGTGGTTTGCTAGGTCGTTACTACATTATTAACGACGTTAATACGTTAGGGGTTTGTGAAGAGCCGGTTATGATTAGAGTTGATAGTAATGTGAACTTCGTATGGTTTGAACCTCCTTTTAAAGGTGTTAATTCTATGGACTTCGTTGTTGAGTGGAGTGGATATCTTAACGTATTAAGAGGCGGTTATTACGTCATATTTATGGAATGTGATGATGGATGTATTATGAAGTTAGATGATGAGTTATTAATTGATGGGTGGGTAGAGCAACCGCCAACGCTCTACCAATCCCCTCCTTTATTTCTATCTAGGGGGTCTTACAAGATTTACGTAAAGTACTTTAACGTAGGTCCTTTCGGATTAGTAAAGCTTGGTTGGATAACACCTGAAGGAGTTATAGAGGAAATACCTAGTGAAAACCTATATACGAGGAGTGGGAACTCTATAGTTGTTAAGGGCCTTCCAGCAGGTAGTACCATAGAAGTGTGGAGTAATAAAGTATTGGATAGAGCAGTAGTTAGTAAGGATGGTTTAGCGTTCTTAAGGCTTAATTCAGCTCACCCTATCGACGGGTATTTTAAGGTAATTACGGAAGGTGGGGAGTTTCAATCACCGATAATTAGGGATATGTGGGGAGGTGATGTATTCGAGGTTAAGGAAGTCTCATAAACGTATAGTTAGCACTTACCCCACAGTAATTTAGTATTAAGTAATTCCCCAAATCGAGAGGGCCTGGATTTAAAACTAACGTATTATTTAAGAAGCACGTCCCTATGTTATCATGGTAATGTCCTGTAAGTACGTACTTAACCCCATACCTAACGATTACGTCGTTTAATTCCCTCAGCCCTCCGTGGTACTTACCCATTACCAGATCTAAACACCCTTTTGGGGGGAAATGCGTTACTAATATGTCTATAGTTCCTTGAACCCCTTCATAAAGCTTTCTAATAGATTGATGTACTGATAAACCTCCTACAAACCCCACCCTACATCCACTAATGCTTATAGCGGTACCGTCGAACAATATACCTAACTCCCTAGCGTGTTTAGTTACGTAGACATCATCACATTCGCCTGGCAGTAGGACCACTTTATCACGTATTTCAGCTAATCCCTGCAGCCCTGCATTTATATCACCTCCTAAGATCATTAAGTCTGCTCTTAACGCTCTGAACGCATTGATGACCTTATAGAGATTCAACTCATTTCCATGTAGGTCAACGCCGTAGACTACTTTAACCATTAGGACCTCATCAGTATTATAATACGTTATTGATGTTTAATTTAAGTGTCATCAGCGTTGAAATCATCTTAAACAGTATAAAATTTTAATCAGACCTACTATGCTCTAATAACGTAAATGACGTAGCTAACGCTAAGATATCAGCTAGGGTTCCTAAGTTTACGTTATTAGACCTTAAGTAGGTGTCTAGGAGTTTAATCAGTCTTTGCTGTACTTCCTTACTGTCCTTCAGTAGATTTATAATTTTCTGATATGATTTTACGAGTAGTGCTCTCTCCATCCCTAAGCCTTTAACGACCTCACTATCGAGGTACTTACTGATCAGGTGGTACTGCGTCCTACTAATACTTTCCAGAATGTTAGACTGTACTTCGTTGAGTACTTCCTTCATATATTGGTATGTATCAATCGTTAATTCGTAGTTGTGGGTTACTTCATATGCTATTAGGTCAAAGAAACTTGACTCAGTAAGTATGTCAATCAGTGTGTAATTCCCTATAAATCCTACCTGAATGTCTGGTATGCGCCCAAGATATCTATTAGCATATGATGGGTTAAGCATCCGTAGTGCTTTGTAAAACTCTTCAGCATCTTCATTAGATGTCGTTGAATACAGTAGGGTAGTAGCGTTTTTAGCTAGTTCTGGAGGATTTAACCATGTGTCGCTGTATTTAACAGCATATATTATAGGAATTGTTAAGATGGCATATCCCAGACATGTATTAGTTCTTATGTACTCATTATTAATTACTTCGCTAACTGTCACTCGAATCCAATAGCCTATGCGTGGCTTATCTACAGTCTCGTCTAGTATTGACTCGTATACCTTATTAAGTATTGGGGAGGTAGCTACGAACTTCGCCATATTTAAGTCTTTGATAGGGCTTCTATAACTTACTGTAGAGATCTTATTAGGTGCTAGGGCTTCTAACACGAACCCTAGTGAGAGTATAGATGAGACGTACTTTTTATAGAGTGTATTACATTTCATTCTATAACGTAACTTACGTATATCTTATTAACTTCACCTTCTAAGACACTATGCCATTTGTTTCCGAAAGCTAATATGGCGTAAAGACCTATTGGTACGGCCTTAGACTTCCTTATAAGTCTTATTAGTGCTTGGCTAGTCCTACCACTACGTAGTAAGTCATCAACGATTAGAACTCTATCACCTCGATCTAAGATATTTGAGGGTATGTATAGGTTGACAACTGAGGGTGGGTCCCTGGATAAGTAGCTAACTTCATAGTAATTTGAAACACCTACGTCTAACCGCTTCTTAGCTACAACGAGTTTAGCCTCAAATACTTCGGAAACCGCAACCGCTAGTGGTATGCCGTCAACCTCTACTGTAGCAATTGCCGTAGGTTCTAGGTCTTTGAAGACCTGATATGCGACTAAGGCAAATATCTTCAGAAAGTCTACATTGTATATTAGGTTAGACGTACTTACGATGGAATCGTCGATAATTTCAATGTTATCCTTAATGATTTTCCTAATGACTTCCTCATTGAGCAGTTTATCAAGTAGTTCCTTAGCTCTTTCCTTAGTAGGTAAGATCTTCATGTTTACATATCTCCATAGTGCTGGTGTGGAAAGACCTGTAATTAACTCCAACTCCCTATATTTCAAAACCTTCCGCAACACCCTCAGAGCATCGACTGCATACCTTCTAACATCGTTCATTAGAACATCACCTTCGCATTCAGATTCTCCAATCAGAAGTACATGACAACACATATATAATTTTTACATTTTTTACATTAACATTTTAAATTAAAGATGTAAGGATAAGAGCACATCCAAGGGGTTTGGGTTTCATGTTGTTTGATGTGGTTTGATCTCGACCCTTGGTTTCATAGACCTTGGGGCACCTTTCATCGGTGCCCATGTCATCGGTCTCCACCCGTTCAGGGTAACCCCGACTCACAGCTCCTCTTCATCTAGTTCTGGTTCATTGCTGTGGGGAAACCCCCACATCCTGGCTTTGAGTACTCATCCACTTAGGTCTTTACCGTACACCTGCATCGTGGGCGGGCTCAAACAGTAAAGCAACCACAATCAACCCTTATAAACCTATATGAAATCCGAAACAGTTGCGTTGGGCTTACCATTCTAGGAAGTTCATGTATGTAGGAATGAATAAGGAAATAGCTTAGATAACGTAGAACTTAATTAGCAGGGGGTTCTACTGCGTTTTCAGAGGCTTAAGCAGTAATGGGATAAACGTAGTAATAGTTAAAGGGGTATAAGAACCTACTATGAAGCTCTAATGTGTGTGAAAGGTAGAGGTCAGTTCTAGGGGATTTAAGGTAAACTATATAAGGTAATATCTTCAGCAGAGTTCTATATAGGTAGCTGAGATGGAGGAGATTACGTTACTGGCAAGTCTAATACCGTGCAAATCTAAATTCATGATTAAGAGGCTGAATAAGATTAAGGAGGTATTTGAAAACGACTTCAACCTAAAGGTAAACTTAATCATAACTGAGAATAATAACGGGAGGAACCTCATATTCGTGAATAATGACGTCATTGAGGTTAGCGATAATATGAGGGTTACTGAGTTGATTGAGAGGATAGTTGAAAAGTTAGGTAAGCATTACGCACTTATATCGTTTGATAGGATAGCTGTAGGAGGACACCTTTCTTAAAGTTAGTTGGTATGTCTTAATCTGATGTTGAACTTATCATCAACATTTATATTTTAATACGTAAGTATATTATATTATATTGGGTTTGGGAATGGTTAGTAAGTCTGGAGATGAGTTAAAAATTATCTACGAAGACGATGATATAGTGGTGATGCAGGCACCTGATGATAAGGGGTTAGAAAACCTAGTTTTAAATATAATCAGGAGGAAGGGTAGGCCAGTTACTTGGAGGGAGTTGAGGAGAGAGTTAAGTGGGTTAGCAGGTGAGGACAGACTTAGGAAGGTATTGATTAGTTTAATTGATAGAGACGTAGTTATTGAAATGATAGACGGTACCTACGGTCTTAAGGGTATGGAATCCACCTACGTTCCATTAAGGATTAAGAAAAGAGTTAGGCCTTTAGTCCCATCTAAGTTTAGAGCACGTTGGGGTCCATTAATAAGTAGTAAGGGTAGCATAGCGGCAGCGATTCAAGCCCTCAAAGCTGCTAGAGAAGGGAAGAAGCAAGAAGTAGGCCTTACGTGATCGTAGGGATATTAGTTGGGTTGCGAGAAGTCTAAAGTAATTATTAAGGGTAGGCTAGCATACATAGTTAGTGAGTCAGGAGCTACAGCCTTTATACCTATCGATAAATTATGTGAGGTTGCTAGAAGATTTAACCTATGTCTAGATAACTTCAAATGTGATTAAGGACCATACGAGTATACAAGCGGTATTCATTACGTTATTAAACTCTAGTATCATGTTTATTGATGATTATACCCTTACTTTTATTTTTAAATTTACTTACTTTAGCTATGAGAAATTCCATTCGTATTTTAATTAAGGGAGTTATTACGTATTATGAATGTTCGGAAGCTGTCTTAATTATTATTGCTGATGTTGGTGATCATCTCGTAGATTCTTTAGCCGTACCATCCACTAAGACTGTTACAGTTACTGTTACCTCAACACCACGCGCACACCAACGTTTCCGTTGCCAGGGTAGTGGTTGCCCGTGTCCGTTAGCTAGGGTTTTTGGCTGTTTTAGTTGTTTTGGTTTTCTGGACATGGGTTCATCCCACCTGTTTGTCCCCGTTCTCCCCGCCTGCGGCTCCAGGTGGTTGCCATATTCCCCAGAGCCATCGGCGAAGAGCGGTTCACAGAGCCTCGTCCCTCGCCAACGGTTCACCGGCTCACAGGCTCCCAGCTACTAGAACACGTGGATGCTTATATGCCTTTACGTCGATTCCCGAAACCCCTTAAAGTAACTCA
>JAWBQY010000020.1:0-20163 GCA_038844925.1 Sulfolobales archaeon | reverse complement strand
CACCGTGAAGGAAGCCCTACAACCTACTCCAATACGGCCGAAGACGTCCTGAACACCCAATACCTTAGCAGGACCCTCACATAAGTACTTAATCAGGATGTGATGCGATATGAAGCCCTTAGTAAACAATGTTAGTATAATCCTACTAGTAACTTCTATTGCTGCAAAACCTGCAGGACATAGCCTCCAATCACTTACTTTCTCGTCATAGGTATGTGGCGCATGGTCACTGACTACAGCATCATAAAGACCTGCGATAACGTTCTTAAATATTAAAGACTTACTGATGAGGTCGTTAATTGGTGGATTTATCTTACTCCAACAGTCCTTAACATCCTCACTACTTAACATAAAGTAGTAATTCCTAGAGATTTACACTTAATTGGTGTTGACGGATGTACTGAGTGAGTTATATGTAGCCTAGCCCTCCCACCCATACTCCTCAAGAGCTCTGCAACGCTTAACTCATTCCAGGATGGTCTATCTAAATATCTGAGGCTTAATTCACGTATTGAGCCACGTAATGCATACTCAGGCAACTCGGCGTGAACTACGAATAAACCATCATAATTTTGGAGTATGTAGCTAATTACCTCAGCCTTACCCCTTAAGTCCTCTGGGTAGAGTTTAAAACCTATAAATAGGTGTTGATTTCTAAGCAATTCCTCCACAAGCTTAGTATTTTTAGGGATGCCGCAGTATATGCTGTAGTCTACGTAGGAATCCCTCCTAGCCAACTCAACCCTTCTCAATAATAGCTCTACGCTATCTATGTATGGATTAGTATTAGGCATATCCCCAACTAAGACGTACCCTCCGGATACAGCTGCTAGGGTACCACTACCTATGGTCTCCTTATACTGTAGATTGAAATCCCTAAGGTGGACGTGTAGGTCTATGAAGCCCGGCAGTGTCAACAACCCACTCCCGGTTAGGTCTACGACCTCGCAATTACTGCTTAACTCAATACCTGAAGCAACCTTAACTATGAAGCCATACTCATCCACGTAAACAGATAGGTTGGAGGGGAAGTCACCTACAAATGTCCTTACATAAAATACCCTACAGGGTTTTCCCAACTAATCAACACCTCTAACAAAGCCGTGTGTAGGCTAATAAGCTCATCAACTAAGAAATTAAACGCCTATAGGTTAGTGCGTCGACCAAGGTCCCATCCCTACACACTATGAAGTCTTTCAAGGCGCATGATCCGCAGAATCCAATGCCACACTTCATGAATGACTCAGCTAATACGTAGCCTGACATCCAATCCGGCATTAAGCTAACTACTTGGTCTAAAACAGCCTTAGGTCCTGCAACGATGTAGTAATCGTACCTCACACCACTACCTACTTCCTTCCTCAGTAAGTCGATCACGGTACCACCACCCACCACATCCTCAGTAATTACTTCAACATCTAAGTACCCCAACAACTCATTAACTACTACAGCCTCATCCCTAGTGGCAAACCCTGCTAAGAGTTTAGAACCCCTCACCAACTCACTATACGACTTTACAGTAAATGCTATAGGGGCTATCCCAACACCTCCAGCTACGAGTAAACCCCTCCCGTAAATCATATCCTTAGTAATACCCCTACCTAACGGGCCTCTAATACCTAAGTAATCACTAACTGATAACTCATTAACTAAGTAGTTAGTCGTCCCCCCTCTAACCTTCACGGTAATCCTAATGAGGTTGTCTGAATAGTCGCTAATACTCATGGGTATTTCTTCATATCCAGGCACCCAAACCATGATGAACTGACCTGGGATAGGCTCTCTAAACTCCTTTAAGGGCTTCAAGTAGATATGCGCTATATCCTTAGCAATTACCTCCTTTCTAACAACTTTAGAGGGAATCATCTAGAACCTCTCAAGTAGTTGAGGACTAATTCATACGTATCTTGACTTATAACTTCAAACTTCCTTAAAACTGCGAATATCTGAGAAGTCCTAACCAACGAGATCATGGGTACACCCAAACGCGTTATAGCATCCTCAGCCCCCTCCTCACGGTCTAGAATGACTGAGAACGCTGAGACGTCCACACCCTCCTCTCTCAACAAACCGTACGCCCTAACTAAGGTACCACCAGTAGTTGCAACGTCATCTACGACTAAGACCTTAAGACCTTTTAATGAGCCCTCCACTAACCTACCCGTACCGTGGTCTTTTCTCTCAGCCCTGACGTAGCCTATAGGCTTCTTAGTTAGGTAACCTAACACAGCCGCATGAACTATACCTGCAGAGGCTATACCGACTACGCCGTCGAATCTAACCCCACTCTCACCTAATTTCTGAAGCCAGAACTTAATAACATTTAAATATAGTTCAGGGAAGGAAGGCAGTATCCTGAAGTCGAAGTAGTAAGGACTCCTCTTACCTGAGGCTAATAAGAAGTCACCGAATTTCACAATACCAACTTCATACATACTTAAGATCAGTTCCTCCAGCATCTAATCACCTACACACTTCCGACTCCTTACATAGTCTTCCTGGGCTTTAATAACGTATTTAGTA
Source organism: Sulfolobales archaeon (assembly GCA_038844925.1). Classification (GTDB taxonomy): domain Archaea; phylum Thermoproteota; class Thermoprotei_A; order Sulfolobales; family NBVN01; genus DTCV01. The sequence goes on along the minus strand of JAWBQY010000020.1, from coordinate 17,640 downwards.
GCTCTAACCACATCTTCAGACTTAGTGATAGCCCTGCCAACTATTTCGAAATCAGCTCCAGCACATAGAGCTGAACCAAATTCAGCTCCCTGCACACCCACGCCAGGCGATATGATTATGTAGTGCCTCCCTAAACGCTGCCTAACATATTTGATGACGTTAGACCTCGTAGCAGGTGCTACAACACCTGTAGGTTTTAACACCTCAACTAAAGCTAGTACTTTATCCATAACTAAGTCATAGATGTCTAAACTCCCAGGATGCGACATAGAGACCAATACATATAAATCCATATTCAAATCCATGCATACCTTATGAAGCCCTTCCAACCCTCCCTCACGACCTACGAATCCGTGCGCTATGACGCCGTCGAAACCTCCTGCCCTAGCTACCCTAACAGTTAGACTCATAACTACATCAACATCTGCTAGTTTTAAATCAGCGATAAAGTACGTATCCTCATACCTTCTAATAATATCTCTAATGCTATCTAAACCAAAGCTTAAGAGATATGGCACACCTACCTTATAGCCAGCTACTAACTCCTTAGTACGGAGTACTAATGATTCGAAATCCTTCAAACTTAATGAGGGATCATCAACCGCTATTAAAACCCTACCCCTACCCTCAGAAATCCTTCCTACTAGTTTGCTCAACGGGCCCGCTAGGTAGTAATGTATTTAAACTTATAAAAATTCCTCCCAACCTTTTATAACGGGTTGGAAGGTGTTGTTATGAATGAGAGGTCTGCGAGGTTTAGAGGTAGGGACGTGATCTCAGTATTAGACTTCGAGAAGGAAGACTTCGAAGTCCTATTTAAGTTAGCTGATGAGTACCTTAATAACGGTTATAGGGACGTCCTCCGAGGAAGGATAATGGCATCTGCTTTCTTCGAACCGAGCACACGTACTAGGCTTTCATTCGAATCCGCAATGCATAGGTTGGGTGGTTCGGTTATAGGGTTTTCAAGTGAGGAAGCTACATCTGTGGCGAAGGGGGAGAAATTCGTAGATACTATTAAAATGCTTGATTCCTACTCAGACATAATAGTTGTTAGGCATAGGTATGAGGGTTCGGCTAAACTGGCTGCTGAAGTTGCTGAACACCCAGTAATTAACGCAGGTGATGGTAGGAACGAACACCCAACACAGGCTATGTTAGATATATACACGATCCTCAGGCTTAAGGGGAACATAGCGAATCTAGTCATAGGTGTGATGGGTGACTTAAAATATGCTAGAGTTGTAAATTCCTTCCTATTGGCATTAACTAAGTTTAAGCCTAAGAAGATCTACCTCATCTCACACCCATTACTCAGACTTAGGGAGGAGGCTAAGAAATTCATAGCTTCGCAGGGACTCACCTTCGAGGAAGTCTTCGATATAAACCTAGTCATAAGTGAGTTAGACGTCCTCTACCTAACTAGAGTTCAAAAGGAGAGGTTCCCAGACCCCCTAGAATATGAGAAGGTTAAGAATGCTTATAGACTCACATTAGATGTCGTTAAGAAGTGTAAGGATGACTTCATAATACTACATCCGCTTCCAAGAGTTGACGAACTTGATAGGTCTATAGATAATACTAAATATGCAGCGTACTTCACTCAAGCAATGTTAGGCGTCCCATTAAGAGCTGCACTACTATCACTCATATTAGGAGGTGCTTAACAATGCCTGTAGGTGAGTTAATAGTCAGTAAGATTAGAGAGGGAACAGTCATAGACCACATACCCTCAGGTAGGGCGTTAGACGTCCTCAACGTCCTAAGGATTTCAGGGAAGGAAGGATATAGGATAGCCATAGTCATGAACGTAGAGTCCTCCAAGCTGAATAGAAAGGACATAGTTAAGATAGAGGGTAGGTATTTAAGTAAGGATGAAACCGACATAATCGCGTTGATAGCTCCTACAGCAACTATAAACATCATTAAGAACTTCGAAGTTGTTGAGAAGAGGAAGGTCTCACCTCCGAGAGTTATTTCAGGACTGATTAAATGTCCTAACATCACATGCATTACGAGGCATGAAGGCATTGAAACCAGTTTTGAAATATTAAGCACAGGCCTAAGGGCTAGATGCTCCTACTGTGGTACAGAACTACCATACCCCGAATTCATTGAATTAATACTAAAGCAGTTAGGAACTAAGACCTAATTATGTACTACCTTAACAAGTTAGTTAGTCCGACAGAGCTTTACCACCTCCTAACATATCCTAAGGATGATGTAGAATTAGGTATTAAGAGGTATGCGAAGTTAAGGAAGTTAGGTATTGTAGGGATCTACGATTACGGACCTACGTTAATTAATGGAATTAGAGTTTTAGGTAAGGGACACTCCTCTGTAGTCTTCCTAGCGAGACATGATGCGTTAGGCGATGTGGCAGTAAAGGTTAGGAGGGCTGATTCGAAGAGGGACTCACTAGCTAAGGAAGGCTATCTAATGTCGTTAGATAAATTTAACGTAGTACCTAAGGTCTACTACTTCGATGATGACGTAATAATTATGGAATATTTAAATGGGGTTGTCTTAGGGGACTACTTAAAGAACGCTAATACTAACTACAGTTTAGTTAAGGTAGTTTCAAACGTAGTTATTGCTGCATACATGCTCGATCTAGACCTTATAGACCATTTAGAACTTACGAATCCCACCAGACATGTATTCATATTAGAAGACCTTAGGGTAAGGTTTGTAGACTTTGAAAGCGCTAGAATATCACCTAATCCATGCAACCTCTGTAGGATAACATCCTACTTCATCAACTTATTCGGCATGGTCAATACTGACGTAGTTAAGGAATACCTTAGAAAGTATAAATCAGGTATGAGGGAGTCGTACCGTGATGTATTGAAGGCCTTACTGTTAAGTAAGGCCGGCAGTAGCTGTAGTAGTGTTTAAATCGTTACTCAAACGTCTTGCAAATACGTTCATGTAGAGCTTCTTCACATCCTCCTTAAGTAGGTGTAGGTATATTTGAGTAGTCTTAATATCCCTATGCCCTAAGATCCTCTGAAGCGCTGGTAGGGCTAGGCCCCGCCTTAACGCCTCAGTTGCGAATGTATGTCTAAGTATGTGGGGCCTTACCTTCTTAGGATCTACGCCGGCAATCTTAGCCAGCGTTTTAAGCCTCTTATAAAGCCCTGAGTACGTTAGAGGTATTAACCTATCCCCGCTATAACCTTCTAAATACTTCCTCAATACTTCCTCGGTCAGCGGTCCTATGAAGACCACCCTCTCCTCACCATACTTGCCTAACCTCACATATATCTCCTTATTCACTAGATCGACGTCGTTGACCGTTAGTGAGAGAAGTTCTTGAGCTCGGAGACCTGTCTCAATCAGCATACATATTATTAGGAGGTCAAGGATATCCCTAGATGCATTCAACAGCTTAGCAACCTCGTTCTCAGTTAGTGTAGACACAACCCTCCTCCTAGGTGCTTTAACAACGCTGATCTCATCCTTAAAACCTAACCACTTAAGGAAGGCCCTCACGTATAGTGAGTAGTAGTGAAGTGTGAGTTGAGTTGCTTTAGAATCACCTCTAACACTCCTATTAAACCCGTTCTTCAACCTAGCCAACCTCCACTTAATGACATCATTTACGCTTACCTCCTTAACATATTGCTTACCGCAGAACTTCAGGAAGTCTGAAATACCCGCTCTATATGACTTAATAGTCTTCTCAGAAACACCTGAAGACCTAAGACTGAGTAAGAACTCCTCTAAAGCATCCCAAACACTCAACTCTGAAATACTGTCTGATGGAGGCGGTAGTTGATAACGGGTCAAACATCCCCCTAAGACTAAACTTCTTAGATGAATTAATTTAAAGGATTGAGCCCTACAACGAACTTAAATGGTTAGGTAGGGGTGCTGGGTAATCCAACAATATTTAAAATCCTGTAGTAGTTGTTGAGTACTGCATTAATCACCTCCTCCAACCCCACCCCCTTAATAGATGCTATCTCATTGACTGCGTCTACTACCCTCTCTGGTACTAGCTTCATGCCCCTGTACTCGTAGGGGCTATCACTTTCAGTTAAGATCATATCTAACGGTGCGTTTAAAACCACCTCCCGTGACTTTAGCTGAATCCTTACTGCTGGGTTAACGGTTATGTAGTAACCTACCGATGAGATATCTTTAAGCAGTGTGATAGGTCCTGTATACCAATGCATTATTGCGAGTTTAACATCATATTTAAAGAGGATCCTTAACGCGTCCTCCCACGCACCAGCAGCATGTACGTTAATGCCTAAGCCATTACTAGACGAGTACTCTACAAACCTCCTAAAGAATTGTAGCTGTTTCTCATACGTCTCCGGCACAAATCTCTTATCAATTCCAACCTCACCTAAGAATCTAACGTCCTTAGCAACCTCTAGAACTACTTCTAAATCCTTCTCAGACACCTTACCAACGTTCCAAGGATGTATGCCTACGCATGGAATTATATTGAGGCAAGTCTTGGAAATTTTTAACGTTTTTAACGAACTTTGAAGGTCGTCAGATACTGCTATTATCTTAAACTTCTTAGAATTGCAGTACCTTCCTAAATCATCCTCCCCGAACTCATGTACGTGGCAGTGCGCATCTACAAACTCCAAGAGACCCACCTAAATTGAATTACGAGGTAAGATAAGTAAAAGTTTATTAACATTTAATTTAATTCTCTAGTTGGGGAATTCGTTGGTTAAAGTTATTAAGAGGAAGGGTTTGGAGGAGGAATTCATTCCTGAGAAGGTCGTAGTAAGCGTTCTAAAGACTGGGGCACCAGTAGATGTTGCCAGGAAGATTGCTAAGATCGTTGAAGGCAGGATCTACGAGAGGGATTTAGAGAGCATTGATGCAAGAGAGCTAACTAAGTGGATCTTAGAACTGCTGAGGAAGTTTAATGAGGATTGGTACAGAGCTTGGATAGTATTCGATAAATACATTAAGAAGCGAGAAACTGAGAAGGAACTAGCTTAAACGAAAAACAATTTTTCTCTTAAGATTCACTATAATTATGGTGGTTAATTGAGCGAAGACCTACTCCACTATGTTGTTGACTACGCACTATCATTGGGGGCTAAGTACGCTGAGGCTAGATACCAATTAGATGAAACCTTAGTAATGATCTTAAGAAACGGTAGGCTAGTTACTTTAGGTAGGAGTGTAAGTGATGGTATAGGTATTAGGTTAGTATATAATGGTGTACTGACATTCTCAGCTACTAATAAGTTAGAGAGGAATGACCTAGTAGATGCTGTGAGGAAGGCTGTTGATAGAGCTAAAGCACTCTCACATCTGGTGAAGGTGCCGGTAAGATTCGCCGACGATGAAGTATGCAGAGGTTCCTATGAGGTCAAGGCGTTAAAGGACTTCGGATACGTGGACGTTGAAGGGAAGGTAAAGCTACTTGGAGAACTCCACAATAGCGTAGTTAATAATGTTAAAGAAGTTAAAATACCAGCGACTTACTGCGAATACTTAGAGCATGTGCAGAGGAAATTAATACTTAATAGTGATGGTGGATTCGTTAAAGGTGAGGTACCACGACTATCAATAACTTTCAACTTAGTAATGCATCACGCTCAGAAAGGAAGCCTTCAAAGACTAAGGCAGTGGGGTGCTTCAGGCGGATTAGAACTCCTAGAGGTTTGGAAGCCTAAGGAAGCCTTAGAAGAGGAGGTAGGGAATTTAGAGAGGGTACTCATCCACGGTGTGGAGCCTCCTAAGGAAGCCGTCGACATAGTTGTAGGGTCTGAAATAGTTGGGCTGATGGTCCACGAATCTGCAGGACATCCTATGGAGGCTGATAGGATTCTTGGTAGGGAGGCTGCCCAAGCAGGTGAATCATATGTTAAGCCTGAACACATCGGTAGGTTTAGAATAGGGAACGAATACGCTACCGTAGTGGAAGACCCAACAATCCCTGGAAGCTTCGGCTACTACGAATACGACGACGAATGCATTAAAGCGCGTCCAAGGTATTTATATAAGGAGGGCTTAGTCAACGAACCCCTCCATAATAGGTATACTGCCTCAATTCTAAATACTAAGAGTAACGGCTCTTCAAGGTCTATGGACTATGCGAACGAACCCCTCGTAAGGATGTCTAACACATATCTTAAACCTGGTGACATGAGCTTTGAAGAACTCCTTGAGGATGTAAATTTCGGAGTCTACATTAAGTCCTACATGGAGTGGAACATAGATGATATTAGATGGAATCAGAGGTATGTTGGCTTGGAATCGTACTTAATAGTCGACGGAGAACTCCGCAACGCTATTAGGAACCCAGTATTAGAATTAACGACGCAGTCTTTCTATAGCAGGATAGAAGGTGTTGATAAAGAATTAAAGTTTTACCCAGGTACTTGCGGTAAGGGGGAACCACCGCAGGGTATTCCCGTATGGTTTGGAGGGCCTAACGTTAAGCTCTCGAAGATGAGGTTGGGGGTCTTACGTTATGAGTAAGGAATTACTCTCCATCAACGAATCAATAATGAGTAGGTTACGTAAACTCTACGACGAATGCGTAGTTCAGGTAAATGAAGTTAACTCACTTATGATTAAGATAGTTAATAATGACATAGCACTCAAACATGCTCAAACAATCTACACTATTAGCTTATACCTAGTTAAACATAGAAGGACCTTCGTATTAGAGTCTTCAACATCCAACATCGATGAACTATTCAAACTTGTTGAGAGTGTAGGTAGCTATATAAGCATGATTCAGGAGTCAGAGCTCTACGCACCAATACCTGAGCCAAAGCCTTACAAGCCGCTTAACAATTTAGTTGATGATAAAGTAATTACCTATATAAACAACCCTACACCACTATGTGAATTGCTAATTAACTCCGCATTAAATGAGGGTGCTCACAGAACTTCAGGTACGTTAAGACTTAGCATAATGTCTAAAGCATTAACAACTAGCAATGGTTTTGAAGGATTTGAAAGAGGTAGTGAGGTAGTAGCATATTTAAGAGCTTTTAAGGAGAGTTCGTCAGGTCATTGGGCCTATGGGAGTAGGTTCGTAGACTCTAGGTCTTTAGAGGAGGTTGGTAAGAGGGCAGCTCAATACGCCGTATTAGCTAAGAATGCATTAGATGTAGCTCCAGGGAGGTACGATGTAATACTCTCACCCTTAGTTGTGGGTAATCTCATGGAGTTAATTGCGACAATGGCTTCAGCATTTTACGTGTTAACAGGTTTCTCCATATTCATGGATAGGAAATTAGGTGATAAGGTAGCAGCTGATAGCTTAACGTTGGCGGATGTGCCCAGAGATGTCGAACTAAGCAGTTCTACAGCGTTTGACGATGAAGGTGTTGAAACATATGATAAGGAGATAATAGGTAATGGTGTTCTTAAGAACCTATTACATAACTGTAAGACTGCAGCGAAATTAAATACATCCTCCACGGGGAATGCTGGGTGGATATCGCCGAGACCTTGGAATATCTCACTAATGCCTGGAGATGCAAGCCTGGATGAGATGATTAAAGAGGTTAGGAATGGATTGCTAATAACTAATAACTGGTATACCAGGCTTCAAAACTATGTGGAGGGGACCTTCTCAACTGTTAGTAGGGATGCTGTCTTCTACATAAGGAATGGTGAAGTCGTAGGCAGTACTGGTAGGGTTAGAATTGCAGACAACTTAAACAAATTATTAAATAATGTGGTAATGATTGGTAAGGAGTGCTACATGATTAAGTGGTGGGAGGTTACAGTCCCATCTAAAGTGCCCTACCTACTGGTTAGAGATGTTAATATTACCAAACCATTCGACTAGATGACCTCTTCAACCCTCTCATACTCACTTAAACCTTCCTCACACTCCTCAACATCCTCCCAGCCCTTAGGACATCCATCACCAAACCTAATCATAGATTTTTCAAGTCTGGTAAGTAATGCAACCCTAGACGCGGTACTGTAGGACACCACAGCATATCCAACAGCGTCAGATAACTTCCTAGCAAATTCCATTACCTCCTTAAAGGTCGGCATGTTCTCCTTCTCCAATCTACCTATAGACCTCCCTACATGCATGTAGGCCTTCGTCTCAATATACGTTGGTTGGGAAAGGTCTATAAGCTTCTTAAAGTTCCTAATAGCTGTGTCATCCATGTTGAACCCCCTCACTAACGTGATCCTAATTACTGTTGGAGATGTGAAGCTAGGTAAGATCTCTAAAGTCTTTAAAGTAAGTTCCCAAGCATTGGGTATTAAAGGCCTGTTAAAGTATGTATATGTATGATTATCATATGCTTCTAAGGATATGTAGAGCTGACTTGGTTCTTCATCCAAGCTGGAGAGGACGTCAGGTCTTACCCCCCTAGTAACTAAGAAGGTGGATAAACCCCTCTTATGGAATTCGCTAATAAGTTCTGATAGCCTGGGATATAAGGTTGGCTCCCCGGTGAGGCTAATAGCCACATGCTTAGGATTCATAGCCTCCTTAAACATCTTAGCTGAAGTCCTACCTTTGTACCCACTTATAGTTCTTCTATGCTCAATTATTGCAGTCTCAGCAATGAATTCAGGATCATCCACGTATGGTAGCTTAATTAAGTTATCACTACCTACTCCTAAGTCTTGAGGTCTCATACGCCAGCAATGTAGGCATGAATTCCAGCACCATAGTACTGAAGGAGACATCTGAATACATCTATGCGATTCTATTCCGTAGAACTTACATTTATAGCAGAACCTACCGTATACTAAAGCGTTGTGAACCCATAAACACTTCTTAACAGCGCTGTGAGCTCCTATGAGGTGGTATTTCTGCTCTTTTAACTTCCTAACACACTCTGTATACGTATCAGTCATTAACTGCATTCGTACCGAGTTTAAGATACGCTACCAGGTTTATAAGTTGAAGAGAAGTAATTATTTAATGGGTTGACATCTCATGAAGTCTGCGGTAGTATGTCATGGAGATTGTGATGGTGTTATAAGTGCTTTTCTCTACATAAAACATTTTCTAAGAGATACATACCCAAGTAATACTGAGTTAATATTCACACAGCCTTGGAGAGCTCATATAGACCTTAAGAAAGTGCCTAAGGAATTAGGCGAGCTAGTAATGCTTGACATAGCATTAAGCAGGGACGTCGTAAATGAGGTATTACCATTAACCCGTAAGGCTAGGGTCATCTTCATAGACCACCATATTAGTAGTGAGGAATTTATCAATGATTTAATTAGGGTTGGGGCTAAGGTTATATGGAGTAAGGCTACCTCAACACCTAGATTGATGAATGATAGCTTAAAACTCATTACAAATCCCTACGAGGCAATGTTGATCAGAGTAGCTGACATATGTGAGGGTGTTGAGGCGCAAGACGATGTCAGCAAGATAGCTGATTTAATAAAGCTTTCAATAGCTAGAGATCCAGGCGATACTGAATTCCTTAACTTCCTAATAAAATCTATGCTAAGAGGGAGTAATATACCGAGCCTGGAGGAGGTTACTAAGAGGGCTACAGTAGCTAAGTGGTTGTTAAACAAACTACTTAAGCTTATGAGGGATAGAGCAATGCTAGTCAGTGATTACCTCATAACCACCCTCACATCCTCCGAATCTAGAATATACGCTGGACTTCTAGGGATAGCATCTACGGAATTCACTAAGGAGATGAAGAAGGATGTAATACTGATTAGGGAGGAGGAAGGTAAGGTAGTAGTAACTGTTAGGTCTTCTAAGCGTAATGCCCTAACCCTATGTAAACTCATTGCCGAGAGATTAGGAGGTAGGTATGGCGGCCATGTAGAGGCTGCCTCAGCCACCTTAAGTGGTACAGCGCTTGAGAAAGTCCAACTAGGGGTTTTAGAGGTAGTGAAAAATGTTAGAAGAAGTGTTACTACCTAACGTTGAGTGGGGCCTACTTCAGGAAATATTGAAGAGGAACTTTAAGTTAAATACGTTAGTAATTATTGGGAACTGCGAGGTCGTATATGAGGGTAGGGCGTCGAGTAAGGCGTCAGAAGCACGTAGGTTGATCATAATAAAGGAGGATGGCTCATTACTGATTCACGAAGGTGTTGGTATCGAACCAATTAATTGGCAGCCTAACGCGTCACTAATATCAAATATAAGTGATGAATACTTCGAACTCACAGCAATTAGGAGTAGGCCGAGGGAGGTCGTTAAGGTTTTCATTAAGGATAGACCGCATGTAATGGTCTTAAAGCTGAGGAAAGGTGCCTTCACAATTAAAGGTACTGAGGACGATTTAATTAATTATGTAGCATCTAACCCATCAATAATTGAGGAAAACGCTAAACTCGTCGCTAGGGAGTTCATAACACCTCACGGTAGGGTGGATGTCATCTTAAGAAGCGCTAATGATGAGTTAATACTTGTTGAATGTAAGAGGGGGATGGCAGACCTAGACGCTGTTCATCAATTGCTAAGATATGTTGATTACTACAGGAGTTTAGGTCTTAAGGTTAAGGGCGTCATAGCCTCTCCATCAATATCGCCGCAAGCACTTAAACTACTGCTTAAGAATAATCTAAGTTATGTTAAGGTGTCTATGAGGTGATGCCCGGATAAACAATATTATCAATTACTTCTAGGCTTCTAAGATTGTCAATCACTTTATTTTTAAACGTAGTTTAATAATCATTGTTAGGTAGACAGTAATGAGTAGTGGGACTATAAGTAAGTTTTTCTACCCTAACTCCGTTGCGGTTGTAGGGGCTTCCAGAGATCCTAGCAAGGTGGGGTATCAACTACTCTACAACTTAATCAGTAAGTATAAAGGTAGGGTTTACCCAATAAATCCACATGTAAGTGAGGTTTTAGGGCTTAAAGCTTATCCAAGAATTACCTCAGTACCAGATGATATAGACTTAGCAGTTATCTCCGTACCAGCATCTACGGTTCCTTCAGTTATGGAGGACTGCGGCTTGAAGGGTGTTAAAAACGTGATAGTGATTAGTGCTGGATTTAAGGAGCTCGGCACGGTGGAGGGTATTGAGGGTGAGAGAAAGATCGTTGAGATTGCGAAGAAGTTTGGGATGAGAGTTATAGGCCCTAACTGCATGGGTGTTTACGTACCTAAGATAGGGTTAAACACTACTTTCTTAAATCCAGATCGTATGGACTTCCCAGAGCATGGTAATATATCATTCATCTCTCAAAGCGGTGCCTTCGGAATAGCAGTACTTGATTGGGCAGCCATGAGGGGTATAGGTATTAGTAAGTTTGTCAGCCTGGGAAATAAGTGCGATGTTGATGAATCAGACATGCTTGACTACTTAGTAGGGGATGAGGACACACAGGTAATTACGATGTATATTGAAGGCGTTGAAGTTGGGAGGAGGTTTATTAAGTCGCTTAAGTCTACAACTCCAGTAAAACCTGTGGTAATCCTCAAAGCTGGTAGGAGTGAGGAGGGCGTTAGAGCAATAGCCTCGCATACAGGCAGTCTGGCCGGGGCGGACATAGTTTACGACGCTGCCTTCAAGCAATGCGGTGTTCTCAGAGCTTACGGTATGGATGAACTATTTGATATGGCACTATCGCTATCACTTCAACCACCTGCCCAAGGAATGAGGGTAGGGATACTAACAGTAGGTGGTGGTTCGGGGGTTATGGCTACAGATGCTGCAGTAAGCTTAGGGTTGAAAGTACCTAAACTATCTGATGCTACGGTAGGTAAGCTTAGGAACGTCCTCCTACCGATAGCAAGTCCTTACAACCCTGTCGACGTTACAGGATCTGCTAGGAACGAACACCTATTAAACGCTGTTGACATAATGATGCGTAGTGGTGAGGTAGACGTTATAATATGGATTCCCTACTTCATGGCTCCTGGAATAACTGATGAGTTAGTGGAGGACTTCGTATCAGTGGTGAGGTCTGTGAATAAGGAGTTAAGCACGCCTATACCAGTGGTGGGGGCTGCTACAGGAGGTAGGCATACCTTAAAGCTATCTACAGCTGTTGAGAAGGGTGGGATACCTATGTATCCAACGGTTGAGAGGGCTGCTAAGGCTGCTTGGGCTCTCTGCAAATACGGTCAGTGGTTGAAGAGTAAGGGAACCTTCGATGATTATCTAAGTAGGTTTTCTAAATTTACGTAGTTCTTAAGCTATGTAGGATGTCTTAAAACTAAAGTACCTATACTTTAGTCCTAAGTGGTATCTCAGATATCCCCTTCTTACCTAACTCCTTCCTAACTATTTCCACGCCTTTAACCATGGAGCTTAACTTAGCTTTCGCTACACTCCTGGGAAGTAGTTTAAGGCCGCAGTCAGGGTTTACGTAAATGTATTCAGGATCTACGTAGTTCATAACTTTAAATATAGCTTTAGCAATTTCTTCAGGTTCTTCAACCCTCCTACTATGGACGTCAACAACTCCGAAACCTAATTCCTTACTCAGACCTCTTACCACCTCTAAATCTCTAAACCCCCTATTAGCAAATTCTAAGGCGTATTGACTAACCTTTAAGACTTCGAAGTACGGCTTGAGGATGTCGTAATTACTGTAGCATACGTGTAGGCCGACCTTAATGTTCACACCTTCAACTGCCTTATTAATAGCTTGTACAGCCCACTCCATTTCATTAGGGTGAGTAGTTAATGCTGGCTCGTCCACCTGCACGAAGGTGGCTCCAGCCTCCTCCAACTTCTTAATCTCGCTGTTTATAATTGAAGCGAGCTCGAAAGCCAGCTCCTCCTTACTATCGTAGTATTCGTTAAAACTCCAATCAGCTATGGTATATGGACCGGTGATTGTGACCTTAATAACCTGCCTGGATGTATTCCTCCTAGCGAATAAGAATTCATCAACTACTATGGGCTTCAAATATGAGAGTCTGCTAACGACTGCTGGCTTCCTGAAGAAGTTATTCCCCCAAACCCTTACAGGGCCGTAGAACTTAAAACCACCAATCCTCTCGGCAAAGTATTCAACCATTTCATCACGTCTCATCTCCCCATCAGACGGTATGTCAATCCCCACTTCCTCATGCTCTCTTAAAACTACTATTACGGCATCGTTTAGGGCTTCGTTTAAGGCGTCAGCGTCGTACCTACCTGCTTTAAAACCTTTTATGATCTCCCTCAACCACTTAGGCCTTGGGTACGATCCGATGACCGTAGTAGGTAGGACTGGTAGGTTCATCTTCCAACACCTCTAGCATTAAATAATCGGACAAACCTACCTAATTTTTTAAGCTTTTTAACTGCTATGATTTCCGGTAGGAAGTCTAGGGGGGCGTTATTAGTCACGAATAACTCGTTGATGTATAGCTTTGCAAACCTACTGACATACCATCCAATACTTCTATTCCTCTCGATCAACGTGTTCCTAGAGTCGTATACACCTATAGCTACTGAGTCAAAGTCGGAGAGGTAACGCAGGCATTTGCTATAGTCCTTAGTGGCTACTAAGTCGATACCGACTACGTGCTTACATACGTAGAGTAGGTAATTCAGCGAGTCGCAAGCGTTGCCGAAATATGTCTGCAGCCATAGTCTCAACCCAACCTCAGTAAACAACTTAGACAGTACTTCCACACTATGTAATTTAACCCTAGCATCAGCCCTCCCGTAGGTTAATTCAGGTTCGTGGACCTCAACTACTTTAACCCCCCGCTCTCTTAACTCCTTCATCAGCGGGTGGAGAACTTCGTAGACGTAATCGTTGATTAAGTCCTCAAAGCTACTGTAGTAGTTGTTAATGGAGTTTAAAGCAAATGTTAGAGGTCCTGGAAGAACCACTTTTAAAACGTAGTGGGAATTGCTACCAGCTACTTCCCATAATATCCTCTTAGACTTATCAAACCATTCAGGTATCGGACAATCACTCCTTAAACGTATCCTACTAATTACTTGAGGTGCTCTAAAGAAGAAGTTATTTTCGTAGAACCTATAGAGGCCATCGACCTTCACCCCATCTACATAGCTTATCAGAGGGTTAAATATATCATCCCATCTAAGCATACCATCAGTAAAGTACTCTATATTCGCTGATGTGAGTAGCTTAAATAACTTCCGCGTATATTCTTCATAGCCTAACTCAAGTCTTTCACGACTGATTTTACCGGAGTTAAACCTACTTATAAGTCGGACCAACCCCCTCGGTCTGGGAAAACTGCCAATCATTGCTGCGTAAACCTTAACCATACTAACACCTAATAAACTTCTACATATTGCTACCTTTTAAATATCTCCTAATTATGGAAGGTAGGTATTAAAATTTAATTAAGTCTCAACTAACACCTAACGTAGTTAACATTAATTACTCAGTCTACTATATTCCAAGTGGTGGTTTGATGACTGTTAAGAAAGCTTTAACAATAGCTGGTAGTGATTCAGGTGGTGGTGCCGGGATCCAGGCTGATTTAAAGACGTTTGCTGCTTTAGGCGTTCATGGAATGAGCGTCATTACATCTATTACGGCTCAGAACACCTATGAGGTTAGGGCGGTTCATGATGTACCCCTCGAAATCATTAAATCTCAGTTCGAGGCTGTAGTGGAGGATATAGGTGTAGATGCTGCTAAGACTGGAATGTTAAGCAGTTCTGAGATCATCGAGTTAGTAGCCTCACTAATAAGGAGGTATAACATAACCTTAGTTGTAGACCCAGTTATGGTTGCTAAGAGTGGGGCCCCCCTACTGAGGGAGGACGCCGTAAATACGTTGATTAGTAAGTTAATACCGTTAGCAACTGTAATAACTCCGAATAAACCGGAGGCCGAGAAACTGGCTAATATGGAGATCAGAGATCTAAACGATGCGAGAGCAGTTGCTAAGAAATTAGTCGATGATTTAGGGGCTACCTCAGCAGTTGTTAAAGGCGGCCATATGACTGATGAGGAGAGCGTTGATGTGATGTACTATGAAGGTAGGTTCTACGAATTTAAAGCTCCTAGACTGAGGAGTAAGAACACACATGGAACTGGCTGTAGCTTCTCAGCAGCTATAGCTGCTGAGTTAGCTAAGGGCAAACCCATACCAGAAGCAGTTAGGATAGCGAAGGAATTCATAACAACTGCGATAGCGTATGGATTACCTATAGGTAGGGGTTACGGCCCCGTAAACCCTACCGCATGGCAACTCATACCGGCAGAGAGGTATAGAGTGTTGCAGTCATTAAAAGATGCTGTAGAGTTTATTAAGGCTAATAGCCAGTACATCGTCCACCTAATCCCTGAAAGCAACTCAGAAATCCTTATGACACTCCCCAAACACTATGTTAGGAGCCATGCAGACATAGCTGGAATTCCTGGAAAAATCATTAAGGTAGGGGATAAGGTTAAAACTCTCTCACACCCAGAATTCGGAATACACTCCAACCTCTCGAAAATAGTTATGATGTTGTTAAACACTTACGACACCGTCCGCGCTGCTGCAAGCATAAAGTACGACGAATTAGTCGTCAAAGCCGTTAGTGAGTTAGGGTTTAAGGCTGAGTACTTAGAGGGGACTGCCGATGAGTCCTTAAGACCTACCTCAGAGATCTCAGCACCTGACGTACTATTCGATAAAGGTGGTTGGGGTAGGGAACCACTAACTATAGTATTAGGCTATGACGCCTTAGACGTCGTTAATAAGATACTTAAAATCGCTGTTAGGTATGAGGCATTAGTAAAGGATTAATCTCTACAACCACTTACGTTACGCACTACTACAAACTTATTATTCACTCAACACTAACTATTATGTAGGTGTGAGAGCTTATGAGCTCTGACGAAGTATTTGATGTATTAATTATCGGTGCAGGCATTGCAGGGCTATCCGCCGCTATCTACTCCTCCAGACTTGGTTTGAAGACAGCTGTTGTATCAATAGATATTGGCGGTCAACTCTCCTACGCTGGTTCGATCGAAAATTATCCCGGCTTAGAAGCCTCTACAGGTCTTGAATTAGTATTCAGAGTCCGTAATCAGGCCAGGTCCTTCGGTGCTGAAATAATTATGGATGAAGTAGTTGATTTAGTGAAGGATGGCAACATATTCGTAGTGAAGACTAAGAGTGGTCGGAGCCTTAAGTCATTATCAGTTATCGCCGCCTGCGGTAAAGCCCCTAAGAGGTTAGGTGTTGAAGGTGAAAACGAACTCGTTGGGAAGGGTCTAAGTTATTGCGTAATTTGTGATGGACCCTTCTTCAAAGGTAAGAAAGTACTTTTAGTCAGCTTCGGCGTTAAAGGTATTGAGGCGTTGGAGATTTTAGCCCCCATCGCAGCGGAAGTCCACTACGCCACCCCCGCAGAAGTTGATGAAAGTCTTGAAGTAGCTAGGAAATTCAGCAACGTGTATACGTACCCCGGATATAAGGTTATGAAGGTATTAAAGAGTGGAGGCCTAATTAAGGCAGTACTATCCGGTGTTGGGGGGATTACTAAGGAATTAGAAGTTGACGGCGTATTCGCTGAACTAGGTTTTGAAACCCGTATAGAATTCCTAAAACGTTATATTGACGTAAATGAAAGAGGTGAAGTAATCGTAGGCAACTACTGCGAGACGAAAGTTGAAGGACTCTATGCCGCTGGCGACCTAATAAACACTCCATACAAGCAGGCAGTCATAGCAGCCGCTACGGGAGTTATAGCAGCATTAAGCGCTGTTAACTACGTAAACAAGTTAAAAGGTATTGAGAAGAGCCTCAGAGCTGATTGGGGCAAGAAATACGCAGTAGCTAGGAAGAAGTCTTTCAGACTCTAAAGCCCTCGTTGGTGAAAGCCCACCTTTAGTGTAGCAAAGATCCCACCTGCGCCTCGATCCACGTCACTCCGACAGCGCAAACGGTGCGGCGAGGACTAGTACTGATGTAGCTACTCTAATTCCGGTCCCCTTCATAACCTTTACGGCTCTAGAGATAGGGAGAAACTCAGAAACATCCCGGTGTAGCTGAGCTCAAAATTATTGGATTAATTAATTTATTCTGCATAATATATTAAAAGAACTTTTCGAATGGAGATGATGAATTTGAAACATGTGTGAGATTAGGATAAAATGGCTCAACGGAGTTGTGCTATAATTTCAACGTATACTACCTACACGACTATTGAGAAGTATTCGTGTTCTCTAAGTTAGCAGACAGCTGCAAGCTTCAATAGTCGGAGTTTAGGTCTTTTAGGATAAGTAAATGCTGTTTAGGTTTTGTGTTGCTGGATTAGCTTAAGTACTATGCTGTAGACGTTTGATGCGTAGTTAAGTGCTTCTTCCGCATCGAATTTATCATAGAGTTCGTCGGGTGGGATACCGCTTTCCTCATCCCCATACATGGAGGGCTCTCTTTCTCTACGTAGCTTCCTTGATATGCGCGCTAATACAGGTATCTCAACCTGAAACCATTCGGGAAACCTCTGTGCTTCTCTTCTGAGAACAGGTCCTACATCATGCCATTTCGGTACCTCAACACCAACTAATCTCAACGCTGCTTTAAGAAGTAGTTCAACTGACTCTTGGCACTGCCTAATTACGTACGGATAATTACCTCCTTCAAGCGCTTCTTTCGCGTGTCGGATTCTCTCCTCAGCTTGCCTTAAGTAGGATTGCGCCATAGATATGTTGTTCACAGCTCTATTACCTCACCAAATTTGTAGTCCCTCTTAAGTCTCCAATACCATTTTCTACCACATCTTACTCTCTCTGCTCCAAGCTCTTTAAGTTTCTCT
>JAWBQY010000019.1:480-21974 GCA_038844925.1 Sulfolobales archaeon | reverse complement strand
ATACAGCGTCAGCATACCTCATAGCACTCAAACACCTCTAGAACGAAGACCGTGAACAGCCGCAAAGCACGTGAACAACACAATTAAACATCAAAAAGAAAACAATTCAAGCACGTACGACCCTCACCTAGGGTTGGTATGGATTTTAAAGAAGATCACCTACATGTACGTTGAGATTATTCACTCCTACCAAACGCTACAGAACCCGTCGATCTAATCCTACCCTCGTCTGCGGCCTCCGCTTGTCCCTTAGATCCGGATATGGTGGTTATCCCAGCTCTTTGCCGGGCATATCACTTATCAGGACCTTACATTCTAGTAGCAAGATCATGACATCACACTCTACTGATCCGATCCTCCTATCCTCCGTCTCAACCCACACTTATAGAGCTCTAGGTACTGCGGGTTCCCACAGGAGCTCCCATCGTTCCAACCTCTATGAGCTGAGCATCGAATGGTAGAGGCCATAGGTTAAGCTTCAATGCGAGACCCCTAGACAGTAAAAGTTGAGACATTTAAACCTGAACTGACTAGAGCTGATGTAAGAGCCTCGTCACTATATCTGCTGACGATCTTGAGCCTCATCGTAACGGCTATTCTTCAGTTTCCCTAATCGAATATACGTGATCTACCCTCCTCCTAATAGGGTATACGTGGTCTATGCGAGTGTAAAGCCTCTCTATCTAATGCCACCAATTCCATACCTGTAAGTAAGTTAACATCTACGCAAGTGTTTACAACTTTAACTATCTTAGCATTATTCTTATATTTTCACAAATTTTACTTAAAAATGAGGGTAACCTCCAGCATTATCCAAATGCCATAGCTCCTAACCTCATGAGGTGCTGACCTAAGTTTCTCCTTAATCTCAAGGGGCCAGTCATCATTAAACTTCTCGTAGAAGACAAAGCTGTATGAAGCTAGATCTTAGTCTAAAAATAGTTAAGCCTATATAGCAAGAAAGCTTAAACATCATCAAAAAGCCCGATATGCATTTAGTGAACCCAGCATAGTAATACTGTAGACTAAGTTACTTAAATATCAAGTAGGTTAAAGTACCTCAAGTTCGTGAGCTCAAGCTTTTAACATATTGAGGTCTTATCTTGCGATCTGGTTACCAGAATTACCCTGTTAAACCCAAGCTACTAATAGTCTCTCTAAAATTGGTGATGCATGGTTTAGGTTTACAAATTTAATCTTATATTCAGGAACCCATGACTTTATTAAGGTGGGAATTTCGAAGAAATCGCGACCACGGTGATAGAGCGATATAAGGAGGATTGGTTTATGCTTTTTGATAGTCTTACATGCACCTTTGACCGCAGGTAATTCGTATCCCTCAACATCCATTTTGATGGCTGCTATGTCGCCTTTGTCCTTGAAAACCCTATCTATCGTTACCACGTCAACTGCACGATCAGCTTGCTCTGATACTAATGATGCGCTTCCTGAGAAAAACATTTTAACAGAGCCCTCTAACTCGCCAACAGCTGCCTCAATAATAGACACATTATCAATATTATTTAATTGCAGAGTCTTCTTTAATAAAGAAACATTTTCTTTAATTGGCTCAAACACATATACTTTTCTTGGTTTATATTTTTCAAATATCAAGACTGAATCACCTATAAAAGCCCCTGCATCAATAACATCTCTGTCATTTATTCTCCAAATAACATCGCTAGGCAAATCCCTCAAACCCATTTCGTGAATAAATACCGTGGGTTCAAAATGGTTTATGGGTAGTACGTACCTTGAGCCGCGAAGAGAAAGTACGTAAGTATTGGAAGATTTTTTAATACTCCTCCACATTTCGCGGTAAAGCTGTGAATATTTTATATCTTCTTTGTCAAACAAGATGTTCCTTGGTGCCTGGTCAAGTAACGCGCAGTATACTTTGTTTCTAACGAATTTTTTAACCTCACATATGCTTTGAGAATCTTCAAATATTTTGAGAGAGAAAGAGAGATGTCTTGACTGGAGGATATACGAAAGAAAATCTATGCTCCAAGATTTTTCGCCTGCCGTTATCCTATATGTAGATCCCCTTAACTCTTCTATGCTGTATCCTAACTTACTAATAAACCTTCTAACAAGAAAACCAGCAATTGATCTCATCATTGATGAATTATACGACCTTATAAAGCCTTCTATTTCTCTTTGTTTAACCAATTCAAAAGCTTCGCTTACATGCTTCAGGATTACGTCTATAGTTATCTCCTCACCATTATGATGCTGCATGGACATTTATTTTAACCTTTCTAACTTATCTATAACGTCTTTCTTCATATACTTTATCTTATAATTCCAATATTGTCAGCAACTCCATCTACCAATGAGGGTCGCGTCTTGTTTCATTGACCATTGAGCTATATTATTCCTTGTTTCATTCGATTTTATTGTGCGAACGGATATCCATATCTATGCGACCAGTACGTTGTAAATGATATCTCCCTCTTTTCGATCACCTCTGGTTTTTCTAGATTTCAACAGTTTTCCCATATACTTTCGACGTTAATAGCTACGTACGCCTACAACAGACTTCTCACAAAAGCCCGGAGGTCTGTCTTCTTCGTTGACGAAGCCTGGCTGTTCATGGAGACTCCCAGCATCCTCGGGCTCTTTGAGAACATAGCCAGAAGGGGGAGGAAGTATGGCGTGGTGTTCATGTACGTATCGCAGAGGGCTGAAGACCTTGCCAGAGCACCTCAAGGCAGGACCATCCTAGAGCAGAGCGCTACGTCACTCATCCTGAGGCAGGAGCCCGAAGGAAGAGATGCAGTCAAGCAGATCTACAAGTTAAGTGAGGCTGAGGCAGACTTCCTCGTAAACGCACCAACCGGAACGGGAATCCTCAAAGCAGGGAGGAAGAGGCTCACCCTACAAGTCACACCAACCGAGGAAGAATTGAAAATTTTCAGCACGTCGATAACTTAATTAACTACTGAGCCGGAGGTGAGGATAAGTTTCCCAGAAAGTAGTTCTAAAGGGGGTTGAGCTGGGCTTTCTGGTTAAGCGTGTTAAGGGGAGGTTATACGTCTACGAATACGTGAGACTCACCGACGGGAGGAAGGTCGAGCGATACATCAGCAGTTTAGAAGAATTAGTTAGGAATTTCCAGGCCTCACAGCTCGTCGATAACTCCCCTGCGTCGAGTTATCGACGCCTCACACCACGCATGCTTCGACGCATAGCTCAGTATGTTATCGATAACTTAATGGAGAATCTTAGCTGTTTGGTGGACCGGCCGGGATTTGAACCCGGGACCTCTCGGGTGCAAGCCGAGCGCTCTTCCAGGCTGAGCTACCGGCCCCTTAATGAAAATATTAACTGAGATTTATAAGCAATTAATGCTTTGATGATGTGTCGATGGATGGGTGTTTTATCCCATGTCTAGATTTTGTGGTGCGTTATCAGCATTAAGGCTGGGTTGACTTCCTGACTATTAGGTGTGTTACTTCATCTCTGATTAAGATCACTATGAAGATAGCTCGGGGTTCCTCAGCTAAGTTTAGGCTTAAGCTTAGGTTGGTGAGTGGTGGGACGACTTCTAATTTAGCCAACCTAACGGTCTCAAAGGTTATGTTGTTGTAGACTATTACATATCCTACTATTTGGAATGGTTCTGGGAGGTTGTTTACTAAGGTGATTATTGCGGTGTTGTCAATGTATTTATATACGCATTCGACTAAGTACTTAACGGAGTTACGTAATGCCTTCCTATCAAGTACTCTTAAGTTCATATAAGCATTCTCATTAACTGTGTGGAGTATACTGTAAATTGTTGATGAAATTACAATTAATGCTAGTAGGAGTAAGACTAAGCCAACTATACTGCTTAAGCCGTTACGCATACGTGTAGCCATATATTACTTCCTCACCACCATCAAAAACGACTTTAACCCGGAATATGCTACCCTCTAAGAGTTTGATGGGCGATTTAAACTCTACAACCTTTATATCTAGTGGTTCTAAAGTTAGGCTTAAGCCTTCGACAAGTACGTCATTTACGTATATGGCAAGTATGTTAAGTCTGACAACGCCGTTGGAGATAACTAATCTGACCTCATTAGTAGACTTACTTGCTGAGGCTATTACTAAATCTAAAGATTTCATAAGGCCTACCTGCCTACTCTCAATATCAGACTTGAATAACGTACTGATGCTATAGGAGTAGTTATTAATAGAGATAAGTACTACTGCACCTAACGCCAAGGTTATCAGTATAGTTAATAGGGAGGAGATTAACTCACTTACCCCGATGTTAGGTCTTCCATTCTTCATAAACAGCACTGTGTAAAACTTAAGCTATGATATATTTAAGTGTTAGCAAATATTAATTAAGTTTAAACTGCTATCTCTTAATAAACTTCTTAAGGATTTCTTAATAAATTCTTCAGAACTCCAATTATGTTGCTTACATGTTAATATTAATACTTTCTCATACCTACTTACCAGTAATCCTACATACTTCCTTAACCTACGGCTGAATAAGAGTAGAGTACTCATATCCATCTCCTCAGGTAGCTTGAAGTGTGAGTACGGATATACGTTGAGTAAGGTCATCGGTATTAATGTAAAGAATGGTACGTAAGTGTATACGTCTTCAGGATCTACACCCAATTTCGCCAGGAAGTCACTACACCTTGAGTCGACCTTAATATTACCTCCCTTAATATGCATAGGTATTAGTACTGCCATACCACTCCCACTACGACCTAATATGTAATTACTAAGGTACTCTTCATGTCTTACTATCTCAGGTCTGAAGTACGAAGTTCCCTCGTAGAGAAATAATGCATGAGAATCACCACGAATCCTGGGGTCCAACATCTCAAACCATCTTACGAAATCACGACGTGTGAATAACTTAAGTAAATACCTTAGAGATGGATGCCCCCTAGCCCTCTCCTCAAGTAGTTCCCAAAGCCTCCCCTCCCTAATAGCGACCTTCACGTTCTTAATCTCCCTTAAAATCACGTAGAGGTTGTGGAGCGCTATATTACGTACTCTCTCTCCAGCACTCATCTCCATTAAAGACTTAACATCATATTTACTGCATATAGGACATTCACATGGTAAGTAGTCTAAGTCTCCCAACATGTAAGTACCCCTCTCAGTCATATACCTACCACCCCTAGCATAGAGTATGTAGGAAGCAGAGTCAAACATATCAACGCCTAGGGCAACTGCGAAGGGTATTATCATAGGATGTCCGGCACCGAAGAGGTGTACTGCCTTATCGATGGGTACAACTTTCTTAGCCGTTAAGATCATTTCGAAAACCTTAGAAAATTCGTACTTCTCCATAAGTAGGACGGGACTACCTATAGCGTAGATTGAAAAACCCTCAATATCCTTACCTATCGTAGCACACCTCCTAACCAAGTCTAGGTGAACCCCTCCTTGAATAGGTAGGACCCATAAGGTACTACTACCCTTTATAAGCTCTGCTGATATTACCGCCCTCCTTAAAGTCTCCTCAACACTGTATAATGCTTCCTCGTAGGTAGCGTCATCTCTAGTAGGTATGTCAGCGATGACAGCTATATCACTACCTATACTTTCCTGAAACTTAACTATCTCTACCGGGTCAACCTTCACCCTCTCACTACCATATCGTAGGAGTTGATAAGCACCTGAATCAGTCATCACTACGCCGTCAAACCCTAAGATCTCATGTACCCTGCGGACCTCACCACCCATAGACCTCTTAATTATATATGCATTAGTAATTATCTGCGTAAAACCTAATTCCCTCAACAAGTTTACCGGGACTTCCTTAAACTGCTTCACCGGATTAACTACGGGGAAAAAAGCAGGTGTTTCTACCACACCGCTCTTAGTTATTAGCTTCCCAATCCTCCCTCCTAAGTCCTTATCTCTAACCTCAAATACCACTCTACATCCTCTTCTTTCTTAACTCCATGTACTCCTGATACAGGCTGTACAGTTTAGAGGCTAGAGGTCCTGAACCCTCAACACCGTTCTCACTTACTTTATACTTATCATACACTACGACTAGGTTAGCCTCCTTAACAACTTTAACAGATCCGGGTGGTAGGTTAAGCTTAGACATTATATACGATGAGAACTCGGTTGGGTCGAACATTGGCTGCTCTTTAGATATTATCTCAGATAGTCTATCACCATGTATTAAAACCCTATAACATACGTTGCCATCAGAGTCTTTAGCATTTCCCAATACTAAATGCAGGGCTAACCTCTCACTAACATCTACACCTAATAAAATACCTTCATATGTCCTACCATCAACCAACTTAACAACAACGTATTTATCTATTAAATTAACGACTTCGTTCACTAATCTCTTCGCTATATTTGAAACACTCATCTCGCATACCTAACTTCATTACGAAGTACATACTTTTAAATTTAGTTTAAATTCTAATAGTGTAATTAAATAACCTCAACCTTAAAGTATATTTCATCCATATAATCGAATAAGTTGTAGATCGCATCGGATTTAGACTCAACTATAAGTAAAAACCCCCACAATGATATTATTAATTTGTAGATGCCTTCCCCAACCTTCTTAGAGACTATGTAACCCTTCATAACTAGGTCTACACCTTCCTTAAAGTTAGGTCTAACCTTCGATATAGTTATTCTAACCCTATCATTAACTTCGAAGTTCTTAAGCATCTTATGTATGTCGAAGGTTGTTTTAATGTCGGGGCTCTCCACCGTGACTATAAGTACTTGAGGTATTAGAGACTTTTCAACGTTCTTAACTACACCCTCATACACCACGTTATTTGGTCCTACCTTAATGCTCATACCGAACACATTTCTTACTTTCTTAAAGACTTATAACGTTATAAGTTCTTGAACGTTTTAAATGCTTCCTAAATTAGTGGTTACCCAGAGATGTTACTACTCCGCAATCGAAGTATGGTCCGAGCAGGTGATAAGGTATGCTTCGAATTAGTTAATGAGGGAAGTAGGGACGATGTTAAAGTAGACTTTCTAAACGTTGCGAAGGCCTTGTTGAAGGTGTGTAAGGATGTTCAAGTAAATTTACTGACCTCTATTTCCAGAAGTGGTTATAAGTCATTAGTTATATTATCATCTGAAAGAGATGTAATGAGTTGTAAAAACATATTTAAAGCACTCTTAATGGCTTACATGCCTGATTACGTAAAGGTTAATGAGATTATCTGTAATGATAAGGCAGTAGATGAAGTCCCTTTTTAAGTAGGGTAAGGTCTAGGAGTAAAGCAGTAGTAAACGAGGTCGTTATCGGCAGACCCATACTTACCACTTCTGAGAACTTTGTGAGGTTTGGATATCTACACGTAGATGGTTTTGAGAAGGTGTTTGGACTACCTGTCGATGATTTCTTAAGACATACATTAATAGTGGGTTCCACTGGTTCTGGGAAGACGACAACCGCTGCAGTTATCGCCTCCCAAATACTTAGGTATGGACGTGTAGTAATAGTTGACTGGAACGATGAGTATCTGGAGGTCTTTAAGTCCTTAGGCATGAGTGATGCAGTATTAGTAAATGATGTTAAGATCCCTTCAAGATTTAAGGACTTCGACGAGTTTGTAACAATATTAAATGATGTTTTAGAATTAAGTGATGCTCAAACCTACCTCCTATACAGGTTTTTAGATGATGAGGGAGGTTATGAACCAACATTACGTGATCTGATTAACTATTTAGAGGGGGTTCAAGCAGAATCTAAATGGATGGTTGAGACGAAGTATGCCTTATTGAGGAAATTAAAATTAATTTATAATTCTAAGACTGAGGATTTATACAGCGATTCACATCTACTTAAGGTTTTAGAGCCCGTCATAGCTGGTAGGGATAAGATCCATGTAATCTCGTTAGGTAGGTTTAAAGACCTTAAGTTGAGGAGGTTGGCAGTGTTAACTCTAATTAAATTAATAGAAGATGTTAAGGAGATGACTACAGGTCGACTAGGCAATGTCTTCCTATTTATCGACGAAGCCCATCACATCACTAACTCATCACTTATAAGTAGGGTGGTTGCCGAAATACGTAAATTAGGTGTGGGACTCATATTGATAACTCAGTCAGCTTCTACTGTAAGTAATGAAGTACTTGCTAACTGTAACGTAAAGATAGTTCATACGTTAAAGTCTAATTCAGATATAGAAGTAATGGTTAGGTCGTTAGGTATTGGTGAGATACGTGACATACTACCAAGGCTTAACGTAGGTGAGGTATTTGTAGATGCGCCAACGCTAAGGCATGTGGCTAGAGTTAGAATTACCAAGATCTAAAATGTTTAATACCTCCTTAATAACTTCCTCATTTCCGAGCCAGTCTATCCCCACCTCACATTTCGCCGTACCGTTAATCAATTTAAGCACCTCATCAACAACCTCACTTAGTTCCTTACCGGTGACGTCAACCTCACAAACCTTACTCCTACTATGTTCTCTTAAAGCGTTGTAAGTGCAGACCCCTACGAGTTCTGATTCGAGATTATCAAGTAGTTTCCTACCACTCCAACCCTTACTTACTAACCTCTTATAAAGTACTCTCGGGTCTAACCTAAGGACTACTATTTTAAAGATCAGTTCGTCATCAACTATCTCACCGTAGTGACTATCGATCACTACGTAACCCTCGGAAGTCCGTATAAGGTCGTTTAAAACTTTCTTTAACCTTCCCTCATCAATTACGAATGAGCCTGTCTCACTATCGTATTGGGTGTAGAGATTATTACTCAGTACGAAATCACTTAGGTTTAAGTACTTACCGCCTAACACTTCTGAAATTCTTAAAGCGACTGATGTCTTACCAACACCTGGTGTACCGCTGATGACTACTGCCTTACCGCCCAATTTACTAGCACCTCAACCCTCTCATGAAGACCCTACTACTACATACTTACTTAACCGAATTTTAAGTGGTTTGAACTCCCTACCACCGCCTTCGTAAAACTTCGGTAGGAATTCAACGAAGCATAGCCTCAGGGAATGTACGAAGGAACCTATAATACCAAAGGCTAGGTTTATAGTATTTGTAAGTAGGATTACTATTAAAGCTATTAACGAAGCAATCACAACATTAATTACTGGAATGTTTATGAGTGAGTGGATCGCATTAGCAGCCATTAATGCTAGGTCATTAAAATTCCTAGCCATCAAATACGTAGCTAGGCCTATCCCAGCTAGGCGTGTGTAGGAGAATACATCACCTAAAACTCCTGTTAGGTCAAATATCCAGAGGAAGAGGCCTACGGATTTAAGACTTAGGAACTTACCGATAACTAACATGGCGACGCCGGCTAACGACGTGTAGAGTAGTAAGTCGTAGTACGTCTGACTTAGAGGTAGTAAACGAATGTTTAGGAAATAGTAGAGTATGTAGGGTAGTGCTGCAAACTCCGCTATGAGGAGTCCTAACTCTGAAAGTAGTGTAGCCCTATCAGACATCTTCAAAGCTCTTACGACGCCTAGGAAATGTGCTAGGTTAACATGTACCAACCCTATTATCAAAGCTAGTGAGATAAATGATAATGGGTCTGCAACATTAATTAAGGGGGTGTAGTATGGTATGGAATAGCCAGCATACGTGTTGGTTAAGAAACCGAAGAAAACTGCTGAAACACCTAACACTAGTAACATCTTCTTAAGGTTTACATACCCTTCTGAATATGGATTCTCGACAAAGCCTAGTCTATCTAATACGTACTTTATTATGAGGATCATAGCTATACCGTAGACTGCATCAGCCATCATCAACCCAAAGAATACGAAGAAGGAATAAGTAATTAATGTTGTAGGATCCCATTCCTCATATCTTGGAATGCCGTAAAGCCTAGTAATCAATTCGAAGTACTTTACAGGTGCGCTATTACTTAACTTAGTTGGAGGTCCTACGTCACTACGTCTCAACTCCTCAATGTACACATACTTAAACTTACTGTATACAGTATTAATTAAGACTTCATAGTTCTTCTCAGGGACCCAACCCTCAACTACGTAGCTGTACTCACTCATCACAGATTTTAATATGGTTTCAACCCTCTCAACATACAGTTCCTGTAAGACCTTAGCCTTAGCAATTAATTCTAGGTTTTCATTTACTAACTTTTTAAGCTCTAATTCGAGTTCATTTAAAGTACGTTTAGATGCGGTTATCTTAGACTCTAACTCCTTAATAAATTCTGAAACGCTTAAGTTAAGTTGAGGTATTTCTATAACCTCAGCTTTAATGTAGTCTATAAGTTCTTTAAACTTGCTTAGATCCTCCTTAAAGCCTAAGTAATTGACTAAGACTTCACCTTCACTTAGCTCAGCAATGCATAATGCCTTAACACTTTGTAATGTACTTAATACTGTGTTTATTTGTTCGGGTTTAGTCTTAACTAATTTAGTAAATATTAAATCGCCCTCGAAGTTTAAGTTAGTTAGAAGTACATCACCACACGATCTGCTTAAAGCTAGTAGGTACTTAACCGTAGCTTCATATCTATTTAACCTATCACTTACCTCACTGATATTATTAGCAATAGCTTCAACACTATCCTTTAAAGACTTAATTAATTGGAGAGTTTTAAAGAACTCATTTTCCAACTCAGCAATGTTTAGATCACCTCTAACCTCCACTAACCTAGTAGTACCTACGTAGCCTTCAACGAATCTCAGTAATTTTACGACCTCATCAGCTGAGGCTAGCTTACCTTTAAGGATCTTTAAATCCTCCTCAGGCAGGTTCTTAAGTTCCTCTAGGTGGATTACGCCTAATTCGTGGAGGATTGAAGTCAGGTCATCTGCATAGTCTCTTAATGTTATTATCCTCACGTACTTAAGTCTTTCAGGGTAGGATATCAAGTTAAACAAACCTACAACCCTAAGACTAGTCTCAGATATTCATTAACTATTTCCTCCTTAACCTCTGCATACCTCTCCCTAAGCCTGCTAACCTTAACGTTATGGTTCTTCTTAGCCTCGGACAGCTTAGACGTGAACTCCCTCTCCAACTCATTAACTAGTTCCGATGGTACTTCTGCTTTAACCTCCCTCCTCCGGATCTCTTCGACTTCCTTCCTAGCCTTAGCTAAGATCTCCTCAGCTTTTTTCTCAGCCTCCTTAATTATACTACGAGCCTCATCCTCAATAGCAGTTAATGACATTTTACACCAAACCATAATGTAAAGGAAGTGAATTTAAACCTTAGGTAAGTTTTAGAGAACTAGGAAGTGAAGGAAATAGAGGGTTTCACATGGATAGTTCATCAGACCTCACACGGCACTTCACTACTCCGCTCCGGAGATATCCTCATCATCATATTGGTATATTTGCTAGAGAGATATTTAAAGTAAAGAGTTTTAGAGGCTGGAATACCTTATCTATCAACGCATCATAACTCATACTTATGAATTAATGTATAAACAACATTACATTATTAGATATTTATAAGTTGTGGAGTCTAAGTTAAGTATTGATGTTGAGCTCACGGAAACTGATTGGTGATGTAGGCTCGTGTTGCTGAAGATATGAAGTATGAGTACTTTTATTAGATTTTAAAGTAGAGTTAATATTGTAAGGACTGCTATGTTTGACTTGCTGTTAAAAACGGTTAACGCTGTCTACGATTTAAGGAACGTTAAGGCCGTAGTACTTAAGGATCTGGGTAAGGTCCCTATAGATGGTGATGTAGTAACGGTATCTAAAGGTCAGGAGGTTGAGCTTCCTAGGTGGTTGGCCAGAACCCTCTCCGAATTAGGTGTAGTTGAGTTTAGGGAACCTCCAATAACATCTGACGATATCGGTAAATACTTAATTAGTGAGAAGAGTATGGGTAAGACATCACTTACGAAGTTGAGGGAGGACTTCTACCACGAAGTTAAGGAGTTATTAAGTAGGATTAAGACATCATCTATCGATGCTGATTCGGCTATAGCAGCGATAAGGTTGGAGTCAAACATACGTGATTTAATTAGATTAAGGATTAATAAGATAGTCAACGTAACAGTACTGCATGCCAGGCTTGAGAGGTTTGAGGAAAACCTAACTCTTGAGGAATTACTACTACATAGATTGTTAAATGATTTACTGACTTCATGGCTTAACCAACTATCAGCTAAGGTGGTTAGAAATGAGTGATGAATTAAGCAATGTCGAATCACTCCAGCAGAAGTTCTTAGAATTTTTGAAGACCTTTAAAGATTATGATGGTAGGTATAAGTATGAAGAGAGAATTAAGCAGATGATTGTTAATAAGAAGACTAGCATAGTAGTAGATTATGAAGACTTAGTTAAATTTGACGTCAAGCTTTTTGACGCATTGATCGAAAAACCTGAGGAAGTACTCCACGCATTCTCAGAGGCTATTAAGAGTGTGGTACAGGAATTTGACGAAGAGTACTCATTACAGGTCAGTAAATTCATACCTAGGTTGAACGGATTGCCGGTAACGCTTTCGTTAAGGGAGTTATCTAGTGAGTATATTAATAAGTTAGTTATGATTGAAGGAATCTTAGTTAGGGCGACCCCACCGAAGCAGAAGATGTTTAAGGCTGTTTACGCACATATACTACCTACTGGTGAGGTGCATGAGTTTGAGTGGCCGCCACTACCTTCAGATGAGGTAGCTGACGAACTTGAAAAGCCTGCATACTGCCCTCTATGTAAAGAGGAGATCGTTAGTGAGAAGGGTAGGGGGTATGGTAGAGGTATTTTCAGGTTAATTGTAGAGAAGTCTAAATATAAGAATTGGCAGAAAGTAGTCCTTCAGGAAAGGCCTGAAGAAGTTCCCGCAGGTCACATACCTAGGTCTATTGAGGTTGTTCTGACAGACGATGTAGTTGATGTAGCCAGGCCTGGTGATAGGGTCTCCGTAATAGGTATTGTTAAGCTTTTTAAGGAGTTTAGGAGGAGGTCTATCTCAACAGTTTTCACTACATATATAGAGGCTAATAACGTCATAGTAGCTCAGAAATTCCTCGAGGAAGTTAAGTTAGATAGAAGTGATGAGGAGATCATTAAGAAGTTGGGTAAGGACCCCCTCATAAGGAGGAAGATAATTGCTAGTATAGCTCCGTCGATATATGGTTTATGGGATATTAAGGAGGCCATAGCACTTCAACTCTTCGGCGGAGTACCTAAAGTAGCGCCTGATGGGACTAAGATCAGAGGCGATATACACATCTTAATAGTAGGCGATCCCGGGACTGCTAAGAGTCAAATACTTCAATACGTATCACGTATAGCTCCTAGAGGTCTCTACACAACTGGTAAGGGGTCTTCAGCAGCAGGTCTATGCGTTGATGGTAGTACATTCATCTACTCTGATAGAGGGTTAACTAGGGTGGGGTATCTCGTAGAGGAGAACTTAAATAACTTCGAATTGGATGGAGGTATGCTGATCTCAGCAGAGCCTAGATCTGTGAACGTAGCCTCATACTTAGATGGCAGGGTCTCCTACACCCCAACACGTCAGTACTACATGTTATGGAGTGATAAGGTATTAAAGTTGAGGACATCGTTGGGGATAGACCTAATTACCACTCCAGAAACGAAGCTGTTAACGTATAAGGATTCGAGAGTTGTGTGGGAGGAGGCATGTAAATTAAGAGTAGGTGACTATTTAATAGCGGTTAGAAGGCTTCCCGAACCTACTAAGGGGTTTGATGTTTTAAGTATCTTAGCGGATGATGCCTACGTGAAGGTTGAAAAGGTATTTACTGAGAAACTCCTTAAGGAATTACTAAGTAAGTTCCCAACAATTGATGAAGTACTCAATAGGGCTGGTATGAGTAAGTGGAGTTTTTACAGATTAACTAAAAACTCAGTAGTTAGGCTACATCATCTGAAGAAGTTATTAAACCTAGTCAGCATAGGTAGTGATGTAAGTGAATCCATTCTCGAAGTAGGTTATAGAGAGTTTAGAGGGTTTGGATGGGTTAAGTTACCTAGGCTAAGTCAGGAATTCGCCGAATTTCTAGCAGAGACGTATGTTAAAGGTAGAGTTAAAATTGATAGGCGTGGTAGACCGTCCGCACTAGTTTTAAAGGCGGACTCTCAAGAAGAGTTAATATCCTTAATTAGTAAGGTTAGAGATCTATTCAACGTCCGTACAGTCATTCAAACCTACGGGAGGAGTGGTTACGTATTATTAATTAGGAGTAGAGCGCTTGCATCACTTCTATACGCCTTAGGAGTCCCATCAACTAATGGAGAAGTAAGTCCTAAAGTATTTCTACCTAACTTACCTAGACATGTATTGAAGTACTTTCTTAGGAGATTATTAACCAAGGGTGAGGTAGGGACTAACCATGTTAGTATACCCCTACCAAATGAGGATGTCGCAGTATTAGTTAGCATTACCTTAAGGAGGTTTGGAGTAGTTGCATCATTACGTAAAGCGTATAAGGGCTTTGCGGTAGTGATCTCAGACCTTAAATCTCTTAAGAATTTAGAGGTAGTATTAGATGGTAGTAACCTCTTACTTAGTAATGCCTTACATCAAAACTTAGACGATGGATTTGTAGATGTTAGTGATGATTTAATTGCTGTTAAGGTCGTTGGAGTTGATGAAGTCCGAGGCGGTGGGGTTTACGACTTAACTGTTGATGGGTCGCACTCCTTCATAGCTAACGGCTTCGTAGTCCATAATACTGCAGCTGTTGTAAAGGAGAAGCAAACAGGTGAGTACTTCTTGGAGGCAGGGGCTATGGTATTAGCCGATGGTGGAACTGTATGTATTGATGAGATAGATAAAATGAGGGATGAGGATAGAGTTGCTATTCATGAGGCAATGGAGCAGGGTACTGTAAGCATTGCTAAAGCTGGCATAGTTGCTAGGTTGAATGCTAGGACTTCAGTACTGGCTGCAGGTAATCCTAAGTATGGGAGGTACATACCATCCAGACCTATCGCTGAGAACATAAACCTACCAATCACCATACTCTCAAGGTTTGACTTAATATTTACTTTAAGAGATCTGACTAATTTAGATCGTGATAGGTCCTTAGTAAAGCATGTTTTAAGATCTCATGAGAGTATTGAGGAGGTAAAGCCTGAAATACCTCCAGATATTTTAAGGAAGTACATAGCATATGCTAGGAAGTATGTTAGACCGAAGTTAACTAGAGATGCTGAGATCCTGATAGAGGAGTTCTACTTAGAAATGCGTAGGAAGAGTGCTGAGACGCCTGAAGCACCGATAGCTATAACTACTAGGCAGTTGGAGGCGCTCATACGGCTTGCAGAAGCGCATGCGCGAATGGCTTTGAAGAACTACGTCGATGGTGAAGACGCTGCCGAGGCCATAAGACTTATGAATGTGATGTTAGAGAACGTTGGGATAGACATAGAGACAGGCCATATAGATATAGACGTTATTATGACTGGAAAGCCTAAAAGCGTTAGAGATAAGGAGTTAGTCATAAAGGACATCATTAAAGAGTTGAGTGCTGAGGTAGGCTGCGCTAAGGTTAAAGACATAGTTAAAGAGGCTGTTAAGAGAGGGATTGACGAGGACTTCGTTGAGAAGTACTTAATGGGCTTAAGGAGGAGTGGAGAACTTTATGAAATGCGTGCTGGCTGCCTAAGCTTTGTTGAGTAATAAATATTTTTAAGCCTTATAATTTATCCCTATACGTAGGTGCTGGTCCGTGAGTGAGTTAGTCATTAAATTAAGTAATGGTAAGGAGGTTAAGATAGATAAGACCGCCTTAGAATCCATAAATAGATACATAAGGTTTGAGGTACCTTTAGAAACTTTAGCTAAGGAGTTAAACCTCGAGAGTTGGGAAGAAGCTTACGAGTTAGTAAAGAAGATTCCAGCATGGATTGCTTGGACACCCCCCTCATTCTTCGATTATGAGAAGAATCGCCTATTAAGTAAGTTTAAGAAGTAAGTCTTCCATGTATTCTCTAAAGGCTGTACTAACAGTCGAATACGGTAAAGAGTTAAGAGCTTCTTTAGAGGTTGGCGACGCCTTATACCCCTACGACAACTTAGTTAAAGTTGGCGCCAGTAAGTACGGGGGCGTACTACTACTATATTCATCACTAACATATGAGGAAATATTAAGAATACTGAAGAACAGTCAATTAACGTATGTTAGGAGTATTGTTGGAGTAGATAGATGTTGCTCAGAATCCTATGAAGAGTTATGCAGATGTATTGATGAGTACCTAACACTTACTAATTTAAGGGTAGGTAAGATTAAAGTGTACGAGAGGGGAGTTATTAAGGGATATGTAAGAGAGCTCTTAGACAGGCTGAAAAACGTTTTAGACGTAAGATCTGACTTAAAACTGTATATAGTCCCCATAGATTATAAGGTATGTTTAAGTATTCATCAGTAGTCTTTAAATATTTAAAAGCAACTTATATGTAGATTACTTAGACGTAGCGTATTACCTCGATATTCTGGGATTAGGTACGATTAGTTAAATTCGTTAGCAACTCTTTATAAGTTAGTACTATCTTGTTAAGTCAGGGGTTTAGGTGGCGTTATTTGATGTAGGAGTTCTTGGATGTGGTTGGGCTGGTATTACAGCTAGTTATGTGCTCTCTTTGAAATATCCTGGAAGCAGTATTGTATGTATTGATAAGGATGAATCTTTAGGTGGCCTACTAAGGAGTGTTGAGCTTGGTGGGTTTACATTCGATGTAGGTGGGAGCCATATAATATTCTCAAACAATTCAGACATCCTCAACGAAGTCCTCAGTTTTTTGGATGGAAACGTCACCCACCATGAGAGGAAGACTTACATACTCCTTAATGATATGTACGTGCCCTACCCATTTGAGAACTCCCTCTACGTACTACCCCCGGCTAAGAGGGGGGAGATACTTATATCATTTATTGAGAGCCTCTTATATAGAAGTAGTCAGCCTGGTTGGGAGCCACGCAACCTACGTGAATGGATGTACGGATTTTTCGGGAAGGAGTTAAGTAAGCTCTACCTAGAGCCGTATAATTCTAAACTGTGGAAGAGGTCTTTAGATGAAATAGACGTCGACTGGATCTACACTCCAGGTAGGTTACCAATCCCCGACTGGAGGGATGTAATCCTCTCAGGAGCTGGTGTAAGGACTGAGGGATATAGAGAGCAGGCAAGGTTTTACTACCCGCTTCGTGGGGGGATACAATCACTCTTCAATAGAGTCTTAGACAGAGCTCTCAGAATAGGTGTTAAGGTTGTGAAGGGTTTTAGAGTTGTTAGTATTAGGAAATTAAGTAGTGGTTGGTTGATAAACGGTAAGATTGAGGTGAAGAGGTTGATATCGACAATACCCCTCAACGAACTTGCTGTTGCTATGGACTTACAGGAACGTGAGCAACGCCTAGCAAAGCAGCTTGACTATAACTCCGTCGTTGTCGTAGGTATGGCTCTTAAGAAAAAAGCACCTCAAATGCATTGGGTGTATAATATTAGGGATGATGTTATTTTCCACAGGCATATATGGATGTCAAACTACAGCCCCTACAACACACCTAACAATGATACGTATTCAACGTTGGTTGCTGAGATTACTCTCCCACCAACTAAGAAGTTATCAAAGGAGGAATTAGTAGGTGAGGTACTCTCAGGTCTTACGAAGATCGGCGTACTGGAAAATCCGGATAAGGAGGTTTTATTCACGGAGTCATGGGTTCAGGAATACGGCTACCCAGTTCACACAGTAAAATCCAATACCGCGAGAAACGAGTTACTGAGAGTGGTTGTTGAAGAAGGAATTATAACTCTCGGGAGATGGGGAAGTTGGAGATACTTAAATATGGATAAGGTCTATGAGCAGGTAATTACATCTCTTAAAACATTGTAAGAATGTGTTATGAAATTATGAATTAGAATACCTTAGCGATTAATATCGAACAATAGTTCCTTCTGGGGTACATAATATGTAGTAGGATTTGCTAAACACCTCTAAGCTTGGTGCAGGTCTGAAACTCCTACAGGGGTTGTAAATGTGAGTAAGTGTAGATCTACATAGGACTGCTTAAACCTTCAGACCCAGCTTTAGTCGTAGATTGAAAATCCCAAACTACTACGTCTTTAGGTATTACTATGTGATGAAAACTATTCATGTTAATTAGAGTAGTAATACGTTCATTAAGCAATACCCACTTAACCTTAAAACAATTAGATTTTACTAATACATAGTAGGGCGTTTGCCTTATGAGGAAGCTCGGCCATTTCTCACATAGATCTGCTTCAGGTAGGCTTATAGTTAAAATGTGCGATCAGGTTAAACCCCCTAAATTTGGTACTAAGGTTTTCACCTCTAAGGGGGATGCTGTCGGCTTATTAGTAGATGTGATAGGGTCTACCAAAAATCCTTACGCTGTTCTTAAGCCTTTAGCAACTAATATTAAGTTAGAACCGCTTGAGGTAGTGTATGTGAGGGGTTCTCCATGAACTGCTCGCATTCATCAATAATATTTGACGAACTTCACGGAGAGTACGTATGTGTGGAGACTGGTGAGGTTATTGAGGAGAGGATTATAGATCAGGGTCCTGAGTGGAGGGCGTATACGCCTGAGGAATTTGTCGATAGGGCTAGAGTGGGTTCACGTCTAACTAATAAGGTACATGATTTAGGGATATCAACAACTATAGATACGTGGAGTTATGAGGGAAGGAAGCTCCAATCACTTCATAGGAAGTTGAGGGTGAGTAACAGTAGGCAACGTAAGTTAGTTAAGGCTTTAAGTTTTATGAATGATGTCATTGGTAGGTTAGGGCTTCCTAATA
The DNA here is from genome assembly GCA_038844925.1 of Sulfolobales archaeon. Lineage (GTDB taxonomy): Archaea > Thermoproteota > Thermoprotei_A > Sulfolobales > NBVN01 > DTCV01. Next base: position 3,249 of record JAWBQY010000019.1, on the reverse strand, counting down.
CGGTTAACGAATTTTCAGGTTCTATCATTAGGAGGCTTAGTGCTAAAGGCATCATCAAGGATAGAAATGCTAATGCATTCATAGCTGCCGCCATCATACTCTCATGTAACTATCTTAAAGCACCTGTAGACCGTGATGAAGTGCTAAGAATTTGTGAGGTTACTAGACATGAGTTATGGAAGGCCATGTTAAAAATTACTAGGGATAGTGGTGAGTACATCACAGTTAAAGTACCTGACCCCCAAATATATCTAGATAAACTTAGAATTGAATTAGGCCTACGTGCTGAGGTCTCAGCCCTAGCTAGTAGGATATTAAATATTGCTAAGAGTAAGGGGTTAACAAGTGGCAAAGGTCCTGTAGGTATAGCTGCTGCCGCTCTATACATAGCCTCTGTACTACTTGATGATAAGAGGACTCAGAAGGAAATAGCTGAGAAGTGTAACATAACGGAGGTAACTGTTAGAAATAGATATAGAGACCTTGTCGACGGGGTCACAATAGTTATTGAGGTATGACTTAAATTAGGAGTAGCTAATTAGTGTTAATACTGACCCATCCAGTATTAGGATTTTGAAGTGTTAATTGTTAATGGGCTATCCCCCCTTCTTTAAGTTTTTATGTTTGTTTATATGCTCCTGAGTAGCCAGCTTATTATACTTATTGGAACTCTATCTAGTGGGTAATAGGGTAGTATGGAGTATATTAAGGTGTTTGAGGGGAGGGCAGTACTACTAGTACCAAATCCAGACTTATTTAGGAGGCCGGACGGTGTCTATGAACCCTCATGGGCTCCTGTATTTTATAATCCTAGAGCATCTCTTAATAGGGATCTTTCGGTAGTCACCTTAGCTACTATAGGTGAGTACTTTAGTGTAAATTCGTTTAATATTGCGGATATCTTAGCAGGTGTTGGTGTTAGAGGGATAAGATACTGTCTTGAAGTACCAAATGTTAGTACTGCAGTCCTCAATGATATAAATAGCAATGCAGTTACGGTAATTAAGGAAAATTTAGCTCTAAATAAACTGAGTGATAGGGCAGTAGTCTACCGTAGTGATGCTAACGCACTCCTCTACAAACTTAGAGAAGATAGGTATAAGTTAAACTTCATTGACATAGACCCTTACGGAAGTCCCACCCCATTCATTAAAAGTGCTTTGACGAACATTATGAGAGGGGGCTTCATAGGAGTTACTGCTACGGATATTGCCACGCTCTCAGGTATTAAGTACTTGGCAGGTTCGAGGAAGTATGACGTTAAGCTTAGTAGAACTGATTTTAAGTTTGAAGTAGGTTTACGTGTATTGTTGGGGTATATAGCTAGGAGGGCTGCTGAGTCAGACAGATATGTAGAGCCTATCGTAAGTGTCTTCCACGACCACTACTATAGGTTGTTTTTCAGAGTTGATAGAGGTGTTAGTAAGTCTCATAGGATGATTGTTGAAGAACTAGGCTACATACTGTACTGTAGGAAGTGCTTATTTAGGCGGTATATAAATGACTTAAACATATTACTAGATTTAAGGTGCCCTAAATGTGGACATGGGTTTGAAGTTATAGGCCCTCTATGGATTGGAAGTATGAATAATAAAGAGTTCATAAGTCGCTTAGAAGCTATAGTTAAAGCTAGGTACGAGTATTTAAGTAATTTTAACAGGCTCTTAAAGCTAATAACTGTAATTAGAAATGAGGTTGAAACCCCCTACTACTATGACATAACATCTATTGCTAGTATGCTTAAGGTAAATATGCCTAAGGTGGAAGAGGTAATTAAATGTTTACAGGGTAGGGGGTTTAAGGGGAGTAGAACTCACTTAACGCCTACTGGTATTAAAACAGATGCGGATTACGATACCGTGATGGAATGCATTAAAAGTAGTTAAGTAGTGAATATCAGCAACCTCTATCATGCTTATGCTTTAGGTACCGAAGCCTTCATCTGTAGAAACTTAGTTAACCTACTACATATTAAGGGGTTGAAGTAACTTCCTAAGCCGCATTTATCTAGGTCTTTACATAGGAAGCATGGTATACTCATTACTGGGTTTAATTTGATGAGGAGCTTAACATCTTCTAGTCGTTTGGACACGTAGATTAGTTTGTAGGTCTTCCTACCTTTAACGTTTGCAGGTACTCTTCTAATTAAGCCAGATTTAACTAATTTCATAACCGCTCTACTACCCTCTCTACTATCAATTCCTAGAAGGGCCCAAAGGTCGCTTTGAACAACTCCTTCCTCCCCACCCTTCTTAACTATATCCAATATTTTATCTTCAAGGCTTGCCTTAGTCATCAAGGTGCTCCTCTACACCTATCGTAGATCTATCCGCTACAGAGGTAATATATTTATACTATTATTATTTCTCTATTTTCTATGCTGTACTATATTAAGCTAGAGTTGTAGAATGCTTAGAGTAACACTCGTACTTAGTAGAACCTCATTAATTTCGTGTTGGTAGGACGCCTTGCACGGCTGTTTCAGGTTTCATATAGGTTTGTATCGTTTGGTATTATTCTTCTGCTATGATTAGTGTGTGGACTCTCTTTCCGTGGTATCCTTATCTCTTCCTAGTGGGTAGAGGGCTATGTCCTTCTTTCTGTACTTTATGACGCTACACTTTACGAAGTAGAATCCGCTTACTACATCTCTCACCAAGCATAGGAAACGGCAGAATATTCATAAATTCTGTTGTCTGTAGTCAAGTACGGGAGCTACTCGGTGAGGGGTGGAGAGCTTGTTGAGGCTCTTAGGGTGAGGGCTCTCCC
>JAWBQY010000019.1:0-470 GCA_038844925.1 Sulfolobales archaeon | reverse complement strand
CCGTGAAGCCCTAGTTGAGTTCCTGAGACTCTACCGTGACGCTCTTCAACTAGTAGTAAATAAGTTGTGGAGTTTAGATGAGGTACCATCAATTAAGACTCTACATAGGTTGTTCTACTCAGAGCTTAAGAGGTACAATCTTAGAGCACACCACGTTAAGCAGGTATATACCTACGCTAAAGCAGTTGTTAGAGCTAGTAAGCAGAATGGTGGTAGAAAGCCAGTTCTAAGGAGGTTAACAGCTAGAGTAGATAAATACGACTACAGGCTTAACCTAGAAAGTAGAACGCTTACCCTAAAGATACACAATGGTGGGGAGGTTAGGCTAAAACTACTAACATCTAATGAGAGGGTAGGGAAGTACAAAGAGTGGGGTAACTACGAAATAGCTGTGAAGGTAGTTGAAGATGATGTTTATGTATCGGTTTACTTCAGGAGAGTAGTTAAATTAAGAAAAACTAGAACTGTAA
>JAWBQY010000018.1:20921-23101 GCA_038844925.1 Sulfolobales archaeon | reverse complement strand
GATGTTCTTCTATATAGTTTGAAATATGGTTGTTTTCACTATAAGGGGGTTCAAAATGACATAATGCATTATATTGCTTTCAAGGAGATATCGAATGCTATAAATAATCCTAGTCAAATACTTAGACTTATTGAAAAAGTCGAGTTGCATATTGCACAATCCTTATACTCTAGAAACTTCCTAGTTAAAATAGGTATCGACAAAAGTAAAGTGCTGATTATAAGAGAACCGCTTGAAGAAGAATTTTTAAATGCCCGCATCAGTTTTGAAAACAGAAAGGACATTATAGCTTTTAATGCTAGAAAGGCCTTTTCCATCACGTATAAGGCACTTTCTAAGGTGAAACAACAAAATAATGACATTAAGATAATTCCGCTTACAAATGTTGGAAAAGAGGGAATGCTGAGAATCCTGAGCAATTCTAAAGTTTTCGTAGACATTGGACTTCACCCTGGAAGAGATAGACCTTTCCGTGAGGCCGGACTTCTAGGCAATGTAGTCATAGTTAACAGAAGTGGTGGATGCTATTACTTTGAAGACTGCCCGATCCCAGACGCATATACGATTAAGTGTCGTAGTATAGCATGCAGAGATCTAAGCGTGAATCGTTTAATAAACTTAATAATAGATTGTATAGATAATTACGAACATCATGTCGCAAACTTTCAGAAACTAAGAGAATACCTTATAAGCGAACACGAACTATACCTAAAAGATCTAAATAAACTGTTGAATAATGTGCTTAAATAATTCAAATTAATAATGAAGCTATACCGCATAAATAAAGGTCTGGTAGTTCAGAAGGGCTTGCAATCCAACATCTACGTTCTAATTGCCTCGATAAATAAGTTAGCTAACTAAGTAAGATAAGATCATAGAAGTGCTTCAAAATGCTTATCGATGAGGAATATGAGGTTGGATATAGTTTTGTAGATAAGTGGTAAAGCGATACCATGAAGAAAGATAACATTCTAGAGGCTAACGTTATGATATTAGATGAAAGTATGAGGGAGAAAAATAAAAGTAAGATTAGTGATTCAAGGATTGAGGGTAGAGTGAAGATAGGTGAAAGAGCTGAGGTAGTGAGAGAGTGTTATTAGGAGTCTAGTCATCATGAAAAAGGAAACATCTAGTTAAGATGTCCTTCAGAGAATCTTTTATTCATAATGATGAATTGCAAGCAATTGATATTAACATTGAATGCTGTGTCATCATCAAAGCGTTAGTGTAAATGGAGTAGAAAGATCAGAGAAGGGTTTAGTAGACGGTACATAAGAATTATCAAGGGAGGAGGAAATCAGGGACTTCCAAATTAGATACTATGGAGTATTCAGAAATAATAAATAATAATCTAGCCATAAATCCCTTAAAGTATATCTTTCCTAAAAGAAGTAGAACTTAATAGCATATGTCTTTGCTGAGTTCAGTTAAGGAACACTATCTATAAAAAGGGTTAAATTAGTAGGCCTGCTACGGTTTCCAGATGAGTGTGATATATTTACATAGATAATACGTTCTAACTGGAGGGGACTGTTAGGAGAAGATATAATCACTCAAGTAAACTTTTCAATCGCATATTCTGGTATAGTTAGGGCTTGGCATAGGCACCTAAAGGATCAAGTACATTACGTCTTAGTACTTAAGGGCTGGTCAAAGCATGGCATATGATGGTGAAGAAAAGGGGTCAATATGGTTGAGGTAGTTCTGAGCGGGGACATGATGCAAATATTGAGGGCTTCTGGACGTTACTGATATGTGGTTTAAGGTCTTAGTTCAAGAACCTGTGTACTAATTTATTTCGTAAGTAGACTATATGACTACGAAAGATCTAACGAGGAGGGAAGGTCTTGGGATGATTAATCCGTAGTCCCCTCCGTAATAAGTGGAGGAAGAGACAACCTAAGGTGTAATAAGCCTTGGAATTAGTTCTACCCCCTCATGAGTGATTCACTTTGAAAGTGCTAATTACGGGGGCTAGTAGCCTTCCAGAGATTTAGAACTGTTAAGAAGTGTTTGGAGAGAGGCTATGATATTTTAGCTATTCACCATAAAACTCTTATATCGATCGAACATGAGAACCTTAAGAAGATAAGATTAGATATACGCAATATTGAGAACTTCAAGAGCATTGTTTTAACGAAAAAGCCTAATGTTATAGTTCACATGGTAGCTCTTGGAGA
>JAWBQY010000018.1:20357-20911 GCA_038844925.1 Sulfolobales archaeon | reverse complement strand
CATAGCTTTAGCTAGATAGTCTCCTAGAGTAGAGTCTCTCGTAGTTTATTTATCCACGAACTATGTGTTCGACGGTGAAAAAGGTGATTATCATGAGCCTCCACATCCGATTAACTACTACGGCTTACTGAAGCTTATAGGTGAGGTGGCCCTTGGATCTTCTAACATGAACTACGTGATAGCCAGAGTGAGTTCCATCTATGGTTTCGGCCCCGGAAGGAAGAACTTCACCAAGTTTCTAGTAGAAAAGCTTGAGAACGGTGAAAAGGTAAAAGCCTTAATAGATCAGTATACGACACCTATGCAGACACAACTACTTGGAGAAGCAATAGTTGAAATTATTGAGAGGAGATTGATAGGTATTTTCCACGTAACCATTGAGAGGATGAGTAGATAGGAATTCACATTGAAGATAGCCAGGACTTTCGGGTTTGACGAAAAGACTTGTTAAAAGAGCTGAAATGAAAGATATGGAATGGATTGTCAAGAGGCCTAGAGATCCAAGTCTTAACTCGGAATACACGAGAAGTATTCTAAAAACGGATTTCTATAGT
>JAWBQY010000018.1:14225-20347 GCA_038844925.1 Sulfolobales archaeon | reverse complement strand
GACAATGCTCTAAATGTTTTGAAGAAAGAGTACATAGAGGTGAAGAGGTCTTGAAAGTCTTGGTTACCGGTGGAACTGGGTATATAGGCAGCATCCTCATAGGAAGTTTGCTGGGTAGGGGTATAACGTGATATGTCTGATAAGCTTCTGTTTGGAGATGTCGGTATTAGAGAGTACGTTGGTATGAGTGGTTTTAAACTAGTAGTAGACAATACTAGAACCTTCAATCCTGAGGTCTCAACAGTGTAGAGGCTATCGCGGACTTAGCAACAATATCGCGGCCAGACCCCCTAGGCTATTTGGAGGAACGACTCTTTTACGAGATAAATTACAGAGGTCCGGTAAGAGTAGCAAACCTAGGCAAGAAACACTCCGTGAAAAGGTATATATTTGCATCCATCTGTAGCGTCTATGGTTTCCAAGAAGGCGTAATATCAGAAGAATCTCAACAAAATCCTTTAGAAAATTACGCTAAAACAAAGCTAATGGCTGAAAAGGAAATAAGGTCACTATCATCTAAAGAATTCTGTGTGACAATTCTGAGGTTAGCTACAGTCTACGGACTATCTAAGAAGATGAGGTTCGACTTAGTCGTAAACGGGATGACACTTTCACTCTACAAGACCGGTGTGATTAAGGTGATGCATCCAGGAACTCAGATAAGGCCTGTAGTCCATGTGGCAGACGTTGTAAAAGCAATAATGAATGTAATAGAAGCTGATGAAAGCAAGGTAAATGGGGAGGTTTTCAATGTAGGCTCAAATAGCCAAAACTATCGAATATACGATTTAGCTAAGCTCGTAGGGGATAGCATAGGTAAGCCTTACAGGACGGAATGGTACGGAGAGCCGGATACAAGGTCTTACAACGTAGACTTCACAAAGATTAGGAGGAGACTAGACTTCACGACGTCATATACGCCTGCTGATGGGGCTAGAGAAATATATAAAGCACTCGAAGATGGAGTGATATCTGATACGCCTGAAACATGGGTAATCTCATGGTGGAGAACCCTTAAGAGCAAGGGATTAGTTTAAGTTGGGTAGTTGTGAAAATAGAAGAAGGTCAAGCGTATCTGTAACTCAAACAAAGCAAGCTCTGTTTTCTGAATAATAGAGAGGCTTAGGATATGTGAAGTGGTAAACGCGTTGAGGAACCAATGGACTCACCAATTCTAAACACGAACCTAATAGAAATGATCCTGAAAATCGTGAAAAGAAGGCTCACAGAAATTTATCGCTTGGCAGGAGCTATAAGGGCGAGTAAGTACGAGTTTGCAAGTATGATAGCTGAAATCTTCAAGCTAAACAGAGAGCTTATAAGACTGGTAACAATGAATGGGCTGGAATGGACAGTTCCAAGACTTAAAGATCTCTCTTGACTTTTCGAAAGCGGTGAAGACTTTAAGGAAAAAGCCAGACAATATTGAAGAAGCCTTAAAAAGACTAAGAGGAGGGATGGTCTCCTAAATCTCTTAAGTCGTCGAAGAAACATGTATCAAGAACGTAAGGTTAGAGTATGTCGTGAAAGTTGAAGAGAGGCTTAACGATAGAAGCGAGCACTTTTAAGTTTTAAATGAGATGGAGTAGGGGGAAGAGCTATACCTAGCACACTATAATTATTACAATTACTAATGAAGATCTTATCAGCAAAGGTATAACTTCTGAAGATCTAGCATTACTAACAACCTTAACAGCGTAAAGCTATTCTAAAATCCGCATTCCAGATAGACTGTCTCACAAAATCATTAACTGAGGAGTTTTAGATCATAATCGCTACTAGCAAGAATTGAAAACTAAAACTTCACATCAATAAAAACTCTAACCTTAACTCTAACATGGCTGGTAATATTTCGAAATACCTTCAAATATTCTGTAAAATATAATAACCTGCATTAAGCACCTTCATAAAGTTCACATTAAAGTAGGGTGAGAAGGAAAGTGAGAGGGTTGTAGTGACCTTCTATAGGAGATTTAGCAAAGCTTTAAGTGATTAATGTTAGATAACCTTAACTACTTGATTTAAACTTAAGGGTTAAAATTAATCAGCTTCCCACTTCTTAATGGTTTTTACCACTTTTTCTTCATGGAATTTTAAGAGTTTTCTCTTCGACCCGATAAAGTAAAATAATACGAGTTCTTCTAATGAAAGATTTAATATAGGGGCTTTATATACGTCTATGAGGAGGTTGTACTTACTCCTTAATATTCTGCCAAGCTTAATACCATCATAGAGGACTCTCATACGATATGATGATTCAAATACGTGGGGTAAAGTAACTCTTAAAGTGTGGAGCTTAATTACCAGTTTATACTTAGTATTAGTTATGTATGAAAGCGCGATTCTGTTCCTCTCACCTAGATATATCTTATGTTGCTTTCTAAAGGTTGTTCCTCTTCTATGCGTTGCAATGATTTCAGGGATAGCAATAACCTTGTAACCGTTATTCCATAGCACAAGTCCTAATACATTATCGTCTCCATAACTGAGGAATTCGTTGAAGAAGAGTTTCTCTCCCATGGATTTAAGTATGCAGTCAACTCTATATAGTGCATATGCTCCGTCAGCATACGTTATATAGAATGGTTTTTTAACGATCCAGGGAGCAGGTTTTCCTACGCCTATGTGATACATGTAAAGTAGTTCGTCCATTACATCACCTGCTGTGTCAATTAGGTTACCCCCACCGTATTTTAGTATGATACCGCTTAAGCCTCCGACATTGTATTGTTCTGCATACTCCACCATCGTCTTAAGACTTTCTTTAAATGGTACTGCATCGTTATTTAGTATAACGACGTACTTGGAGTCCTTATCTCTAGCCTTAAACCCCACGTTATTCCCACCAATAAACCAGAGATTGCTACTTAATCTAATTATCTTCTTCCTTAAATTATCTTTCATCTCTAAAAACGCTTTAATCTTCTCAAAACTACCGTCAGTAGAGCCGTTATCAACAACTATCAACTCATACCTGTTGTTTGGATAATCAAATTCTGAGACAGCCTTCAAGGATTCTAATACTAAGTCCACTATCTTCATGGAATTATAGTTAAGCCAAATGATAGAAACCTTAGGTAAGCTCATAGAGCCCAGCCAACCACATATATTACTAAATACTTTAAATGGATTTAAACTTACTCGCGGTATCTCTCGATCTTAATGCCCGCCTCTCATAACTGAGTACTCTGCATATGGTTTTAAAGTTATATTGCTTTAACTCCGCTACTTCTGAAAGGTATGTTGGGGGTCTTTACACTGGTGTGGTAAGGTTTATTCTGTTTGTTGATTTATTTAGAGGTAGGTAGAGTCTCTGGTATGGTGGTCTATGCCTATTAGGGATGAGGTTTTGAATTGGTTGGCTGAGGCTAGGGCTGATCTCAGGCATGCTGAGGCTAGTGTTAATATAGGTGATTATAATTGGGCTTGTTTTGCAGCTCATCAAGCTGTTGAAAAGGCTTTAAAGGCCTTAACACTCCACGTCTTAGGTGAGTATCCACGGGGGCACGACCTTCTCAGACTCTACCGTAGGGTTAGAGACTCTATAGTCATATCCCTCAGTGAGGTAGCTTTAGCCAAACTATCCACATACTACACATTAGCTAGATACCCCAACGCTGGCATGGAGAGACCTTCAGAGGAGATCTTAAAGGAGCATGCAGAGGAGGCTATCTCAACTGCTAGAGGTGTCTTAGATGAGGTCTCAAAAACTCTTCGAGATCCGTAGGAAGGCTGTAGAAGCTCTTAAAAAACTTGTTAAGGAAATCAACGCCACAGCCTACCTCTTCGGAAGCTACGCAAGAGGGGACCACACACTCGAAAGCGATGTCGACATTCTCATCATATGCGAATGCTTCGAAGGTATGGAATACACAGATAGGGTTAAATTCGTAAGGATGAAACTACCACACGAACTAAGCTTCGATATACTAACCCTAACACCTAAGGAGTTTAACAGCAAGATAGAGAAAGCCTTCTTTAAAGACATATCAAGATATTGGATAGAGATCAAACCGTAGACCTTCAGTCATTTCTAATCGTCTCTGCTTTTGAATCTGGGTGAGAAATTTATAAATCCAACCAAATAAAAACAACGACGGAAGAAGCAATAGGAAAAGAGTGAGAAAAGAAACGTAAGTAGTGAGAGTAGTGGAGTCCGCCAGGATTTGAAGTATTAACACTCCTCCTCCACCACTTAGAGCTATTAATCAAAGTCGTCATGCATGATGTTTCAGTCCGCACTATAAAGCTGAGACATTTAGAGAGCTAATAAGTTTTTTACTTAAGGATTGAAAACTGGCGGGCCCGCCGGGATTTGAACCCGGGGTCTCCGGCTCCGAAGGCCGGCGCCTTATCCTGGCTAGGCCACGGGCCCTCTAATTTTTAAGGTTTAGTTTCTTAATTATTTTGGTGATTGTCTTCCTGCTTTTTGTTCGGATTAATATGTTTTCATTGTCTATTGGTATTAGTTCTACGTTGCTTAGTAGTTCTTTAATTGTCTCTTTTCTTTTCTTCGGGATCTTAATTATATAATAGCCTTGGGGGTCTTTAGGACCTACGTCCTTCATGGTTTGTTGATTACCTATTTCATTTTTGTTGGTATGTCTTTACTGCTGCTTCAGCCATTTCTAGTAGGATTTTCTTAGGTTCTTTTGCTTTCATGATGGCTGATGCTACTAGGACTCCGGAGGTTCCTAAAGCTATTGCCTTAGCTACGTCGTCAGGTGATGAGATCCCCGCACCTGTTAGTATTAACGTCTTTTTATTTACCTCACGTACTTTCGATACTGTATTTGTTATTACTTCAGGCTTTGCTTTTGAGACAGCTATGCCTGACCCTATAAGCTCTGGTGGCTCTATAGCTATCATGTCTGGGTTTAGTAGTGATATAGCAGCAGCTACTTCAGGTATGTCAGCACATGCTAGGGTGATGAGACCTAACTCAGTAGCTTTCTTAATGAGCTTAGCTATCTCATCAATTCTTAACCTCCTCTCACTATGATTTACTATAAATCCCCTAGCCCCAGCCTCCTTAACAGCTTCAGGGGGTAGGTGACCTGTATAAGCCCCTAACTCCACCGGGTCTGCGTGCTGTGCAAATATAGGTATCCTAACATTAGTTGCTAACATCCTTATCTCAGTAGGGGGTGGGGCTACAATTACAGTGACCCCCACCTCCTGGGAAACCTCCTCAGCAGCTCTAGCTATGGATAACGCGTTCAGACCGAATGATGTGTTGTAGACCTTATAATTAATCACTATTATAGGTGGGTTAAGCAAGGTAAGACCTCAAAAAACTTTTAACCTTAAACTACTCGCTTGAGTGAGTGCTTAGGAGTTCTGACTCCACCCTAGGCTTCTTAGCCTTAGGCTCACCAGCAACTACTTTAAACCTATCCTTAAGCCTTTCAAGAACCTCAGGAAGTGTTGTGTACTCCATTTCCTCAGGACCTAACCTATGAGGCATGAAGGGCCCCATCCTCCTTATGTAATCAGCAACTAACTCAGCAATCCTCCTACTATTATCGAATGCGGGGTCGTCGAATAGGTCTGCAGGACCTACGAGCCTAGCATTCTTTACCTGAAATCCTAAGGCAACAACCCTTGGAGGGCCGTCAAACCTAGTACACTTAGAATATCTTAGAGGTACGGGCATTATAGGCCCGTAGTGCGAGCCCCTCATCCATCCAGCAACTAGGTGAGGTGTTGCGAAAGGCTCTAATATCTCACCAACTGCTGGAAAGCCTGATTGAGCCCTAACCACAGCTACTGGGTCGTCCTTACCCACATACCTACCTGCTAGGAGGCCTAACCTCTCAACACTTACAACAGCTGCTATCTCATTATCCTTCTTCCTGTAAACCCTCCTAACAATATACCTACCCGTAGTACCTATTATCGCTAGTAAGTCGTACATCTCCTCAGGCAGTAAGAGTTCTACACTCCTACCCTCAAACACGTCGAAGACCTCAAACTTAAACCCATCATGTAGCTTAGGGTCTACTACTAAGCCAGCAGTATTAAACGGATCTGCAAATATCTTAAACATAGGTAAGTTGAAGGCCCCCGGCTCTGTTTTATCAGCCATAAACACAACTATAGGCTCTGAAGGCCTCTCAACA
>JAWBQY010000018.1:0-14215 GCA_038844925.1 Sulfolobales archaeon | reverse complement strand
CGGGTCCTAAACCCCTCACATTACCTGAAAACGCATCACTAAGTAAGTCCTGACCAGCCGCATATAGTCCCAACTCTTTCGACACCTTAGCCGCCTCTCTAAACGCATCCCAAGCAAGTCCGTGGACCTCAGGTGAGTCAACGCCCTTACGGTGAGTCATTATGAGCTCTAAATCATCACCAGCATTAGTTACGTAGAAATCCTCAATTACGCCCTTAATCTTAGCCTCAGCTAAAACCTTAGTAGCAGCTGCTAAGGTATCCGGGTGGACGACGTGGTGGCCAGCCAACGAGCCAATATCAGCTTTAATAACTGATACAGTTGTTAATTTCCTCTCAGTCAAGCTTAAACACCAGATCTATATGGCATCTAATGCTTAAATACTATAATTAATCCCGAACCTACTAACGTGTAGGAATTCGAAAATGTTTAAATATTTTTTAGCATTCACTCCTAACTGATGAAGGTGATGTAGATGAAGTTGCTAGAGGTAATAAAGCCGTTAACACCCGGGCAGGAAGACCTAGTCAACACCCTAAATAACAGCGAGTATGAAATAGTAGGTGTCTTCGGACCTACAGGTAGTGGTAAGTCCTTATTCAGCCTAGCCTTCGGGATAGACTCCGTACTAGACGGTAGGTATAAGAAGTTAGTAGTAGTAAAACCACTCATAGACGTTACAACTGGGGAGGAGTTAACTTTAGCTAAGGCAGGACCGCAGTACATAGAGTTAATTAAGTCATACGTCATCGACGTATTGGGTACGTTTACCTCATGGGATACCATAGCTAGGTTAATGAATGATGGGAAGTTAGTCTTCGTAGATACTCACTACCTGAAGGGTAGGACATTCGATGACTCGTTAGTATTCATAGATGATGCACAGTCAATTAAGATAGAATCGCTGATTGAAGTGTTCTTAAGGGTTGGGAGGAATAGTAGGTTAATAGTTGCTGCTGACCCCATATTCCAATCTCTAAGGAGTAGGGGGGATCAAGACACTACCTCACTACTTAGAGACGTACTGGCAAGTGAGTCTAAGGCTAAGGTAGTTGACTTAGGAGTTAAGGATATAGTCAGAGCTGGGGCTAAGAGGGGTATTAAACTAGCTATTGAGTATTTAATGAGGAGTCGCACACTAACTGAGAGTGAGGTTAAGTCCTTAGAATCTGTAAGAGCTCACGCACCAGATGCTGACATAGTAACCATAGTAGAGTTAGACGACATAATTAAGAAGTACGAACTCTCATCAGAACACGTGCCTAGCTTACTCATAGTTGCTAAGCAAGGCCATCTAGGCAGGTTGGTTGGTAAGGGTGGTGAGAGGATCAACGCAGTTGAGAAGGACTTAAATAAGAAGGTGAGGGCTGTAGAACTAACCTTAGACTTCACACAATTCATTCGAGCACTCCACCCAATTTCATGGGTTTGGAAGAAGGTTAAGGATGTAGACTTCGTCGGTACATACCTAACCGTTAAGATATCTAGCGACGTACTCGGCCCATTCATGGGTCAGAAAGGATCGTATATAAGATACCTTGACAACGCTATGAGGAGGTTATTAGGTGTTGGTGTGAAGGTCATACCTATAGAGACAAGTGAAGACACTACAAGTAAGGGGAAAAAACATAGGAAGAAGTAGTAATTTAAAAACCCTACCTATATTACATGTATCGAGAAAACGAAAGACCATACCCCCAAGCCCCGCCCTACACGGGGTAGGGGTAATGCGCCTGAGACCGGGCGCGGAGCTGAACCCGGCAGGAGCTGGGAATGTAGCTCTAAACCTCCCAGAACCCTCGCCCTAAAGGGCGGGGAGGAGGTCAGAGTTGAAAACCCGTACAAGTGGTGGGAGGACCCCTATCCAATTAACAAGTACTAGAAGCCTAATAGTTAGGTAATTCAGTGCTGCAGTGATTCATCAATCCTCAGACCGCCCATCGTTAACATCATTCCAAACTTCTATCTACTAAAAGGTTATTTAACTTTAACCGCTGTAATATATTTATAAAATGTATTTAATTAACTTTAAGTATGGTGTGTGCTATGTCGATATCTGCTATAAGAGATGTATATGCTCTTCAGGTAATTGATTCGAGGGGGGACCCCACAGTTGAAGCTGTTGTTATAACGGAAGGTGGTGGTATTGGTAGGGCAGCAGCACCTGCCGGAGCTTCTAGAGGGAGTTACGAATCCTTAGAGCTAAGGGATGGTGGGAGGAGTTACGGGGGTAGGGGGGTTTTAAGAGCTGTTGAAAACGTCAATAAGGTAATAGCCCCAGCTATTAGGGGACTTGACTCAACTTCTTATAGGTATGTAGATAGGAAGGTATTAGAGCTTGATGGCACTCCCAATAAGTCTAGGTTAGGGGCTAATGCTATAACAGCTGTCTCACTAGCTAATGTTAAAGCAGCTGCAGATACGTTAGGCATACCCCTCTTCCAATTTTTAGGGGGTTTTAAAGCTAACTTACTCCCAACTCCCTTAATGAATTTAATTAATGGTGGTGCTCATGCTGGGAACGAACTCTCATTCCAGGAATTTATGATAATACCAGTAAATGCTGATAGGTTTTCAGAAGCATTACGGATAGCTATTGAGGTCTATAAGGAGCTTAGGAAATATCTTAAGGAGAGGTATGGACCCTCGGCGATAAATGTCGGCGATGAGGGAGGTTACGCACCCCCTATGAGGAAGGTGTCTGAGGCTCTAGACGCATTAGTCAACGCTGTAAGGAGGGCTGGATATAGTGAAGGTGTGGACGTATTTCTAGCATTAGACGTAGCCGCATCACAGATCTACGATGCCGGTAGGAATGTCTTCAAAGTTGATGGTAGGGAGTTAAGTACTTCAGACATGGTAGAATATTATAAGGAGCTCGTAGACCTTTACCCGATAAAAGTTATTGAAGATCCATTCCATGAGGAAGGGTTTAAGGAGTTCTCAGAACTACGTAATTCTCTTAAGGGGCGGGCACTACTAATAGGTGATGACTTAACAGTAACTAATGTTGAGAGGGTTAAGAAGGCATTAACCTCCAACTCAGTAGACGGATGTATAATTAAGGTTAACCAGGTTGGGACAGTATCAGAGAGTGAGGACTGTATTAAGATGCTCGTAGACTCCGGTAAGAAGGCTATTATAAGTCATAGGAGTGGGGAGACAGAGGATAACGTGATAGCTCATATAAGCGTGGCTTATGAGACAGGACTCATAAAAACTGGAGCACCTGCTAGGGGTGAAAGAACTGCAAAATACAACGAACTACTTAGGATTGAGTACTGGTTAGGCGATGATGCAAGATATGCCGGTAAGTCCAAACTACTTTAAACCGCAACACCAGTCAACTACGTTACAACTCGAAAGCCTCCTCCTTTAGGGCAGGGAGGAGGTCGGTTAAGGTATTAGGTAATCAAATAACGTAAGACTGCTCACCTCTTTCTCCACCTCCTTATCAACAAGTACTACAGATATTAAACACTTCAGGATTAATTCATGTCTATCGAGAAACTCTCTAACTATGTTTAAGTTCTCAGTTGTGAGTACGTCGGTGATAACCGCTACGTAATCACCCTTACATAGGGACACCTCATCAAAAATACTGAAAACATCTGTTGAATGCTTTGTAGTGGTGTGAGGTATTAAAGCTACAGGTAATCCTAACCTAATAGCTGTTAAAGACGCTATTAAAGCAGGAGTTCCAGGTAATGATATAAGTAACTTAAGCCCACTACCTACTAAACTACTCAGCACTCTATTTGATACGTAAAGACCTAATACATTTAGTACTTTATGATTTGATAGTACTTTAGAGAGCTCCCAACCATACTTACTGAGGGACCTATAGATGAGCTCCCTAACAGCCTCCTTACTTAGCAGGATGTTAAGCACCTTCCTCACGTTCTCATCATTAGGTACTGTAAGTCCTTGAGCATACCTACACAGCATTGATGTATGTATTCCTAATCGCTTTGAGAGCTCCTTATATGAGAAGACCTCCTTATACGCAATTAAGACCTCAACAGCCTCAACACGTTGCTTTAGGCTTCTGTACTTCCTCCCCCCATACAGCTGAATACATGACCACCCTAAATGGTTACTCAATATCTAATATCTATAAAAGTCTTAAAAGCTAAGAATGTATAGGGATGAATGAGGTTAATAAGCGCTGAGACTTGATGAGAAACCCACGCAATGACCGCCTATGAGGTTTAAGCCCTTCTACTTCACATATCTAAGTGCTTGTCTAACGACTTCGGCCGGATCTGCAGCCTTAGTAACAGCAGAACCCATAACTATTATATCAACACCACTACGTACTAAGTCCCCTACGTGGTGGGGTCTTACACCGCCGGAAGCTGATATTAATAAATTCTTGTAGGAATTCTTTACGTCCTCTATAATACTTATGACGTCAGCAATGGTTTTACCGCTGCTTAACTGTACGTCTATCGCTAGGTGTATGTTAATTATCTGAACCCCTAGCCGTACTACCTCGCTAATAACGTTTAAGACGTTTAACCTACCTATAGTATCGACTACGACGTCAACGTCTGAAGATTCCGCCTCCTTAAGCGCTGATGCTATCACCTCATCGTTAGCACTAGCTAAAACTGAGACAGCATTAGCACCATTCTCAGCAGCTAACCTAACCTCCAAACTACCAGTATCTGCAGTCTTCATATCAGCTAATACTACTGAGTCGTCGGCAAACTCCCTCACAGCCCTTACGGCTCGAATACCCTCGGATTTTATGAGGGGGGTCCCCACCTCATATACATCAACCTCTAAGCCCTTAAGTTTCTCCATCAACCTCACAGCATCATTAATGCTTAGAAAGTCCATAGCTATCTGAATAAGCGGTCTGCCTAAGGTGTTAAACCTACGTATTAACGGCCCCACAGCTAACACCGATTTTTATTCGGTACACATACACTTATTTATGTTTTAACTGGAGTGGTGGTTGACCCCAAACCGAGATGCGGAGCCTAAGGAATAGGACCGACTCTTTAATCGAGTCACCCTCCCTGAGGTTATTGAGGGCCGCATTAGCTAGTACTGCTAAGACCGCCTTGAGGAATAGGTATACTTCCCTCACATCTGATGGTTATTAATTCCTCGTTGAGGTGAGGAACACCTTCAAGTACCTCGTATAATTAAAAGCTTCTTAGATTCTCACTAAGAAGACAGTCTTAAAAGTCGTGTCCTCCAGCCCTTAAAGGGTGGGACTCTTAACCATAAAATTATGTATGGTATGTAGCTACCTTATTTGTTTGTGTTTAGAGAGGTGATGTAGGTCTCCTACTCTCCTCTTCTTCGTAGCCTCTTAACTCTATGAACATCGGTACTTTACCCTCTCTGATTAGTTTTTCAGCCATCTCCTTTACCGTTAGGGTATGTCTTATGTCGAGTTCTAAGAGGGTATTTAATATGTGGTAGGTTGTTGACCAAACATCCATTAACATCTCCTTAGTTACGTAGTTAAGTATGAATGGGTCGTTTAACCATTGGTCGAAGGCTTTTAAGGTCTTGATCATGTGTTGAAATGCCTGCCTGATTACGAGGACTAAACTCAACCTATCTGCGAATTCTGCAGTATCATTTATCTGGCTGAACATCTCTACAGCCTTCTTCTGCATGTCAACCCATTCACTTAATGTTCCTAGCGAAGAAAGTATTCTTGAAAGCCTTGAGGACATATTTCTCACATCATATGTGTAGTACTTACGGACCTTATAAGGTCTTATGATTTTAGGTTGTAAGGCACCCCACTCTCTAAGACTTCCTTCGGCACCCTATCGGAAAAACGCTTTAAGAAGCTAATATCATCATCAGCCTTACGTAGGTCGTCTGGAAGCATCCTAGGGATCTCATCGATTATTGGATACCACCTCAAACACTTCCCACATATTAGGATGCCATCAACAACTTCAATCTTTAAACACTCATCGCATGGTACCTCCTTAACATCTTTCACGTATGCGTTTTTAAAGCCGCAGAATAAGTCGCAGAATGGTTTTTCAACTAGTGGGGTTCGCTGATAGGTTTTCTCGTTAAATACTATTAGCTTTAACGGGAAGTTCTTACACATAGGACACGCTATTATGTTGATTAACGAGTACTTCACTTCTTAACTACCTCCTCCACCAAACTCATTATAGTATTTAATAACTTATTAGCTACTCCCTCATCCTTAGCCTCAACATATATGCGTATGATCGGTTCTGTACCGCTAGGCCTCACTAAGAACCAGTAGTTAGGATTGATAACCTTAACTCCATCAATATCTATAATCCTATCACTACTGAAAATACCTAACAGTTTCTCCTTTAACATACTAACTAACTCATCCTTAGCCCTCTGACCTACTGCAACCTTAGTTTTAACTATGTATGTCTTAGGAAACCTCTCATACAGTTCATGTAGTCCCCGCCCGCTTAACGCTACGCATTCTAACATTAAAGCCGCACTCATACCGCCATCCCTTACATACTGGTGCTTTCCATACATGAAACCTCCGTTCTCCTCAAACCCTAGTAAGGACCCCTCACGCATCATAGTCCTAGCTATGTTTATACTTCCGACCTTAGTCCAAATCACCTCAACACCATACTTACTTAACACTTCACTAATCATCGTACTAGAAGATATGGCTGTAACAACCTTTCTAGGGATGTCTGCTCCCTTGCTAGTTAGTACGTGCTCACACAGTATTATTGCCGCTCTATCACCTGGTAAAACCCTACCAAACCTATCTATGAAGATAGCCCTATCAGCATCACCATCATGTGCTACCCCGAAGTCGGCGCCTAAGGAAGCTACTATCCTAGACACTTCATCCAAGTTCTCCGGAGTTGGCTCAGGGTTGCGGTAAGGAATATGCGATATATCGCAATTTACTGTAAGTACCTTAGCACCCAACCTCCTAAGCAGTTTAGGCGTTGTTAGAGAACCCACATTATTAGCACCGTCGACAACAACTCTCAACCCACTCCTCATAATGGGCTCCACCGCTACGTGTTCAACTATTCTATCTATGTAGAAGTCGTTAACATCCTCAACTTTCCTAACCTCATAGCCTAGCTTAATCCATGAAGCCCTCCTAAACCTTAACTCATGGTATATCTCCTCAACAGCTTCTTCAACATCTCTAGGTGCTTCAACACCATCACTTAATATGAGTTTTAAACCACTGTATTCTGGGGGGTTATGACTAGCTGTTATCATTATACCAGCATCGAATCCCATATCCCTAACATATAGTTGTAGGGCTGGTGTTGGTGTTAGTCCGGCACAGAAAACTTTAATACCACTTGATATTAATCCGGAGATTACGGCGTTGACTAAGAAGGTGTTACCGCCCCTACCGTCATAACCTACTAATACCCTATCACCACTGCTGAGGTATGAACCTATTGCTAGACCAAGTCTTAATGCGTTCTCAGGCGTTAACCACTCATTAACTATACCTCTAACACCGTCAGTACCGAAGAGCCTGTAAGTATGCGTAAAATCACCAAGGTATTAACGGTCAAGAAGTTTTTAACCTTATCATAACTTAACCCTAAAGTCTGAAGGTAATATTTATTTGCAATGATGTATTAGTAGTTGGGGGACCGCCTATTGCTACTGAGTACGTTAGATATCTAAATGAGGTGGCCAGTAAGTGGCAGGACGAGTGGAATAAGCATAGAGTGTATGAGTCAAATCCCAACCATAGGCCTAAATTCTTCATAACTGCAGCTTTCATGTATCCTAACTCACCAGCACATCTAGGACATGCTAGAGTTTACTTAATAGCTGACGTCATGGCTAGGTTTGCAAGGATGTTAGGGTTTAATACGTTATACCCGATGGGCTTCCACTACACTGGCACACCCATACTCGCTATGTCTGAATCCATAGCTAAGGGGGATGAAGTACTGATCAACGAGTTAAGAGAGCTTTACGGGTTAACACAGGAGGATATAGAACTACTTAAAGACCCCTTACAGCTGGCTAAGTACTTCCATAGAAGGTCTAAGATCGCTATGATGAGGTATGGGTTAGGTATCGACTGGCGTAGAGAGTTTACAACAGTAGATCCGGAATTCCAATCATTTATCAGGTGGCAGTTTGAAAAACTAAGGGAGAAGAACTTTATTGAGAGGGGTTCCCACCCGGTTGGTTGGTGTCCAAACCATCAGATGCCTGTAGGCATGCATGACACTAAGGATGACGTCGAGCCAGAAATAGATGAAGTCACAGTAATAAACTTCGTAGACTCCTCAAACAATAACCTACTCTACCCGGTCGCAACGTTAAGGCCTGAGACAGTATTAGGTGTTACCAATCTTTGGGTGAGGCCTGACGTAGATTACTGTAAGTGTGAGGTACTACAGGGTAGTGGACGTAAATACCTTTTAATCCTTTCCTGCGATGCTGCAGAAAAACTCTCATATCAGATGAAGGTTAGAGTTCTTGAGAGGTTTAAAGGCTCGGAATTAATAGGTAGGGTGGTCATTAACCCTCTAAGCGGGCATCGGGTCCCTATCTTAGAGGCGGACTTCGTAGACCCTAAGTTTGGTACAGGACTTGTTATGAGTGTCCCCGCACACGCTCCATACGACTATGTAGCATTAGCAGATTACTACAGTAGGAAGGGTTTGTTAGAATCCCCTCCCTTAATTCCTTTAATAACACTTCAAGGATATTCGGAAGCGCCTGCTAAGGACGTCGTAATTAGGTTAGGTATTAAGTCTCAGAAGGATGTTACGTTACTTGAGAAAGCTACTAAGGAGATATACTTAAGTGAGTTTGCCTACGGTGTTATGAGGGCAGACTTAAAAGAACTAGTAGCTGATGAGGTTATACCGGGGAGTAAGGAGTTCGTAGGGGCTGAGGTTTGCAACCTCCCAGTACCTAAGGCTAGGGATAACATTAAGAAGTTCTTAAGCGATAATGGTTACGCAATAACGATCTATGAGATTATGAATAGGCCTGTCTACTGTAGGTGTGGTTCTGAAGTAGTTGTTAAAATCCTTGAAAATCAGTGGTTTATAAACTACGGAGACATCGGTTGGAAGAAGTTAGCATTAGAAGCATTAAGTAATATGAGGTTAGTGCCGGAGGAAACACGTAGGCAGTATGAAGCGACAGTAGAGTGGTTGCAGAGGAAAGCCTGCACTAGGAGTAGGGGGTTGGGGACGGAGTTACCCTGGGAGAAGGGTTGGATCATTGAAAGCCTGAGTGACTCCACGATCTACATGGCGTTCTACACAGTAATACATAAGATTAGGGAGTTCTCAATACCGCCTAATAAGCTGACTAAGGATTTCTGGGAGTATGTACTCTTAGGTGTGGGGGACCCTAAGAAGCTCGGCGAGGAGCTTAAAATACGTGAAGACATCTTAAAGAGTATGAGAGATGAATTTACTTACTGGTACCCACTTGACGTTAGATGTAGTGGTAAGGACTTAATACCCAACCACCTAACATTCTTTATATTCAACCATGTAGCCATATTCCCAAGGGATTTATGGCCTAAGTCAATAGTCGTTAACGGCTGGGTCCTAAGGGAGGGGGAGAAGATGAGTAAGTCTAAGAGAAACGTCCTAACATTAGAAGATGCTGTGAGTAGGTACTCACCAGACGGTCTTAGAGCCTCACTGATGCTGTCGGCAGAGGTTGAGCAGGACTTAGACTTTAGGGAGAATCAGGCGTATTCTGTAGTAGAGCACATTAAGAACTTAGAATCTCTAATCCTTAAAATCTACGGTAGTGTTAAACGTACCGACACGACAATTGTTGATAGGTGGTTAATGAGCAGGCTTCAAAGACATATTAAGGAAGTAACTCAAGACTTGAATAACGTCAGGCTTAGATCAGCTGCCGTTAGGGTTTTCTACCTAATGTATCAAGACTTAATAGACTACGTTAGCCTCTCTGAGAATTCACCCTCAGACGTAGTTGTAGAGTATATAGAGTCTTGGATTAAGATGTTAGCTCCCTACGTCCCACATATAGCGGAGGAGGTATGGCATCGTATAGGTAAGAATACGTTAGTGGTTAATGAGGGCTGGCCCTCCTATAATGAGAGCTTAGTTGATAGTGAGGCGGAAGTCTCTGTAGAGTTTGTGAGGACGCTTATAAACGATGTAAGGGAGGTCAGTAAGTTCGTTAAGGAGGGGAGAACCCTACACCTATACGTGTCTAGTAAGAAGGACTACGAGGAGTTAGTTAAAGTGTTGAAGCATGTAGCTGAGGGTAGGTCGTTAAATGATGTGATTAAAGCTCTCGGTAGGGACTTAGGTCCTAAGGAGTTAGGCGAGTATGTTAAGAAGGTTAGGAGGTTGTACGAACTCGCAATATCGTTAAGACCTGATGTGAGGGATTTGATAACTGCGTCTGGAGGTATAGATGAGGGATACGTTATTAGGTCATTGGCTAACTACATAAAGTCATCACTAG
This sequence comes from Sulfolobales archaeon, assembly GCA_038844925.1. Classification (GTDB taxonomy): domain Archaea; phylum Thermoproteota; class Thermoprotei_A; order Sulfolobales; family NBVN01; genus DTCV01. The sequence continues at coordinate 3,766 of JAWBQY010000018.1, read as the reverse complement.
GTATTAGAGAGTTAAATGTTTACTATGCAGATGATGTCAAAGCACCAGACTTCGGCGGTAAGAAACGCCTAGCACTACCATTTAAGCCCGGAATCTATCTAAGTTCTTAAGTAACGGTGGGTCTGCTGGCCACGTCTAGCACTATCTTCCTACTAGGGACTAGTTTAAGATGGGTGTATGAGTTTATACTAAAAACTTATAAGCTTACCCTTAACATCATATCTGACAACAAGTAGAGATAGACAGAGGTGTTAAGTATGGCTCAGTCAGGTCCGATCTCAAGTAATGTAGTATTAGTTGGTAAGAAGCCCGTAATGAACTACGTACTAGCAACTCTAACGTTACTAAACCAAGGTGTTGATGAAGTCATAATAAAGGCTAGGGGTAGAGCTATCAGCAAAGCAGTTGATGCAGTAGAAATTGTTAGGAGTAGATTCCTGCCGGACAGAGTCTTAGTTAAGGATATAAAGGTTGGAAGTCAGGTAGTGACGGCTCAGAACGGAAGGCAGACTAGAGTATCAACTATTGAAATCTTAATATCTAAGAAAGATTGAAGAAGCCTGGGCTTAAATAAAACTTAAAACAAATAGCTACAAATACCTTAAAAGTTTTTTATCAGCTATCATTTTTTATGAACTATTCCTAAATACTTTTACTGGGAATCTTTAAGGAGTCTTTTACGGTAGTTATTTAGAGATCTTTAGGTCTACGACTACTTGATACTTCCTAGGCCCTACAGTCCTAACAACTCTGCTTGATATGACTTCACTACTAACTCCAAGCTCTGAACACCTTCTTAAATACTTGTTAATAACTCCCTCTACTGCTGATTTCTTGTTAATGCCCCTCTCGAATTCATAGACGTGTATAATACCTGATTTCTTAATAGACTTTACGGCATGTTCGAAGTAATCAAACGCTAATTCCGGTAATGGCATTAGGACTCTATCAGCAGTTGATGTGTAATTACTGATTACTGATGCAGCATCACCTAATACAGGTTCTACGATGCCTCCAACCTTATTTACCTCTACGTTCCTAACCATGAGTTCATATGCGTATGGATTTATGTCTATTGAGATCACCTTAGAAGGCTTGGCGTATTTAGCTATGATTATGGAGAATAGCCCAACACCGGCAAACATGTTGATTATGAATTCTCCCTCCCTTACATCTCTAGCTATTCTTAAATGTTCGTAGTTAAGTGCTGGTGATATGTAGACCTTAGCTATGTCTACGTAGAATGAGCAGCCATGCTCTCTGTAGACTGTAGTAGTTCTGCACTCACCTGCTAGGTGTACGTAGTCCCTAACTCTATACGTACCACTTACCGGTGATGCTGAAGCCCAAACAGATTTTACGTAGGGGAGCCTCCTCATTATTTCCTCAGCTAGGGGTTTTAACATGTCTGAAGGTATTTGAGGAGGTTTTCTTATTAACGCTATATCACCCACTATTTCAACCCTACCCCATATCTTACTCGCTACCTCCTCACCTAATACCTCACTCGCTATTTTTTTGATTAGTTTTTCACGCATGCTAATTAAATTAGCTGTAGGTTTAATATAAATTAAGTTTATATATTTAGATAATGATATAAGTCTTAGGTGGTTCTCTCTGGCTACATTAAGGTCTGGTTATATAATAGTAGGTGCGTATGCTGATAAAATTAGGAGGGTTGCCTTCGCCCAATTAAGAGATCTTATTAAGGAGGGCAGTATTAAGGGGTCTGACGTAGCGTTTCGAGTAGCGCAGCTGAATAAGCTTCTCTATAAGGTCTTAGTAGATGAGTTGAGGTTAGGTAAGGGGGATGTTGTGAGGGTGTCAATAGATTATGAGGTGAAGGGAGGTAGTATTGAGTGGTTATTCGATACTTTAAAGATTGAAGTATTTAGGAGGGTTCCTGATGAGGAGGTCGCAGAATTGTTGAGGAAGGTTAAGGAAGAGGCTAAGGCTGTGGTAGAGGCAGCTATAGCGTTTAGTGTTGAGAAGTTGGGTGAGACTGAAGACGGCGACTTAGTTTACATTATGAAGTTAGGTGATAGGGAGGTGGGGGCCTTCATAATAACTCCAGTAAATAATGAGTTAGTCTTCGTGAAGAAGGGGGCGGCGTTAGAGCCAACACCTATGGTGATTGAGAAGTTGAGGATAGATTGCGGTGGCTTAAGTGTTGAGGAAGCACTTAAGCGAAACATAGATAAGTTTTCATCAAATGCTAAGTACGTAAGTTTTAGCGATGCTGCTAAGATCGTAGAGCTGGTTAAGAGGAGGGTTGGTGTGGAGTACAGAGTTGAGAGATTGGAGGAGTTTGAGGAGTAGGTTATTTAATAAAACTTCTAATCATGCCTTCAAGCCTAGCAGTAGCTTTTTTAATTAAATCACTCCCAACACTTAATACCTCCCCACCATCTACTAAGACGTTGTCACCTACTATGACTGACTCAACTCTAAGCTGACCTCCCACAACGGCGTTAGTTATAGCTTCTACTGAAGGTATTAAAGGCCATGCAGGCGGCTCACTGAAGTTGTAGATAATTATGTTTGCCTTCTTACCCTCTTCAATACAGTTCATACCATCTAAGCCTATCATAGTTGATGTACTACTCGTAGCGCTGAAGAGTAGGTCTAAACTACTATGCCCAGACCTAAGTAAGAATCTTAACATATCGAATATATCGTAGGTGATATTATCACCCACTCCGAAGCCCTGGAAAGGCCTCCACATGCTTAACGTATTATAAGTCCTTATGACATCTAATCCCTCAGGAGGTTCTTTAGGTGGATCTACAACTACGATCTTACTTCGGTCGAGCTCCTTCAGGCGTTCTAAATCATTAGCCCCTACAACGAAGACCTTCACATCTTGAAATTCATCTAGGTCCACCTCCTTTAAGTCACCGTATACGGTAACCCCTCCGTATATGTTTTCAACCCTACCATGCCACCTCTGCATAATTAATTTAAGCTCGTGGTAGGGGTCGTAGTCACGTAGGCCTATGTTTATAGGTGATGCTAGAACTACTGGGATACCGACATCATTAGCCGCTCTTGCAATATCGTCTAAGTATATGTCTGAGACCATCGATGAAGTCACCCCCCTATAGAGCATGTCTGTAAATGCTAGTACTGCTGAGTAGTAAACATCACTTCTACTCAGAGTTGATAAGTACTCATAAACCCTCTCCTTAGTTAGGAAGGGTAGCACATGTCTTAATGGATACGTAGTAACTTTAGTATAACCTGACGAAACACCAGGAATTACTAATCTCCCCCTACCAGAAATCAGTAACTCAGGATACTGAAGTTCCTCAGGAACCTCACCACTACCGACAGCCTTAATAACACCATCACTTATGAATACATACCCACCATTAATAATCAAATCATGCTTCTTAGACAACGTCACTATAGTAGCATTAGCTATCAATATCTTAACCACTTCAGACCAACCATAGTAAAAACACTTCAAGAATTTAATTCTTAAATGTTGATAAGATATCGTTTCTCAGTGTATGGCTGTTTATAGGCTTTCATGCTCATTCATATCAAGCCTCCCAGCCATACACTCCTCAACGATCTCCTCAGAGCCCCTCACCGCAGAGACTCCCCTACGGTTACCCGCGATTCACCGCCCTACGGATCTCAGAATTCCGAGGGCGCCATTAGTCATGCAGGTTTTCGAAGCTTAAAACTTCACAGAGCGCACAAACAACCCAAATGAGCATCAAACAGCCCAAGCACGTACGACCCTCACCTAGGGTTGGGA
>JAWBQY010000017.1:0-25241 GCA_038844925.1 Sulfolobales archaeon | reverse complement strand
CTACTAAAATACTCATGTCGGAGTGAGGTTAGTGCTAAATTAATTAGTCGGTAAATAAGGTCTTATTAAGTTTTCAACTCAGCACATATCATGTGGCATCCTACATGTATCACTTTTATAGTCTGAGAATTTATAAGTTACTAGGATATGATGTTAGATGAACTGTATGAATTAGCTGTACCGATTTCACTCATCTTTACGTTATCCCTAACCTTCACAATCACCCTGTCCTCAGCCTACTACTTCTACATTAGTGGGAGGATGCCGGAAAGGACTGTAAGGTACGTTGCAGCTGCCTCATTATTCACGTTAATCTTAATGACGATAGCTATCTCTCATTACCTATCTCTATATACACTATTTACCTCCCCAACAGTAAGTATTATCTGGTATCCAACGCTGATCTTCGTCGTAGTAGTGATACTTTGTAGGTCCGTGCTTTGTAGGTTATCGATTATGGGGTTAGGGAAGGAAGTGTGGGAAGTTGTTGATAGCACTCCTGTGTACATCTATGGTGGGGATGGTGAGGTCCGTGATGCCCACTACGACTGGTTAAGAGGTGGGATCTACTTCACTAAGAGTTATTTTAACGTCCTCACAGACGATGAGAGGATGGCAGTTATCTACCATAAACTTGGGCATGCTAAGGATAGGTTTTGGATGTGGGTGATATATGTCTTAGGGGTGTTGTGGGTGTTCATACTACCCATCATAGTATCCATAGTGATCTTTACTTCTTACTCATCACTTCAGCAACCATCTATAACTAAGGCGGTCCTCCCGGCCATTCTCCTCACACTCCTTCCCATGTATGCAGCTTCAATCATGGTTGTACAGTGGATCCACGAGCATGAAGTCGATATCTACGCCTCGAGGAGGGTGGGTATGATGCCACTAGTCCAGGCGTTCTTAAAACTTGAAGTCTACACCGCTATGAGGGGATTTGAGAAGATGGTAGAATCTATAACGTTCTCTAAGACTTTCGAGGAGAGTAGGATCTCGTACTTCGAAATCTTAAGGGAGGTAACTCTAAGATGCTTTAAGTATATGGTTGGACTCTTCAGAGAAGTTGTAGAGCGACCTTTCCCCGAATCACACCCACCCCTAAGACTTAGGATTAATACAATAATTGTACGAGCATGCAATCCCCTCAAATCAGAAATAAGGTAGCATCCCCGGGGCCAGCAAGTGATTTTGAGACCTTCGGAATTAGTGGTCAGTACTTAAATATATGTGAGCTTCTATATGATTTTCAGGTGGTTTAGACGGCCTCTACAGTAAGTCTTAAAGACGTGGTTGAATTGCTTGAACGTAGTCTGAAATTAAATGAGGGTGAATTCGTTGCCTATTCACTATGTAGGGGAGGCTATACTCCGTTTGAAGTTTTAATCTCAATTGTGCTTTCTCAAAACACTCGTGATGATCTAGCCCTAGTAGCATTTAATAATTTGAAGAGTGTGTTAGGGGTGATAACTCCTGATTCAGTGTTGAATTCCCCCATCAGTAATATAGAAAATGCTTTAAGAGTTGCAGGGCTCTATAAGCGGAAGTCGGAAGTCATAGTTGAACTAGCTAAGGTTTTTAAGTCTCTAGATATTGATGAAAAGCTTGCTAAGCTCTCTAATGATGAGGTTAGGAAGTTACTACTAAGTATTAAGGGTGTGGGCTATAAAACCGTAGACGTCTTCATGTTAATGTGTAGAGGGGTGAATGTCTTCCCAATTGATACGCATATAAGACGGGTGCTAGCTAGATTATCCATTGCTAGTAGGGGGGATGATTACTTAGAAATTCAGAAGAAGGTGCATGAACTACTACCACCTAATTACTACCTGAAAGCTCACCTACTCTTAATAGAGCTTGGTAGAAATTACTGCAAGGCTAGAAAGCCACTCTGCAACAAATGCCCATTAAATAACCTATGTCCGAAAAAGCTCTAACATACGTGGTACTCAAACTACTCGATTCTTAGTTAAGTTAATGAAGTGGTATCTGCTGAAGACTCTGATGACTACCCTAATCCAACCTAGACTTAAAGTAATTCGGTACGTATATAGGTGCGGCTGGATTATGCCCTGTGACCCTATCCTTAACTATGAGGTATGTGACCGGAGCTTTTGAATGCATTATGAATATAGTGTCATGGCCTACACAGAGCCCTACAACTACATTTAACTCCGTACCCACCCTATTCAGTAGCTCTGCCTGAAGTACTGGATTACATATGGACTCGTGGGTGTTTGGTCGTAGTTTAAGTTCTTCGCTAAGACCTACTAACGTCTTATCAAAACCACCGCACTTACAGCATACTGAGTAGACTTCAAACCCCTTCCCCTCAAAGTACTTTACGATGAATTCAGCCTCATTACTCAAACCAATACAGAAAGCCACACCTAATCTCCTTATGTTAAGCTTTTTAGAAAATTCAACTACCTCACGTAGTCGCGGCCAGACACAGTATCCCTCCTTCTCAATCATAGATGCTACCCTATGAATTTCCTTAAGAGTACCAACATACTTACTCATAGAACCCTCAACTACGTCTGGATAGATAAGCATTGGGCAGAAGTTAGGCTTAACCGCATGGGGTTCCCTACCACATGGCTTTAACTTACAGTAAGCGCAGTTCGGACTTTTAATATTGGAAGTCCCATCACTCATAAACATTTTACACCAATTAATCATGGGTTACCGATTAATAAGTATAGGATGCCTTTAATGGGGCTTAGAGGTGTCTTGAAGCCACGGAATTAGTGCTAACTTACTAGTTAGCTTTATATGAAGTGATAATATTATTAGCTAGGGTATTTATGAGTGATGATAAGAGTAAATTAGCTGCAACTGCCTTGAAATGTCTTCAAGAATTTGAAGAACTTACATCTAAATTCTATGAGAAATTATCAGCCCTCTCGAACGATGAGGTGGCTGTATTAGCTTTTAAGTGGTTATCAGTTGAGAGTAACTCACATGCAGTACTTATGCAGAACATATACGACCTCCTAGGAGTTGGAGCTTCAGATATAGAGTGTTCTAAACTCGTGGGCGAGCCTTGGCGTAAGCTAGAACTACTAGCTAATAGTATCGGTAGTGGTGGGAGGTTAGACATACTTGAAGTGCTTAATAAGATGGAATTTGTTGAGGGCTTCGTAGGTGAGGAAATGTATGGTAGATTACTCTACAGTATTTTAGATGTCTTACTAGTAGGTACGTTAAGTGCTGAGTTAGCAGGTCTTGTTAAGGAGTTATTATCAGAGATAGCTAAAGAGGAGGAGTACCATGCATCAATTGTCAACCTGCTGAGGCATTTTGAGGAGGTCAGACGTAGTAAGACCTCTAAGCAACTTAATGAGGTTTAAACCCTCGTCCTTTAGGGTGGGGAGGAGGAGGTCAGCTGGCTTAGATCTGATGAAACTTCTGCAGAACTATGTTTTCCTTCCATAACCTTTAAAGTTATTTTAAACTTCATGTTTAACGACTTAAATATCGTTGTTAGCTCTTCAAGCATGCTTATAGCTAATGCCTCAGCAGTTGCGTAAGGATAATCGATAACTGCTAATTTAACCTTAAACGGCCCTACAATGTTTAAGCTCCCTAAATCGTTTCTAGGTACGATTAGGGAGTAGCGGTAGCGTTCGACGACTCCCTCAACTATCTCCCTAAGCTTGAGGAAGTCTATAACCATGAAGTACTCGTTTAAACTGCCTTCAACGCAGAGCGCTACCGTGAATGTATGACCATGTAGTTGGGGGACACCGTTAACTGGGGTGTAGTGTGATGCTTCAAAAGTTACATTATCAACACATACCTTCACGTAATCACCACTTTAAGAGTATTGAATTTTAACTTAAGCTTAACTAAATAATTGGTGGTATTAGCCATTGGACGTGACTGAAATCATTGAGACACTAAGGAGGTTGAGGGAGGGGGAGCCCAGCTACGTTAGGGGTGAGGTGTTAGGTTCTATGACTGTCGATGCTCCTAACTACTTGGTTGAGGCGTTTAAAATATTCATCAATACCAACTTAAACGACCCTAAGCTGTTTAAGATTACATACGAACTTGAGAGGGCATGTATTAAGTGGTTGTCGGAGATTATGCATGGAGGTGGATACGGCTTACTAACCTACGGGGGTAGTGAGTCTAATCTAACCGCGCTTTACGTCTTAAGAGAACTTACTGGTGGTGATGTAGTACTAGCCCCTAAAAGTGCGCATATTAGTATTAGGAAGTCGTGTAAGGTGCTTAAAATGAACCTAATTGAGGTTGGGGTTGATGAGGACTTCCTACCTAGATTAGACGATCTGTGTAGGTTGATACGGAAGTATGAGGGTAGGTTGGCCTGCGTCGTCATGACTGCAGGAACTACAGACCTGGGAGTAGTAGAACCTGTAGAACTTTTAGTGAAGATGTGTGGAGATGTTAAATACGCTATACACGTAGATGCTGCGTACGGCGGCTTAATAGCCCCCTTCATCGCTGAATCAGACCCTGAAATACCGGTATTTGACTTCAGGTTAGAGAAGGTCTACACCATTGCTGTAGACTTCCACAAATTAATTACCCCAGCGCCTTGTGGTGCATTACTACTACGCAGTAGGGAGTTAGAGGATTTAATAACCTTTGAGGCACCCTACATGCCTTCAGGCAGGAATAGAGGTCTACTAGGTACTAGGAGTGGAGGTATAGCAGCTACTGCATGGGCTGCTATAAATTCCTTAGGTACTGAAGGATTTAAGCAACTAGCCTTAGACCTAGTCAGTAGGGCTAAGTACTTAAGTAGTAGGTTAGTTGAGTTAGGCATTAAGGTGTTAAAGGAGCCTAAGCTACCCATAGTTACTTTTAATGTCGATAATAGTGATAAGGTTATGAAGCGTTTATGGGCTTCGAAGATGTACGTATACCCGACATCAATACCTAATTCCTTAAGGGTTGTAGTCGGTCCCCACATAACTTACGAGGTAATTGATGCATTTGTAAGAGTATTGTCTAATATTGTTAGGGGGTCTGAATGAGGTCGTAGTGCCTCAATGACCATTACGTTAGCAATGTGATGAGCGGAGTTAGATTCATAAGGATTAAGGATGCTGGTATGTACTTGATGGCTAGGCCACCTAATATATCTAAACCTCTAACCATATCCCATACCTTATCCCCTACCAACTTAACGTTCATGATGATCACATCTGCTGTGTGGATACCTGCTTTAGACATGTTAAGCATTGCATTACGAACTACATTCTTAACAACTCCTACCAAATCGTTACAACAGCTAATTATGTCGTAGGGGGATTCCTTAAATGAGGCTGCACAGCTATGGTCGTCCGGTGTTATAACTTCAACGTGTTCTACGCCTAGGCTAAGTATCTCAGAGGTTAGTATGTTTCTAAACTCTCTATCCATATTATTACCATATAGATATACTATCACGTGTTTAGACCCGTTGAAGTCCATAACCAATGACTTTACCTTATTATAGCACAGCCCTCTATGTAGGGGATTTACATAACCTTCACTATAACCTATGGAGAAGTCCTGGACTTCCTCACATCTATAATTGCTTACAATCCTATCCAGCAGGTCTTTAAAGACTTCTAAATTTGTTTCTACATTCCCTTTAGAGCTATGCGTATCTACTAATGAGTAGAAGTGTATCCCACCACGATCTTTAATTAGGTCCCACACATCGTACGGTAGGTCGTCAGAACCTTTCTCCAAGTTTTTAAGAAATGCTATAAAACCTGTTTGAATTGGGATTACGTATGCCTCCCAGCTATCATTATTTACAACTTTATACGGTTTGCAGGGCTTTAAGGTTGCGGTGATGTTGAGCAGTCCGTCTACGTTATTGTTTAAGTACTTAGCTATCCTCTCACTATCTGATGACGCTACTAAGTTCCTCTCATGCGAACACGGAGTGTGGAATACGAATGTCTGATACCTACTGCCTAGGAGGTCCTCTAAGTGGTATATTAGTCTAGAACTACCTATATTTCTGAAAGGTCCGAAGTGTATTGTTGGGAAGATTAGTAAGATGTTCTCCCCGTTATCAGTCTTGATTAGTGTAAGCCTTATTAAGACGTCCTTACTCTCTGAGTACTTCTCAAATTCTGTTTCTATTGGCTGTGGATTATTGCTAAACCAACTCGCTATGAATGAGTTGAGAAGTGATATCGGTTTAATCCCAAGCGACTTACGACCTTTAAACTCTATTAAAACTGTAATCGAAGTTGAGGCTATGAGTGAGAGGGCTTGAACTGCGATAGCCTTAATAACATACGTCATTAATGATGACTCAACAACGATCTTATTTAATACTAGGTATGTTAGGAATTGAGGTAGTGTTGAAGCTATAAACGCCTGTAAATGCTTGATGAAGACTGAAAGCACTATATACGACATACCGGACGATGCGAGTACCCCCAAACCTTTAGTATTTGTTAATTTACTGAAGACTACCTCAGCTATGGAGAACACACCTATTAAAATAGTCGTAAGGCCTAAGACCCTCTTTAAGTTTAAAGTCTTAGAGAAGGTTGTAGCTACGTTAAGCAGTAGGAAGACTGTAAATCCTACTAAGTAATCAGCTACGTTGTTTAAGTATGCGATTAACTCTGATGAAGGTAATGCCTCAGCAACACCTATTGCTGAGCCTATAGCTAGGTATGCAATGATAATTACATACATCTTAGGGAGTAGGAATAGCCTCCTATAATACTGCCTTACTATTGACTCGCTACCTATCCACCGCATGATCAGTTAATGATTGTACAGAAATTAATAAGCTATACGTTTAAACGAGTTTAACACCCTCTCCCTAAGCACCTTAACCTCATTTAACGTATACCAAGGAAGGCTATCCCTAACCCTTAGTGATGCTGCTGAGGTGGCAGTAGCTACGGCCTCCTCGAAGTATGTTCCTCTCACCAAATACTCATAGGCGAAGACCGCAGTAAATACGTCCCCAGTACCTAATGTCCTACCGTAAATTAGTTGGGGTGGTTGGATAATGCCGGAAACACCGTCAGTAGTTGAGAAGTAGGTAGGGCCTGAACCGTTAGTAACGATCATAGAGGTGCCTGATTCATGGACGCATTTAACAACACCAACACCTCTACACTTAGGCGGGAACTCATACCACTCACCCCTTAAGACTAACTCCTCACACTCCAACCTAACTAGCTGTGAAAACCTTAAGTAATCGTTAAATACTATACCATCCTCACCTACAGATCTGATGAAGCCTTGAACATCTACTACAACTCTCCTACCCCTGGTGAGCTCCTCCACAACATCTAATGGTACCTCACCCATAGTGAGGGAGATGACCAGGTAATCACCAACCTTATCTAAAATCTCCCATAAATCCATAGAACACTTCCTGACAAGCTTAAGAGTCCTACCACCATTTAATAACACCTCAAAGACTGTTTCACCAACACCGCATGGGATTAAATTAACACCCAACCTCTTGAGGAAGTCGTAAGTAACACACCTAGTAGTAGCTACGATAAAATCGTCAAGCCCTAAGAAGTAAAGAGCTAGTGATGAGTAAAATGCAGGGCCCCCGGGATGCTCGTAACCACTAATTAAGTCCTTAGTAGAGGAAAGGATCATGAACAACACCGCTCCCACCACTAAAATCTAAAAATTAATTAAGGTATAAATTAATGAATTTAAGGAGCGCGGCGGTCGTCTAGCCTGGATTAGGACGCCGGCCTCCCAAGCCGGAAATCCCGGGTTCAAATCCCGGCCGCCGCACCAAACGATTTACTAACATTCTACTTGACCCTCTCACTCGAAGGTAGGATCTCTAATATCTGAAATTCTAAAATACTGGTAGAGAACCACGATCAGTATTAGATAATTCTAGGGCAAGAACACGTAAATGAATGATGGGAGAGTTTAATATAGAATGAAGTAAAGATAAAATATCTCGATTTTAGGAGTGAGGGACTTATAGCTCATCACTTACGTACTAGTTGATTAACTCTTCAAGTACTTGACAACTCTCTTCAAATCTCATTCCCCTATAGCAATTACAACCTGAAAGCCTCGCGCTTTAGGGCTGGGAGGGGCCAGGGCTAGGCATTCCTCTACTCCCTCTAGCAATTAACGAAAAGAACGCACCTAAAACACTTAATACTATGTAAATAATTGTTGAGAGCCTCATAGCTATGAATAAATCGTTCTCTATCCTCATGATCGATGTGACTATTGATGTACTTAGTGCTTGCCCTACAAATCTCATAGTGGCTAGAAATGCTGTAGCGGAGCCGTAAGCATCTCTTGGAGACATGTTCATAATTGCTGTAGTATTTGGTGATGCAAAGAGGGCGAATCCAACACCTAAGACGGCTAGAATGACTAATAGGTTAGTTAGTGGTGATGTGTGGTTGATTAGAAGTAGGGCACTTATACTAGATGCTATGATGAACATGCCTACTGATGCCGTAGTCGACGGGTCATAACGGTCTGAGATATGTCCGGCTATAGGTGATAACGCTGCCTGTATTACTGGTTGCGTAGCAAGTATGAGTCCAGCATCAGCTGGCTGCAGGCCTCGAAGTTTTTGTAAGTAGGCGCTTAGGATGATGGTGAGGGCGTAGGTAGCGCTATAGTTAAGTAATGCGGATAGGTTAGCCGATATAGGCTTTTTACTAAGTATTTTAGGATGAAGTAGTTTGGGATCCCTCTTCTCACTAATTAAGGTATAAGTAAATAAGGTAGTTCCTAGAGAAGCTGATATAAATCCTAGTATAGTGTTAATGCTTGAAGCACCATACACAATTAACACGGTAGAGGTGGATATTAGTATAGACCTAGCTGGGTCGGGTTTAGATGCTACCCCACTACTTAAATCAACTACTAGTAACGTAAGTATTAGGGCTATAGTAGCTATTAACGCCTTTAAGATAAAGAGAACGCGCCAGCCTAGATGGTCAACTACGTACCCCCCAATTAACGGCCCCAGACTTAAGCCCATGTAAACAGCCATGGTATTAACACCGATACCTAAACCCCTCTTCTCTTTTGGGAAGGAGTCAACGAGTATGGGGATTGCAGTACTAGAAATCAATGATGCAGAAACACCTTGAATAAACCTAAATAGAAGTAACTCCTCATAGCTAGATGTGAAGAAGGTAGCTAACGATGAAATCATTAATAAGGTAATACCTGCCAAGAAGATTCTCCCCCTTCCGAACCAATCACTAATACGTCCTACAACTAATATTAATGATGAAAGAGTTATTAAGAAGATATTCGCAACCCAGTTAATCGTTGCTAAACTAACTTTAAACTCCTCCGAAAGGGTAGGTAAGGCAATCGCTATTGATGAGGTAGTAAATGGTGTTAGAAATGATGCTGAAGTAGTTGCTAGCAGGACGCTATAATACCGTGTTTTAATAGACCTCATACGTTATATTAAAGCCAGAACTTATTAATAACTTATTAACTAATTAATGGGCTACCTCAACTAATAACCAAGTAGTAATAAGCAATATAAATAAGTTTTAGAACTCATCACTTGGGTGTGGACTTACTGCTGGATGTGAAGATCTTAAAGGCTGGGTACAGGGATGGTAGGCCAGTAATTAAGGATGTAAGCTTCTCCTTATCTGAAGGTGAGTTATTACTTATAGTCGGACCCTCAGGCTCTGGTAAGACATCCTTAATATTAGCTATTACTGGAGTGATTACTAACCTACTTAACGGTTTTGTCGAGGGTGATATAGATCTCTACGGTATTAACCCCCTAAGACCTGAGGAATTCTTGAAGGTTCCCAAGCTTGTTGGAGTTGTGCTTCAGGACCCTGAGAAACAGTTAGTCATGCCAACACCGTTTGATGAGGTCTCATTCACCTTAGAAAATTTAGGGTTTAAAGTAGTGCCGGAGTTCATCATGAACTCCCTCAAAAACGTAGGTTTAGAGTCTAAGGCTTACAGCCCTATTGAGTATTTATCAGGGGGTGAGAAGAAGAGGTTATGCATAGCTGCTTCAATAGTTCATAAACCTAGGTTAGTGATATTTGATGAGCCTACAGCAAACCTAGATCCTTGGGGATTTTCAGAAGTGGTTAAATATATTAGGAAGCTGAGGGAGGAGGGGATCTCAATCATAGTTGTAGAGCATAAAGCTAGGTATTACTTACCAATCGCTGATAAGGTAATGGTCATTACTGATGGACATCAGAGATTTTACCTAAGTAGGGACTACGTGCTAAGCCATTACGAACAACTTACTAAGATGTTGGATGGTTTAGGCGTAGATACCTCAAGACCTAAGCTACTTGCTAAGAAGGAAGTTTTACCGAGTAACTTGTTTGAAGTAGTAGTTGAGGACCTATGGTTTAAGTACCCATCAAGTAACGAGTATGTGTTGAAGGGAGTTAACCTAAGCTTGAGGAAGGGTGAGGTAGGGGTTATCGTAGGACGTAACGGTTCTGGGAAAACCACGCTTCTTAAAGTCATCTCAGGATTCTACAAACCTACTAGAGGCTTAATAAAGATCGGCTCCTACGACAATATCAAGTATGGGAAAGGTAAGCGTACTGCGGTATTTTACGTACCTCAAGAACCTGACTACATCTTCGTTCACAATAGTGTGTTGAAGGAGCTACAATCATGTAGTAGGAAATTAAGCGATTTTAATTTTAATGAAACTCCATGGATTAATGAAGTTCTTAACGAATCTCCCTATAAGTTAAGCCATGGTCAGAGGAGATGGCTTTCGTACCTCATAGCTAAGCTCTACGACCCATACATAGTAATGTTTGATGAACCAACTGCAGGACTTGATGTCAGACTTCTCAAACAGTTCGTAGCTTGGGTTAAGGACTTTACAAGTAATGGTAAGACAGTCCTAATAGCAACTCATGATGTCAGACTTCTATATGAGGTAGCTACGTCAGCCTTCATAATGGATAACGGTGTGTTAAGGCAGGTAACGGTAGAGGAGGCAGTAAGTTACCTTGAAGAACCTGTGGGGTTGTAAAGTGATTGTCGTAAAACCGCTAACTCTATTCATCTACGGGCTCGTAATAACAGTACTGGCATTTATTGCAAGGTCTACGCAGCAACTGCTTATCCTATCATTAGTTAATGCCCCAGTAGGAATCTTACTAGGGTTTAGGAGGCTTAGAGTCTTAATAATCCTCTTCCTACTAGGACTGGTAGGTTTATTCATAAACGCATTAGTATTTGCAAATAACGGCGCGCCAGTACTTGACCTACAGGTAATCACTGTAAGGGATGGAGCCCTCATATCGTTTTTAAATGTGACATTAAGACTCCTCACAATCCTCGGCGCCGCCCTCATATTCATAACTCAGAGTAATGTGAGAGACTTCATAAAATCTTTAGAGGAGGAGTTAGGACTACCCAAGGACGTTGCCTACACATTAGCTGTAGGTTTGAGGATGTTAAGCATACTTGAACGTGATGCTAAGGAAATCCAACTAGTTAGGGTTGAGAGGGGATATAGGAAATACCCACTAACACCTAGTGGGGTCAGTAGCTTTCTAAGACCTCTTCTAAGCTTAGGTTTAGAGAGGGCTGTATGGATTGGTATTGCTACTGAGTTGAGGGGATTCGCACTGAGGTCGTTGGAGAGGAAGGGCTTCAGGGTAGGCGTTTCAGACGTGCTTATCTACTCCTTACTAATTATCCAATGCTCTACCCTCTTCATGTTTCATTAATTACTCATTTATTAATACATATATAAGGAAGTTATTAATTAGTATTACATGTGATGACGTTGAGTAAGAGGTTTACGGCATTAGACCTAACGTATTTGGGGGTGGTAGCAGCAGTAAGCGGTGTGATCTTCGCACTCACATGGAACGTATACTTCATAGGAAGTGCTTTAGGAGGACCTATAGTTGCTAGGATCATCTCATACGGGCTGTGGTTTATTGGTGCTCCATTAGCGGCTACTCTAATTAAGAAGCCTGGTACTGCGTTTTTAGGGGAGTTTTTAGGAGCTTTAGTTGAGACTTTAATACCTACCTACGGCGCATTCACAAACCTCATCTACGGCTTTGTCCAGGGAGCGGCTTCAGAGCTAGCATACCTTATATTTAGGTATAGGAAGTTTGGCGTAGTTCAAGCATCGCTGTCGGGAGCTTTGGCCGGACCTCCATGCGTTGCGCTTGACGCCCTACTCTTCGGGGATATATTCCCACCTGAGGTCATGGTATTAGTGACTTTAGCGGCTACTGTGAGTGGAGCTATATACGGGGCTGTAGCAGCCCTGGCTGTGAGGAGTGTTAGGAGGTGATGGACTATGAGTCTAACCCACGAGTTAAGACTTGCAGCCGACCACGTCTGGAGGAAGATCTTAGACCACCCATTCGTCATCGAATTATTTAGTGGCGAGCTCCCACTCAATAAGTTTAAATACTACATAGTCCAAGACTACAACTACTTACTAACTATGTACAGATGCTTCAGCCTAATAGCATCTAAAGCTGACTACAAACTAGCTAGGAAGGCCTTAGAACTCGCGTACATAGAGGCAACTACAGAGATGGCGAACTATGAAAAACTCCTCAATAAGTTAGGAATGACGTTAGATGAGGTTGTAAGCATTGAGCCAGCCCCAACAAATATCGCATATATGAACTACCTCATATCAACATGCGCTCTGAAATCACCGATCCACGGTATAGTAGCCTTACTACCGTGCTTCTGGAGCTATGGCGAAATAGCTGAGAAACATAAGGATATGCTAAGCAGGAATAAAAACGAATTATATGTTGAGTGGGCGAAGACGTACATAACTAATGAGTATAGAGAACTTATTAATGAGTTGAGGAGATTTATAGACGAGTACGGTAGCTCCCACGATAAAGAGGAGTTTAAGAAAATATTCATAACTGCAAGCAAGTACGAGTACATGTTCTGGAACATGTCCTATGTTATGGAGACATGGCCGCTTTAATACGTACTTAGGTCCAGGTTAGCGTCCTAGCAATTTAAGATAAAATTTTTGCTTTTTTACTTAATGATTTTAGTATATCAGAAAACTAATAAGTAGAGAATGAGAAGGAATAATAGGATGGTGGATCCAGAATTATGAGCGACTTAGTCTTCGGTATTGATTGGCTTGATAAGAACTTCGCACCCTCATTAAAACTTAATCCACTGATAATGATTGCTGGTCATCCAGGTGCTGGTAAGACGACGTTAGCATGTACTATGTGTTATGCTAACGCTAATAATGGGAATAAATGCCTCTACATAACCTTCCACGAAGATAGGGATAAGCTCTTCCATGTAATGAGCAATCTAGGATTAAACCTAAGTGATGTAGAGTCTAAAGGTCTACTTAAATTCGTTAAGATACCTACATCTTCATCACCGGAATTTATAGGTGGGCTTATCACAGACCTAATTAAGGAATTCGACCCTAAGGTAGTCATTGTAGACTCAATAACACCTCTATTAATCTCTGTCGGGACCCGTGAGAAGAGGAGGGAGTTAATTCAGAACTTCCTATACGAATTGCCTAAGAATTTTAACGGGGCTTTAGTCATAATCGCTGAGTTGGTAGGAGACCGTAAGGATGAGGAATTAGAGGATATGTACTTCATTGCTGATATAGTGCTCATTTTAAGAGTCATTATTGAGAGAGGACTTACAAGTAGAGTCATGGAGGTTAAGAAAGTACGGGGATGTGATGTAAGGTTAGGCGAGGTAAGGTATTCGATATCTAGCGGTGTGGGTATACAGCTATTCCCGAAGACTCTCTTAGAGGAAATACCACCAGATGCTAGAGAATTAAAACTACCCTGTAAAGTACTTGAAAAAAGTATGGACCATCTACATCTAGGAATGTCTGTCTACATTACATACCCGCCAGACGATAGGTGTTTAGAAACTTTCCTATTCTTAACGGGTCTTCTCATGGAGAACAACTTAAGATGTCTGTACATAACGTATAATCGACCTCCCGGAGCGGTAAGAGAACAAATAATTAGGGTGCTCAGACGTTATGGAATAAGTAAAGAGGTTGCTGATAAAATTGTAGAGAATTACTACACGATCGTCAGCGTCAACCCATACCTATACGACCTTGACACACTTCTCGTTAAATTACTAACGTTAGTTGAAGAAGCAAAGACAGCAAATGTGATAGTCTTTGACGACGTCAGCTTGGTTAGTATGGCCTACGGGAAGGAGGACTATCTAAGAGCAGTATATGATAACATTAATTTCTTAAGACTGGAGAGGAAGTTAAACGTCCGTATAGGTAGTTATATTAATGATGAGAATTATAGGTTGAACTGTATGGTATCTGATGTAATTGTTAATATTATGACACGATATGATGACAGCCTTAAGTATAAGTCGATAGTGCATCTATGGAGGAGGGGGATGCGGCATACGGTCTTAACTGATGAGGAGTTAGCGAGGTGTTTTGAAGAAATTACCGAGCTTATTAAAGAGAAGTCATCAAACCTCTGATCCTAGTCCTTCGGGACTAGGCTCTCAGTCGTAGGTATGCAATATGTCATGGGTTCTGATCAGAGGAGTTCAACTCTGTCGTAGGTTTATGTTAGGTTGGCTTCATTGTCTCGTCCCTATTTCCCGCATTGGTCTTGAGTCTGCATCACCCTTGGGAGTGTTTAGAGTGACCCGGTATCCCATATCTTGAGTACCTCGGGGAGAGTACACCTCATCTACGGGCTCTTACTCCCTCATTGAATAGGCTCCGCTCACTAACTTACGTAGAGTCGTCTATAGACGTTTCTACTAGATCACTGGGAAATCTACGCACCAACCATAGCAGAAGAGTAATATCAGCTAATACAAATAAAACCTAAACCGACAAGTGACAGCTTTAGGTGGTTTTACTAAGTGCCTGCAATTAATGCTTTAGGTATGTATATGTGTGGGATTTTATAGGCTCCGTAGTCTTCAGTCTTGGATGTGAGGGCTATACCTTCGTGTTTAAGCAATTCGTAGATATTACCTGCTATGATGACCCCCTTTACTGAGAACTTCTCAACACCTCCTTCAATGAATACACTATTAGTTACCGTAGCGTTTAACAATCCGTTCACAGGGTTTGAAAGCCACATGCCTATCACGTCGTATACTAGTAATCCCCTCCTCACATTACTTACTAAGTTTATTACGTCTTCAGTACCTGCTTCGACTAAGATATTCGATGCCCACGGGCTTGGTGATTGGTAAGGGGTTGGTCTGCGTGCATTTCCTGTAGACTCCCTACCGTCAATATTTGCTGTGTAATTATCGTATAGGTAGTTCTTCAAAACACCTTTATCTACTAAGTACTTCCTCCTAGTTTGCACTCCTTCATCGTCGAAGCCTTTAGAACCAACCATCTCTGGATACGTTCCATCATCGATGATTGTTAGCCCCTCATGAAATATCTGACGTCCTAAACAGCCTTTAAGTTTTGACCTACCCCTCTGGACTTGGTCAGCACATAATGCAGGTATGATTAATGATTCGATAAGTGATGTGAAGACCTTAGGCGTTAAGATGATTTCATAGGTACCGGTCTCAACCCTCCTACCATGTAGTGTTTTCACAGCGGTTTCTACAGCCTTAATGATTAGTTGGTCTGGGTTGAATCTATTAAGTGTTGGTGAATAGTAATACTCATTATATCCTGACTCCCCACCACTATCTACAGCTTTAACACTTACTGATACTAATGCCTTTGTCCCACACTCTCTCAATTTCTCGCCGTAGGTGTTAGTAATGAATCTCTCATAGTAGCTTAAACGTATTGTCGCATCACTCGTAAAGGCGTGCCTGTCTACGTTACTGGCACCGTTAATCAGGTAGTGGAGAACTTCGATGAAGTAGTTAACGTCAGGGTCTCTAACCCTCCCATCCACAACTGCTGAGTTAGACGTACCTAACTTCTTCGGAAGTGATACCCAGTTAGGGTCGTCTGGAAGTGTCCTAACCATCTTAGTAGCTCTCTCAAGGATAACGTCTACGTCTTCAGCCTTAGAAACCATACCGCCTTGAGTTATGACCTTCCTACCAGTAACTACTCTCACACCAATAACTACTTTATCACCTGAAACTACGTCCTCAACCCCTCTGTAGGTACCTTTAAACGTTGTTGAGGTTTCCCTAAATCCGTAGATCTCAGCCTCATCAACACCGTATTTAAGAGCTAGTTTAACCCCTCTCTCCATTAGCTCATCAATTAATTCATCCACCTACAACCACCTTCCTAACTCTAATGTGAGGACCTCCAGTACCGACTCTAACTGACTGTCCGCCCTTGCCGCAGCCTCCGAAAACGCTCGTACTTACTTTAAGGTCGTTAGCTACTGCATCAACCTCCTTTAAAGTCTCAAGCACCATACCACTTACTGAGACCCCCCGTACTAGTTCAGCTACCTCCCCATTCCTAATGATGTATGAAGGACCTATGCTGAAGGTGTAAGTACCTACGGAGGGTCTCACCTCACCTCCAACCGCGCCCACCCCCTTAAGATATATACCGTATGATATGCCTTCGAATAATTCCTCCACCCTCCAATCACCAGCCACCATGTAGTAATTAGTCTGCCTTACTAAGGTATTATGAGTGAAGTCTTGAGCCCTCCCATTCCCCGTTAGCCCTAACCCTAACTCACTGGCAACCCTCCTACTACTTAGATATCCTGTTAAGATGCCCTGACTCACTACGAAGGTCTTAGTCTTACGGGTTCCTTCATCATCATAGGGTACTGGATAACCACCAGTGATGAGTCCCTCATCAACTACGCTTACGAGTTCGCTGGCTACTTTCTCCCCTAACCTGCCCTGAAGTACTGACTCCTTCGTGGTTATCGAATCCCCCTCACTAGCATGCCCTAGAGCTTCATGTAGGAGTAGACCCACTACATCGTTATCAACTACAGCTACGTAAGTACCGGGGGTAGGTGTCTTAGCCTGAGATGCTTTAATAGAGAGTTCGTCTATCCCCTCAGCAAATTCTAACCAATTAAACCTGCGTATATGTTCGTAACCACCGATATATGACTTAGAATCACCAACCCTCTCAACTACGTCTCCAGACCTAGCCACACTCATATGAGCGAATCCTACAGCAGTTATATCAGATACTACGTTAAGACCCTCACTAGAGATTAAGACCCTCCTATCCCTCTCACACGCTAATCTAGTAATTACTGATACAATCCCATCCTTCTTAATGCTTGAGCTGTTAACCTCTCTAACCAGGCGAACCTTCTCCTCAGGGTCTACGGTAAATGGGTCCTCCCTAACCTCAACCTTGTAGGTATCCCTCGCAGAATTACTAGTAGTTACGTATCTCCAGCTCTTAAGACTCCTAGTAGCTTTAGCTAGGTTTACCGCCCTCTCAGCAGTCCTCCTCAAGTCCTCCAGACGTAGTGAAGTTGTATAGGCATATCCTACACCACCTTCAACTACTACTTGAATACCTAAGCCAGTCTTACTACTCATACCGTAATTTCTTATAATACCGCAATCAGCAGTTATATGCTCATATAAGCGTTCTTGAAACCTTACCAACACGTAGTCAGCACCCCTCCTTAAAGCCTCATCAAGTAACTTTAAAGCGTATTCCTCACAATCCATGGAGTACTACCGAGAAAATATTATATGGAGGTAAATTTAATTTGCAATTATCTTAATATATGAATTAAGCATTAAGCACTACACTGTAATCAGATGGGTATTTAACTGTTAAGTAGGATTTCTTATCGGGTATATGGGTGGACTTACTTAAACTCTTTGAGGGAGGCTTCTCAAGCCATGACTTGATGACCTCCGTGGTTAACATTTCAAACTTTCATAGAATTCAAGGCAGTATTGAAATGGAGAGGGCGGCAAGGTACATCTACAACATCTTAAAGGAGTTAGTCTCATTTGACTCTAAGATTATGAACTTTCCTTACACAACTCCCTACGGTACTTTAAACCCTGTGGTTGGTTGGTGGGTTAAGGATGCTGAACTATGGACTGTAAGGCCTAATGAGAAATTACTCCACAGCTTTAGGAAATCTAAGACCTTAGTCGTAGCTCACAGCCCAGGCGGTGAGGTCACTGCTGAAGTAGTTCATATAAACTGTGGTGATAGGTCTAGATGTTACGGTGATGTTGACGTTAGTGGTAAGGCGGTCTTAACTTCCGGGAATGCCTTCCTAACCTATCGAGAGGCATGTAGGAGGGGGGCTTCGGTAGTCCTCCTCTACAGAGATGATGCACCCTACGATGCCGTCCCATATATGAGCTTATTCCTAACACCAGATGATGTGAGGTGGGCTAAGTCATTAGCTTTAAGCGTCTCTAGGAGAACTGCTCACGATATAATCCAGCATCTAAAGAATGGTGATAAAGTAGTTGTGAGGGCGTACGTTGATGCGGGTTATACCGACGGCCAGCAAATAAACGTGGTGTCTGCCAGATTAGGTGATAATCCAACTGAGATTCACATATTCGCTCACTACTGCCACCCACGCGGTACTGTAAATGATAATGTTAGTGGGGCTGCAACACTTTTAGAACTTGCTAAAGTGTTAGATGAATTAATTAGGCGGGGAAAGCTCTCACAGCCTAAGAAGCATAGCATAGTGCTACTCTGGTATCCAGAGTATTACGGACCTACGGCATACCTACCTGGTAAGGAAGGAGTAGTATTTGGAGTAAACTTAGACATGATTGGTGAGAGGCAGGAGGTGACTAATTCAACATTAAATTATGTAAGACCCCCACCCTCACTCTTTCATCCATATGAGGCGTTATTTTACTACGAGCTTAGGAGGGCGATTTCAGAGGCTTCCTTCACATCACCTAAGAAATCAGTTAGCCTGAGATTTGACACCCTACCTTATGAGGTGGGGAGCGACCACGATGTCTACATCCTCCTAGGCGTACCTGCCGTAATGATCAATCAATGGCCTGATACGTACTACCACACAGACTTAGATACTGTAGATAAATTCAACCCTAAAATAGCGATCCTAATTGGTTCGGCGGTGGGGAGCGCTGCATATAAAGCCTCTACGGAAGGTATAGATAAACACTTAGTAATTAGCTACGTATTCGAGTACCTCGGCTCGGAGACTTCATGGGTTAGTGATGAAGTAAGGGCTTACAGACTTAAATACCTATGTAGGAAGTTAAGCGACAGCATGACTAAGTACTTAGGCAACTCCCTTAATCTAGAAAAAATAACGCTACAAGATGGAGGGCTCACCAGTGATGAAGATGTGACATTAGACAGGGAATTCATTTACGTGGGACCTCCAGGCATCTTAGATTTAAGAGCGATCGTAAGACAGTTAAGTGAGGCTGAAGTAGACGAACTTGAAGTAATTTTGAGGTCGGGGAAGTATGTGAAGACAATTTTGCAGTGTATAATCCCATTACTCCTAAAGAGACGTAAGACCGTGAGGGAATTAAGGAATGAGATCGTGGGTGAAGTAGGAGTAGACATAGGGGTTAAAGAATTAGAGAAAATATTAAACATACTAGTTAAGGTAGGATTAGTAATCGAAATTAAATGAGTCTAACCATAAATTCAGAAGCCTCCGACTAATCATTTGAATTTATAAAATCATCTGCAGTATAAGCATAGTAATACCTTAAGGACTTAATTAAGGTACGTCCCTTACAAAACTATTCAAGGTATTACATAATACTTAAGGACACTAACCCAGAAAAGTATTTATTTGGTATTACCCTTATTCAGTAGGGCCTATTAAATTGATTAGAGCAAATCAGATAAAACGCTCTAAGATAATTACGGTTAGAATTCCTAAGGAGTTAGATGACCTCATATCTGAAGTGTATAAGGATTTAGGTTACTGCTCTAAGAGTGAATTCGTTAGGGATGCTGTTGATGAATTTATTGAATATCTCCTCAGTTCTAAGAGGTCTGAAGAGGAATCAGTGAGTGTAGATTTAGAGGAGGAATTGTTTGAGGCCTCGAGAGTTAGGGTTATAATGATTTAACGTTCTACTCATAATTAACAACCATAATTACGATTACGTTTTTATTTTAAGGTTTTTATAAACTATGGGGGCATTAATGGCTAACTACGTAATTAAGTGTAAGTTGTGCGGTAAGGTCTACGAGAGGGAATATAAGTCGTTTAGATGTTCTTGCGGAGGTGTTTTAGAGGTCTTAGTAGATCTTAGAAGTTCTAAATGGTCTGTAGATAAAGATGTGAGAAGTATTTTCAGGTACTCACAACTTCTCCCAGACCTCTCCCACCATGTTTCTTTAGGTGAGGGTCTAACCCCCGTAGTGGTTAGGTCTTCAGGTAATTACTCACTTTACTTCAAGTTGGAATATTTAAACCCCACAGGCAGTTTTAAGGATAGGGGTTCTGCTGTAGCGGTTTCTAAGGCTGTTGACTTAGGCGTTGATGAGGTATTGGAAGACTCTTCAGGTAATACGGGTATTTCCATAGCGGCATACGCTGCATGTGCAGGTATTAAGGCACGTATATACGTACCGAACGACATACCTGTAGGTAAGTACTCACTTATTAAGTCCTTCGGGGCTGAAGTTGTGAAGGCTGGTAGTAGAGATGAGGCTTCGAGGAAGGTGCTCAGCGACTTAAGCGATAGAAGGTATTACATAGGGCATACGTGGAATCCTTACTTTATTGAGGGTACTAAAACATTCGCGTATGAGGTCTACGAAGAATTAAGATCTGTTGATTATGTAATAACACCGGTAGCTAGCGGTACCTTATTACTAGGTATTTGGAAGGGATTTAACGAATTAGCAGAATTAGGGCTTACATCAACTATACCTAAGTTAGTAGGTGTTCAGGCATGCGGTTACGACTCCTTAAGCCACTACTTAAATGATGTTAGAGTTACTGAATGTGTGAGTCCTACATCGTTAGCTGATGCGATAAGGCTGACTAACGCTCCTAGACTGCCATACATAGCTGAGGCTATTAGGAAGTCGGGAGGTTTCTCAGTAGTAATTAACGATGAGTTAATAGTTGATGCGTTGAAAGACCTCTATAGGATGGGGTTTGCCGTAGAGCCGACTAGTGCTGCAGCGTATGCTGCATTTAAGTTAGTGAGGAAAGAGTTAAGTGGTAAGGTCTTAATCCCCTTAACGGGTAGTGGTTTAAAATACTTGGGTAGTGCGGAATCACCTCTCTATAAGGTGTTCGTTGGTGAAGGTTGTTGAGGATTTAATAAGTAGTGCAAGCATGGGTGATAAGCTAGCACTCTCTAAACTACTCTCATTGATTGAGACCGATCCAGGGATAGTGAGACATATAGCTAGTTTGATCTGGCCTAAAACACCTAAAGCCCATGTTATAGGGGTTACAGGGGCTGGAGGTGTTGGTAAGTCCTCGTTAATATCCGCAGTTGCGGATGAGTTATCCTTCAACGGAAGTTCTATCGCAGTCTTAGCTGTGGACCCCTCATCACCTATAAGTGGTGGGTCACTCTTAGGTGATAGGGTTAGAATGACTAATATAAGGCGGAGTGATAGGGTATTCATTAGGAGTATGAGTACTACTTCGGAGGAGGCTTTACCTCTTAAGGCATTACTATCAGTTGAGGTCTTAGACGCGTTGGGATATGATTACATAATAATTGAGACCCCAGGTGTCGGTCAATTCAATGTAGGGATCTCAAGGTTCGCCGATACTGTAATCCTAGTATTAATGCCTGGGGCAGGCGATGAAATACAAGCTCTTAAAGCTGGGGTCATGGAGATCGGGGATATATACGTGGTCAACAAATCTGACCGTCCTGACGCTGAACTAACGTTTAATCAAGTGCTCTTCGCACTAAGCGATGTGAGTAGGGATGAGTGGGTACCGAGGGTTTTAAAAACATCAGCTACGTATAGAATCGGTATTAAGGAGTTGATAAACGCTGTTAACGAACATAGAAACTATTTAGTAAGTACGAATAAGATAAACATTAAGAGGGAGTGGCGTAGGTTCTTAGAATTGAACTTAGCGGTGAAGCATAAGGTCATGGGTAAGCTTAATGAGGTACTATCTAAGGACTTAAGGATCAAGGAGGTTTACGACTCCCTCATAAGAGGTCTGTTGGACCCTATATCAGCTGCTGATGAGATCATAGAGTTAATGTTTAAATCCGGTTAATCTAAGAAAAATAGTAGCTGGGGCCGTAGTTTAGCTTGGTAGAATGCGGGGTTCGGGTCCCCGTGGTCCGGGGTTCAAATCCCCGCGGCCCCATCAATAACTGCTTAAATGTTTAAACCTTGACTAAAAACTTATGTATTAGGTCGGTATTTGGTTCGAAACATATTCCAGGCTTTCTGCAGACCTCGACGTAACCATTATTTAAGACCTCTACCGCATGTTTAGGTATCTCCCTAGCTAGGGGGTTATCACCTTTATACATGTATTCGTAACTTAGGAAGACCTCCCTAGGCACTGCTGCAGATGCCTGAATTGAGGCTGCCCTACATCCAGGTCCTGAGAGGCCTACATGCGGTGCTATTAGGAGGCCTTCAGCCTCCGCTATAGCTACTATCTTCATAAACTCTGTTATACCTCCAACCCTAGCTATATCTGGTTGTAAGACGTCGAGAGCCTTCCTCCTGACGTACTCCATGAATTGATACTTAGTGAATAGCGACTCACCGCCAGCTATCATAACATCTAACTTCCTCCTCAACTCAGCATAGCCTTCAATGTTATTAGGTGGGAGCGGTTCTTCAAACCATATGACTTCATACCTTTCTAAATCCCTACCAACTCTGAGGGCTTCGTTAACAGTATATGCTGAGTTAGCATCAACCATGATTCCCACATCATAGCCTACATGATCTCTTACAGCCTTCAATATATCACGTACTTTTAGACTCCCTCTCTCAATCTTCTCCATACCTATCTTAATCTTAACCTGGTCGAAGCCCTCACTCCTTAACCTTAGTACTTCCTTAGCTACAGATTCGGGTGATAGCCTATCCATGTAGTGCCAGTAGACTGAGGACGCATAGGCTTTAACTCTATCCATGGTAGGACCTCTCAGTAGTTGATGTACAGGTATCCCTAGAGACTTACCGGCTAGGTCCCATAACGCTATGTCAACACCTGAGAGGGCTTCAATGAAGAAGCCTCCGAAATGGCCCCTAGTTTTCAACGATGCGAACATCCTCTGCCATAATTCCTCAATAGCTAAGGGGTTTTGGCCTAAGATAATTGGTGAGAGTAGCTTCTCAACAATCTCAGCATGTGCTGTAGGGACCTCCCTAACTAATGCCTCACCCCAACCAACTAAGCCGTCATCAGAACCTACCTCAACTAATAACATGTAGTACTTACTTCGAATACCGACTGCTGATAACTCTTTCCAATATGGGAGGTAGTGGTCTGGCCTGTCAGTAGTTATTCCAGGCCTCTCAGCTGCTAGTGGGTAGGCCCTCACATACTTAATCTTACTAATACTATCACCGACCGTAGAGATGGATTTAGCGTTTAAAACTACTTATCAATTTTAGGGTTGGATACGTCTTAACCCTCTCTCATAGACTTCCTTATTGACTATACCCTCAGGTATTTCCCCCCTTAAATACGCTTTAATAGCGTTAAGTACTGATTCATCCATACCTCTCAATCCCTGATACGTGAAAGCAGCTATGTGTGGTGTTATAATTACGTTATCAAACTTAAGTAAGGGATGCTCACTATCTATGGGCTCACCCTCAACTACGTCTATAGCAACTCTTCCAACGATCCCCTCATCAAGGGCTTTAACCAACGCATTAGTGTCGATGATCTCCCCCCTAGCAGTATTGACGATTATCACACCTTTCTTCATCTTAGTCAGTCTCTCCCAATTGATTAGGTGGTAGGTCTCCTTAGTAAGGGGTGTGTGTATTGATATTATATCTGAGTTCCTTAATAGGCTATCTAGATCTACGAGTTCTACCCCTAACTCCCTAGCCCTCACCTCAGGTACGTATGGGTCGTAGGCAATGACCCTGCAGCCAAACCCCCTAACTAATATCTCAGCCACCCTAGAACCTATGTTACCAATTCCAATTAATCCAACAGTCAAATACCTTAATTCATTGCATACAAACCTGCCTCTCTCACCCCACTTGCCAGTAGCTACTTTCTTATGAGCTCTAACGACATCCCTCAGAGCAGCTAACATAAGAGTTACTGCATGCTCAGCCACGGCATTACGTTCGACATAGCCGGGAACTCTCGTAACAACTACGCCGTACTTAGTTGCAGCTTCAACGTCTACGTTATCAACACCTATCCCATGCCTAGCGATCATTCCAACCCGTAGATTATTCTTAAAGAACTCAGCATTGTAGTTTGGGGTGACGCTAGCTATTACTATGTCATAATCCTTGAGTGCTGAGGCAAGTTGAACACCGCTCAAATCCTTAGGAACTTCTAATCTCTCAATGCTTGCAAAACTCTTCAACTCATCGATAACATTCGAGTAAATACCAAACGTCTTACTATTAACTATAGCTATCCTTAAACCTGACGACATAGAGGTTACCAAAACAACTTTGCAGAGGTATTAAATTACCTTTCATGAAACTTAACTTTAAGTATAATTAGATGGTTTAATCCAATTAATTATATTAGGATTCATGCTTGGATAAATGGAGGTTAATAAATTTAGGCTGTAGCACTACATGTTGGGAAGGGGTTAGTATTTAATACCGTGGTTTTCTGCTATCCCTTACATCCGTGCATATGCGTTAGCATCCATTAACTAGCGGAACTGAAGGTAATAATGAGCCAGGTATTAGAGCAAGTTATGAGTTGAGGTTATCTGAACTAGCAGAGACCGATGACGCAGGCTTCGATGGAAGAAGACCAAAGATCGATGAAGCTAAGAATAGAATGGACAATCTCAACTAATATCATCTGCGATGAGGTTCGAAGCTTTCGACTCTGGAGGAGAGAGTTTCAAATCTCGATCTTCTCCTACATTTAAGGTTAGACCTTCCTCAATTAAGAAGTTGAGACATACTATCCTTACCTCCTATAGTGCTGAGCTTAGTGTTATGAGTTCTACACCTAAAACTAGGGACTTACTCCTTAAGTGATCTGAGCCTATATTACATCCAAGGTCATTAAAATAAATCTAAAAAGGAGGTCGAAGAAGTAATGAGTAATGTTTATTAGTTTTTATTCTGCATCATTTCCGTGGGTATGATGAATAATGCCTTAAGTAGAGAGGAAAAGCTTAGATTTTTAAAAGCTCTTGAGGAGGATTTAGAGTTCAGATATGCA
>JAWBQY010000016.1:0-26616 GCA_038844925.1 Sulfolobales archaeon | reverse complement strand
GACGCTTTCCTTCAAGAGATGTAGGTAGTGGAAAACTCCGACCCTCTTTAATAATTCTTAAAAGCACTGCACGAAATTCTTCCTCATCCCCAAATTCAACATTTCCGCATTTAACAAATTTATCGCCGTTCCTAAATACAAAAACATCCAATACCCTTCACCCTAAACTCAAACATCTAATATTTCTAAAAATAGAGTTTTTAATTTTCCGTTAATCAGTGTAATTGATATTATACACCATCTAAAAGTCACAAAATGATTTATCTCTAGGACTGTCGATGTAGCGATTATACTCGAGATCGTTAAGAATGTCTCACATTTAAAAAGCTTGGGATAAATAGAAGAAGTTAATTTCTGTCCTAATCTGTAAGTAGTTCTGAACTTAACCACAAAGTAAAAACACTATTGATTGAATTAATATTTAAAAACGCTCAGTTATAAGTTAAGTTGTGGGCGGCGGTCGTCTAGCCTGGATTAGGACGCCGGCCTGCCAAGAAATTGGGGTTCGTAGAGCGCCGGAAATCCCGGGTTCGAATCCCGGCCGCCGCACCATTAATAATGTTTGGTAGTGTTGTAGTGTTCCAGCGGTGTTTGAGGATGTTTGACGGTGGGGTTTATGATGAGTTGATGAGTACTTATGATCTCATAGCTACTGGTTACTCCAGCCTTAGGGTTAGGGCTTGGGATGTTATTAATGAGTTGTCTAGGTGTGTTGGCTTAGTTGTAGATGTTGGTTGCGGTCCATGCCATAATGGGTTGGCTTACGCATTAAGATCGGGTTCTAAGTTGTTATGCGTTGACCTGTCTCAGGAGATGTTGAGGATAGCTAAGAAGGCCGCGGTTAGGTGTGAGGGTGGGAGCATGTACTACCGTGTTGATATGGTGCAGGCTGATATGCGTTACCTACCACTAAGGTCTGACAGTACTGACTGCATTATGTACGTTGCATCTATAAATCACGTAGTGCCTGAGGACTTACCTACGGTTCTAAAGGAGGTTCGAAGAGTCTTAAAGGAAGGTGGTAAGGGCTTGATAACCATTTGGGCGGCTACACATCCAGTCGTCCTTAGGGGATTGATTAGAAATTTAATCAACGTATTACTAATGCGTAAGAGGCTTAAGGAGCTCTTCGACATTCGAGTTCCTTGGAGGAGTAAGGGTAAGACGTACCTAAGGTACTACCACATATATAGGGTTTCAGAACTAGTAAGGCATTTAAGACTGCTCGGGCTTAAGGTTGTTAAGTCAGGTGTTTACAACCCCCATAGGAGGTCCTTACCGGAGAACTACTACTTAGTCCTAAGTAAGTAGTTTCTTCATGTATGGTGAGTCCCGATCTCTTGAATAGCCTAACTTTCTGTAGTATTCTCTAGCACCAACACCTGAGAGCACTAAGATCTTAGTCCTACCGTACTTCTCAAGAACTACTTCCTCAGCCTTCCTCAATAACCTAGCCCCAATACCTAAGTGTTGAGTATCTAACCAAGTTGCCTTCATACCGACCGGTAATTGAGGACCGTAAACATGTAGCTCCCTAACTATTGCTGTCTTGCCATCAATTTCAGGCCTAAATACATTCTCAGAAGGTATTCGAACCCTTACGAACCCCACTATAACATCGTTGACTAAGTCTTCAGCACTTATGAATACTTCCTCACCCCCACTAGCTCTATACTCCGTTACCAATAGCTCAATATTCGTAGGTCTTAAACCCCTACGGATTAACTTCCCCACCTCCCTAAACCTTATCTCATTGATCTTTATCCCCTTACTCAGAGCTCTAAGCTCTACTAACTCCCTCAGATTACCTTTCCTAGGCCCTGCCTCAATGTATCTAGCTGGTAAATCTCTTTGAATCCTCATAACCCTAACCCACTTAGGTATGTAGCGGTACATCTCAGATATTAGCTCTACTGCCTCATCATCACTTAATGCTTTATACTTACCCTCAACCCACCACTCATACAGCTTAGTACCCTTAACTACTAAGGTTGGGTAGATCTTAAGCATGTCAGGTCTAAACGCCTCATCTTCGAAAAGCTCTCTAATCATATCTAAGTCACGTTGGAAATCGCTACCCGGAAGTCCAGGCATTATGTGGTAAGCAACTTTAAATCCCGAGTCCTTAAGGATTTGAGTTGCCTTAACAACCTCCTTAACTGTATGACCCCTCTCAACCAACCTCAAAACATCATCATATATGCTTTGAACACCTAACTCAACCCTAGTACCGCCGAAACGTAGTATCTTATTGACGCTTTGTTCATCAACACAGTCAGGCCTAGTCTCAAAAGTCAGCCCGACAACCCTAATACCTGCTACTTCATTCCTCAACTGCGCTTCCTCCAAGGAAGGTAGTACTTCAGGCCTACCCATAGGGTACCTATTAAAAGCCTCAAATAATGAGGTAACAAACCACTCCTGATACCACTCAGGTAGGGCTGTAAAGGTACCACCCATAACGATTACGTCAACCTTACTCGGCCTATACCCTAAGACCTCATACTGCTTCAACCTAACCCTAACCTGCTCGTAAGGGTCGTAACCAACACTAGAAGCACGCATTAACGCTGGTTCCTCACCGTAATAGCTTTGAGGAGTTCCAAAATCAGGTCCTCCAGGACAGTAAGCACATCTACCATGAGGGCATGGATGTGGTGCAGTCATAACAGCAACTACGGTAACACCTGAGAGAATCCTAGACGGCTTCCTACCAAGCCTCAACCCATCAGCAACCGCGCTCTCCATCAACCATCAAAGAATATAAGGCATAAGTAATTTAAAAACTAAAACCTTAATAAGTCAACACACTCTAATAGAGTAACGGATGCCGCGGTAGTATAGCCCGGTCAAGTATGCGGGCCTTTCGAGCAACCGACCTAGCAAGGAGAGCCCGTGACCCGGGTTCAAATCCCGGCCGCGGCACCACTAACATCAACTCCGCAGATGTGGAGTTCGTACTCACAGTACTTAGACTAATAGGTTTCAACTAACATACTCCAACCAGTGTTAGTGTGAGTGCTTACACATGTGGAGTAGAGTTAATTAAATCTTAAAACTATTGATAACTTTGGATACTTAGTATGAGTGAGGGAAATCCTCTCCACGTAATTGTAGAGAAGGCTATAGAAATGTATAATAGGTTGAGAGGGGTTGAGTCTCAAGCCAGGCTAATCGAGTTAAGGAAGGATGGGACCCTCGTAGTTGAATTTAGTGGTACTTTCTGTATGAGCTGTGGTGTGGTAGATTGGGTTGAAGACCTGGCATACGTTATTAAGTCTATGGGGCTCGAGGCTAAGTTAGTAGAGTACATCGAGCCTGAAGGACCTGACGTTTATTTTAAGAGGTTAGGTATCTTTAAAGTATACCCATTAAGCAGTCTTCAGGATGAGTTGAAGTAAGATTTAATAATTTAGTGGTAAGTGATTTTTAGGGCCCGTAGCTCAGCCTGGTTAGAGCACCCGGCTGATAACCGGGGGGTCCGGGGTTCGAATCCCCGCGGGCCCACCACATAGAACGTACTGTTCTAATCGGTTTAAAGCTTCGTCAGTATTAAGCCCTTACTAGGGGCTATCTCAACTCTGTACGTCCCCCTGAAGTGGTTGGTCATCCTCATCTTCTTAATTATTAAGTATCTACGTACTTCTTTAACGCTTTCTACATCATCCATCCACAGGTGTAGTATTCCATCAGCTATGTGTTCTAGTCCGAAGCCGAATGTAGAGTTGTGGACTACCACACCATCTGCTAGGTAATTCTCAAACGGCTCTACTGATAGGTCGTAGACGTAGCTCTCGCAACCATCACACTCCCTCACCTCTAAGACTTTAGCTACCCTTACATGTACTCCGTCTAAGTTATGCCGCCCTACCACATCATAGTTAGCAGATATTATACGATCCCCCACCTTCACTTCGCAAGTTCTAATAGGTTCTGCCCCATTATCATTAAGCCTGTAGAGCGTGTGGTCCTCAGTTAGTTTTAACTTCCTACTGTCTTCTAAGACGACCTCATATATAGGCTTACTATTTACGTGTCTAATTACTGAGCATACCCTACACCACTTAATTGTTAAGTTATTAGGGTCTAAAGATGGGGTGCTTAGGGAATCTACGTATATGACCTCACAGTCATTAACACGTAGTGGTGCCTCGCCAGACGTAGCTAAATGTCTGAATAGGTCAGCAATTGCTATTTCTTCAACACCACTTAATGACTTAATAATCACTTTAGAATCACCAACAACTGATTTAGTCGTCATGGCGTACTGACTTACTAGTAATGCCGTAACGTTCTCCCTATGAGTAGCTATTTTAAACTGATATGAGTACTTCCTAGCCATCGCCGGTTTATCAGCCCAGAACGCTGAGATACTATCCACTATTAGCCTAACATGCCTTAAGGGTGATTTATGCCTCTCATCAGTAAGTCCTAAAACCCTATACGCCTCGTTAACCGCAGCTATTAAAGTCTCAATATCAAGTGCTGCATACCTCCTCTTCCTCTCGATCTCCTCAGCCTCAGCACTTAGCTGTTTAGCAGTCTTAAGCAGGCTGAATATATCTATAATTACTAGTTGGGGGGTCTTCTCAGGCTTCTCATCACCTAGGTAGTAATGGTTAAATCCCTCAAAATCCATATTAAACTGCCTCGCCTGCCTAACAACATCTCTAAACTCAGCCTCAGTAGTTACGTAGATTACTGGATCGCCGGACATTAAGCCCGCATATGCGTAGTGCATGCAGAGTATTGACTTCCCAGTACCGGGCTCACCGGTGATGACGACCCAATTACCCTTAGGAATACCTCCCTCTAAACCGTCATCAAGTAATTTAATACCAAAACCAACTCTAACGATATCCTTCAAGAACTCAACCTCAATAACTAAGTATTGATTAAACCTTATAAAGACATGTTGTTAAATCATATCTCGGCGATACCTATTGTGGAATTTAGGATAGATCCCTGGTCACACGTAATGATTAAAGAGTATGAAAAGTTATTTCAGTACTTCGGGATAAGACCTTTTAACGAAGTGGTTGACGATCTTAAGAGCGTTGTAACACCACACCCGCTAATGGTTAGAGGAGTAATCTTCGGCCATAGAGACTTTAACAACATCATAAACGCTTTGAAGAATAGGGAGAAATTTGCAATAGTGACGGGTTTAATGCCAAGTGGTAAGATGCACTTCGGCCATAAAATGCTCATCGACCAAATAATCTACTACCAGAGGTTAGGTGCTGAGATCTTCTTAATAGTAGCTGATATTGAGGCATATTCAGTTAGAAGGATTAATAGGAAGGAGGCTATAGAGATCGCACTCTACGACTACATAGCTAATTACATAGCATTAGGGCTTACTAAGTCTAACCTACACCTATACTTCCAGTCCAACTACCATCCCAAGTAC
Organism: Sulfolobales archaeon; assembly: GCA_038844925.1. Taxonomy (GTDB): domain Archaea; phylum Thermoproteota; class Thermoprotei_A; order Sulfolobales; family NBVN01; genus DTCV01. Next base: position 21,203 of record JAWBQY010000016.1, on the reverse strand, counting down.
TACAGATTAATTCAAATGATTTCAAGGAAGTTAACATTAGCTGAGTTGAGGGCTGCTTATGGAGAGGACTTAGAAGTAGGTAAGATAGTATCGGTAATAACTCAGATAGCTGATATCCTACACCCGCAGCTTAAAGACTTCGGAGGGTTTAAAGACGTATTAGTACCCGTAGGACCTGACCAAGACCCACATCTAAGGCTGACGAGGGATGTAGCGCAGAGGTTTGAAGGCGAGTTAGGATTAAAACCCCCCGCATCAACGTACCATAGGTTTATGTCAGGCTTAGACGGAGGTAAGATGAGCTCTTCAAGACCTGAAAGTTATATTGCACTTGATGAGGACCCGCAGTCAGCTTCTCAGAAATTGATGAAGGCATTCACAGGTGGTAGAGCTACTGCAGAAGAGCAGAGGAGACTGGGTGGTGAGCCGGAAAAATGCGTGGTCTACGAATTCTACGCATACCATCTAATACCGGATGACTCAGAACTGAGTAAGGTCTACTACGAATGTAGGAGTGGTAGCATACTATGCGGTGAATGTAAGCTTAGGGCGTGTGAGATGTTGGTTAAATTCCTCTTAGACCACCTTACTAAACGTGAAAAAGCTATTGATAAGGTGTACGACTACGTAGAAGTCCCAGACTTCTAGTAACTGATATTAAAATCCTCTTTAATGAATTATATTAAAATCTCATAGATTGAAATGATTAAAATTCTTAAGCCACTGATCCGTAATCTCCCTTATATTGTTGTCAGAGGGATTCGTACACATCACATAGGCTCAGCAAGGACGCTCTACATCATCTAAGTAATTTATCTAGTAGGTGTTTATATGTATGTAGGCCTATCCTAACTTACGTTTAAGGATTATAAGGTCTGTATGAAGTGACGATAGTGAAGGACTTAAAAGTGACTAAGGTAGTAAGAGTTAATGCTTTAAGACCTGATATGAAGGTGATTGATGAGGTAGCCAACGTTCTAAGGTCTGGTGGGTTATGCGCCTTCCCTACAGAAACCGTGTATGGATTGGGTGCTGATGGCTATAATAATGAGGCAGTTATGAGGATATTTAAGGTTAAGGGCAGACCTCCAGACAACCCGCTGATAATGCATGTCTCATCTAAGGAGATGTTCGATGAGTTAGTAGTAGATGTGCCGGAAATTGCATACAGACTAATAGATTTCGCATGGCCAGGTCCCCTAACATTAGTGCTTAAGAAGTCTGCTAAAGTTCCTAAGGAGGTGACTGCCGGCCTACCAACAGTTGCTGTTAGATGTCCTGGACATCCAGTAGCTCTAAGCTTAATCAACGCTTTAGGTAGGCCTATAGCAGCTCCCAGCGCTAACTTATCAGGTAGGCCGTCACCCACTAACGCCAGCCACGTAATTGAAGATCTGATGGGTCTCGTAGACGTAGTAGTAGATGGTGGTGAGACATTCTTCGGCGTAGAGTCCACGATAATTGACGTCACGTCAGATCCGCCAGTACTACTACGTCCAGGACCCATATCTGTTGAGGACCTAGTTAGAGTTCTCGGTAAGGAGATTAAGATTCCATCATTTGCTAGAGGTTTATCTGAGGCTGAGGTCTCATTAAGCCCAGGCACTAGGTACAGGCATTACTCACCTAACACACCCTTACTGCTAGTTGAGTTAGACGACTACAGCGATTTGAAAGCATTAACAACTACGGTATTAAACCATGCTAACAGGCTTACTTCTAAGGGTTTGAGGGTGGCGATTATAGCTAGTTCCGAAACTGCAGAGTATTACAGGGTTAGAGGCTATGACGTATTAGTGCTAGGGTCGCGTAGTAACGTATTTGAAGTCGCCCACAACCTCTTCGACGTGTTAAGACTCTGCGACTCTTTAAAAGCTGATATAGCAATTGCTGAGGGGTTTGACGAGGTTGGGTTGGGCTTAGCTATAATGAATAGATTGAGGAAGGCTGCAAAGTATAGAGTGTTAGTTACGCCTCCTAAGCAGTGAGATGAAGTAGCCTGGAACTCCGTGTATGTGTGGGTGGAACCTTATTAGGTACATACCCCACGGAGCTGAAGTAATTCCAGAACTTCCCAACCTGATTTTCGGTTCAATCACTTCTAAGCCTAATTGGTTGATAGCCCTCTCTACGAGCTCCTCACCCTCCTCTAATGTTACTGTACATGTTGAGTATGATATGAGACCACCCTCTCTAACTACCTTGGCTGCGGTCTTAAGGAATTGAAATTGGTATTCTGAGAGTACCTTAATATCGCTATAACGCTTTGAATCGTATAGCTTAGGTATCACACCTAAAGCACTGCATGGGGGATCTACAACCACTTTATCAGCCCTCAACCAACTAAAATCTACATCCAAGTACCTACTATCAGCTTTGAATACTTTAACACGGCCTATATGCCCCAACCTACTAAGTTCTTCAACCATACGCTCTACCTTCTTCTTAGAGTGGTCGAAAGCGTATACTAATGCCCTACCATACGAACGCTCTACTAGGTGTCCTGTCTTACCTCCAGGCGCCGCACACATATCGACGATTACCTCACCAGCCTTAGGGTCCATTAAAGCGCATACAAGCATTGAAGGAAGGGACTGCGGGTATATTAACCCTTCCTTAAATTCGGGTAACTCCCTAATCTTAACAACATCATACCTAGACTTAACAACCCTGACAGCAATACCTCTATCGACCCTACCTATAGAATCTGAGTCTATCTCAGCAATACCGTAAGCTATGACATCACCATACTCAGTAATCACATTTACCTCAACACCCTTTCTAAACTCACCCTTAATAACTCCCGGGACATATAAGTCTGAGCCTAGTAGGACTGATTCAGCTGCCTTCTTATCAGCCACTACGTACCACTTAGCCGAAGGAACTTCGTAAGGACCTTTAACTGGGAAGTAGATAGCCTCATCTAAGACCTCATCTCGGAACACCTCAAAACCCCTATCTCTCAACCTCCTTAAAACGTCATCAACAGAGGCTTTCAACACGTTAACTCTAACATAGTATCTTGATGGAGGCCTACTCAAACTCTCTAGAAAATTGAAAACATCACTGCCGTATACAGCTTCTAAAGCTTTAATCAACTCTGAATCGTAGTCAAACCTACCCATAAGAGATACCTAAGGTCTCAGACCATGTAGTTATATCCAACCTCTACTAACTCGATAAGGATTTAATACTTTTATTCGGAATATCTTTCGATATGGAATGAAGAAGTCACACTTCATCAAAACTCTCACAGTAGTCGTAGTAACTCTGGGAATCGTGACATCATTATTATGCTTATGGTTTGCCTTCCTATCAACACATGTTATAACCTTACACAATCCGAAGCTTAGAACCTACAATTCTTTTGATGTAAGCAAGTATAGTGTCTCACTAAGAGGTTACGGATATGGTTTAGAGTTTAGTGAGGTGCTTAGCGGTGATGTTGAAATAGATGTAAATCGTAGGATGGGTTTTAGAGTTGACTACGTCTTTAGCTACGTATTTAGGGATGCATCCTGCGGTATATTAAGTCTTTATAACTTATCCCTAGAAAGAATACCGCTAATTCCTTATGACCTCACATACACTTACGAAATCTTATATCCACGTGAGATAAGTATTAATATTACGGATTTCGATGGACTTATCTCTAAGAGTTGTGTATATGATAGAAGCGGATACTTATACATTAATATATTCTTCCGCTATTCCTACCTCATCACAGACCCGAAATATCCGGAAGTTAGAGCTGTAACACTCCAGCGCGTCTTACCTCATAGTATAATGTATCTTAAAATACCGGTAGAAGATGACGGCATCACATTAAGGCTTGTACGTGATGACGTCACATACCTCATTTCAAGCCCATTTACAGAGGAATGCAAGACATGTGGTATTGAGAAAAGATGTTCTGAAGAGATATGTACGTACACCTTCCGTCTAACTGAGTTAGAGAGTTCCGGCACTATAAGAGAGGTTAGTTTTAAACCACATACTACGTTGGAAAATGAGAGAGTGCTAATGTCACTATTTATTCCGATGGTAATATCCCTCCTCACAACATCTTCACTACTTATTTATCACTACCTCAAAGGAATTCCTGAAGCGTAGACCTCTATCTTCATCAGCCCTAAAGGATGAAACTACATCCCCCACATCAATAGTTATTGCCTTCTGAAATAAGCGGCTCAAGTCGGTAAGGTACGTTGTAGCCTAATATACCCCAACCCGGAATGGCCTCCAACGCGTAAAGCCCCAACAAAGAAGTACTACTAAAATCTATCCAAATATATGAAGGTAATTATCCTCCTTAAAGCATTGGTTACTCTTAATAAATTATGTAATTCGTTTAATCGTGTAGGGTATGTTGGACGATCTTAAGGGAGGTCCAGGTTCCTGAAATGTATGGTCTGCATCTTAGCTCAGGAAGAAGTTCATTTATGTAGGTCCGTGTGAGAGGTTTTGGTGGACCGGCCGGGATTTGAACCCGGGACCTCCGCCGTGCGAGGGCGGCGCTCTTCCTAACTGAGCTACCGGCCCCCTTAAGAGTTTACTTTACATATCTTTAAATTTCTTTGACACGTATAGGAAGGTGCTCCCGTCGCATGCTATGCCGGGTGTTGTTATTGGGAGTGATTCCCTACACGTTGTGAATGGTATTCCTCTCTCATAGCTTAGATTCCTAACGTATGTGAGGTACTTAAGTCTTAGTTCTCTTGGTAGGTAGGTGTAGTTGTCTAGTTTTTCACCTTTTGCGTACAGCGTTCTTAACTTGCTGGCTACTTCTGGGAATGCCCTACAAACATTGCTCAGTATGTCTGACCTAACCTTAAGTGTAGATGCTGTTATTTGGGCAACCCCTATATCAGCTAGTTCTCTAATTAATTCTTTAAGCATGCCCTCATCATCGTTTATGTAAGGTATTATCGGGTCTATCCTAACCGTGGTTACGATGCCGTGCTCCGTTAAGGTTTTCAATGCTTTAAGCCTTTTAGACGGCGGTGGTGCGTTAGGTTCTAATAGCTTTGCCGTGCTGTCATCTATGGTAGTTATGGTCACCGATACTACTACCCTCCCCTCCTGAAGTATGTCAATATCCCTTACGACTAGGTCTGACTTAGTTATTATGAGTAAGGGGTGGCCCCTCCCTAAGACCTTCTTCAGAACCTCCCTAGTTACAGCTAACCTACCCTCCGGCGGCGTATATGGATCACTACTATTACTCATAGTTATTAACATATTTGCCGGTATCTTACTTAAGTCTGCTGCAATATTTATGAGTAACTTCTCCTTCACTCTAGGCCTGTTAAAATCCTTTATATAAGTCCTCGCATAACAGTAAATACATCCATGGGAACACCCAGTATAGGGGTTTAAATTATACTTCAGAGGGCACGTACATAGCTTAGACCCCCACGGATCGAACATCCTCACAACTCTGAGAGAACTTTTAAACATCATACTAAGATCTTAACCACTCCTCAAACTTTAAAGCTGACTCAACTTAAGAGTTCAGAGCTTATGAGTAGCTACATGGAGAATAAGACCCACATCAATGATATGAGTAGTTGAACTCCGGTTAGGATTGAAGCAATTCTAAACCAGGTATGCCATGCTACTCTAACCTTCCTCTTCTCAGCTATTGAAATAGCAACTATGTTGGCGGTTGAGCCTACTGGAGTGAAGTTACCGCCGAAGACACCGCCGAATAGTAAGGCGAAGAAAACCACTTTCGAAACAATGCCTAAATTATATAGAGTCATTGCCAATGGTGTAAATGCTACTACTAAAGAGAGGTTGTCTAAAACACTGCTCAGCGCGGCTGACGTTACAAGCACTATAGGGAGTAACATCAACGCTGTACCACCGATAGTGGAGAGGATGTAAGCCAACCTAGCCATAACACCAGTATAGGAAAGTGAGTAGGCCAGCATGAAGAGAAATATGAAGAAGAGAAGTGAGGGCCAATCGACACTACGTTCAAGATACTTGCTCAACTCCTCGAGCGGTATTATAATGAATGCTGAAGTTACGAAGATGTAGGGTATGAATGCTAAGAGGGAGTGAGGGTCGACTGGTATGCCGAAAATATGCGTTAAGGAAGTTGCTATGTAGTCGTTTAAGGAAACGCTTAAGATGAATGTTAAGAGGGTGATGAGGCCGAAGCTTAAAGCTTTCTTCCTCCTATAATCGATGGATACATAGTAAGTCGTTAGGTATGCCTCGATATTTGAGTTAAACGTTTTTAATAACCTATCTAAGGTCTTAATATACGGCCTTAGCAGTAAGTACGACGTAGCTAGTAGGGCTATGAGGTTCGCCACCGCTAGCGGTAGGGCATACCTCATAAATGATGACATATCGAGTTTGGCGCTGAAGAATATGTACACGCCTATGGGGTTCCCTATAGGTAGTGCGGCACTTCCAGTATTAGTTGCTAGGACGCTTAATACTATTAGCGGTACGACATCGGTCTTTAGGATCGTCCCTGCCTCTAGGACCACCATCATCACGTAGAGTATGCTGGTTACCTCACCCAATACTGCAGCAGTTACGAATGAGAGTAAGCATATTAAAGTAATTAGTGAGAACCCACTCCTTCCAAGCCTTAACACCTGAATGGCTAGGTATTCAAACACTCCAAGCTCTCTTAAAATCCCGGCGAAAGTCATAGAACCTACGAGGAAGAGTATGAGGTCCCATGAAACTGCACTACCCACTAACTCACTAGGTGGTACTATGTTAGAGAGTACGAGTAATACGACGGACAGACCTGCAAGGCCTACACGCCACTCCATTCTGAGAACCGTACCAGCTATGACGAATAGGAAGAGGCTTAATGAAATAGCTTCCTCGAGGACTATCCTCCCAGAGTTAAAGTATGTAAGACATTCAGTGGGATTATGACTACCAACGTCTGCCCTCACCTCACACCAAGTCCTAACAATGGTGCTTCCTAAGGGGTTTAACTCTACGTTAATAAGGCTTAACAAAATAAGTGATGAGGTGAAGAATAATATCGTAAGTGCTAATAACTTTAAACCAGCACGCATCGAACCATCACCTTACCTTAATCAGTAATCGTTAGGAAATAATAAATCCGCATGCTATACGCATAGCAGTTTTAATATTCCTAAGAGAGGTAACTCTAACCTAACCAACAGTTGATGGAGGTAATCCTCAAAACAGTTTAAAGCGTGATTAAAAGTGTCTTAAGCCCTAGGACTTTAAAACTTAGTCGTAAAGGTTATAAGCCCAGTATTATTTTTTAGTATGAAAGTAATACTGAAGGTGGAGAACGTGGTCGATCAAACCTTAATAGAGAAGGCAAGAGATTTCCACGGGCATCTATGCCCCTTCCTAGTTTTAGGATTAAGAGCTTCTGAAATTGCTATGAGGAGGCTTGGAATTAGCTCGGCTGGTGCGGTAGGAAGTATTAGAGAAGATCTTCTAGCTATTGTAGAGTGTAATAATTGTTTTGCTGATGGTGTACAGGTTGCGACTGGCTGTACCTTCGGGAATAACTGCTTAATATATCTTGATTTAGGGAAAAACGCATTAACACTTGTTAGGAGGGGTGTTTGGAGGGGTGTGAGAGTCTATGTTGATAAGGAGAGGCTCGATGCAGAGTATTTCAAGGGTGAGGTACGGGAGCTCTTCGAGAAAGTTGTTGTGAGGAGGGCTGGGACTGATGAAGATGTTGAGAAGTTGCATAAAGTGTGGGTAGAGATAAGCTATGCGATGAGTAACCTCCCTGAGGAGTACTTTAAAGTTGAGGAGGTTGGTGTGAGAGAAGTTGAGAGAGCCCCAATCTTCGAAAGTGTAAGGTGTGAAAGTTGTGGGGAGTTAGTCATGAAGACAAGGGCTAGCCTAGTTGGTGGGAAGGCAGTATGCCTAAGCTGTCAGGGTAAGTGTGGAGCTGTTGTTGGGAGGGGTATAGTACCACATTTTGAAATCCCATACGTGAGGTAGGGGGTTATGAGTATGGGAGGTCTAACTAAGGGTGTGGTGGTAACGACTTTAATAGCGATCGCAGCCGTAATAATCATCACCACATACTTAACTTCTAATTTCTACGTACTGCCTGAGCAGAGTACTGTGTCAGAGTACTCTATAGTAGATATTCTAGGGAGGAACGTCACACTGCCTAAGAACGTTACCCGCGTGGTAGCTATCGGTCCTGGAGTGCTTAGATTAGTTTGCTACTTAAAGGCTTACGACCTACTCGTAGGTGTTGAGGAAAGTGAGATCAGGTGGGGTCCTGTAGGTAGGGACTATGCGATGGCTTTAAACCAAGTACTTACTAATCTCCCAGTGATAGGTCCGGGAGGTCCTGGCAAACCCCCAGCACCGGAACTCATACTAACGGTAAAGCCGGACCTCATAATAATGTCACGTGTATATGCGGAAATGTACGATCCAGATAGGCTACAGAAGGAGACGAACTCTACTGTTATTGTCGTGGACTACGGTCCGGCTGGGCAGTTAGACCTTGAAGCTCTAACAAACGCCTTAAGAATCCTCGGTAAGGCTTTAAACAGAGGTGAGAGGGCTGAAGAACTGATAAGGTTTATAGAGAGCATACGTAGCGATTTAGAGATTAGAACTAAGGACATCTCCTCACGGCCTAAGGTATACGTAGGTGCTATATCCTATAAAGGTCCTCAGCCATTTACTACCTCTCAAACAGCCTTCCCACCACTTACCCTCCTACACACTCCATCCATCGTTGATAGGATTTCAAATCAGTCAGGCGTTCTCTTCCTAGATTTTGAGGTCATACTTAAGGAACAACCCGATGTGGTATTCATTGATTTAAATAACTTAAATACTGTGAAGCAGGACTTCGATAAGGACCCACTTAAATACCTACACTTAAGTGCTTTTAAGAGTGGTCGTGTTTACGGCATCCTCCCCTACAACTACTACCATACGAACATCGCAGTTGCTTTAGCTGATGCGTACTATATGGGTAAGGTACTCTACCTGGATAGGTTTGCAGATATAGATCCGGTAGTGAAGGCTGACGAAATCTTTAACGTGTTCTTAGGCAAGCCTCTCTACCACTACTACGCAGAGTACTACGGAGGGTTTAGAAATCTCTCTGAGTTCTTCGGGGTGCGTACTTCTGGTTAGACCACACTCGAAGAGAGGGAAACAACTAACTTTAATATTTTTAACCTTCCTAACATTCTTCCTAATCCCTACCTCAGTAGCTTTAGGATGGTATAAAGTCTCGCTCATAGACGTGCTTCGAATAATTTTCACCCCGGATGACAGTATAGTATCAACAGTTGTCTGGGACTTAAGACTTAGACGTGCTTTAGCTGCAGTTATTGTAGGAGCGGTATTAGGTGGGTCTGGTACAGCAATACAGGCATGTATGAGGAATCCCTTAGCATCACCCTTTACTTTCGGACTCTCCTCCGCAGCTTCCTTAGGTGTTGCTATCTCCCTCCTACTCATGCATGGAGGGGAGATACGAAGATTTCAGATATTAGTACATAACCCATTCGTTATATCCATATCAGCTTTTGTCTTCTCCCTCATTCAAGTTATGATCGTACTTCTCCTCGCATATAAGGCTGGGCTAAGTCCGGGAGCACTCGTCCTTTCAGCAATTGCTACCTCCTTTGCTTATCAGGCAATCCTCTACCTACTACAGTATTTATACTTAAATGAAGTACTCGTCTCATCAGTTATCTTTTGGACGTTTGGCGACTTAGGAAGGATTGGGTGGGCAGAGCTTAACCTCATAACCCTAACCTCCTTGCTAGTCGTTATTCCCTACTTCATATTGAGGAGCTTAGATTACGACTTAATCCTAAGTGGTGATGAGCTAGCAAGGGCTACCGGGGTAAATCCTCAGAAGATTAGACTTGAAACGTCGGTAATAGCAGCACTAGCAACAGCCCTCGCAACATCTTTCGTAGGTGTTATAGGTTTTGTCTGCCTTATCGCACCCCACGCAGCTAGGCTAATCTTCGGAGGCGGGCATAAATACTTAATGCCAGCCTCCATGGTCATGGGTTCGTTAATTCTAATAATTTCAGATACCATCGGTAGGACTATCATAGCCCCTACAATAATCCCTGTAGGGATAATGACCTCATTCATCGGCGCCCCACTACTTGTCTACCTCCTCCTTAAGAGGGGTTCATATGGTTATAGAGATTAACATTAGGGACGTGAAGGTTTACTACCGTAGTGTTAGGGCCTTAGATGGTGTGTCATTAGATGTACGTAGCGGTGAGATACTCTCAGTTATAGGGCCTAATGGGGCTGGTAAGACTACGCTTTTAAGGGTGATTAACGGCGTCTTAAAACCACTGATGGGTGTGGTATACATTGATGGGAGGTCTTTAAGTGAGATTCCGAGGAAGGAGCTAGCACGTAAGATTGGAACAGTTCCTCAGAGGATCTACAGCTTAGGAATGCTAACAGTCTATGACTTCGTGATGACTGGGAGGAGACCCTACATAGATCTCCTTCCATCAAAAACTGATGAGGAGAAAGTCCATGAGGCTTTAAAGACCGTCAACGCACTCCACCTTAGTGAGAGGACTTTAGAGGAGTTAAGTAGCGGTGAGCTCCAAAGAGTTATAATTGCGAGGGCCCTAGCCGGAGAACCAGATGTGCTACTTCTAGACGAACCTACAAGTAATTTAGACCTTAAACATCAGGTAGAGGTATTAAACATCATAAAGTCGTTACGATCGAAAGGTTTAATTATAATTATGGCGATCCACGACCTTACACAGGCGTTTAGAATATCTGATAAAGTCCTACTACTAGAGAATGGGAGGGTCTTCACTGTTGGGAAGCCCGACGACGTACTCAACCCAGAAATCCTCTCTAAAATCTACGGCGTCCCGATACTGGTAATTAAGGAACATAAAATCGTTATTCCCTCAAGCTTATGAGGAGTACCTCACCATAGATTTATGAGTTAGAAAAACAATTTACTACTAGATGAGGCCTCTATGAGTAAGGGAGTAGTTAGATTCAGCGTATCAATACCTCACGACCTAATGAACGTTTTCGAAAAATTCGTCGAAGAGCTAAGGTATAAGAGGTCTAGAGCTGTTCAAGAAGCTATACGTATGTTCATAAATGAACACTCATGGAAGTATAAGGAAGGCGAATACGTATACGGTACTATAAACATACTTTACGACCATGAGGTAGAAGGGTTAGAGGAAACATTAACAGATATGCAACACTCATACATGGACGTCATAAGCTCAGCCCTACACCTACATATCGATGAAAGAAACTGCATGTTAGTAATAATCGTGAGAGGTGAGTCCTCCAGAGTTAAAAAACTCATCAACGACATTACAGGAAGGAGAGGAATAAAACAGCTAAAAACCACAGTATTCACTTCCGAAAGCCTAGCCAATTAAAAATACGGATGACTAAGTTGCTAAACAATCTGACCTCCTCCCCGCCCTAAAGGCAAGGCTTTCAAGCTGTAAAAATAATATTTTATCATTTCTGACTGCTTAGAGCATCTAATTATCGCTTGGCAGAACTCTGGTAGGTCGTCAGGAACTCTGGCAGTAATTAGATTTCCATCCCTAATGACAGGTGAGTCCTCATATATAGCTCCTGAGTTAATTATATCGTCTTTAATTGCTACTACACCAGTAACTCTTCTACCCTTAGTTATCCCTGCAGATATCAAAACCCACGGACCGTGACATATCGACGCAACTACCTTACCCCTCTGAAAAGCTTCTCTAACAAAGCTTAACACCTCTGGAAACCTCCTAAGGTAGTCTGGTGAGAAGCCGCCTGGAATAACTACAGCGTCCACCTCATCAAGGTTAACATCTCTAACAGACTGTATCTTCTGTAAAGGGTTTTAAGCTGTTTTTAGCTACTATAGGATTTAGAGTATGTATCCTGCCTCGATGACGGCGTGGTAGCCATCAGAGGCGGGGGATGCATATATACCTCGAGGCGGGCTCTGTGGTGCCCGTCGATGTAGCTCCTGATGATCCTGCGATAAGTGAGCAGGTGCTGAGGGAGAAGCCCATAGCTACAATACCCAAGATAATCAAAAACACCTAAACAAACCCGAACAAACGATACGGGCAACTACTCTCTAACTACGTGTCTCTCACCCTCCCTAAACACCAGTAGGAGTATTGGGGTGCCGAACCTACTTGTAACAGGCTTACTGGGGTCTGCGGGTCGTGGACGATGGCCTACCTTCATAGCAGCTATGATTACCTCAGCACCTTCCTCACTTAAACGTACGAAGGGATACAGTAATTCAATGTCTTCAAATTCGTTAGCTATGAGGAATACTACCTTCTCCCCCCTTAAGCTTAGTTTCAGGACCTACCTTCCTAACAAGTGAGGTCGTAGTATCATCAATATTAGAGCTAGTCCCATTAGATAATCTTCCTCGACGTCTTAACATGCATGCTTATACCACCGCTATAGATGATCGGTATTGGAAGGGTTACACAGCAGCTTCGTCTAATATTTGAAGGTATAACGCTAAGCATTCTATGTGGTTAGTATATGATCGTCCCAATATCATCTGGTACTTCATAACCTCTTAACGCTTCAATTCTTTTCTTAAACTCACTACTGCTTAAGATGTTTATGAATTCCTTAACAACTGGTTTTTCAAAGCTTTTAGTACTTACTGCGAAGTCGTAGTGTTCCTTACGTAGGAATATGAAATCCAGTCCATACATATGTGCGGCTACCTCAATTCCTACTCCAACATCAGCCCTCCCCTGTGCGACTGCAGCAGCTACAGCTGTATGTGTTTTAGCCTCCACGGTATACCCTCTAATCTTCTTGACGACTTCCTCGAATTCCATACCACGCTCTTTGGCCAGGTTTTTAAGGAGCATGTCCAGCAATGTCCTAGTGCCTGAACCCCTATTCCTATTCACTAATATTAAATCACTTCTTAAGAGGTCTTCAACACCTCTAACATTTTTAGGGTTGCCACGCTGTACTATTAATCCTACATTCCTTGAATACCCTCTAATCAGGACTACCTTACCCTTCAGACCTAACTTACTAATAAACGGTGTGTTGTAGGTGTTTGACTCCTCATCAAGTAGGTGGGTTCCAGCTATGTCTGAACCGCCCTTCCCAACAGCTATTAAGCCTGCTAAAGACCCTACGTTAACAACTTTAGCTTGAGGTCTTACCTTAAAGAGGCTTAAGGCTATATTGATTCCATAATCATGACTACCTATAATTACTATATCAGCCGGCCTTACATTACTGCTTAGTAGGTATGTATCCACGTGTTCCCCCTCATTTAAAAACCCTACATTCTCAGGTATTCTGATGAAGCCGTCAGCAACTGCGAAGACTGAGATAGAGCCTGAGGTAGTTGGTATTGGGTAGGAAGTTACTTCATTCCCCCTCCTCACTAATATCACAGGTATTAGGTGCTCCCTACCCCTACCCCCAACTACCTTCTCAGCGAGTGTTGAGGTTAGCTTAGACTCTGAGACCTCAGCAACACCCATAATTTTAAGTAGTAGTGGCTTTACGATTAGGTTAAATATCATCACAGCTGAGAGGGGGAATCCGGGTAGTCCGATAACTAGCTTACTATTAACAACCCCTATAACTGTGGGTTTCCCAGGCCTCACCCTAATACCGTGAACTACGACGCCCGGAGATCCTAAATCATTTATAACCCTATACGTAATGTCTGTAATGCCTGCTGACGTACCACCGCTGGTGATGACTACGTCATTCTCCTCTAAAGCCTTAGAAAGTACTTTAAACAATGGGTCATATTCGTCGCTGACAATGCCGTAAACTTTAGGTACTATGTGGATTTCATTAAGAAGGGCTGATATAGAGTAGGTATTAACGTCGTATACTTCTCCATACCTCAACATCTCACCAGGACTCCTCAACTCAGAACCTATGGAGAGTAAGCCGACCCTAGGCTTCTTAAAAACCTGTAAGGATTTCAACCCAGTAGCAGCGAGTAGGGAGATCTCCTTAGGAGTCAGCATACAACCCCTACTAAGTATTAACTCACCCCTCATAATGTCACTACCAGTAAACGCTATGTTCTCACCAGGACTTACAGACCTGTAGATGTAGACCTCATCACCAACCCCCCTACAATACTCAACCATAACAACTGCATCAGCACCGCGTGGGATGGCAGCCCCAGTATCAACCTCAACAGCATCACCATACCCAACCTCAGATAGGAACGGACTACCAATCCTAGAACGACCAATCACCCTAAGCCTAACGGGACTATCCTCCTCAGCACCAATAACATCAGAGGAAATAACAGCATAACCATCAACCTCAGACCTATCAAACGGCGGTACATCAACAGATGCGACAACATCTTCAGCTAAAACCCTCCATAAAGCCTCACCCAACCCAACAACCTCAACACCCAACGGCTCAAAACGATAATACCTACTCAAAACGCCGAAGACCTCATCAACAGAGACTAAGGTATGGAACACCTTCCCCAAACCATACATCCCAAAGTAATAATGAACCCAAGTAAAAAAACGTAGAGCCGGGAATACATAAATTTAAGAAACTCAGCTACTACATATTAACATAGTGCGGGGGTGCCCGAGCCAGGACAAAGGGGTCGGGCTGAGGCCCCGATGGCGTAGGCCTGCGTGGGTTCGAATCCCACCCCCCGCACCAACCTACCCAATAAATATTTAAGTACCTCATGTCTTCAGTTATAGTTTGTGAAGTTAGAAAACGGTAAGATATGTATGATAGGGACTTCATTACTTGTGCCTACCTGGTTTGAAGATAGTTAAGGGTTGAGGTCATGCTGAGGGTTAATTCAATCTCTAGGTTTATTATCGAACTCCAGCTATCTATTGTGTAAGGCTTATGGGCTGTTTTTCTTTTTGATGTTTAATTGTGTTGTTTACGTGCTTTGCGGCTGTTCACGGTCTTTTCATCCTGGAGGTGTTTGAGTGCTATGAGGTATGCTGGCGCTGTGTGCCTGTCTAAGCCGTGCTTCTTCGTTACGAAGCGGTGCTCATGCGAGCTGGAGGTCCCCCTGGGCCCATAAAGTTTTTAAACCTAAAAACTTATGTAGTTAGCGTGCCCTCAGGGTTTCAAGACCCGTGGAGCGGTGAACCGTAGGTGACTACGGGGAGCCTCCGCGGTGAGGGGCTCCGAGGAGACCGTTGAGAGGTAGATGGCTGGGAGGTTGGATATAAAAGAGCAATGAAAGCCTATGAACAGCCATCTACCGAGAAACGGCTTCTGTGGTGGTGATATGTTCAGAGTCTGTAGAGATCCTAAGCGGTGTTGACTAACTATGCCAGAAGCCCTCGGTAGATGAGTGATAGGGTGTGAATATTCACTAGATTGAGTCTCTCACCTTTGGGTTTAAGAGATGTTCAATGTCCTCTGTGTGGGTGGTTTTTAGATGTCTTAGGCGCCGGGGGCGGGATTCGAACCCGCGTACCCCGAGAGGGGTAGTGGGTCTCTAACTCTGCTGGACTCGAGCCCACCGCCTTGGGCCGCTCGGCCACCCCGGCGCTTTCTAAGACATAATTTCCACCATGGAGTTGTTTAATTAACTTATAAACGTTATTTAAGTATGTTTGGCTAGGTTATTTCTTAATGATTTCCACTCTAAATATGTATTTACGTGGTGCGTAGTCTAGTACTTTGAGTGTTTCCCCCACTTCGTAGTTCTTTACCGTATTCAATACTTTATTAAGTGCTTCGGATTTAGTTTCAGCTATTACGTACGTGTAGGCTATCCCACCCTTCTTAAGGATGTTGAGGGTCTTACCTAAGTAGTAGGTGGACTTGTGGGGTAGGTTTAAAATAGCTTTATCGAAGAGCTCACCCCTAATCGAGTTAAGCAGTTCTAACGCATCACTATTAACTACGTCTACAACACCTTTAACTACCTTCATATTTAGTTCTAATGATTTACGAAGGCATTGAGTTGCGTAGTGATTTAAATCGTTGGCGAGTACGTACGCATTCTTAGTACATATGATATGTAGTGTGAAGGGACCTACCCCTGCAAATAGGTCTAGTACTAACTCACCGTCGACTACCCTACTAGCAACCCTCCTACGCTCCTCTGAGAGTGATGGGTTGAAGTACGCGTTCTTTAAGTCTACGTATATCTTAATGCCGTACTCCTTATGTATCGTCGACGTCCTCTCCTCACCTGCTATATGTGTTAGCTCTCTAACTCTGAAATCACCTACGGTAGTACCTACGGCGTATACAGCTCTTACATTCTTATTAAGTGCTAGTATCGCATTACCTACGAGTCCCCCGTAGTTAAGTACCTCCTTAGGTAGGTTGATGAGGGCTATGTCCCCCACTATATCATAAGAACGTGGTATCAGTTTTAGAACATCTTCCGGTACTAAGTCCTTAATGAGAGCTTTAAAACTGCCAACACCTTTAACACCTGTCCTAACGTCTGATATGTTGGGTTTATTGCCCTCGCTCAGTACTCACTCCACCATTGTTTGATGTTGAATTCTTAGGTAAATATATGCTTTTAAACGCTGTTGTAGTAACCTTCATAATCTCCCAAGTTTTGAATTTTGTGGAGTAAGTTGAAAGGTGGGTAGCACTGAGGTTAGGGCTTGTAGCTAAGTTAGATGATGAGAGGGCTATTAAACTGGCTAACGATGTATTTACGTACTGTACGTCTTTAGGGCTTGACCTACTAGTTGATGAGCGGCTTTTAAGTATTGTTGGATGGGATGCTAGGGGCTTTAGTTTGAGTAGTCCTTCAGTGGATTACTTAGTAGTTGTAGGTGGTGATGGTACTGTCTTAGCAACCCTTCAAAGCTTAGGTGATAAGGTAATCCCTCTAATAACTATTAAGAGTGGTAAGAGGGGTTTCCTATGCGATGTTAGTCCTGAAGGGTTTAAGGAGGCGTTTAATAGGTTTTTAAATGGTGACTTCTTCATCAGAGATTACATGAGGTTGGAGTCCTCAGTTGGCGGTGTTAAATTCCCCTACGCCTTAAACGAATACGTTCTAACAACTTCAGGCCTCTTTAGGTCTAAGGTCGCTCATTTTAAGGTGTTTAAAGTATTTCGAGGTGTTCAAGAGCTTGTCTACGACGTCTTATCAGATGGTTTCATAATCTCAACTACTACTGGATCTACCGCATATAACCTATCCGTTGGTGGTCCGCTAGTAGATCCGGACCTAGACGCTTTTGTGATTACCCCCCTAGCCCCTCTAACCCTAGGTGTTAGGTCTTTAGTACTCTCACCTACTTCGGAGGTTTACGTAGAAGTTGTTAAGGAGTCCTACGACGTTGATGTAATTGCTGACGGCAACTACGTAGGTAGGATCAAGCCTGGTGAGGTTTTAATTGTGAGGAGAGCTGCGAAGCCCGCCAGGTTTGTTAGGTTTGGTAGGGAGGGTTTTAACAGGGTGTTCCAGAGGCTTACGTATGAGTTCTGACTTATGTAGTGGTTACGTCTACATATTAGATGCTGCTGCTCTATTCGCTTCCTATCAATTAATGCTCCCACATACTGCTAGGGCTGTTACCACTCTAGAAGTGTTGGAGGAGGTGAGGGACGAGTTAAGTAGGGTGTCTGTAGAACTCTCCTTAAGTGCTGGGAAGCTTACCGTAGTTGAGGCTGACTCAATACTTATCGATGAAGCTGTTAGAATTGCTGGTGAGTTAGGTGAGGTCGGTAGGCTCTCTAAGGCTGATTTAAGCCTAGTTGCACTAATGGTTAAGTATTCGAGGGAGGGCTGCGAAGTTATCGTAGTTACTGATGATTACTCCCTTCAGAACATAGCTGCCTACTTAAACTTATACGTAGTCGGTGTTAAGAGGAAGGCTATAGAGAGAATAGTTAAGTACGTAATGATATGTGAGGCATGCGGGTTTAAAGGGTCTTCAGGGGATTTATGCCCTGTGTGTGGTGGTCGTATGGTCCGTAAGCCCCTACGTGTGAGGATTGCTGATACTACCTCGTCTTAGGATTTCCCTCAACCCATTCAATCCGTGCACCACTATGTCCGCCGCCCTCAGCACCTCATCACTTATTCCTCGGTCCGGACCTACCCTACCGATCTGTATTCCTATGACTACTGTCTCAAACCTATATTTTGCTACCTCCTTAAGTAGTTCGACTACTGCGGTTAGTGAGAGTCTATGAGTTGATATTTGGGTCGTAGACTCCTCAACTTCCTCTAAGTACGACGTAACTATTATTCCAGGAGTTAATCCTAGGTCTACAGCATCTATGATGATGAGCGTTGAGGGCCTACCCCCACTCACTACTTCGTATACGCATGTTATGAGGTCGTCCTCACAGCTTACGACGTTTTCAAACCCCTCAGCAACGAGTTTTTCGTAGATGTATAATCCTACTGAGTCATCCCCTCCGAACTCACTGCCTAGGCATATTATCGCTGGCTTACCACCTCCCACAAACTCTACGAGTTTTCGCTTTAGTTCTTCCTGTGATTTAATGACATCCACTAAGTAGCACCTCAGCCTATGCATGGGTTATCCTCAAAAGTTAGTGATTTCTTAGTGATTACTTCTACGTAGTCTTCTGGTAGTACTGGCTTTCCATCCCTGTAGGGGAATGCGTAGGGTAGGTCTACAACTAATTCGAAGTCTTTAATCTTAACGCTTATCTGAAGTCCGTACCTTATGTCAAGTTCTCCTAACTCACGACCATCCTCAATTTCCTTAAGAACGTATGCTACTCCGGCAATTGTTAGTTGTTTCTCTCCGAGGTTTCTAGCTATTAGGTGTCTAGCCCTACTGGTTATTAGTTCTTCAGTCCTCCCCCTAGGTGGGTGGTCCCCCATAATCCCTCCAACTATGACTGCATCTGCGTTGACTAGTTCCTCCCTCCTCAGCGGTTTAGATGCTTTAGGGTCTAGGATTATGGCATTACTCACTCCGAGTTTTGGTAAAGTGCTTAAGAAGTCCTCCATGAATACTGTACCGTACTTCCTAAGTAGCTCTGCCTGGCCCCGATCTTTAACGTTGGTGAATACCGTCCTCATCTTAAAGAGTTTTGATAGGTATGAGTACTCGCTTAGTAGCCAGGGAGATATACATGGCTCTAAATGCTCTACCACAACGTAACGCATCTCACACCAACTAACGATTATTTGGAAAGCATTATTACTTTTTATGTAGCTTATTAAGGTGTTAGCACTTACATTCTACGGTATCTTAATGAGGGTTTTAAGGCTGCCTGAGTCTTTGAGGGAGGAGTTACGTAGGCCTATGGGTACGGTGTTCAGAGGTGATCGTAGGTCTGTCGCCGTAGCTGTGGTTAGGACTGTAGGTGATTGTAGTAGGCTTTGGGCTGTAGGTGATGTGGTTTGCTCAAGTGTTGTCGACCTTTTCTGCATTCCTAAGGTATGCGTCATTGATGGCCGGACCTTAAGGAACGTTAGCTTAGGTATCCCTACCTCCCTTCAGGGAGTGTTCAGAGATGTTTTAAGGGTTAGGAACCCCCCCGGGAGTATTAGTGAGGAGGCGTTAGAAGCTATTAAATACTGTATTAGGCGTGACGCTGTCTTAATATTAGTTGATGGTGAGGAGGACTTACTGGGTCTGCCAGTCCTAGCATATGCTGACTTCGGTGACTACCTAGCCTACGGAGTTCCTGGAGTTGGTGTAGACCTAGTTAAGGTATGCGAGTCTAGTAGGCGTAAGGCTTTAGAACTCATGTCTAAGTTTGTTGAGGGCTTTGAGACTTAAATACCTGCTATACTTGTATTTTAACTTAATACAAACTGGTAAGTAGTACTTTAGACAAAATATTATCCTAACAATATGTTAGTAGTGGGTTCTTAAGAATGTGTTAAGTACTATACAGCTTAAAAACCCTCTAAGCAATAAATTTAATCGGCGCTCAACCTGACCATCACTATGCCGCAGCAATCCGGCGGCGTGGCTGGACGCGGAGTAGCCCTCCGTGGATGAACTGCCGCTCTCCAGCTGCGGTTACAGGTGTGATGGTATGAGAGCGCATTACAATGAACAATAAGATGGGGACCTGAATAAGTCTGAGCTCTAACTCAGACACATTCAGGTCCTACAGGGGCCTGCCCTAGGACCACACCGTAGGTTAGACTCAAACCCCGCGGCCTTGCGGCCGCGATTCCGGTTGATCCTGCCGGACCCGACCGCTATCGGGGTGGGGCTAAGCCATGGGAGTCGTACGCCCCGGATACCGGGGAGTGGCGGACGGCTGAGTAACACGTGGCTAACCTACCCTCAGGACGGGGATAACTCCGGGAAACTGGAGCTAATCCCCGATAGGTGGTGAGGCCTGGAAGGGTCCACCACCTAAAGGGTCCTACGGGGATGTCCGTAGGACCGCCTGAGGATGGGGCCACGGCCCATCATGGTTGTTGGCGGGGTAACGGCCCGCCAAGCCGATAACGGGTAGGGGCCGTGAGAGCGGGAGCCCCCAGATGGGCACTGAGACAAGGGCCCAGGCCCTACGGGGCGCACCAGGCGCGAAAACTCCGCAATGCGGGAAACCGTGACGGGGCCACCCCGAGTGCCCCGAAGAGGGGCTTTTCCCCGCTGTAAGCAGGCGGGGGAATAAGCAGGGGGCAAGTCTGGTGTCAGCCGCCGCGGTAATACCAGCCCTGCGAGTGGTCGGGACGTTTATTGGGCCTAAAGCGTCCGTAGCCGGCCCGGTAAGTCCTCCCTCAAAGCCCCGGGCTCAACCCGGGGAAGGGGAGGATACTGCCGGGCTAGGGGGCGGGAGAGGCCGGGGGTACTCCCGGGGTAGGGGCGAAATCCGTTAATCCCGGGAGGACCACCAGTGGCGAAGGCGCCCGGCTGGAACGCGCCCGACGGTGAGGGACGAAAGCCGGGGGAGCGAACCGGATTAGATACCCGGGTAGTCCCGGCTGTAAACGATGCGGGCTAGGTGTTAGGTGGGCTTGGAGCCCACCTAGTGCCACAGGGAAGCCGTTAAGCCCGCCGCCTGGGGAGTACGGCCGCAAGGCTGAAACTTAAAGGAATTGGCGGGGGAGCACCACAAGGGGTGGAGCCTGCGGCTCAATTGGAGTCAACGCCGGGAATCTTACCGGAGGCGACAGCAGGATGACGGCCAGGCTGACGACCTTGCCCGACGCGCTGAGAGGAGGTGCATGGCCGTCGCCAGCTCGTGCTGTGAAGTGTCCGGTTAAGTCCGGCAACGAGCGAGACCCC
>JAWBQY010000015.1:0-27709 GCA_038844925.1 Sulfolobales archaeon | reverse complement strand
CTATTTTCGGTCAGACTGAGGGTTTGTTTGGTAGTGAGTTTGATTTGAGGGAGTTGCAGGATAAGGGTAGGATTGGTAGGATAATTATTGATTCTAAGCAGCAGGGTGGTAGGACTGTTGGTGAGATAATAATTCCTTCAAATCTTGATAGGGTTGAGACTGCCTTAGTTGCTGCTATGATTGAGTTTGTTGATAAGGTCGGTCCCTACAACGCTAAGATTCAAGTCCTTAATATCGTGGATGTGAGGTATGAGAAGATTAAGAAGATTTCTGAGAGGGCTAAGGAAATACTGCAGCAGTGGTTTAAGGAGAAGCCAGTAGACGTTAAGGAAATACTTAACGAGATCGAATCATCTGTAAGGACTGCTGAGGTAGTGTACTACGGACCTGAGAGACTGCCAGCAGGCCCAGACGTAGATAAGGCAGATACGATAATAGTTGTTGAGGGTAAGGCAGACGTAGCCAACCTCCTAAGATACGGCTATAGGAACGTTATAGCTATTGAGGGTGCTAAGGGTAAGATACCTGAAACAGTGGTAAACCTATCTAAGCAGAAGACCGTTATAGCATTCGTAGACGGGGACCACGCAGGTGATTTAATACTTAGAGAACTCATCAGAGTTGCTGAAGTAGACTACGTAGCCAGAGCACCCACAGGTAAGGAAGTTGAAGAACTCACAGGTAAGGAAATAGCTAAGGCATTAAAGAACGCAATACCAGTACAATCATACCTACAACAACTTGAGAAGAGGGAAGTAGTTGAGAAAGCTGAAGCAACCACCACAACACCAACAACTCAAACACAAGTAGTTGAGAAGCCTTCAGAAACAAACATCCCCGAAGTCGAAAGCACGATCACATATCAAGTACCTCAAAACATTATTGAGGAGTTAAGGAAGCTAGGCGGGACGTTAGAAGCAGTAATCTACGACCAAAACTGGAATGAGATCAGTAGAGTAGCAGTTAAAGACCTAGTAGACCATATAGTAAAGTTAGATGGCGTCAACCCACACGCAATCATAATGGACGGAATAATAACTCAGAGAGTTGTTGATGCAGCCTCAGTAAAGGGGGTTAAGATAATAGTAGGCTCTAGAGTTGGGGTCATATCTAAGAAGCCTGCCGGGATCGCAGTACTAAGTGCTGAGGAATTAATACATTAAGCCTTCCTACCGAAGTCAAATAAAGTCTTAACACCCCTCCCAACACTCTTCAACTGCTTCTCACTCACCCCAAAATACTCTAAAATCCTTAAAGCTGCTGGGATTATCTGATGATCTATATAGTAGTCTGAATCCACATCCTCAACCCTAACAGCTATATACGGATACGCCCTCGAAGAAACAGGCCCACTACCCCTCACGATAACATAACCTATTTTATCACCAACCTCTACCCTACCACCCATCTCCAACAACCTCCTAGCAGCACTTACGTGAGGCGCACTCACCTCATACTCACTTAAAGGTTTGGTAATTGACTTCCAAATAATTAACTTATCTAAAGGCACCCTACCATCCTTAAGCTCCCTCACCACATTATTAACTAGTTCAACAGCCTTAGAGACACTGCCCTCAGCAAGTATTGAGTACGCCACAAGCTCCTGCACCTCCTTCGCAATCTCAGCCCAATCACCCCTAACAGCTTCAAAACCAACTATATCTACTAACCCATCAACAGTTAACCCTATATACCTCTTCTTAGCCTCAGTAAAGAATATCCTCTTATACACTTTATCAACCTTAATCTCCAACCCAAGCCTACTCATCACCAACTCAATAAACGCCTCCACCTTAGGCCCGTACTCAACGAATAATGAATCTGTATCGCCGTAGATTACCTTAAGACCTAACTCCCTAGCTAACGATATAGCCCTACCTATGGTATCCCTACCAAGTGCTGTAACAGCCTCAGCACCCTGCCTAAAGTACCAACGCGCCCCCACCCAACCCATATACCCGTATGATGCGTTAGCTAATACCTTAAGCGCCTTCTGCCTCTCATCAAGTATTCTAAACTCAGCAGAGTTCTGAGGGTACTTCCTCATTAAATCTCTCACAGCCTTCCTCATCTCTATTAAGGTCTCTAAGACTGCTTTGTAAAATCCAGGCGGCTCCTTCCTAAACCTATACCCCAACTCAGGTATTACGTTACACAACTCATAACTACACTCCCCCTCAACATATGTGTCAGGACCTATGTTATACTTAATCATTATGTTAGGATACATTGAAGTAAAGTCTAAAACAGCTATATTCTCATGAACACCCCTAACAGGCTCTAACACTATAGCCCCTCTATAAGGTTCGTAAGGCCTCTCAACCCTATTAGGTATTAACTCACCGTACTTATAGGCAGACCGCATTAAATACCACTCAAGCCTAAAGCCTACTGAGGCAGAACCAACCTGATCTAATGGAAGTCCAGTAAGGCTTGAGAGCTGCATCGCGAATGGGAGGATCTTATCAGCAATACCCATAGTTGACTTAACGTCATCTACTGCATACTTAATAAGTAATTCCCTCCTACTCGGATCGTCCCAGTACTTACTAATCTCATACCACGGAATTAAGACCCTCTCACCCCTCTTCATAACGCCTAAGTACTCAGCAACTACGTCTAAGGACTTAACCTTAATCTCACCCATCTCTTCAATAAAGTCGAACAAATCAACGTTTAACCTACCTGGAATTGATATGTGTCCGTAGACTGAAGTTCTAGGAGTTCCATCCCTAACCCTACCAACATCCATACGAACACCAACGACTTTAGACCTCTCAATTAGGTATGGCCAGTCAAACCTATTAGAGTTATACCCCACTATTACGTCCGGGTCGTAGCTCTGCACATAACTTACAAACTCGTTAATTACCCTAGCATCACTTCTAGCACCATCACCTGACATCTCAATAACGTCTACACGACCCTCACTATTCATCATAGCAATTATTATTACTGGGTCCCTCTCAGGTTTAGGAGCCCCTCTAGGATTATACACCTCAATATCGAAGGCTAATACCTTAATATTCGGTGGCTTGTGAATCGGTAGTGGTTTAAACTCACCTACAACTTCATATTCCTTAGAAACACTTAGTGAGGGGTGCTTACGTACTTCAACAACCTCAGCTTCAAACCATGAGCAAGGAGTTAAACCCTTATCAATCATATACCTCATAGAAAACCTAATATCAGCCTCTAAGACATCAGCAACCCCTCCAATCTTCTTAACCGCCTCCCTATACTCCCTAACAGCCTCAGGTATTACGGTAGTGACCTTAACAACGTTTAAAGGGCGGCCGAATAACTTCCTAGAAACAACCTCAACATTCGTTATAGGTGACTTAGCCGAACTCAACCTCCTAATCTCACTAACCAACCTACCCAACTCTACCTCATCACTCGGCACTACGTAGAAATAAGGTCTAAACCCCTTATCCCTAATAACAACCCTCTCACCACTCTCATCAATCCCCCATAGAAGGATGTGGGGCTCCTTACCTACAACCTCATAACTCACATCATATAGGTAAAACCTCACAATCACTATACCCCTAAGACATTAACCCTTAAAGAAGTAAAAAACATTACCAATAAATTATCACTTACGTCAATTAACAAAGTAGTTAACTGTTCCATCTAAAAACACATCACCCTAACACATACCTTAGACTTATAAGTCCAAAGCATATGAACTGCTATGGAGGTCTAGAAAACCACCCTTCGAAGACCTAAGTATGGGGATGGTATTGGAGGGGTATGATAGATATCACATAGTGAGGGTTTGTAGGGAGTACTGCATTAATGAAGGATATTCAGGTGATTCATTTCTAGAGTGTGTTAAGCAATGCGTAGCAAGAAGTAAGGAGTGATGTTATTAACTTCCTATCTAATCCCAGCTCCCCCAACCTATAAGGGTTGGTTGAGGAGAAAAAGCTAGTATTAGTTAGTGAAATTGTGGTGGAGGGGTTAAGGAAGGTTCAACCTCTTCCTAATCTTCTTTAAGGCTTCTTCAGTTCCAGTAAGCCCTAACTGCCTGACGGTCTCCTCAGTAGGTATTCCGTACTCGTCCCAACCTAAGGCTTTGTAGTACTCACTCCTCATCTTAGCTACGTCAGACTTTGTTGGTGCTTGACCTTTCTTAGGCCCACTTGGTAGTGGTTCGTAGAACCTCGGTGGGTTGTCGTCATGTATTCTAGGATCCCAGAAGATGTCTGGACCGCCTAGTAGGAGGAGTGTCCTCTGAAGTGTTAGTATCCTCTTCGCATGTTCGTTAACCCAAACCTCCTTAGTTATGTTCCAACCGGTGATAGACCTTAACGCTTCGAACACGAAGTCCAGACCGCCTAGGACGTTGAACTGACAGATGACTGCGCTATCTGCGAAAGATGCCCACACCTCATTAACTATTGGTGCTGCGTCAAGTGGGAGCATGGCTACTGATTGATGGTCACCTCCCTGCACTGATGTGACGTATGAGAGTATGGGGTAGTCTAAACCGCTTCTAATACCATGAGCTCCTATGGCTATACCCTTAGCTTGGACGGCATATTTAAGCACGTCCTCTGGCTTCAGACCCTTCATCTCAGCGATCTTTAAAGCAGCTCTGTAAATCCCTTCAGCTAATATCCTACCTATACCCTCCTTATTAGCTATGAGTTTGAGTAGGTGGGCAAATGCCTTCACATCACCCCACCTAACCTCAAACCCTATGTCCTCCTTAGTTAAGATCCCCTTCTCAAATAGCTCAGCTACGAATCCTAATACGTTACCAGCGTTGATCATGTCAAATCCTAACTCCTCACCACACCATATTAGGTATGCAATATCCCTAACATCGTAGATACCTAGATTACTACCCTCATAGGCAAGTAATTCGTAGTCTGGAGCATCTGTAATTACTGTCTCACCATTCCTATGCAGTACTGTAACCTTCATACAGCATAGTGAGCACCCATAGTCAGCCCAGTACCTCTTAACCCAGTCGTAAACCTCTAAATCGTACTGACTGTAGGTATCCTTCTCCCAATACTCCTCCTGCCAATTCCTAACCGGTATTGAGCTTAAGTCCCTACCATACCTCCAAGGTCCTTGACCAGTACCCCAGATCCTTAGCCTAGGTACCTTCTTAGGAACTAATTCTATAGCCCTGTAAATCAACTCCTTCAACTTACTGATGTCGTAGACAGGTGGTAGCGGGCCTGAACCCTTAACAACTACAGCTTTTAAATTCTTAGAACCCATTACAGCTCCGTAACTCCCATACGCAGCAGCATGTGCGTACTTACCCTCAACAGCAGACATCTTGACGAGGTTCTCACCTGCAGGACCTATGTAAATCATTGCAGGTTCCTTAGGCTCCCCATACATTGGCACCTTCCTCAATTCAGGCATTACATCCCTAAGCAGTAACTTATGAGTCTCTCTAATACCCTTACCCCAAATCTTAGAAGCATCTCTCACCTCAATACGGTCATCGTTAATGAAGAGGTATACTGGGTCCTTAGCCCTCCCAGAAATTATCAATCCATCATATCCGGAGGTCTTCAACTCTAAGCCAACCTCACTCGCAATCGTAGACCCTACCGTACCACCACTCTGAGGTGATTTACCAGTAACTGCTAACCTAACACCAGCGATATAACCAGTCATAGGCCCTGTAAGTATGATTAAGAGGTTTTCAGGTGATAGTGGGTCTACCTCATCCCAACGCCTTCCCAACCTCTCCCAAAGTAGCCAGGAGCCTAAGCCCCTACCACCTAAGAACTTCTTATAGAGTTCCTCACTAACATCAATTACTCTAACCTTACTACTACTTAGGTCTACCTCTACGAACTTACCTGTAAACCCGTATGGCATATCACATCACCTCCTCAGGGTCAACCTTATACAACTTCTTCACATACGCCTTACTGATCTCCTCAGGACTCCTAGCATATAACTTATAGTGAGAGCCAGGCCACTTATCAACAACTATTAACGCGTTAAACCCTAATGCCTTGCAAACCTTAGCACACTCTGGGTCTCCACCGCATAAGTCACAGATGAGTACTGCGTTCTTATGTGGGAGGATACGTGGTATCCTCCCTGGACATGCTTCCACGCAGTTACCACACTTAATGCACTTACCCTCATCAACTTTTACCGCCCCAGTAGCCTCATCTACGGATAAGGCATTAGTAGGACATGCATTAACGCATGGATAATCACTACACTGAGAGCATAGGATCGGAATCGTTATACCTGGGACGTACTCAAAGACCCTAATCCTAGAGGCCTCAGGCCATATAATACCCTCATGCTTTAACGAACATGCAACTTCACAGTACCTACAACCGCTACATCTATCATATTCTCTAAATATCCATAAAGGCATTAAATCACCTCTAGATCCTTACGCATAGGCTAATAAAGTTTTAATCCAACACTCCAAGCAATTCATGATAGCTTATGAAGATATGTGATGTATATCCCATAATACTGATCTTTACCTTAGCCTACATATCATTAGTTCTTTACGGCATACTCTTCTACTTTAACTGCTGTGGAGTACCTACAACTCAAACCATTATTAACATATTACTCAGACTTGACTCACCAACGATTAACGGGCTCAGCGTACTATACATAGCGCACTACATAGCCGGCCTACATATAATGCTTAGAGGTGAAGAACTCCTCAACGGTATTTTCTGGGGCTGTTTTCTTTTTGATGTTTAATTGTGTTGTTTACGTGCTTTGCGGCTGTTCATGGTCTTCGTCCTGGAGGTGTTTGAGTGCTATGAGGTATGCTGATGCTATGTGCCTGTCTAAGCCGTGCTTCTCCATTACGAAGCTGTGCTCTTGCGAGCTGGAGGTCCCCTGGGCCCATAAAGTTTTTAAACCTAAAAACTTATGTAGTTAGCGTGTCCTCAGGGTTTCAAGACCCGCGGAGCGGTGAACCGTAGGTGACTACAGGGAGCCTCCGCGGTGAGGGGCTCCGAGGAGACCGTTGAGAGGTAGATGGCTGGAAGACTGGATATAAAAAGAGCATGAAAGCCTATGAACAGCCATCTACTGAGAAACGGCTTACTAACATCACTCTTCATCCACGCTAACATATACCACTTATTCTTCAACTCCTTAGCACTACTAATAATTAAGCACATATCATCAGCAATGAATAACGCATACAACCTCATTAAGGTCTTCCTCATCGGAGGTTTACTCAGCAATTTAGGTACTGCGCTAATCACACCAACCACATCATCTGTAGGGGCGTCAGGAGGTATCTTCGCGGTCTTCACCTGGACCGCACTAATAAACTACATAGAACGTAGGGATAATACCCTCCTCATACTACTCTTCCTAACACTTATCCTAAGCTCAACCCCCATCGCTGGTAGTCCAAACGTAGTAGCACATATCTTAGGAGTTTTAGTAGGTTGTAGCTTAGTAGTATTTAAGAAGGGCTTAATTTCCTAAAATAAACGCTTAATGAATACCTACTAAGGATTCCTCTCCTTATAGGATATCTCAAGTACCACCCTACCCCTCCTAGCCGGCACGTCTTTTAAAGAGTTTATAATGCCCTCAACTAATGATGTTACTAACCTCCTAACAAATGGGTTTAACTGTACTTCATCACCATTAATTGTAAGCCTAACATCACGCATCGTATTAACGCAGTAGGTCCTAACACCCTTTAAATATGCTGTTGAGAATAACCTACAGCTACTGTATCCACACATGCCGCAGTCCTTGCCTGGTAGTGAATTAACCACAGCCTCTAAAGCCCTCCCCTCAACCCACTCGTAAAATTGTCTTAAATCATTAAGGCTGAATGCCTTAAACCCCCTACCCAGCAATTCTCTAACTACTCCATCATCACCTGAGATAATAGCGTCTAATCTAACACCACTACGTATTAATTCCTCAAACTCGTCAAAATCTCTGATAACCCCTACGGTATCCCCAATATTCGAAGTTCTAAACCCCTCAACGACGACTAATGGAGTCTCAATGAGTTCTAAAACCTTCTTAAGGTCGTCAACCCACGGTCTAACATAACTAACTAATATGTTCTTAGAACTAGCTACTACTACATCAGCGCCGACCTCTAAATACCTTGAAGTATCCTTCCCCTCTAAGATTAAATCATGCATGCAGTGCTTAACAACTCCTACGTAGTAGCCTCTCTCCTTAAGATACCCTACTAGCTTAGTCCCTACGTAGGTCTTACCAGAACCTGAGCCCGGCGAGACTATCTTTACAACGTATTTAACCAAGTGCCTAACCCTTCGTTAAGGTGTGGTACTACCTAACTAGGTTTTACTAATAATGACTAGCACATCACCAACGTTTACTGAGTCTCCAGACTTAACCCTAACCTCCTTAACAACACCTGCCGTAGGTGTAACTATTTCTAACTCCATCTTCATAGACTCTAAAGTCAGTACGACTGCCTTATCCTTTACCGTATCTCCAGGACTTACTAAGACTTTAACAACCTTACCAGGTACTGGTGCGGTTATTACTTCAACCCCTCCTGAAGGTGGGGGTATCTGCGGGGCTCCCTCCTCCTTAACTAATACTGACTCATACTTCATAGTAGTTGTTTGGATCGTGGGTTTCTTCTGAATTAACTCTACGATTAATTCCTTACCATTAAATCTGACTTTAAACTTACCATCACCTAGTTCTGAAACCTCAACAGTGTAGTCTCTATCATTTACCCTTAAGCTGTAGGTCTTACTCAAATACACCACCTACTGCCTACTTACTCTTGTCCTCCTAGGATTTATATAGTGTGTATTAGAACTGCATTCCAACCTCCACGAAGCTACCCAAGAACTCGTACTAGGCGTAGGCTGCTGATACTTAGGCCTACTAACCCACTTATCCATTAAGTACTTATGGATTGCTGTGACTGCTAGAGCTATATCTACATCATCTACACCTCGAACCTCTGCAGTAGTTGTTGGAGGTATGGTTGGAGGTTTTTTAGGACGTACTACATATGTAACTGCCTTAATGATTAAGGCTAATGTAAGTAGGACTACTAACGCATATACTACAGCTATGAATGATAGCTCAAGCCCTAAGGTCAGACCTCCTAATTGATGTTCCAACAAGGCTCACACCTAGACTGGTATGTTACCATGCTTCTTAGGTGGGGTTCTAACCCTAACCTCACGCTTAGTAAGTAAGTACTCTAAGACCTTTATTAAGATTGGCCTAGTCTCACTAGGCTCTATGACTGCATCAATGTACCCCCTGGCAGCTGCGACGTAGGGATTAGCAATCCTATCCCTATACTCCTTAGTAAACTTCTGAAGTAGTTCAGCCCTCTCCTCAGGGGTTTTAGCCCTATCTAAATCCTTCCTCCAGATGATCTCTGCAGCACCTTCAGGCCCCATCACAGCTATCTCAGCTGTAGGCCAGGCCACAGAGAAATCACCTCCTAAGTGCTTACTCCCCATGGCTATATACGCACCTCCATAGGCCTTCCTAGTTATTACGGTTAGCTTAGGGACTACAGCCTCGCTATACGCATATAGTACTTTAGCACCATGCCTTATAATACCTCCATGTTCTTGCTTAGTCCCTGGGAGGTATCCGGGAACGTCTACGAAGGTTACTATCGGTATGTTAAAGCAGTCGCAGAATCTTACAAACCTAGCTATCTTATCAGAAGCATCTATATCTAAAACACCTGCAAGATATGCTGGTTGGTTTGCTACTATACCGACGACGTAGCCGTTTAATCTAGCAAAACCTACTATAGCATTCCTAGCCCAGAACTGATGCACTTCGAAGAAACTACCCACATCGACCACCCTATTAATAACTTCATACATGTTGTAAGGCTTATTAGGGTCTTCAGGTACGATGTTATCTAATTCGTAATCCCTCCTCTCAGGGTCGTCATTACTTTCAACCCTCGGCGGGTCCTCCATGTTATTACTTGGAAGGTATGAGAGGAGCTTCCTAATAAGTGAGATCGCCTCCCTATCATCCTCAGCTATTAGATGGGCCATACCACTCTTATATGCGTGGACTTCAGCCCCACCTAGTTGAAACTCATCAACCTCCTCACCTATTGCTGCCTTAACAACTCTAGGACCTGTTATAAACATAAAACTCGACTTCTTAACCATAACTACAAAGTCCATTAACGCTGGGGAGTAGACCGCCCCACCAGCGCATGGACCGGCAATAATAGCTATTTGAGGAATAACACCTGAGGCCTGAACATTCCAGTAGAATATATCTCCATAACCCTTTAAAGCATCAACACCTTCTTGAATCCTCGCCCCACCAGAATCATTTAAAAATATGACCGGTGACCCTATACTTAACGCGTATTGAATAGCTTTAACTATCTTAGCTGCGTGGACCTCACCTAAAGACCCCCCTAAGAACGTAAAGTCCTGAGCTATAACTACGGCTGGCCTACCATCAACTCTGGAGAACCCAGTAACCACACCATCACCTAAAGCAACCCTCTTATCCATACCAAACTCTGTAGCCCTATGCTGGGCAAGCATGTCGAATTCGACGAAAGAACCTGCATCGACAAGTAGTTCTATACGTTCTCGAGCTGTGAGCTTACCCTTAGAGTGCTGTGCCTCAATCCCCTCCTTACCCCCACCCAAT
The DNA here is from genome assembly GCA_038844925.1 of Sulfolobales archaeon. Lineage (GTDB taxonomy): Archaea > Thermoproteota > Thermoprotei_A > Sulfolobales > NBVN01 > DTCV01. Next base: position 17,074 of record JAWBQY010000015.1, on the reverse strand, counting down.
AACGCCTTCTCCCTCAACTCCCTTAACTTCGCGATTTCAGGTCTTATCATTAAATCACTTCCCAACTAAACTCCTAATGAGTGTTTAAAAGTTTAGTAAGGAATTAATTATGCGGGGGCTAACGAAAACCAGTAAATTCGTTAAATATGTATTAGACTCCATATTCATCCAGTTAGATAATTGCATCACACTTAACGCTGTATGTAGAGACCCCCCAGCCACGACCTCAGCAATACTACGCACCCTAGGTCTAAGTGAGTACGAAATTAGGAGCTTTTGGAATATTGCTAAACGTAGAATAAGGGATAAGTTACATACCATCACCATATTCAAACATAGAAACATTTCGTTTAAGGTCGTAGTGGAGGTTAGGTCAGGATCTTCCTGCTTTATCGCACCTACATCATTTATCGACGAATTCGACTGCCAGGAATTCCCCCAAGCAAGACAGCTAACCAACTTAAACATGCTCTACGTCTATGTGAACGGTTATAGAAATGATGAATTATTCATTAAGGTCAACGTGGTCTACCTACTTAAGAAATTAGTAGATCTAGGGGAGGCCCGTACTGTTAACTCCATAAGGAAGGTTGCTGAAAAACTAATCACTAAGTCATTTACGTTTGACACCCTACCATACATAAACGACTTAATTAGCACCTTACTAAGATTTAACCGCGAGCTTAGAGAGTTAATAGTTTACATACCTAAGAATGATGCTGACTTCATCAGATTAATACCATTATTAAGTAGTAAAGCTTAGAGTGGGATTCCCCTACAGTAAATTCAAGCCGATCTCTTAAATCAACTATCTATTTAGAATTACCTACATCCTCCCTAATATCTTAGACCTCGCTCTATTAACTCTACCTTCAGGTTTAATTATAATTTATCATGATTTTCCTTCAGACAGTATAATAAATTGTAATTATGATAATATCTTGGGTATAGAGTTTTGAGGGTTCTACTAGCATTACCGCCTGACACACACCGATTAGAAGTATATAGTATATTAGGTGCTTATACACCACCGCTTGGACTAGCTTGGATTGCTGCGGTATTAGAGAAGGCTGGGCATAAGGTTAAGATAGTTGACTCACCAACCCTTAAGTTAGGTATGAAGGACTTCATACGTGAGGTTAGGGCTTGGTCTCCAGACGTCATAGGCTTTTCTGTAATCACGCCTACGGCATGTAAGGCCTACATAGCAGTAAAACTACTTAAGAAGTACTTCAGTGATATACCAATCATCGGTGGTGGTCCACACCCTACATTCATGTATGATGAGGCTCTTAATGAGGGCTTTGATGTAGTCGTATGTGGTGAGGGGGAGTTAACAACCTTAGAATTAATTAAAGTTATAGAGCGTTACGGCTTCCCCAATAAAGAACTGAAGAATGTTAAAGGTATAGCTTTCAAGGACTCTGAAGGGAGGCTTGTTAAAACACCGCCTAGGGAGTTAATAGATGATTTAGGTAAGCTGCCCTGGCCTGCCCACCACCTACTAGACATGAATGCCTACTCTATGTTTAATAAGAATGTAAGAGTAGCTCATGTAATGGCTAGTAGGGGGTGCCCATACGGATGTATATTTTGTAGTACCTCATACTTCTGGGGTAGGAGGATTAGGTTCAGACCAGCTAAGGATGTTGTAGAGGAAGTTAAATTCCTAGCTGAGAAGTACGGAGTTAAGAAGGTTGCATTCATGGATGACGAACTAACAGCTAGTAGAACCTTCATAAACGAATTCGTTAAGAATGTGAGGGAGTATAAGCTTGATTTAGAATTTAGCTGTGGTTCTAGAGTAGACCACGTTGATAGGGAAATGCTTAAGAACATGAGGGACGTAGGCTTTAAGGCAATATACTTCGGGGTTGAGTCCTCCTCGCAGGAATCACTAAATAGGATTGGTAAGAAGATAACAATCGATTCAGTAATTAAGACATTTAAATTAGTTAAGGAGTTAGGACTACACCATGTAGGTACATTCGTACTAGGATTCCCTTGGGAAACTTTAGAAGATATGGAGAGGACTGTAGACTTCGCCATAAAGTTAAACCCATCATACGCTCAATTCACTATAGCTACCCCCTACCCAGGAACCCCCCTCTACGAATACGCTGTGAGGAATAACTTAATAGTAGATAGTAATTGGGAGCACTTCACAACCTTGAGACCTGTTATGAGGGGACATCACTTTAACGAGAAGGATGTAGCAAGGATGTTAGCTAGAGCATACCGTAAATTCTACCTAAGGGTTGAGTATTTGATTAAGGAAATAAAGAGTAAGAAGCTCTCAGAAATAAGGACAATAATCTCTAAAGGAATAGCTAACTGGTTTGATGATTACATTAGGTCGAGATTTTAATTAGGAGAATAAAATCGTTAAACTTAGGTAAATCCCTGCAAATCACGGCCTTAATAATACCTTAACAGCGTCCTCCAACCTCTCCTCCAATATCCTAAACGCTCTATCACCATCGCTTAACGGCATCTCATGCGTTATCAGTGGTTCGGGGTTGAGGTAGCCCTTACTAATTAGATTTAAAGTCCTTGAAAACTCATCCACATACACTCTAGAACCAACTATCTCAGCTTCTTTATACACTATGGGGTATGAGTAGAACTTAACTTCTTCAAAGCATAAGCCAACTACGACTACCCTACCAGCCGGTTTTAAAATGCTTAATGCTTGTGCTAATACCTGCGGGTGCCCCGAAGTTTCTATAACTTTATCAGCGCCTAACCCATCTGTTAGCTCCTTAATAGCTTTAACTACATCTACCTCAAGAGGATTTACGACTTCGTCAGCCCCTACCTTCTTAGCTAGTTCAAGCCTACTCCTCACGACGTCTAAGGCTATTACCTTATATGCTCCGTAATGCTTAGCCACTTGAGTCGTGCATAGGCCTATAGGCCCCTGCCCCATGATTACTACTACATCGCCAGCCTCTATCCCAGCCTTCCTACACGAATGTACTGCGACTGAGAACGGCTCAACTAACGCAGCATTCCTTAAGGAAAGCCCCTTAGGTATCTTATAGACCCTATCACCACGTACTTTCACATATTCTGCGAAGACTCCCGGTATATCCACACCTAATATCTTAAAGTTAACACATATGTTAGGCTTCCCAGCTAAGCAGGCTACACACCTACCGCACGGATGTACTGGATTTGCAACAACTTCATCACCCTCACTAACCCAGCTAACCTTTGAGCCAACCTTAACTACAACTCCGGAGAACTCATGGCCAGGTATGGCTGGGTATTTAACCCTATCCTTCATAGCCCCTCTATATACGTGGAGGTCTGTACCGCATATACCAGCATATTCAACTTTAATTAAAACCTCATCACTCTCGATATGCGGTTCCTCAACATCATCAATTCTGATGAGCTTAGGTCCATGAACCCTTAAGGCTTTCATATTAAGACCCAATAATGAATTCAGCAGCTACGTTTTAAATCTTAGTTATATAGTAATAAAGCACTGTAAGTAACTTATTTCAGGGGAACCGCATGTTGACTGTGAAGGGGCTGGAGGTATGCGTTGATGGTAGAAGTATTGTTAGGGGTGTGGACTTAAGCGTTGGGAGTAATGAACTCCACGTCATCATAGGTCCTAACGGTTCGGGCAAATCAACACTACTAGCAGCTATAATGGGTCTCTCAAGAGTTAACATATGCGGTGGGTCTATAATCTTCGAAGGATCTGACATCACACACATGCCGTCATATGAGCGTGCAAAATTAGGGATAGCATTAGCACATCAAAACCCACCTTCGATAAAGGGTGTGAAGTTCTCTGAAGTAGTTAGAAACCTCATTAAACGTTGCGGCTGTTCAGACTACACCATAACGTCTAAGATGTTGAGGGTTGATGAATTCATGCAGAGGGATTTATTCGTAGGGTTTAGTGGTGGTGAGAGGAAGAGAGCTGAGCTCTACTTAGTAATGCTTCAAAATCCTAAACTCGCCTTACTCGACGAACCGGATAGTGGTGTAGACCTTGAAAGTTTAAACTTAATTGCTGAAGCTATCAACCTATTAGTTAGGAGGGGGTCTTCAGTAGTATTAGTCACCCACTCTGGGAGTATTCTAAGTAAGCTATATAGAGTTAATAGGGTCCACTTAATGTTGGGTGGGACTATAGTATATAGCGGCTTAGCTGATGAGGTAATACCGCTTGTTTTCAAGCACGGGTTTAAGAAAGCTGCTGAAATACTTGGCAAGGTCTTAAGTGGTGGTTAATTTGAATAGAGAATTAATTAAAGCGCTTGAGAAGCCCTCACCCTTCGGCCCCGATATCGACCTAAGTAATTACGTCTTAGGGGAACCTAAAATACATGATAAGTTGGAAGTAGGTGATGACTTCATCAAAGCTTCATCTAGGGTGGGCTTAGAGGATGATTCCAAGCTGAATTACGTACAGATCGATGAGAGCGCTATGTACGATGCGTTGAGAGAGTCGCTGAGGAAGTACAACGTAAGGATACTACCTCTTAAGAAGGCCTTAGAAGAATTCACATATGTTAAAGACCTCGTGTGGAGGTTGGTTAGACCCGACCTCGATAAATACACGGCTGCTAACTACTTATACGGCGGTGAGTTAGGCTACTTCATCTACGTACCACCTCATACTAAGGTCCCAATCCCCATATACTCCTGCCTAGCAATAACGACTAATAATAAGTTACAACTAGCTCATAACGTAGTCTACGTGGATGAGGGCTCGGAGGTTCAAGTAGTTACTGGGTGTTTAGTACCGCATGGTATTAAGAGCGGGCTCCACGTAGGGGTTTCAGAATTCTACGTGGGGAGGAATGCGAAATTAACCTTCGCAATGATCCATGCTTGGTCGGAGGGAGTACACGTAAGGCCTAGGACGGGGGTTAGAGTCTATGCTGGAGGTGAATACGTAAGTTACTACATCATATACTCCCCTGTAGCCTCACTTCAAACCTACCCGACAATAACGTTAGACTTTAGCAGTAAGGCCTCATCCTCTTCCGTAATTGCTGGTAGCGGTGAGGGAGTATACGACGTAGGGACTAAAGTAATATTAGAGGGTGATTCATCATCTGCAGAACTAATATCTAAAGTCATAGCTAAGGACTCAGCCGACATTTACGCTAGGTCTGATATAACAGCTGAGACCGTTGGGAAGGGTCATGTAGAGTGTCTAGGCCTACTCCTATCCCCTAAGTCTAAAATATCCTCAATACCTGCACTAACTTCTAAGAAGCCTGGAGCTATACTAAGCCATGAAGCAGCCATAGGGGTTATAGCTCAAGAAGAATTAGAATACTTGATGAGTAAGGGATTTAAGGAAGATGAGGCTAAATCAATAATCATCAGAGGCTTCATAGATATTGATATGAGGAGCATCCCACTAACTGTTAAGTCAGAGATCAATAAGGTTTTAGACTTAATAGCAAGGAATGCTGCAACCACCTGACCCCACCTCAAACTGAGGGTCTGGGGGTTTAAAGCAAAATTACTTAACGTTGGATTAACCTAGTAGTGTACTACCGCCAAACGCTAACGGTAAGATCACTACGTAATCATCATTCGTTAAGAATACCTCATCCCACTTAACCCCCTCCCCGAGCTGGTTCCCATTAACCGCTACTAGGTAATAAGACTCTAAGTCTGAGTAGTTGATGTTAATACCTAGATCACTTATTATAAGTTTGACAATATCTGACAGCCTAACCTTCTCATTAATGGTAAGTTCCTTAACGATCCTACCGGATAAGGGGGTAGTTATCTCAATCCGCACTTAGACCCCACTAACCATATATTAAAAACGTTTTAATAAGCTTGAATTAGAGTATTGTAGCTATAGCTAAAGCCACTACAGAAGTAGATAGTACGTACTTAATCATCATAGATGTTGCCTGCTCGATCCTGATCCTGCCAACAGATGCCTTAATAACAGCTATTAAAGTGAGGAGTACTAAGTACTTAACTGCGAATACTACGATGCCTAGGAAGTCCCCGTAGTTGAAGGGGTAAGGACCTCCTAAGAATACGATAGTAGCTATTAGTGTTAGGAAGGCTATCTCACTATAGTGAAGTATTATAGCCAGCCCTAATGCAGGTCCGCTTAACTCGGCGAGCAGTCCTCCAGCTAACTCAGTCTCAGCTTCAGGTATGTCGAAAGGCTTTATCAAGGTCTTAGCTATAGTTGCTAGGAAGAAGGATATGAATGAGATGGCTAATACCATAGCTACCAGCACATCTGCCCTAAGGCTTACTGCAGATGAGTATATAGATAGCGGTATTGGTGAGTCCCTCGTTAAGACCATCACAGCTGCGAGTAGGGAGGTAACTAAGGCTGGTTCTGCGAAGAGTATCTGAGTTAGAAATCTTGAAGAGCCAACCACTGTGAAGGGGTTAGATAGGCTTAAACCTATTACCGCGAAAGCTATCGTAGACCACAGCATTAGGTATATGAAGGCTATTACGTCGTAAGCACCTCTAATTACGTATGGTGAGATGGGCGTGAAGAGCATTGCTGAAGAAATAGCGCTTAATCCTAAAACCATAAACAATATTAGCAACCTATCCAGCCTACCTCTAAAGGATAACTCCTCCTTAACGAATACTAACTTGATAACATCTGCGAATGGTTGTAGAATACCTAAAGGTCCGACATACTTAGGCCCAATCCTATTCTGCAACCTACCTATTAACTTCCTTACATACCACTGTGTGAGTAAACCAACAACTACTAGGAAAAGTAGGCCTGGATATATGAGGACTGAAAACACAGCTAATAATAATTCGTAAAACATCAACTCAACCACCTAAGGATACTACAATAAAGCTTAATATGACGGCTAATACAAACCACATACCCATATAGAAGAACCAATCGTTAAGCACTCCAGTATGTATCTCATCCCTTAATATGCTGTAAAACTTCTTCAAATTAGATGATGTACTACCCCAGTATAGGTTAGTACTCCCGACGGACATACTGTCCTTAAAGTCATTTACACTCTCACCACATAAGTAAGGCTCTGAGAGGTTCCCCGTCCTACTACCCTTCCTGACAACCATGTATGATAGGTAGGTAAGTAAGGCAACCAACAACATTAGCGATGAAGCAATAACAGCTAAGGACAGTACGTCCATCCTAACCACCTAAGACTTTAATAACTTCACGAGCTGCGTTTACGTATTTAAGTGGTTCGAATAACTCATTAGATATAGGTGTTAATACCTCCCTAACCACTAATGGGGCGCTGACCCCTAGAACTACTAGTAATGCTGCAAGAATGATCAGCGGTGTTAGGTATGTCCAACCCTCCTTAACATTACCAAACTCCTTCATAGGTAATTTAAAGTAGACCCCGTAAAGTAGTTTTATATATGCTAGAAGGGCGAAAGCAGATGACACGATCAATACGACAGCTAGTAATGCCAGCCCCGAATCTATGAATGCTTCGTAAAGCAGTAACTTACTAAAGAAGCCGGCTAGTGGTGGTAGACCCTCTAATGATAGGATAGCTACTATTAACGTAAAAGACGTAAGAGGTAAGTACCTACCAATACCTGACATCTCATCAATATTCCTCGACCCAGCAACCTTAATTAAAACACCTGCTGATAGGAAGAGCAATGCCTTACCAATTGCGTGGTTAACCGTATGGTATAGGGCTGCCTCAATACCTAATTTAGTACCCAACGATAAGCTAGTAACTATAAACCCTATATGCATAATAGTACTGTAGGCTATTAACCTCTTAATATCACTCTGCACGACCATTAATGCAGATGCGATTATAGCTGATAACATACCTAAAACTACCAGTAACTTCATAATAATACTTACTACGTTAGCTATAGGTTGTAGGGAGTCTAAGCCGTAGATAGTGTAGATAAACCTAATTATCGAGTAAACACCTACCTTAACTACGAGACCTGAAAGAGCTGCTGACACAGGTGTGGGAGCTGCTGGATGCGCGTCCGGAAGCCAGAAATGATTTGGCACTACAGCTGATTTAAAAGTAAATGCCCACATAGATAGTGCTAGAGCTATAGCACTTGCTAAGTGTATATTCCCAACCACCATGCCACTATACGGGAACTCACCACCACTTCTAGACTTATAGGCTATATCAGCCATGTTTAAAGTACCGAAACTACCGTAGATAAATACTAAAGCTATGAAGTATACCGTCGTCGCAACAGCACCTATAAGTGAGTACTTCATACCGGCCTCAACTGCCTCATGCGACATCCTGTAGAATACTACTAAACCATACGCAGATACTGAAAGTACTTCAAGCATTACGAAGAGGTTGAAGGCATCGCCAGTGTAGACACATCCTATCATACCTGCCTCCAGCCCTAGGAGAAGCGTATAATACCACTCATAACCGCTAACACCTTTTAAATACCACACACTGTATATAGTTATCATTAACATCACAGCAGCTATGAAGACACCGAAGTAAGCGCTTAACGCATCTACCTCATACACTATCCCAACAGGCGGTGGCCAACCACCAAATGGATATACCAACGGACGTTTAACAACGTAGAGTATTACGTAGTAATTATACGCTGTAAGTACTAAAGCGATGGTCGTCACAACCAATGCATACATATCGTAGAAAGCCTTCCTCCTAACAAATAATGTAAATATTGGTAACGTAAAAGCTGCTGCAATCATTAACGGCGGGGTTAAACCTATTGTAATGTAGTCAAACACCATGAACACCTACTCAAAAATATTCTTAACGTATTTTTCAAAACTCTTTACAATATTCTCATAAGTCGTCTTCGGGTCAGGTGCTTTAACATCTATCCAGTGTACGTAGTATTTCCTACCCTCCTCATCTAAGTGGACGACAACCGTGCCTGGAGTGTTGGTTATCGAATTCGCTATAGTTACAACACTATAATCATTACTTACGTTGTAGGGCGTCCTAACAATACCTGGATTGATAGGCATTCTAGGATGTAATATCCTCTTAATGACGTCGAAATGAGCTTTAAACTCAGCAATGGTTAAGTAGTAAATACCGTAGACTACAAGCCACATAAACCTCTTAATACTTAATGCCTTACCCACATCACTTATTAACAACTCCGATGTTAGGTAGCCTGAGATCACAGCTGTAACCAAGCCTAACACCAGGTCGTAAGTACTTACCGAACCTGAGAATACTATGTATACAACGTATGTGAGGATCGCTATCGGCACCATCTTAACTAACCTCATAGACTACCCCCTCAACCTCCTTACCTTTCTAACGTCTAATGTGCCATACAGCCTGTAGAGCTGAAGAGCTATAAATATTATCAGTAGGTTTACAGCCATACCTATAACTATGGCTGTGAGTACTAATGCCTGTGGTAGGGGGTCTACGGCAGTAGCTACAAACCTAGTTATTTCAGTAGGACCTGGTTGCAGGTCAAGTAATACAGGCGGTATTGAGGGCGGCCTCCTAAAACCTACGAGAATTGCTAATAAGTTGGCTGCGTCTGTAAATATTGTTAAAGCTATTATCTTCTTAATGATGTTCGGCCTTGCTAGGATGCCGTAGAGTGAGACTCCAATAATAGCTATTAGTGAGATTAAGGCAGTATTAGCTAAGAATACATCTAATTCAGTGCTCACCTACCTCACCCCTCATCTGCTCTTTAACTACGTCCTCCTCTATGGAGAGTAGGAGGAAAAGTATTGAGAATCCGAAAGTAACTGCTAGGAATTCAAATACGTTATAAAGTATTAAAGACCCAGATATTAGTACGTTCCCCACATATGCTGGAAACCCTACAGGTGCGTTGGCCTTAACCTGATTCTGCATTATATATGCATTAAAGCCGCTGAGTAACGCCATAATTATTGGTAAGAATACTGTAAGCGCTATACCTGCAAGTCCTATAGACCTAAAGGCTAACGCTAAACTCTTAGAGAGTTTTAACCCTAGGAGGAAGTAGCGGGAGAATACGACGATGAGTATCATAGGCACTACAGCCATTGCCGCACCTGCTTGAAAACCCCCGCCAGGAGTTAGATGGCCGTGTAATGCTATGGAGATAGCTATAGCTATATTTATAGGTATTAAGAGCTTAGTAACTACCTTCACTATCTTAGAGAGCCCTAACCCACCACCTTTAAAGCCTACCTTCTCACTAATATCTCTGTATATAGCTACAGCACCTATGATGGCTAAGTAGAAAACAGCTGTCTCGAATAAGGTGTCTAAGCCCCTATAGTCCCAGACAATAGCTGTAACTCCCTCAGGACTCATAGCGGTGAAAAACCTTTTCTCAGGATTTAAAGTCGTACCTAAGAAAACCTCAGCCAGAGGTCTTAAATCGCTGAAGAGCGGTCCTAACCCACCGCCTAATGTTGCTATGTACGCTAAAATTACGACAGTAATAGCTAGTGATGTAGCTATGAGTAATTCCTTCTTCATAACTCTTCAACCTCCTCAGTCTTCTTTATCAAGAATAGTATTGCTGCTGGGTAGATACCAACCGTTATTGGGAGGTAGACTAAGACTATATCAGGTGCTCTAAGCAGGTATAAGGCTAACGTGAATGCCACACTTTGAACTGCTGAGAGAACTACAGCCTTAACTAAGTTCCTCTCAACTATCGCTAAGTAAGTAGCTATTAAAGCAAATAACATAGCAATTGCTAGTAGTAAGTAAGTCACCTCCACTACTTAACACCTCCATCCTCTTCTAAATGGTCTACTACCTTAGGCGCTACAACAGCTGTTTTAGACTTATGAGCCGCCCTAGCAAGTGCGTGAGAACCTGCGGGGGCGAGGATCAGTATGAGAAATGCTGAAACCAACGCACAACCACCTACAAACCACCTATAAGTTCCGAGGTATTCTGAGCTAAACGCTATTAGAGCTGCACCAATTAGCGGGTAGAAAGCCCCGCCTATAGTGCCCACAGTAGCTGCATGGAGTCTTACGAAGAAATTCGGAAATCTATTCATCCCTAAAGCACCTATCAAATCGCAGATAGCCCCTATGAGTAGGAGTGCACTACCTATTAATACCGTAATGTATTCAATCATAGCTACTCACCCATCTCCCTCCTCTCTAAGTATTTAGCTATAAATATGTCGAAGGCGTAGGTCCATAATGCAAGCACTACTGCCGTAACAGGCAGTATTGGTGATTTAAAGTAAATCCCCAGTACGACTAAGAAAACAACTAAGTCGAAAGCTAATGCATCAACAGCTAAAACCCTATCAGGTATTGTAGGCCCTTTTAAAATCCTAATAAAGTAGAGTATGTAGGCAAGTACGAATATGGGGATCGCACATAGGATTACTGATGTAACTAAGGACTCTACGTCCATCTTAATAACCTTCTAAAATTATTATGGAAGGAATTTTAAGCATTATTCTATCCCCTGCAAGGTACTCATGCTTAAATCGTTAGAAGTCCCTAACTTATCTGAACCCATCTCGAAGAAGTTAGTAGTGATATATGCCTTAACAGGGCATACCTCAACACATCTATAGCAGAATATACACCTACCGTACTCGACTATGGGGTAAATACCCCTCGGATTTTGCTTTAACTTCCTAGGTAGTGGATTCATAGTTATCGCATTTGTAGGACATTCTAAGGCACATAAACTACATCCGATGCACTTAGTTAGGTCTGCGTAGTGACGTCCTCTATGTTCTTGCAACGCTAGCGGTGGTTGTTTAGGGTATTCTACAGTGGATGACTTCCTAATTAAATTACTTAATACCTCACCAATGAGTTTAAGACCCACCTAACCACCCCTTACTGAGGTCTTTAAGTCTTAAAGACTTCACACTACCTGATTTCTCGTCAATTATGAGGACCCTCTCAGTACATGATATGCAGGGGTCGAAGCTAGTTAGTATTACTGGTACGTCAGCTATGTTTGCTTCTCTATAGGCTATTACACCGTTAATTATGTTGTGGAAGGAGGGGGTCCTAACCTTAACCCTGTAGGGCTTGTCCCCACCCCTACTTACTATGTGGTAAAATAACTCACCCCTAGGTGCTTCAACCCGTGAGTAAGCCTCACCAGGTGGTAAAACCCTCACAGCTGTTTTAATCGTTATAGGTCCCTGGGGTAGGTGGTTAAGGACGTATCTAATAATCTCTATAGACTCTAAGGTCTCATCAAATCTGACCAACATCCTAGAAAGTGAGTCCCCCTCACTATATGTAATTACGTTGAAAGGTATCTCACCATATGCTGCGTAGGGATCGTCCGCCCTAACATCTGACTTAACCCCTGAACCTCTCAGCGTGGGACCTACTAATGAGGACCTTATAGCGTCTGCTGGTTTTACTACTCCAACACCCCTCAACCTTCTACTTATTGTGAAGTCCTCTTGAAACACCTTCTTATAGTACTTTACCCTTTCCTCAACCCTCTCCAACACCTTCAATATCTTATCCTTCTTAACATCGTCTATGTCCCTTCTAACACCGCCTAATACGTAGTAGTCAGAGAGCACCCTATTACCCGTAATAAGTTCCTTAAGCATCATCACAGGCTCCCTATCCCTCATCATCAGCATGAAGAGGCTATCAAAACCTACTACTTCAGCCATTACTGCAGCGATAAGTATGTGTGAGTGAACCCTCTCTAACTCCATTATCAGCGTCCTTAAGTACTGAGCTCTAGGAGGTACTTCAATACCGCCTATAGCCTCCACACCTTGGGTATACGTCTGCGCGTGAACTGTATTACATATACCGCAAACCCTACTATAGAGGAAGATATCCTTACTCCAAGTATTACGTTCACCTAGTTTTTCAGCCCCTCTGTGATTGTAACCGGTAACTACTTGGACGTCAACTACCCTCTCACCATCAGCTCTAACCCTAAGCATTATAGGTTCGTGGAGGGCTGGATGCTGCGGACCTACAGGTATCTCTATCAGCGACATAACTCACACCTTAAAATCCTTTCTAAGTGGGAATAAACCCTGAGAAGCTACTTCTGAGGGTACTAGGAAGCCCCTCCTCAACCTATCATTCCCCTCTAACACTACCCCTAGAAGGTCATATACCTCTAACTCACTATTCAGAGCTCCTGGAATTAAGTCGTAGATCGTAGGTATTTTAGGGGATTCCCTCGGAACCCTAACCTTAAGGATGACCATTAATTTCTCATCAACAACCCATAAGCAGTAGTTAACTTCTATGAACCCCTCACTAACGTAGTCAACTCCTGAAATAGCTGATACGTATAAGTTTTCATTAACTCGGATCAAACCAGCTATAACTTCCCTAAGCCTATCAGCACTTACCTCAAAGACGTACCTTCTAGGCTGCTTAGACTCTAATTGAGTTAATCCTAAACTCCTTAAGAAATCTAATACCTTACTCATCCCTACCACCATCTAACTTACTAAGTAGCTTAACGATCCCGTATAGAATTGCCTCAGGTCTTGGAGGACATCCAGGGACGTACATACTTACCGGTACAACCTTATCAGCACCGCTTAGTACTGAGTACGAACCTGAGAAAATACCGCCACTTATAGCGCAGGCCCCAACCGCTACTACAAACTTAGGCTGAGGCATCTGATCGTATAATCTCTTCAATCTCTCACCAGCCTTCTTAGTTACAGCACCAGTAACAACCATTACATCAGCATGTCTAGGATTGGGAGCTAGCCTAACTCCAAATCTCTCAGGGTCGTAGTAAGGTGTTAAAGCAGCTAACACCTCAATATCACACCCATTACACGCACCAGTATTGAAGTGCAACAACCACGGCGAATACTTAATTATCTTAGCGCTAACCATCCAAGATACCTAAAAGACTTTTAAAGCTAACCTTAAAATATTTTTCTTGACCCCTTCAAATCATATTGAATTAAAACTGTAAGTACTTACGACCTGACCTACCGCAATACCTCCATCATTAGGTGGTAACCTCTTTGGTAGGTAGATCTTAATGTCGTACTCCTTTAGGGACCTCTTAATCCCACTAACAATTACTGAGTTAACTACGGCCCCACCGCCTAAGACTACATGGTTAAACCTACTACCGTATGTTAACCTACAGACAACTTCGCCTAGAGCTCTTCCTAAATTGTATTGTACTGTGTATGCTATGTCTCTAACATCAGTACTGCCTAAGGATTCTAATACGTAGTTAAGTATCTTAGTCGTTAAGACTACGTACCTACCTTGAATCTCTGATACCATCCCATCTAATTCGTCTTTGACCTTCCCCCCACGGGCAGCAGACTCTAACTTTATTGCTGGCTCACCTTCGTAAGTCCTCTCAAAGCATATTTTAAGTAGTGCTGAGATGGAGTCTAAGAACCTACCCGTACTTGATGTCATGATCTTAGAATTCCGTATTTGCTGGAGGACTACGTAGGCTTCCTCAAAGCTATAGCGGAATGCCTTGGCTAAACCCAGCCTACGTAAAACCTCGATTACCTCTTCATCACTGCTTAAGAGTTTGCGGAGGTATGAGAGGAGCATTCTAGCCGGGTACTTAATAGAGTTTACAGCATCTGGTATTGGAACATATTCTAAATGACCTACCCTCACGTAATGTGAGTAATCTAACTTGAAGACCTCCCCACCCCACACGTTTCCATCGTCGCCGTAACCTATACCGTCAAGCACTACTGAGAGGAACTCCTCCTGAGGGTCTAGACCTAGGTCTGCAGCAGTTGCTAACGCATGTGTGTAGTGGTGTTGAACCTCAATCAGCCTACCACCGTACTTGCTTAGGTAGTGCTGAGCCAGTAGTTTAGACGTATAACCTGGATGTTTATCAACTACTAGGTACGCATTACTTAAATCTACGTTGTAGATCTTTACGAACCAGCTTAAGTACTTATCCAAATCGCTTAGGACGTCGTAATCATCTACATCACCTATGTACTGAGTGAGTATGACCTTATCATCAAATGCTATAGCACCTGCAGTCTGTAATTCAGCACCAAAAGCTATGACTGGGTTCTTAAACTTAAACCTAGTTTTAATCCACATAGGTGCGTACCCCCTACCCCTCCGAATCATTACCGGCTCCCCATCAGTAAACCTTAAGACGCTGTCATCAACCCTGTTAACTATCACCCTATTATGGATTAAGAAGTAGTCGACGTAACCTCTAAGGTGTTTGAAGGCGCATTCCTCATCAATACACATGGGCTTGTCTTTAGGGTTACCGCTCGTCATTATGGCGAATTTATCCTTAATACTGCTAAGTAGTAGGTAGTGTAGGGCTGTGTATGGGAGGAATAAACCCTCAACATCTAGACCTGGTGAGACATACTTCGATATGGGACTACCCTCCCTCTTAGGCAGTAGTACTATAGGCCTTTCAGGCGATTTAAGTAGTTGAATAGCATCATCACTTAAGTAACATATCTTATTAGCTATTACTTCATTTAAAACCATGACGGCGAAGGGCTTTTGCGGTCTATTCTTCCTCAGCCTAAGCTTTAAGACTACGTCATCATCAGTAGCTAGTGAGGAGATGTGGTAGCCGCCTAACCCCTTAACACCTACTATGTAGCCCTCACTAATTAACTTCCCAGCAAATTCTACTGGATCCTCACACTCTACCAGCTCCCCATCATTCGTGTAGAGGCTTACTCTAGGACCGCATTTAGGGCAGCTCATCCCCTGCGCATGAAATCTCCTTACGTTTTTAGGGTCTCCGTACTCCTCTAAGCACTCAGCGCAGAGTGGGAAGTCATTCATAGATGTGTTAACTCTATCATACGGTGGTTTATACATCATCGAGAACCTAGGGCCGCACCACACACATGAGTTGAAGTAGTATTTATACCTCCTATCCTTGGGGTTTAAAACCTCCGCTAAGCAGTCATCGCAGATCCCGAAGTCAGGGGGTATCATAGAGTATTTAACGGCCTCATCTACTGAGGGAAGTATCATGAAGTCCTCAAGACCCTTAACCCCTACCTCCTCCACAACTAATTCCTCAATACGCGCTACTGGTGGTAGTGACCTCCTAAGCATATTTAAAAATCTATCTAAGACCTCCTTAGAACCCTCTACATATACCTCAACTTCAGAACCTCCTACATTCCTAACATAGCCTGAGATGCCTAACCCCTTAGCCACCCTATAAACTAGAGGTCTGAAGCCAACTCCCTGAACGATCCCCACGACTAAGACCTTATATGCGGTAACCGCCATCACTACACTACCTAAATTAACGTTAAATCGACATATTTAACCTAACGTTGGGATATCTAACCAGACCGAAATATGATTTCAAACTAGATAGGTAAAGGGGTTCAGCTCTGATATAGGTTTATATTGGTTGGTTTCATTGCCTCATCCCTGTTTCCCCTGCATCGGTCTTGGGTTTGCATCACCCTTGGGGGCGTTTAGGGTGACCCCGGACACCCCACATCTTGTGTATCTGTAGAACAGGTTTATGCATGCGATTACATCTCTATCTCCTGTGAATCTACACTTACTGCATCTCAGTACTCTGCTACTGCTATCTTTTAACCTGCTTTTACATCTCGGACATGTTGATGATGTCTTCCTTGGGTTAACGAACTTAACTACTAGACCTCTCTCAAGTGCTTCGTATCCTATGGTGAACTGTATCTTCCTGTAGAACCATAGTGATAGTTTCTTGTTGAATGTTTTGGTCTTCTTTACGTTATTCTTGAGTTTGTTTAGGTTTTCGAGGACTATGGTTGAGTTGTGTTCGTTGGCTATCTCCGCAATTCTATCACCTACCCTGTGAGTGTAGTCCCAAGCTATGTTCCTCATTCTATCGCCGTGCTTCTCGATAGCTTCTCTAACTTCTTTAACAAATCTCCACGACTTAGAGTACCTTCTCTGAACCCTCTCAATCCATATCCTATGAGTTAATACCTTCCTAAGAGGTGTTTCAAGACGTTTGAGCCTGATCATCCTTCCACTATGTGTGAATACAGCTAGGGTAATGTTATTGAAGTTAACATCGATAGCCATTACAGTTCTAGTTTTTCTTAATTTAACTGCTTTCCTGAAGTAAACCGATACATAAACATCATCTTCAACTACCTTCACAGCTATTTCGTAGTTGCTCCAACC
>JAWBQY010000014.1:0-30034 GCA_038844925.1 Sulfolobales archaeon | reverse complement strand
CTTTACCGTACACCTGCATCGTGGGCGGGCTCAACCTTCGATAAAACGACTTACATCAACCCTTATAACCTTCATGAAACCCGAAACAGTTGCGTTAAGCTTGACTTAACTAAGGTTCCAATACCTACTAACCACCTTTTTAACCTCATTGATAATATTCTTAGCCGAAATTCCGAAGGTCTCCGCTTCATTCACGTATGGCTCTAAATCAGCTAGAGCGGCTATGGAATTCGGTAAACCCTTAGAAATACCTTCAGCATACCCACCTTCTAAAACCGCGATTAACCTCCCATCGCATAATCTACTAGCTATTTCGTAGAGCTTCTTAAAATAGTAGTAGTATGTCATAGCTGTCACTCTTAAGTTTGTAAGAGGGTCTGAGTGATGTGTGTCGTAGCCTGCTGAAATTAGTATGTAATCAGGTTTAACACAGTTAATTAAGGGTTCTATCAACTCGTCGAAGACTTCCCTATAAGTATTATCGCTACTACCGCCTGGTAATGGTATGTTAATCTTAGTACCTTCAGCCTCACCAACACCTAATTCGTAAATACTGCCTGTACCGGGGTAAATGCCCCTTTGATGGATGTCTATGTGGATAACTCTAGGCTCCTCCATAAATATTTCCTGAGTCCCATTTCCGTGATGAGCGTCGATATCGAGGATTACTACCCTCTTAAACCCAACCTTAATTAAACGCTTAGCCAATACTGCGATATTATTAAATATACAGAATCCAAGTGTTGGCGCACCTAAAGCACTGCCATGAATACCTGCATGATGCCCTGGAGGTCTGACTAATACGAATACGGGCCTACCATTAGCTTCTCTAAGCTGATAAGCCATTACAGAAGCTGTTAAGGCTAGACTGGCTACTTCGAAAGTATGAGCATTGACGTAGGTATCACCATCAATGTAGTGAAAACCTCTAGATGATAACTCTCTTACATAATCTACATAACCCCTATCATGGACCTCATAAGGTAGTTCATAGTCTAACCTATCTACAGCTACTAACTTAAACTTCTGCAGTATGCTATACCTTTTTAAGGCATCTAACGCTTTCACCAGTCTTGAAGGAGATTCTGGATGTGTGTAACCCTCACTATAATGCTTTAAAAACCTCTCATCATAGACTATTACTACCAAAATAACACCCTAATATAGTTCAGCAAACACGTTTAACTATTTAACGCTATCCCTCTAGTCCTTACATCACTAAAAGCCTAAGGAGGTAGTATCCCTAAACTTCACGAAATTTTTACTTAAGAATGACTGTCTTCTTGGTGTTTGTATGTTTTGTAATTGTTTATGTTTTAGTTTTGGGTGTCTGTGGGTGTTGTGGGGTATGTAGGCGCTACGTACCTCTTAGACTGACTTAAGCTATTAGACCTGCGTAGTTGACGGCGTCTCCAGTTTTAAGAGCTGTAGGGTGATGAGCGATTGTAGGAAGACCTCACAGTAAGGAGCTCTGAGAAGCCGTTGAGAAACAAATAGCTAGGAGGCAAACAGAGAATAACATAAAGCCTATGAACAACCATCCACCGAGAAACAATGATGTAGGTTTAAGACTTATTAGAGGGATGAAGGAAATAGCATTCATCATATTTGAATTCGTAGTACTTAACTGCTATCTTTGGGTGGATTTTCGATATATTTTGATAGTCCACTACTACTCTTAGCCCTTACCGCGTAGGGTTCTGTAATCACTTTGATTATCTTACTAGCCTTCTCCTCACTAATTCCATCAATAACTGATAATTCGCTCTGTGAGGCATTGAAAACAGCTCTTAAATTGCCGAATTTCTCAAGCAATTTCCGCGCAGTCTTAACACCTATTCCAGGCAGGGATTGCAGTACGTACAGCTGCCACTCACGTATGTCATCACTTCTCGGTTTAATAGCTCTCCTGGAATATGATTTAAAGGGTTTCTCAGCACTTAATTTCTCAGCTACGTGCTTAATTACCTCCGCCGTATGCCTACTGTCTTCAGTATAGTAGGGTATTACCCTAAACCTTAGGATCGCAGTTATTAATGCTCCCTCTACGGACTTCCACCTAGTAGTTAGGTGTTTAATACTGCTTAACCCACCCTCAATTATTAACATAGGGGTATCACATATCTCTGATAGCCTCTCTACTTGCTCGAAGAACCTACCGTCGAAGACGGACTTCACTAAATCATCAACTCTCTTACGCTCTATTACTAACGAACTGTTAATTACGTAATCACCTACATCAAGCACCTTATAAATTACCGTTACTCCTAAACTGCTGAGGATCTCAGGTATTCCGGAGGCTTTCTCCCTCTCATCAGCGTAGATTTTAACCATGTTAAGAGCATTCCTCCAACCATCTACCCCCATCAACAGTCTTAAAACTACCTACCAATAACTTGAAGAAGGACTCCAATGCCTTAAGTATGTCTTCAGGCTCTTTACACAGTATGTGAGAACCAGCTGCTAGTGAGTGCCCCCCTCCAGACCCTCCTAACAGTTCGGCCAGATACGACGTTAGTAAGCCGGCTAACGGCTTACCCAACTCACTCACTACTTCCTCATTAACCCTAACAGTAACTCTAAACCCCTCATCTCTTGGCGCAATTGCTATGGAAATATCCGCACCGCAGTCTAACAAACTTTTAAGTACGTTACCCTCGTACGCACCGATGCAAGTGATAGCTATAACGTACTTACCTGACTTATAGATACCTAACCTCGACATAGCTTTAAGCCTAGCAATCCTCTCAGAATACTCCATAGGAGTACGCTTAATTAGTAAGTTCCTCGCCCTAACGTAATCACCTCCTGATCTAATCAGATCTGATAATATGCTGAATGTAACTCCATCAGCCAGGTATAAGAATCTACTATCATGTAGTATCCCACCTATAAGGAGGGTAAGATAGTCATGCATCAAATTAACACCTGATGCGAACAACACGTAAGCCACTATTTCTGAAGTAGACTTCCGCTTAGGTTCGTAGAGCTTCATAATGGCTGAGTCCGTCAACGTGTTTACCTCATGATGGTCAACTAATATGTAATCCTTCAACGTATTGAAACGTCCTAATTGCTCCTTAGAGGCAGCATCTATTACTAGGTAACAGTCGCAATGCTTATTAAACTCATCATCTTCGTATAAGTAATTAGGCGTAATACTTAGACCACTTAAGAAGTACTTAGACGTTGAGTCTAGACCATCAGGTGCTATGACATACGCCTCAACTGAGGGAATTAACCTAATAATTATCTCGCGGAGTACTAACGCCGAAGCTATGGCATCTAAGTCAGCATTTCTATGAGTGATTAAGCAGTAATTCTTCGGAGTTAGAGTGTTTAAAAACTCCTTCACATCAGACTCAAGCGGTGGCATTAGAACCAACTTCACGTAAGGCATTCTCAATAAGTTTGAATGTATCATCTACTATTCTATCTAAAGCTACCTCATATTCTAACGGGAGAGGTATTGGGGATATAACCTCAAGTAAGACCTCGAAAGTTATTGTTTCATCCTTAACTGCTAGGATAGACGAATTAACCTCGAAATTCTTCCCAACTATGCAGGAAGCTATTCTCTCTTCAATAAACATGTTAGCCTTAGTTAGTATGTCCTCAAGAACTTCTTCTGAAAATTTATCATAACTTAAACCTAAGTTGACTACATACTTCTTCTTACTCATCCGGCCTTAGCCTGCCTCCCATAAATCCTAGCCAGGTATTCATTTACCTTATTTTGAAGCTCATTTAACTGATTCCTCAGAAGTTGTTCCTGCTTTTCAATACTCTTCAACCTTAACTCAAGTATCTCCTTTCTATCATTTAACTCCCTAATGACATCATCTCTTTGAACCCTAACCATTACATGTCCCACACTCTTAAATACCACACCCCCAGGGTCTATGGAATTTAAGACCTCTAAAGCCCTATTGATCTCAGATAACTCAGTCATGATTAAGTTCTTCTCACTTATAACCTGACCTAACTGATTTTGTGTTTGTTGATACCTCACCAGCACTTGTTGAACCTCAGGAGGTAACTGCTCAGTAACAGACATACCTACCACCTAATTTCACAGATTATCTTACTTAAGACTTATATAAGCTTAAACCTCTTATCTGATTCCTCCTTAATAGTAGGTACTCCTTAAGCTGGATTCGTAAGTACGTAGAGCTATGAGTGGAGTAAGGTTTATTTTACTATTCTAAAATAATATGTGGGTCGGCCGATGTATTTAACTCCAAATGAATTAATTAAGAAGGTATTAGACGAGGGGAGGAACAGGTTATATGACCACGAAGCCTTCAAACTTTTAGAATTAAGCGGTTTCCCAGTACCTAAGACTGCTCTAGCCAAAGACGTAGATGAAGCGGTGAGGATTGCTGAATCTATTGGATATCCAGTAGTTTTAAAAATAGTTAGCCCTCAAGTACTTCATAAATCAGACGTTGGTGGCGTACTACTTAACATTAACTCATCTAAGGAGGTAGTTGAAGGATTCAACAAAATAATTAATAATGTTAAGAATCATGTACCAAATGCTGAGATTTACGGAGTATTAGTTCAAGAGATGCTACCGCCAGGATTGGAAACTATAGTTGGTTCTACAAGGGACCCCGTATTTGGACATGTTATGGTGTTTGGATTAGGTGGAATATTCGTAGAGGTTTTAAGAGATGTGAGCTTTAGGATAGCACCACTAGAATTTAATGAGGCTTTAGAAATGATTGATGAGATTAGAAGCAGTAGGATATTAGCAGGATTTAGAGGTAGCCCGCCAAGAGATAAGAAAGCCATTGCTGATGTGATAATGAAGCTATCTAAGTTAGTAACTGAGAACCCGGAAATTAAAGAAGTAGATCTAAATCCAGTAATAGTATATGAAGAGGGTAAAGGTGCGAAAATAGCTGATGCCAGATTCATAATATCTAGGGAGTAAATTCAAGACAATGTGAAAACTAACTCGAAAAGAAGATCGGGATATTTCCTACCTTAAACTCCCCACAACATCTACTACTAGTTTAATCAACCTAATTGTTGAGTTGAAAGTAGCTTTAAGAGAACTTAACGTTTGCGCCTCAATAGATATTACGAGTTTACTGGGGTTTTGAGTCCTAACTAAAGTCGTCCTAACCCCTCTAATACTAAACATCTCCTCAGGCTTCAACGCCGAGTAAATACTATCCAGTAGGTCTTCATCGAGATCGCTGAGCGTTATGAATACCTTGTAAACCATATTTAACAACCTTTAAAATCCTTAGCTCAGGACCGCAAACCCTCTCACTCCCAAGGCATACGAAGGTTAAGCTAGTGTATTGACCCTCATAACGGAACTTAAGCCTAACTAACTTATTCAGCAACGTAGTCGTAGTAGTAGACCTCACACCTAAGAAGATCCTAACAGCATCTATCACATCAGTAGGTACCTCACCTTCGAAGCTCTTTCCATCTATGATGGGCTCACACGTATTAAACGGTTTTTGAGCCCCCCTAATCTCCCTAAGTAATTTAATAGAAGCAAGCTTAATCATCATAACTCTCTCCAACCTTCCATCAGTAAGGACATAATAATTAAGTGCTGATGGATTTCCCTTCTTCTCAAAAACTACTACCAGTCCCTGAGAATCGTAGACCCGCATAAGGTTAAGTAAGTCGTTAAGCGTCTTCTTACCCCTATTAATCCTTACTAATCCCTTAATAACCGATGTGAGGTCCTTAACGAAGCTTCTAGTCCTTCTTGAAGGGTTTCTAGAAGTTGTCACTAATAAAGTCATAACACATCTTAATCGTAAAACTATTTAAGGCTTGATATAGGTTGGTATGCGCCACCGGTGAAGGTCCTACCACACTTACTACAACTCCAAATACCTACAGAAATCCTCTTCATCTTTACCCTCAAACCGCAGAAGGGGCAGTAATAGCTCTCATACCTCCTTACTACTATGTCCCTCCACTTCTTTCTGACCGAGGAACCGTAGCGTGGTCCAAACCTCCCAGCTATACCTACGACCTTAGTCCTCCCCATCTCCACCACACAGTACTACTTACCCTACACGATTTTATAAGTTTTCAACGCAGGGTTAATAAGTCATACTTTCAATGAGGCAGTAGACTACTGAGTTAAGGTCCCTTCACTAAATTCTTAACTGTAGTGATTACCTCCCTCCCCTTACTCAATGCTAAGTTAATTAGCATCGGTAGTTCGTCCTCCATAAGGTATCCAGCACCTGATTTCTGTAACCCACCGATCAAGCCGTCCTCAGTAACTACTACTGAGAGCTTAGAGTCTAATATAGATTCCTCCTCAAGGTCCGGGTCTACTAATATGTAGTTGCTAATCTTACCTATAGTTACCGTAACTACTGACCTATTCAAAGGTAACTGCTCCTTCCTATTACCCCTATTTACAATTATCTCACCACTCTCTCTTACCTCAACCTCAGGGAGTTTAGTCAGCATTAACGCAGCTAAGACCCCAATAGATGAGGCATCTATTAAATTTCCATCATGGTCTAAAACATATATATCCACCCATACGTTCCAGACCTTTTTACCAGGTATTATTACCAGTTTAGAAAGGTCTATAGCCTTAGACTCCCTAATACCTCTATCTACGACTCTCGACAACTCTATGGCGTTCTCATCAGGCGGTCCAGGCTCAAAAACCGGTGATGCTGTAGGTACGAATTCCGCATTAATCATTAAATTTCCTTCATTTGGCGTGTCTGGGAATGGTGATCCAACTTCTAATTTAACTCCGACCAATACTTGAGTATTTCCTAATTTGACTAGTGCTGAACCGTCAGCGTTGGGCACGTAGTTCTTAATTATAGTAATAGGTCTAACCTCATCTAACCTCCTACCACTTGGCCTTAACCCCTTACCCAACATAGAAATTATGACATCGGTCTTCAACTTAGGTACGAAGAACTCCGTCGACGGTGTTATTGACATCGTCCCTCACTCCTCAACCTTAACGTCTAAGTACTTCCTCTTAAGAGTTTCTCTCTGCATATTATAGATCACCTCTATACCCTTCTTAGCTAGCTTTAACGCCTGAATGAATTCCTCAGGTGTTAGAACACCATTTAACTGTAAGAGTGTTATCTGACGAAGTGATGGGGCTATAGCTACCGGCATATCAGCCTCTCCATACATATCCTCCACCTCATCAATATCTAATGCTAAGAATCCATCGATCTTACCGACAGCGACTCCTGCAACTAAATCCTTTATTGGAATTCCTGCGTCAGCCAATGCAAGTGATGCTGCTGTAATACTAGCTGTTCTAGTACCGCCATCAGCGTTTATAACTTCAATAAAGACGTCTATTGAGGTCCTAGGATACAGTTCTGAAATCGTTATAGGTTCTAATGCCTCCCTAATCACTTTAGATAATTCTATCTCCCTCCTGCTTAGTGTAGGGTTTTTACGCTCATGTGTCGAGAAGGGAGCCATATGGTACCTACACCTAATTACAGCCCTATTAGGTAGGAGCATGTACTTTGTCTGAGGTTCCCTCGGACCGTAGACAGCTGCTAATACCTTAGTCTTACCATACTCGACTAAGGCAGAACCGTTAGCATTCTTCAACACGCCGACGGACATAGTTATAGGTCTTAACTCGTCTAACCTCCTACCATCATGTCTTAAACCACCTTCTACTAATTTAATCCCACCCTTACCCACCAAACAACCCCCTCCTAACTTTCTCCTTAATAATAAATTCCTTAATCCTATCAGTGAGTCCAGGTATGTGTGCCTCCCTCTCTATCTTCTTAATCGCCATTATGACTACTTCTTCGAAGTCCTTGTTAGGACAATTACTAATTAATATCCTACCGTTCTGCGCTACTGTAATCTCACATTTACACTCATTTAATAATAGTTGTAACATTGACCCCTTCTTCCCTATAACCCTTGGTATCTTAGCCGAACCTATCTCAACTAGTGAGCCCTTACTCACCTTACCGAAGCCCTTACCCCTTACAGTTAATGTTGTCACCCTACCCCTACCTACGCTCTCCACCTTCGCGAGCACTACATCGCCAATATCTAAATAATCGGAAAGTGCCTCACGCCCGGGGTTGACGGGCCTATTTAAAAAGTCTGAAGCGTAAAGTACTGCTGAGTGCGGGGCCCTTATATCGACTTCCCAACTACTAATACCTACAGATGTTATGATCCCAATCACCACGTCACCCACTTTAGGGTAGTAAAAACCTTCTAATGGGATCACACCTATCTTATCCCCCTCAATATCTACTAATCCAACCACAGCTGAGTAGTACTTACTGTCTAAGCTGTACATAGTTGTAGGGGTTGTTATTGTTAACTTACCCTCACCTAAAAGCTGTCCAGGAGTTACTAACTCTCTATTCTGTACGTATATGGAGGATGCCACTTAAACCACCTTAATACTAACCTCGGCACTACCTTTACATAAGGAGTTAACCCTATCTATAACTTCTGTTTGAAGTCCTGCAGGAACTTCCAACTCAACTATTAACGACCCGTCTGAAAGCCACTGCTGATTCTTAACATCACCTAATCTCCTCACATCATTATGAACCTTCCTCGAGTATTCAGGCGGGATCTTAATAGTTATTAACGCCCTAGCAACCTTAATCGGTATGTACTTAGATATCTCCTTAACTATATGTGCTGCTTGCTCCTCAATACTTTTATATAAGTCAACACCGATTTTAGCCTCCTCCATAGCCTTCTCAATCCGCTGAGGCGGTATAGGTGTCTTGGTTTTAGGGTCTATGGCTGATTTAGCTATGTAGTTTACAATCTGCTTCCTTTTAGCTTCTAATAAAACCCTCCTCTGCTCAGTTGTGAGTTGTAATTCTCCATTCTTAACGATCTCAGCGGCTATTACCCTCACATCCTCTGTTCCAAAGACCTTCCTCAACTCATCAGGCGACGACTTCAACCCCTTCCTAACGTCTTTATATATGAAGTCACTTACTAAGAAATCATCAACAGTTAACTTCTTATCTCCTTCTTTGAACTTTAAAGCTTGATCAGGCTTGACTAATACTTCAAACCTAAGACCCTTCGACTCATATCTAGCGATAACATACTCCTTACCACTCATTTATTTACCCCTGCTTCAATAATATACTGTGATAATTCCTTCACAGATAACTTCTTAAACTCCTTCTCCTGAAGGGTAATATACCCCAACTCAATACCCTCCGGTGTTAAAGGCCCTTCAGAAGCATTTCTCAACGCCCTCAGCCCTAAGATGATTACGTCTTTAAGGCTTAATTCACTATTGTAGTTCTTCTCAAGGAACTCCATCACTTGCTGCTCGCCGACCCCCATAGCAATTGCTAAGTAGCTGAAGTAATAGCCGTTGGTCTCGGTCTTAAATAGGTTAACCCCCTTCCTATCAACACCTAAGAAAATTAGTGAAACTCCGAACGGTCTCACACCGGCATGCTGGGTGTAGAGTTGCTTAATATCACAAACAGCTCTAACTAACATCTCAACATCTGCTGGCTCATCATATATGAATCTATGATTAAATGCCTGCCTCCTTGCATAGTCTATCAATACCCTGCCATCAGCAGCTAATCCAGCAAAACTCGCACCTACGTGGGTATCTATTAAGAATATCTTCTCTATAGAGCTGAGGTCTATTAACTGAGTAACTTTTTTCTTCTCAGCTAGTATTATACCACCACTCTTTGATTTAATACCAATAGTTGTCCACCCCTTCCTCACGTTCTCAGCCGCATATTCAACCTGGTATAACTTACCGTCAGGTGAGAATACCGTTATCGCCCTATCATACCCCATCGCAGGCGGTCCGAAAGCCAAAATCAACACCTATACAGACTACTACATCTATATTATTAAGCTTTAAACTTTAAATTACACCACTCAATTAAACTTAGGATTTCCAATAATGTATGAAAGCTCTAACCCCGTTAAGATGTTTGAAGGTCGTAGAATAGGTATCATCGGAATCGGTGGTGGGGGTGATATCGCCTCAGCATACGTCTTATGCATGGTTTTTAAGGATTTCTTTAAGGTAGACCTCTGCCTACCTATAGCTGTCTTATGGGAGAGATGGGTTGTCGACCCTGTCGCAGGCCCGCCATCAAAATCCTTAATCAGGAACGCTACTATTAGGGAATGCGCCTACATTACCGATAAGTCCTACGTGAGTAGAGGGTTTTACACCTATAAGCCTCAGGCCGCCGTCCTAGCATCACTAACGAATAATGTAATACCATCAATCACACTTGAATACGGTGTTGAAGGCTATGTTAGGTGTTTAAATGAATTAGCAAGTGATTACTCCTTAGACTGTTTCATAGGCTTAGACGTAGGTGGTGATATCTTAGCTGAAGGTTGGGAGGATGGTCTGGGAAGCCCTCTAACAGATGCTATGGGGTTAGCTGCACTCTCTAACTTCAAATCCTTCATCGCAGTATTAGCCCCTGGAGCTGATGGTGAATTACCGCAGGAGTACGTACTGAGTAAGATAAGCGAGTTAGCTAAGCGTGGAGGCTATATAGGTTCGATAGGGTTGTGGACTAATTACTTAAGGCGTATGGAGGAGGTAACCTCTAAGGTGGAGACTGAGGCAGGTAGGATACCAGTAATCGCACTTAAGGGATTTGACGGAATCTACAGTATAAGGAGTGGGCTGAGGAAAGTGAGGGTAAATATAGTATCAACAATCTTATTCCTACTCAACACTAATACCCTCTATAAATCGTCTAAATTAGCGTTAAGTCTAACGTCAACTAAGAACTTAGCTGAAGCCATTAAGAAGGCAGAAGAATTAAGCGTGGTTACTGAATTCCATACCGAGTTACGTAAGATGATGCTCACACTTGCTAACAAAGCTTATAAGCCTCAACAATCAAGTAGAATTCTGGGAGGCCAAAGCAGCGGGGTGGGGTAGCCAGGGAGCCCGCGGGAGGTGTGGATTAAACATCCTACCCGCGAAGCTCATATACGTTACGACCCGTTGGAGGGTCGTATCTCGGGGACACACGGTAGAGGTCCACCCCGAGGTCGGTGGTTCAAAACGGACTGGTCTCACATAAGGTAAGTGACCGTCCGTGAAATTCCACCCCCCGCTACCAAGCCTCCCACCAATTAATACCTAACGTTAAATTTAATTAGGAAGTTTTAATAATCCCATGTACGTAATGTAGTTAGGTAGGTGCCCTCGTTGGACGTTGTTAACGGACTATTCTTCGGTACTGCTGGAATACCTAATAGCACTCCAAAGCCGTCTACTCTAAATGGCTTAAGGAGAATCCACGAATTAGGTCTTAATGCGATGGAAATAGAGTTTGTAAGAGGGGTTAGAATGAGTGTGAATGCGGCCTCTGAAGTCCGCGAAACAGCTAGAAATTTAGGTATATTGTTAACCGTGCACGCACCATACTATATAAATCTCTTATCAACTGATGGGAGTAAGGTTGAAGCATCTATTAAGAGAATAGTAGATTCAGCGAAAACAGGCTACTTAGCAGGTGCGTGGTCTGTAGTCTTTCATCCAGGCTACTATGGCGGTTTCACTAGTAGGGAATGTATTGAAAGGGTTAGGAACCACGTTAAAGGAATTATTAAGCAATTAGTAGATGATGGTGTGAAAATATGGATAAGACCTGAAATTATGGGAGGACTAGCTGAGTTCGGCTCTGTTGAAGAAATAGTCTCAGTTGTTGAGGGTATTGATTATGCATTACCATGCGTAGATTTCGCACATATATACGCAAGGAGTAAGGGTAGAGTAAATAATTACGAAGAGTTCAGTAAGATACTCGAATACGTGGAGAAAAGACTAGGCTCATATGCTATAAAGAACTCACACATCCACCTCTCAGGTATAGAATACGGAGATAGAGGTGAGGTAAGACATCTTAATCTAGTTGAATCAAAAATAAACTATAAAGAAGTTATTAAAGCTATTAAAGACTACAACGTTTCAGGAGTTATTATTAGCGAGTCTCCAAACCTCGAAGACGACGCACTCCTAATGCTCCATACATATAGAGGTTTCTGACCTATAGCTCCCATCAATAAATATCCTGAGGTGCTTACGGACCACCCTTTTTATTATCATTTCTTTAGACCGTCTGTATGTTGTTTAGTTTTTGGTTTTTCTGGTTATCTGAGTTACTTTAAGGGGTTTCGGGAATCGACGTAAAGGCATATAAGCATCCACGTGTTTTAGTAGCTGGGAGCCTGTGAGCTGGTGAGCCGTTGGCGAGGGACGAGGCTCTGTGAACCGCTCTTCGCCGATGGCTCTGGGGAATATGGCAACCACCTGGAGCCGTAGGCGGGGAGAACGGGGACAAACAGGTGGGATGAACCCGTGTCCAGAAAAACCAAAAACAACTAAAACAGCCAAAAACCCTAGCTAACGGACACGGGCAACCACCGCGATGAGAGGTTAGCACTTAATGAGAATAGCATTTATGTCTGGAGGTAAGGACTCCTACTACGCAGTATATAAGTTCGGCTATGTAGACTTAAGTATTATGTTAATTTATGATTTCCCGAGGCCGAACCCACACGCACTCAACTTAAGTAAGAGTGTGGAGACCATATTAAACTGCGGCATCCCAGTACTAATTACTAAGTTAAGTAGGGGGAGGGAATTCGAGGAGACCGTAGGTTTACTAAAGAAGTTTTATCCGGAAGTGATAGTAGCTGGGGATGTCTGCGTAGAAGAACACCTAAAATACATGGAGAGAATAGCTAGGGAGGTTAACGCAAAGCTTGTAGAACCTTTATGGGGTGCTGACCCCCTCGAACTACTCCACAAGGAGGTAGAAGAGGGCTTAAAACCACTTATCATAGGAGCCGTAGAAGAGCTATCCAATTATTTAGGTAAGGTCCTCACACCAGAAAATGTAGAAGAATTCATCCAACATTCAAAGATAGCTAATTTAAACCCATTAGGCGAGTATGGAGAGTACCACACATTAGTACTCAGAGGACCTCTAAGTAAGGTTGAAACATCCTTCACAGTCGTAGGCGTTGAGAACTTCACCAAGTACAACATATTAAGAATCATGTAGTAATCGTAAACCTTAACGTAGATGAGAATGCCTTAACCTAGACAATATAGTTATTTGAGTACTACTGTCAACCATATCCGCTAGTATTTAAACATACGTTGAAGTTTTTATATTTGGATACCCCATACACATATTGGGTTTCAATATGAGGTACGCTGAAGAGGTAATAGTTCTACATAATAGGGAGGGGTGGGAAGAGTTTGCATCATTTAGAACTGATAGGATACTCTCACTATACTTCATAGCGTCAACTAAGGTGTCAACCATACCTGGGATTAGCTTAGCTGGGAGTAATCCAGACCTAACTCTTTACACCCCAGCCCTAGATGTGGAGTACCTAGTGCTCGGCTTCCCAAGATCCCTAAATATAATCCCAACAACCCCGGAAGGCATACCCACCCCAGCCCTCCTAACTCGAGTAGCGCTAAAAATCTCCGGAATTCCGTACCTAGTAGTAGATTGTGGGAGTTTTATCGACCCTCTAATACCGCATGTAGATATTCGTGGCGGGACGGTTGGTGGGCGGATAGATATTGAGGATGCCCTCACTTCAGACACTACGTTCAAACTCTTCAACAACTCTAAAATCTTAGGTAATATGGTAGGTTCTAACAATTCTCTAATAGTAGTTGGGGAGTCAATGCCTGGCGGTACTACCACAGCTATGGCTATAATGGAGGCTTTAGGTTATAAAGCTGTAGGGAGGGTAAGTAGCGCATCCCCTACAAATCCACATAAATTGAAGAAGGAAGTCTTCGAAGGTGCTGTTAAACGTGTAGGTAAGAAAATACCACTACCTAACGTATTTGAAGCCATCTCACATTTCGGTGACCCACTTCACATTTCTATAGCTGGGTTCCTAGCAGGAGCTCTTGAAAGAGGTGCGAGGGTACTGCTATCTGGGGGGACTCAGATGTGTGCTGTACTCGCCATAGCGAGGGCTTTAGGTTTAAACCTAAGTAATAAGGTTGCGGTCGGTACTACTCGGTGGGTAGTTAAAGATGTAAGCTCAGACCTACTAGGCCTAGTCAAAGATATATATCCGGAAGTCCCTATAGCTTACGTAAATCTAGATTTCTCAACTTCTAAGTATGAAGGCCTCAGAGCATATGAACATGGTTACGTTAAGGAAGGTGTGGGAGCTGGCGGTACGTTAATAGCGTGTACTATGGTGAGGGAAGTCAGCATAGCTGAAATCTTTAACGCCGTAGAGGAAGAATATGAAAGGGTTACCAACCTTGTTAGAGAGGATTAACTTCTTAGACAGCAATACCATACTAATAGAATTTGAGCAACCGATGGAGGTAGTTTCAACATTACCAGTAATCACTCCCAACGGATGTGTGAAGGGTGCAGTAAAGGCTGTAGTACTCAAGAGGGTGGATAATTCAGAGCTTGACAACCCTATCGAATACTATAAACGTATTGTAAAAGAGTTAAACTTAGATAAAGCTCTTATCGTTACGACTTCTGCCCCCTTAGACCAGAAGTTTAAGTACTTAAGCGTTAGAGAGGTAAATACAAATCTCTACATGACTATAAGCTTAAAACCGCCAACATGTTTAGAGTCAAACACCTATCCACCAGTACTTATCGGAACAATTAACATAATTGCTATAACCTACCTGCCGCTAAGCTATAACGCATTAGTAGACCTACTAAAAACCATTACGGAAGCTAAGACACTAGCATCAGCAGACTCACTACTTTACTGTAGGAGTAGGTCTCCTGGAACGGTCTCAGACTCAGTAAGCGTTCTCAGACCACTTAATGTTAGGGAAGAGATACTATTTACTGGAATGTCAACTAATATTGGAAACGTACTAGCTAGGACTATCTACAACGAAATACTACGTGAAGCTCTTAATAAGGATGTTAATGAACTGCTAAAAGATATGACCGGCATAGATGTAGACTTACTACTAAGACTGCTATCAGAGATATACTCTCAATACCCAATACAGGGTTTAAACGCCTCTGACGCCCTTTCATACGCTTTAGTATCTCTTAGGAAAGCTTTGAAAGACCCGAACGTTTGGAGCTTAATCATAGCTGCTAGAGAGCTTGACATACATGGGCTTGCAGGCACTATACCAGGGGTAACTAAAGATGAATTCGTAAGCGATAGTAAGAGGATAGTAGCAGATGAAGTAATCGGTATGTCTATAGCTACATACCTTGCCGGGACCAACGGCTTATTCACTATGTACTGGATTGAGAGGCTTAAGGAGGTCGGGGTCCTTAAGCACGGGGGCCTTGGCGTGTTCTTAGACGACGTAGTTTCCGCCCTACTAGCATATATGGTTGTAGACCTCATTAGGAGGGTTAATAATGATGAAGGGTGAGATTACATGTGTTATTATGGCTGGAGGTGAGGGTAGGAGGTTAGGCAACCCGCTTAAGTTTATGTTAGAAGTATGTGGGGAACCCATAATTACTAGGCTTATAAATCAATTAAGTAATAAATGCAAACACATAATAGTAGTACTCACCCACAGAACCCTGAAGACTTCTCCAAAACTCCAAAGTAATTACATGGTTAATTGTATTGAACTACCAGGTAGGGATTACGTCGAAGACTTAAGCATTGTCTTAAAAGCCCTTCCTAAACCTGCATTAGTCGTAGCAGCAGACATAGTAATGAAGGATGAAGTCCTAACAAAGTTCATTAATGATGCATTAAAACTTACTACCAATGTGGTAAGCGCTCAAGTCATTAGTGAGGGACGTCCTACGCTGGTAGGGCTTTCAATGTTTCATGAGGAGGGAGGTCGATGGGTAAACGTCCTAGTTAGTAGTGGGGGTATTATCGATGTGGATACGTACAACGACCTCGAAAGAGCTAGAAGTATCTGTAGGTAAGTGTAGGTATCATGGTGGGGCAGTACCAGAAGGGTACTTAGACTTCTCCGCCCCACTTAATCCTCTAGGCACTCCGAAGGTCCTGAAAGACCTAATAGTTAATACGGTATTTAGGGAGGTGTATAGCAGGTATCCAGACCATACTTACAGCCAACTCCGCAACGCGATTGCGTACTTCTACGGTACTAATCCAGAAGGTGTAATCCCACTTAACGGTGCTAGTGAGGCGATATACTTACTCGTCCTTGCCCTCAGGCCAAAAGTATTAGTAGTTTTCGAACCAACCTTCGGGGACCATAAATACCTATCTGAAGCTATTGGGTTGAAGACTGTTTCAGTAATATATGTAGAGTCTGAAGATAGGTATGAATTCCCAGCAGACCTACTTAAAAGTGTTAGCACCTTAAACAGTAGGGAAACACTTGTACTATTATCAAATCCTAATAACCCGACCGGAACTACTTTAAGTAAGAATCAATTAACAGAGGTTTTAGAGGCCTTTGCAGACTCAGTAGTATTAGTTGATGAGGCATATCAAGAGCTATGCTACTCATGCGAGGATGTAGACGCAGTTAAATTAACGAACAGTTATGAGAACTTAGTAGTTGTAAGAAGTCTTACGAAGACCTACGCCGTCCCCGGCCTAAGGGTAGGTTTCCTCTACACTTCAAATGCTAAGTTAGTAAAGGTGGTTGAAGCCTCGAGACCTCCATGGAATGTAAACTCCTTAGCTAGTGAGGTCTTCACGAAGGCATTTAATGAACATGTAGGAGAGCTTAAGTCATTTATATCTCTCTCTAAGAATGTAATTAAGTCCGAAGTAGAGTATGTCTCAAAAAACTTAAAATCCATCGGACTACACGTCTACAAATCCTCAGTTCCCTACATCCTGGTAAGGCATAGGGGACTTACAACAGAGAGTGTGATAGCCCTCTTAACACGTCAGAAGGTCTACATTAGAGATGCGTCCAGATATCCAGGACTAACCCCCTACCACGCCAGGATCTCAGTCAAACTTAGACATGAAAACGATGTGCTACTATCCTCCTACAAAGAGGTATTTAAGACATGATCGTATTTAGGCAGATTAAAGCCCTCCTATCCTTACTAACGAGGATACCACTAAGAGGTCAGAGTATTGAAGAAGCAGCTAAAGTATTCTACTTAGTACCCTTAGTTGGTATTATTGAGGGCGCTATAGTAGTTGTAGTATTAGTCCTACCACTATGGTTGAATATAGACCCCACACTCATATCAGCCCTCAGCCTACTCACCCACACCCTCATTACTGGCGGTATCCACATAGACGGGCTTGCAGACTACTCAGACGTTATTGGATCGCTTAAGCGTGGAGATCGAGCTTTAGAAGTCTTAAAAGACCCCAGAAAGGGGTCCTTTGCCATAATAGCCATATCACTCCGCATGATTATAGGATTAGTTAGCCTATCCACACTCATAAGTACAGTTAAGTTGAAGGTAATTCCCACCATACTCACCCTATACATAGCTTCAGCTGAAGCTATGTTCATAACATGTTATTTCGGTAATGAGGAACCATATGAAGGTATTGCAAAGCACTTCTCTAAGCATTCAAAGAACAGGGTATGCCTAATTAGAAACTTCTTATGTTATGCAGCACTCTCAGCACTGGCAGTAGTTTTAAGTGGTGTCAGATATATCACCATTATAATTCTCCTCACACCAATCGTCATCGGGTTCTTAGTCTCCTACGATGCTAATAAGAGGTTAGGATTCGTAAACGGTGATGTCTTAGGTTTTTCATACGAACTCGTGAATACGTCAACCCTCCTACTAGCAACGACATTAGCCTCAGCTGGTCGGTTAATATAAGTAGGAGTATGAGGAACCATAGAAAAAGAAGCTTGTATAAGGGTTCAAAAAGCTCGTAGAGGAGGTGGAGGAAATGAAAACAACTAGAACACTCATAGTTAAGCCGAGAAGTTGTCTAGGATGGTGGTCAAAGTCTTCGTAGAACTCGAAGATACGTACGAGAACGTGGTGGACAGTCAACGTTAATATACCGTTAGAAGTGGTATTAAGTTGTTCGTAAAGCTTAAGGCACTAAAGTATAAGGAGCTGAGAGATCTTTACTTGCGACTATCATTGCATCAAACCTATATGGCTCATTAAGACACATCCACTAAAGCTAAGAGCTCCCTCAGGTTGAGGAAGAAAGGTTCAACTAGTAGAGAGTATACAGAGTTAGGAGCATTCTATCTAGCTGGATGACCACTCGGGGTGGACGGCAGGTAACGTAGACTAAGATAGCCATCATAGAAGGTGAGTTACTATTATTACGAGCCGTACAAGCAATTCTGAAGGTATGCCAGCTGGGATGGAGAGTTATTAGCAACGCAAAAATAGAGGTCGGTAGGGGAGACTCGACAGCCACCTATGAACTTACAGAGATGTCTAAGCATCTGCGGGCTAGGTAGAAGTCCTCTATACACTCATTTTTGTTTGCATTCATTCATATTTAGGTTAGGGGTAAAGTGGTATGAATTACAGTCCATTCGAACTTATCATGATATTACTCTTAGCACATATTATGGATATTATTTACCCGTATCATAAAGGTATTCTCTTTAAGGTACACCCGGTCCACACATCGTATGTTATGGCTGTGAGATTAGGGAAGGAGTTTTCCTCAAGGATTAGAGGGGTTGTAGTGTGGATTTTAACCATATCCTTACACATGATAGTATACGCTATTATCATCTACGCATCCCTCCTTATACATAGGTCTTTACTCATATTAATCTCCGCTTACATCCTGAAGACCTCATTCTCAATAAGACTACTCCTCAATATAGTTAGGAATGTTGCTTATTACTTAAGGATGGGAGACCTACATACTGCTAGGTTTTGGGTTCAGCAGATAGTTAGGCGAGATACTCAGAACCTCCGCGAGCATCACCTAGCTTCAGCGGCGATAGAATCTTTAGCTGAGAGCTTAGTTGATGGTTACCTATCACCACTTTTCTACTTCCTCCTCCTAGGCCCTCTCGGAGCGTTATTCCAAAGACTTACTAACACTCTTGACAGCGCCTTAGGCTATAAGGAACCGAGGTATAAAGACGTTGGTTGGTTTTCAGCAAGGGCAGATACGGTAGTGAATTACATCCCCGCAAGACTTACTGGCTTCCTCATAGCGCTTACCTCCCCAGTTGCTGGAGGCAGTATTTTAACTGCTATTAAAACTATGAGGCAGGAGTGTAGGAAGACCGAGAGCGTTAATGCCGGCTACCCCATATCATCTATGGCTGGAGCATTAGGTGTAGTGTTAGAGAAGGTAGGACATTACACCATAAATAACAATGCTAGAGAAGCTTGTTGGGCAGATATATTAAGAGCTTGTAGGATAGCTAAGTTCTTTGTAATGTTATGGATTATAATATCCTTAACTATCCTAACAATATTTGATATCATCTTCTTATATTAGAGATATTTACTGATACTACAATAATGTCCTACTTAAATTCTCAGATTTCAATGAGTAGTGGGCTTGAAGTAATTTAAAACCTTATAAATGCTATCATTGTTAGAACAGATATGTCTTCTTATTAATATCTAGGTATGGGTCTTTAGATCTTATCAATCCTAGTAGTTCTTGACATGCCTTAACGTATAGTCTGACCGCGTTATCAGTATCCTCACTACTTACTATCTCAGCCAAACTTACTAGTTTGAAGATCTCCTCATACCCTAAATCATGAAGTATTGATGCGAGGTAGTGAGGGTTTGACACACCTATCAAGGACTTCTTACTCAGTAGTAAGTAGGTTTTAGCCAGATATGTGAAGGAGAGCCTACACCTATCAAGAGCCTCCGACTTCCTACCTAACGCTATGAGGCTTTCAGCAGATCTAAACTCCTTAACACCTCTGAGGAAGTATGAAGTAGCATCCGACATTTCATCCACGCGTCACTTTAGTCCTAATCAACCATATGATAAATGCCAACGCCAGTGATGCTGCAGAAGCAAGTAGGATTCCTAAATACTCCTTAGTTATTGACGCAATCACTACTTCTCGAATGCTCACTATTAGTCCTACTTCAGCTAGTCCTATCACTCTGGTTCCCGGACTAGCTCTTAGAGCTAAAATAAATCTAATAAGCTCTGCTAATATGATGAGCATGAATATATCATTTAATATTAAGTCAGCAATTTCGACATACGTTACATACGGTGTTAATATTACCGTTAAATCACGAATTGATGCATAGCTAGCAACTACAACTACCACAATTATTAAGATGAGGGCTAGCATTTCAACGAAAAATAATACCTTAGATGATGATTTATTTACGACCTCCTCCACTCTCTCCACACTTAATACCATCCCTAAACTACCACACAGTTACTAGACCCCCATGTTAATTAACCTTTGCATTACTTTCAGCTAACACTCATCGATGATACACCTACGCATTAAATTAACGCTACTAACGCTTAAGGATATTCATCTCTATTGAAAGTAAATTTATTAATCCTAATTCCACAACACTCCTCAGTGAAAGTAGTGAAGATATTAACCCACGTACTTTCAACATTTGCTTCAAGCTCACTGATCTGCTGTTCGTTATATAGAAGTGTGTGGGTCCTTAATAACGTATTCATCCTTTCTCTAATAATTAACTACGTCATAGACGTATTAGGCCATAAGAATGGGAGGAGGACACCGCTAACTCATGAAGTAATTAATAACGTACTCATATCTCTCTTCATTGGATTAGTTATCTACACTTTTGTTTCATATACGTCATTACCAGTAGGTGTAGCTGTGATTACATCGCTTAATGCAAGTCTCACCCACCTACTTCTAGACTCATTGACTGGAGGTGTCTACGTAATCAGCTCTGGCAAGCTCGTTAGACTCACGCTACATGGTGGGAGGTATGATGACTTTAAGTTAAATATGTTGGTAATAGCTTTATCCATAGCTACCGTTGTAATAGTCCTCACACTAATTTTATAACTCTTAAACCTATGTTAAACTGGTTAAGTAGATGGGAGAACTCATCTACCAGTTCGATAGTTATGTTAAGGAGTTTAACGCTAAAGTAGTTAAAACCGTTGGCGAAGGAGTTGTTTTAGATAGGACTGCCTTCCATCCAAGAAGTGGTGGTGTGGCCAACGACTTAGGGGTGTTGGTGAAGGCGGGATCAACATATGAGGTTATTGACGTAGTCTTCAGCGACTACGGCGTGTTACACGTAATTAAAGGTGGTGCCTCAGAACTGATGGAAGGCGACATCGTTAAAGGTATTATTGATTGGGGCCGTAGGTATAGGTTGATGAGACTGCATACAGCAGCCCACATCATCTCAGCCATATTCTACAGGGATTACAACGCATTAATAACTGGTGGAAACATACTTCCAGAGTACGCCTACGACGACTACAGCTTAGAAGTCTTCGATAGGGCTATATTCGATGATGTTGTTAGGAAGGCTAACGAAGTTGTTAGGTCTGGAGTCGATGTTAAGATATACTGGTTAAGTAGGGAGGAGGCTCTTAAGATACCTGGCGTAGTGAAGTTAGCTAGTAAGATGCCGCCTAACGTAGATAGTTTGAGAATAGTTGAGATAGTAGGTATTGACGTACAAGCTGATGGAGGACCTCATGTAAGGAATGTAAGTGAGATCGGTGAGATAGTGTTAATAAATGCTGAGAATAAGGGTAGGAAGAGGAAGAGGCTCTACTACACTGTAAGGCCGTAGTAATGAGAGTCGGAAAAGTAGTACTTATACTGTTCTTCCTTACAGCCCTATCTGTAGGATTTGCATTAGGCTACTACTTAAACATTAGTAGGACTGCGTATGAAGTTATCAGCACATCCTACATAGAGAGATTAATCGCCAACATATCTAATGAAGTATCAACTATAAGAGGATTAAGCTTTAAAGAACAGCCCAACGTAGTAATTGTAAATTCCTCAACAGTCATCGCAACATGGGGTAGTGAGATACCTCATGACGTAGTGATCTTTGGTGAGGTATTAAAGATGACGTTACTAGCTCCTAAAGAGTACAACATAAGTAAGTCGTATAGCAGTCTGTTCGGTATGTGGGTCGCGGCCTCGGCAGGTAACACTATATACGTAGTAAGTGATAACTTAGTAGTTAAGGACCCCCTCCTCCATAGGGTCCTAGCCCACGAGTTAGTACACATACTGCAATACCAGTACTTCAGCATACCATCACCGAAGTCCTTAGACGAATCCCTAGCCATCCGCTCACTTATCGAAGGTGATGCTGACATAGTAGCAGATACCTACGTAATGCGTAAGGGTTTTGGAGAGGTAGGTAAGGTTAGCAAGCTACCCCTAAACGATCCCTACATCTCAATCCAGTTAATACCCTACATCTTCGGCAGTAATTTCATTGCAGAACTCCTAAAAGTAGGTGGTTGGGAACTAGTTAATAAAGCATATATAGAACCGCCTTCATCGATGAAGTACGTAATATTCCCTGAAAAATACTTAAATAAGGAATTAATATTCGACGTAACTAATAACGTCACTTGTAATGTAGTGTATGAAGATGTTCTAGGTCCGTCATACATCTACGTAATGATTGGTAAGTACTTCAACGAGTCATCAGCCCTAAGAATTAGTAGCTTCTGGGTAGGGGATAAGATAACATACTGCGATGATGGGGTAAGTAGGTCTTTATATTGGAGGGTGAAATTCACATCTGAAGAAACTGCAAAAGAGTTCTACAAACTATTTAACGCTATTGCGGGAGTGTATGGTGCCGTCATATCTGACGGTAAGCTACGTATTAATGAGTTAGTAATCGATGTTGAAGTAAGTGGGGATGAAGTCCTCGTAAGGTCCTACGCTTTAAAATGGTGATTGATAACTACGTCTCCACAGTAGGTGTAGTACTACGGCTAAAGTACTTGTTGAAGCCATACCTAATAAGCCGCTTGGCATGGAGTATAGAGAGTCACCTACAACTACTGTGTACACCATCAGATTATGTAAGCCATTAAGAACTCCTGAGGCAGCTGCTGGGGCGAGTAGACTGCCAAACCTCAGTTTTAGATAGGAGAACACCACACTTAAAGGAATACATGAAATCACCATCATTAAAACGCCCACGACGTCGGGATGTTCCGGGTAATACGTACTGTAGAGGATTATGAGTGGTGAGTACCACAAGCCCCAGGCAATACCTACTAACACGTTATTAAGTAGTATATTTTTAGATATGTTTGCCGCCTCCTCTAATAGCAGTCCCCGCCAACCAACTTCCTGCCCCAACATAAGCAGGCATAAAAGTGTGGAGCCAACAAATAAAGTGCTCAGTAAGGAAAGGATAAGTAGAAACGTCTCACCACCCTCAGGTATGCTTTTACTGTAAGCACTATATAGGGGAATTAGAGGATTAACTACTTCAAAACCTAGGATTAATGCGTAAGCAAACCCTATAAGATATATCAGGAAGGGTGTTAAACCGCTAAGAAGTAAGAACCTAAACTTACAGCCCCTTAACCCATACCCCCTAAGGCCGTCTCTAATACCCTCACGCAGCATTAGCAATATTAGCAATACCGCCATCAACGGTATTACGTTTCTAAACGTAAGAAGTACTTGATATAGTTGAATTAAATTTAAATCATATAGGTACTTCATAATAACACAGTCGTAGATGAATGTTATCGAGTAAACTATCGATAAAAATGAGATAATCCTCACTAAGGGGTTCCACGTAAAACGACTCCCGTAGCCCACAGCTGGTGACACCTAAGAATACCTACCGAAAGATATAATAAACTTACAGATTTACAACCCGAAAGCCTCGTCATTTAGGATGGGAAGGAGGTCAGTAAGAAGTCCTCATATACTAACTACGCATTAATCTAACTCCCCTTCATAAGCATGATTAAAGACCTGAGGAATAGTTTAACTTTTTCTGCATCATTGTTTTTAAACCATCTCACGAACTCCTCACGAGCTGGTAGGTCACTCATGCCTAAATTCCTAGCATATGTTAGAAGCGTACATATAAATGACTCAGCAATTAATTCGCTCCCGAATGTTTGAATAAGTGCATCGTAGAAGGACTGAGGGCTGAAAATTAATAAATGTTCGGGAGGGTCCGCCCGAAATTTAGATAACCTAATACTGAAAGTCACGTAGTATAGGGGGCCGAAAATTTTATCTAACCATAGTATGAGGAGGTTCCTGACATCATACTCAAAACCTTCGTAGTCATTAACTTGCTGGTGCAATAACTTCCCTAATATATGTGTTATAATGGTATTTAAAACTTAACTGCCATCGTACTTACGTTATTAATAAAAAGGGTAATAATCAATTATGAAGATCTCAGCTTATAATGTGCTGTAGTGAATTTCAAGTTGGTATTAACTGTGGGTTATGTATTACTAGCCATGGCTGGTGGTGTCGACATCTACGTCCCTAAGGACTTCCTTGCCAGTTTTTTCACAAGTCCTTACGCTCCCCACCTGCTTGGTAAAGCTGTGGACGTGTCAACATCAGATGAGTTTGGCGTGGAGTTCTACTCACCAGTATCAGGCGTGGTGGTTAAAGTTGTTAAGGTTTTCACAGGTTTAGGGCCTTACTCTAAGTATGATTACGTAGTTTTCCTGAGGGTTATGGATAGCTATGTTAAGTTAATGCATATTAAACCTAAAGTCCGTCCAGGGGATTTAATCAGCTTAGGAGATGTTATAGGTACCTACATTAGGAGTAATTACTTTTCATATCATCACCTACCACATGCGCATATAGAAATAACTAAGCACCTAACGTTAAGACCTCTTAAGTCTTTCAACATCCACCCATCTGAAGAGTTGATGAGGATTATCAGCTCTAAGCATTACGATAATTCTACAGAGCTTAAGTTAGAAGTGTTAAAGATCCGTGCAGACTTTGCATTATGTAAGGCGTTGAATAATCCATTAGCTACGGTAGACGGGGTTCCGACAGTACCGCAGGGTGAGTTAGGTATCGGCGTAGGTTACCTAGGGCTGATACACCTTGCTCGAAGACCTCCAAAGCATGGTGAGGTATTCTTCCTCGGTAAGAGAGTTGGTTACGTAGTTAGAGTTGGGGAGTGGTATTCAATACTAAGTCGTGAGAGAGTTCACTCATTTAGTGACTGGTTCTTAAGAACCACCTCAATTAATAACATATCCAAAAATGATGGCTGGGATGGGTGTAAAGTCTACGTAAATGGAGGGGAGGTCAAAGGTGTTGAATTCCTAGTAGGTAGTGATTATAATGTGAAGATCGTAGGTAGTACTGGCTTAAAGGTTGGCGATAAAGTTGTCTTAAACCTATTCTAAAATATGTGGTCATTACTTAGTTAACTTTCTCCTCATATTCAACCCCTCTAAGAAGAATATAGCTGAAGAAATTGACGATACTGTAATAGCTAATAGTTTATCGACGCTGAATCCTGAGGTTACGATTGTAGTTAAACTCCCTATAGTGAAACCTAAGAAGAATATCGAATATATTATCATCCTCGGAATTAGCCTATTACGGATTGCGAAAAAGCCCTGCAGGGGTATTGGCCTACTTACTACGTAACCATTATTAGACCTACTTAATATTCCTAAACTCTCAAGCCTTTTTAAATTGTAGTGGACTGTACTTACGGGGAGGTTTAAATCTCTAGCCAACTCTCTAACACCTAAGGGGGTCTCAGACTCAAAGAGTTTGAAGTAAATCCTTAAGGCATTCTTACCGAGGTCTTCAACATCACTCAGCAGGCTCCCCGACTTGGAGATAAGTAGGGAGTGATATAAAGTTAATGGTGTTTAAAATTTTAGACAATGCTGTCCCAAGCTTAGGGTAATTAACCACTTAATCATATCCTAACATGGTGGGTAGGTCTGGAGAGGAGGGCTGTAGTGGTGCTTGGGGTCATAGCATTAGTGCTAGGTACGTTAACGCCTATAGTAATTGATACCGCGTTTAAGGGGGGCTACATCCCCATTAAAACTCAGAATACTGATACTACTCAAATCTTAGCAAGTTTTAAAGATGTTGAAGGAGTCATAAGTAGTGAGTTAAAGTCATTTAAGTCCTACGACGATGTAGTGGACTATATAATCACTCTAGATAGAGCTAAAACCCTAGCAAGCCTGTTGGTAGGCTCGCAGTTCACGCTCACTACCGCGAGAGCTGAAGTACTAGGATTACAGCTCACTACATCAACGCTCACCTCAGCACCGACCACTACGGCAAAGACGGTTAGAACACCTGGAACTAACGTACAGGTCGTCGGTGTGGATGAACCTGATATGGTGAAATGTGATGGTAAGATATTAGCAGTTGCTTCATCCAATAAGGTTAGCCTAGTAGGTATTAAGGAGAGGAAGGTCTTAAGCTTAGTAGACCTTAAGGACGAGCAGGCAGGTGGTTTATTCCTATATGATGACGTATTAGTCGTACTGACAACTAAGCCTAATAATAATCCGATAATTCTTGACCTAGGATTAAGGTGTAGGTGCAACGTTATAATACCTCCAGGAGTTTCAAACACTACTATCTACCTATACGATATATCCTCACCTAATAATCCAAAGCTAAAGAACAAATACACCATTACTGGAACGCTCTTCACATCAAGAATGAATGGAAAATACGTCTACATCATCACCACACTACCTATTTCAGGACCTACTATGCCGTTAATTAATGATGCCCCTCTTAAAACTGAAAACATAGTTAAGGTAGATGCCATACCAACCACCTACACTGTAATAACGGCATTAGATGTTAGCACCAATCTACACTCCTCCTACGCCTTCATGACCGGATATAATAGCTGGCTCTACATGTCACCTAACAATTTATACTTAGCTAGTATTAAAGCACTCTCAATTCTAGAAGCATATAATGCTGTGGTGAACGCTATAATTAAGTACCTACCATCAAATATAGCATCTGCGGTTAGGGAACACTTGGAGAAGGGAGATTTAGAGAAATGTATTAACTTTATTTCCGAGTACTTCAGCAGTCGAAGTTACGATGAGGTTAAAGACCTACTTATAAGAGTGTCCAACGACCTCAGCAGTAGAGTGTTCGGTGAGTCCAGTAAGTTCTACATATTTTCAATTAAGGGTATTAACATCAGCTTCAGCGGGACCTTCGAAGTTAGTGGTAGGGTTTTAGACCAGTTCTCAATGGAGGAATTGGGGAATTACTTCATAGTAGCTACTACATCAACTACATCAATAATTAAAGTACGCTACGACCAACCAGTAATTATAGCACCAATACCGCGTGAGGACGTCGTTGAGGTTATCGAGTGTAATGACAGTAGATGCGTAGTTAGGACCATAACGCTTACTCAAACACCTCAAAGGCAATGGTATAAACCCAGAGTCTACGTCGATATAGTCCCTGCTGGTGAGACTGAGAACAACGTATTTACTATAAGTTTGAAAGAACTTAAAGTAGTGGGAGCTTTAAGGAGTCTGGCAGAGGGGGAGAGGGTCTACGCTTCCAGACTCATCGGCAACACGTTCTACCTAGTTACGTATAGGCAGGTTGACCCATTATTCGCTATTGACGTATCAGACCCTGAAAAGCCTAAAGTGTTAGGATATCTTAAAATACCCGGCTTTAGTGAGTACTTACACCCACTACGTAATAA
The DNA here is from genome assembly GCA_038844925.1 of Sulfolobales archaeon. Taxonomy (GTDB): domain Archaea; phylum Thermoproteota; class Thermoprotei_A; order Sulfolobales; family NBVN01; genus DTCV01. The sequence goes on along the minus strand of JAWBQY010000014.1, from coordinate 2,447 downwards.
TAAGTTGTTAGGAATAGGTATTGAGGACGGCGGACTTAAAATATCGTTATTCGATGTATCAGACCCTACTAAAATGGCGGAGATTTCTAAAGTAAGAGTGCCTAAGGCATGGAGTATTGCTTACTACGACCACCACGCAGTAACTATAGATGTAGATAATGAGCTCACATTCATACCAGTAAGTGTGGGAAGTACTTCAGGGATATTAACGATATCTTATAGAGATGACGTACTTAAAGTTAAGAAACTCATAGAACATGAGGGTGCTATGAGGACTACATACGTCGACAACGAACTCTACACAATATCTACTGATATGGTTAAGGTTTATGATATAAGTAGTTTAAGCCTCATCCAGGAGATTAAACTAAGCACATAGTTTTTAATAATTGAAAGTCATGTCTTAAAGAATTAGGGAAAGTTGTAGATTTTCCTAAAAAGGTATTTAAACGCTGTACATCATATATTAAAAAGGTGGAGCAATGTCTGTTAGGCACGTCCTCTACGTATCAACCATTCTGACATTACTGCTACTCCCACAAGTATTATTCGCGCAACCGCAGGAGGGGTTCAAAATAACTGACCTAGTTGAAGAAGTTTTAAAAAATCCTAGGACCTTAGTTGCAGTAGTCATACAGTTCTTAATGGGTTTAGGATTAGGGTACTTCTCCTTAAAGGCTCTTAAATATATCCTCGCATTAATAGTGATCTTGGTTTTAGGGACAGCACTCTCTATATGGAGTATAGGCACCTCACCTGAAAGCTTCCTTGTAGGAATTTACGAGTACTTCAAGTATTTACAACCACATCTAATAACGTTGCTACAATTACTCGGTTTAATGACTATAGGTCCAGTAACCCTAGGATTTATAGTTGGAGCTTTAATAGCAATTATAAGGAAGTAAACTGCTTTTTTTAAATACCCTGCAAATCTACTAAGTTATTTAAATGATTGTTTTTCACACTACCTTACCTTGTGATACGTATTTAGCTTGATTAGAACTTTAAAATTTACTCAATAAGCTCTTTTAAATTCTCGTCTAAATATAGCCTTCATCAAACCTTACCTAGAATGCTGGGGTCGTTGTAGGTCATAGCACCTGCCTCATCAACTATTATACCATAGGATTGAGGAAGTCCATAAATAATGAATATGAAGTCCCATTATCCGTGCCTCATAATTTACCTTCCTTAAATGTACTAATGGTGTTCTTCATAATTAACATTTATGAATATCTTCCAGCCCTATTAAGTCAGAATTACGTGGTCGTCCTCGTTATTTGTTTAAGTGTTTTGGGTGGCATGAGTATTATCGTCACGGACCCCTTAGCACCTACTCATCTGTCGCAGAGTCTACCCTCAAACTTTCTCATCATTAGTCTTTATCACAGGTTTTAACCAACTACCCCTTAATATCCACATCAGAGCCAATACTCCTGTTATGATGTTACTAGCAGACATACCTATCCACATACCTTTTACACCAAGCCCTACGGGTCCCGGACCGAAGTATATGTCAGTAAATTTCTAAGCACCCACAACCTAAAGAGACTTAGAGTCATGACTATTTTCGTATGGCCGGATGTACTGGCAATCGAGAATGCAGCTCTAAGCATTACGAAGAAGATTATTGAGGGACCCATAATTAGAAGGAATTCCGCAGCATTTTGATTAACCTCGCTATCTGAGGGTGCAAATAGGATTCGCAACTGTTTTAGTGTGTTAGGTTTTGTAGGTTTCTTTAGGATGCTTAGAGCTCTTGATGTGATTAGGTTAAGCAGAATTTATAAACTAGTGAGTACATATAAGTGCTTTGGTGACCCTGGGTTTCCGAGACTCACGGCAGACCGTGGGGAGGGGGCTCAGGGAAACCGTGATGACCCGCCCCAGGAAAACCTACAAAACCTAGGACGGGAAACGGTAACTATTTCATACCTCCTATTACACCCACAGTAGTTATTAGAAAGCCGTAGATTACGGATTTAATCGCTGCGTGCTTTGCTCTCTTGAACATACCTGCCCCCAAGCTTTGACCTATTATCGTGATGGTAGCACTAAGTAAGCTACCTACGAAAATATCTAGTAGTCCTAGGGGTCTATCACCTACGCCCCACGCAGCTAGTGCGGCACTACCCATGATGCTTACTATTGCTGTCAGTAGGGTGAAGCCCCCTGCCTCACCAATAGATGAAATCGATATTGGGAGCCCTATCTTAACCAACTTCATTAACAATTCTTTATTAGGTCTTAAGTATGTAATTGTAAGTTTCTCACCCTTAATACCTATGATGAGGAGTCTAATCGCTATTAACGAGACAATTAGATCGCTAATTAAGGTAGCGATTGCCGCTCCTGCAGTTCCTAAAGCAGGTATGGGCTGTTTTCTTTTTGATGTTTAATTGTGTTGTTCACGTGCTTTGCGGCTGTTCACGGTCTTCGTTCTAGAG
>JAWBQY010000013.1:4898-30419 GCA_038844925.1 Sulfolobales archaeon | reverse complement strand
GCTCATCACTCTTATAGTGAAATTCTATAAGCGGCTTACTCAGCTTTTCTAACTGCTTGAATAAAGGTAGTCTCTTAATTAAACCTCCATAAGCGTAGTTACGGACCACTACCTCTATGGGGATAATTTTAAGCCTCCTAACAGTATGGATGTTCACCCCATCATAATCTATAAAGTGTGTTTTAACACCATAAGCTTCAAGAAGCCTAAAGAAGAACGCGCTTATTGCAGCATTTAACACCCCCTTCCCAGGAGCGTGTAGTTTCTTAACACCGTCTAGGGCAGTAACAACATCCTTAAACTCAAGCAGGAGAGTGTCCTGATTTTTTACATAAACACGTTTAGTTTTTCCTTCATAAATGAGTTCATAAGTCATCATATACATACGCCCTTTATCTTACTTATGCAATAGTTAATAAGTTTAACTAACATTTGTTTTTAAGATGTCTTTAACTTTTTTATGTAAAATCTTCTCATCATAAATATTATGCACTTTTATGTAAATAATTTGTTAAAGACTTAAAATTTCTGCTACATCTCACTCTAGGGGTATTAAAGCATAATGAATTCTCAATGGTTTAAGAATACTGATATACGAGTTGATGATGTTAGTATTACTACCTTATGTAGTCATACTGCGTTACAGATATTCCACGGCGCTAAGCGTGAGGGATTTAAAACTGTCGGCATAGTTGATTCTAGTAGGAAGTGGTTCTACGACCTCTTCAGCAATCTAATTGACGAGTTCATTGTAGTGGATGATTGGTTTGATGTTTGCTCACCTAGAGTTATAGCTAAGTTAAGGGAATTGAACTCTATTTTAATTCCTCACGGTAGTTTAGTAGAGTACGTGGGTTTAGAGCGTATTAGGAAGATCCCAATACCTATTTTCGGGCTACGTGATTTACTTGTTGTTGAGTCTAACCAGCATAGTAAGATGGAATTGCTATCAAGAGCTGGTATAAGAATTCCTAAGTCATATAGGTTTGGCGATAATATAGATGGTGTTGTAATTGTTAAGCTACCCGGAGCTAAGGGTGGTAAGGGATACTTCATCGCTAGAAGAGGTGATGAGGTTATAGCTGGTATTAATAAACTGCTAGAGGAGGGCATCATAAAAGACGTAAACGAAGTCTTAATCCAGGAATACGTTATCGGTGTTCCAGCGTACTTCCACTACTTTAACAGCGTCATTCTAAAGAGATTGGAGCTCTTCGGCATTGATATTCGTTACGAATCCAACGTTGACGGACTTCGTAGACTTCCGATGGACGTGTTAAGTAGTATTTCCCCAACCTTCAACGTCGTAGGTAATTTACCACTAGTTGTTAGGGAGAGCCTACTACCAACAGTGATGAGGTACGGTATGAACTTCATCGAAGCCACCCGTAATTACCTACCACCAGGTATTGTAGGTCCCTTCTGCTTGGAGGGTATAATTAGGGATGATGGAGGCATAGTTATCTTCGAGTTTTCAGGGAGGATAGTGGCTGGCACAAACCTCTACGTCCAGGGAAGTCCTTACTCACAATTCTATTGGGATGAACCTATGAGTATGGGTAGGAGGATTGCTAGGGAGATTAAGCTAGCAATTCAAGAAGGTAGGCTAAATGAAATCCTAACCTAGTTAAATAATCCCTACTTTTTTGAGCACACCCCTACCAGCTAGTACGCCAGTAGCTGCAGCTACGTTAATACCTCTTGAGAGTCCCGCACCATCGCCAGCAACAAATAAATTCTCAACACTACTTTCTAAGTACTTATTAACAACAGCTCTAACACTGTAGTACTTAATCTCAGGCGCGTAGACTAAAGTCTGCGACGATGCTACCCCAGGTATTATGTTATCCAATCTTTGAAGTCCTTCAATTATATTCGTTAAAACCCTATAGGGCAATGCCATAGAGATATCGCCAGGCGTTACGTCCTTAAGAGTCGGTCTTATCGAACTCCTATTTATCCTATCCCAAGTACTCCTCCTACCGGCTTCAAGGTCGCTAAACCTCTGTATCAGCGGCTTCCCACCACCCAACTTAGTTGAGAGTCTGGCTATACTCTTACCGTACTCTACGGTATCCTCCAACGGATTTGTTAATCTAATAGTAGATAGTAATGCGAAGTTTGTATTACCACTACTTTTACTATTGTATGACTCACCATTAACTCCTACGGTGCCGTCATCGTATACTTCCTTAATTACGAATCCCCCGGGATTCGTACAGAAAGTCCTTACCTTATCGTCAAACGCCTTAGTATACATAATTATCTTAGGATCTCTAACAACCCTTGTAACCTCATCCATAACTACTGATTGGACCTCAACTCTAACCCCGACGTCGAGCGGTCCTGGAATTACTGCGACCCCCAACTTCTTCGTAATCCCTGAAAACCAGTCAGCTCCAGACCTACCAGTAGCTAATATGAGGTAGTCACAGCTAACCTCACCACTACTCGACTTAACTACGAATCCACGACCCTCACTACGTATATCAATAACCTCAGTATTGGTTATTATCCTAACACCGTTCCCCTCAAGGAATTTAGTAAAGTTTTCTAGGACAGTTATAGCTTTCTCACTCCCTATATGCCTCTGAGGAATTGATATGAAGGTAGCTCCAGCCTTTATAGACCTCTTCTCCAATACTTCAACCATTTCAGTATTGGGTAGGTAGAGTTTTGTTGCATCGCTAAAGTTAACCACAATACTATCAACATATTTAATTAGTTCGTATGCTTCCTCCCAACTACCTACTAATTCGTGAAGTTCACCACCTATGTCAGGCCTTAGATTGATGAGAAAACTACTTAAAGCTCCAGCACCTCCAATACCGCTTAGAACTAAGCAAGGCTTGCAGAACATGCATTTTCCCGTATGTATTAGGGGGCACTTCCTCATAGTTGCTCTAGGCCCCTTCTCAATTAACGCTATGTTCAATCCCTTACCACCCTTCACTACGATCTCATAAGCAGCGAATAGACCTGCAGGCCCGCCTCCCACTATAACTACATCGTACTTCACATATCATCACCTCTTTAAAGATCCGAACACATCCTGCCTACGGTCAACTATCGCCATAACATCCTCACCAGTTCCTATTAGAGTTATAGGCACCTTAAGAACGTTTTCAACATCGTCTATCCAAGCCCTAGCATTAGGGGGTAATTTACCCCACTCCCTAACGTTGTAAGCATCTTTAAATAACGCATCAATTTTAGTTAATGCTATCTGAGTTGCTGAATTTATAATAACAGCCTTCCTAGCTAATTCTAAATTAAAAGGTGCTGCCCTCCTAATCCTACCTGTGACGGAGGCCCTCTCAGAAAATCCTAACTTCTCTACGTCGGTAGGGCTCAATTCGTTGGGTAGTGGACCTTCACCTACTCTAGTCACGTACGACTTGAAAACTACTAATACGTCATCAACCTTCTTAGGCCCTAAACCCACCTCACTCAACACGCCAGATGCTGACGTATCCCTACTAGTTACGTAGGGGTACGTGCCAAAGTACAAGCTAAGGTAAAATCCCTGAGTCCCTTCAATTAATACGCTCTCACCACGGTCTACGTAGTCGTTAACCTCTAAGGCTACATCCCTTAAATAATCCCTTAGGACATCATAATCTTTAGCTAATTTAAGTCTCCTCATAACTCTATCAGAACCTGCAGCACCTACTCCCTGTCTAGTACTACCTATAGATTTCATTAACTCATCAGCATTCTCCCTAGCCACGTGTTCTTCCGTAATCACACCAGTGTTAAAGTCTACGAATATCCTACCATTACATTCAGTCTCCCTAACCTCACTTAAAAACGTTTGAATGCTTATTAGGGCTCCTGCAGGTACGTAGAGCCTGCAGGACCTCCATAAGAAGGCTGACGGAACTACTCTTAACTTCCAAACCCTCCCGTTAAAACTTACCGTATGTCCGGCGTTAATGCTCCCAGTCCGAACAGCTGCAGATGGCCTATCCTTTAGGCCTAAGTACGAAACCACCTTTCCCTTACCCTCATCTCCGAAAAATCCGCCAACAACTACAGTTACTGGCGTAATATCCCTCAAGATGGTAGACTTATCCGTATATAAAGTTAACTCATCTAGCACTTACTGATTTAAGAATTAAAGTTATTTTAAGAATTATGTAGGTGTGGTAAGATGTCTAATAGGTTCTTACCTACGTCATGGAACGACATAACATTGCTAACATTAAGACTAGCACGTAAGATAATTGAAGCACGAAGCATTCCAGACATCTTAGTCGGCATCCTCAGAGGGGGGTGGATTGTTGCTAGATTGCTAAGTGATTACCTAGGGGTAAACTCTGTAGAGGCGGTAGGGGTTAAGTTCTATAAGGGAGTTGGCGAACGTTATGAAAGGCCTGTAATAACACATCCACTTACCGCTGATATAAGTGAGAAGAAAGTCCTAATAGTCGATGACGTAGCAGATAGTGGTAAGACGTTACAGATAACTATCGAACTACTACAGCTGTACGGGCCTAAGGAGATTAAGACAGCCTCGATCTACGTAAAACCAACTACCATAGTAATACCGGACTTCTACGTGGCTGAAACAAATGCGTGGATCATATTCCCTTGGGAATATGCTGAAGTGTTACGAAATATTGTTAAGTCTAAAGGCTTGAGTTTAACTGCAGATTCCTTAGACCGTGTGGTGAGTGAGGTTGGGTTGGAACGCAACGCACTTATAGAAGAGTTACTAACACTATTGCCTCTAACTATAAAGTAGCTATTAGCAATGTATGCGCGTAGCTCCACAATCCTTAATGCTTAATAACCTATTTATATGAATTTTAAAGAGGTGTTTAAGTGTCTGAAAGGCTTACACCAGTTGTTTGCCCTTATTGTGGCGTTGGATGTGGGCTGCTGATTAAATCCTCAAATGGAAGGTATGTAAGCGTGGAATACAATTACGAACACCCAGTTAATAGGGGGCATTTATGCCCTAAACCTAATGATTTATCGTTTATTAACTCGCCTCATAGGTTGAGGAAACCTCTTAAGAAAACTGAGAATGGTTTCGTAGAGATTAGTTGGAAAGATGCTATTAGGGAGGTAGCTACTAGGCTTAAGGAGATAGTTAGAGATTTCGGACCTAATGCAGTAGCTTTTCTAGCAAGTGCTAAGTGCTTTAATGAAGAGAACTATCTGCTACAGAAGTTAGCAAGGCTGTTAGGTACTAACAACGTCGACCACTGCGCTAGGTTATGCCATGCTCCAACATTAATCGGTATGGGAAGGGTGACTGGAGTCGGTGCGCTCACATCCACCTTTGAGGATATCGCTAATTCTGATGTGATAGTTGTTTGGGGAGCTAACCCGGCTGAGACATACCCGATACTAATGGGTCAGTATATTCTGAGGGCTAGGAAAAGAGGTGCTAAGTTAATAGTTGTAGGACCTACTAAGAATAAAACTGCATGGCATTCCGACATCTTCATACAGTTACTTCCTGGGACTGACATAGTTGTCGCTAATGCTATAATGAACGTCATCATTAAGGAGGGTTTATATGATAGGGAATTCGTTGAGAAGAGAGTTGAGGGGTTTGATAAGCTAGTAGGAGTTGTCAGTAAGTACACCCCAGAACTAGCTGAGTCCGTAAGCGGTGCCCCCGCATTTCTAATTAAGCAGGCCGCATATACGATGTCTTCAAGCAGGAAGGGCTCCTTACTCTGGTCGATGGGTATAACTCAACACATAGTTGGGTATCGTAACGTATTAGCCCTAGCCACTTTAGCAGCTTTACTAGGCTGGTATGGGAAGCCTGGAACATGTGTTGGAGGTCTGAGGGGTCAGAACAACGTCCAAGGTTCATGTGATATGGGTGCTTTAGCTGAGTTCTTACCAGGTTATACTAGGGTTACAGACGAGGGCGGTAGGAAGAGAATCGCTAGCCTATGGGGTGTTGAAGACCTACCTAAGGACGTAGGTATAACATTACCTTGCGTGTTCCGTGAGGCTGAGGCCGGTAGGGTGAAGGCTGCCTACATAATGGGTGAGAACCCAGTAATAAGTGAGGCGAACTCCTCACATGTAGTTAAAGGTTTAAGTAATATGGAATTCCTCGTAGTTCAAGACATATTCCTAACTGAGACTGCTGAATACGCCGACATAGTACTTCCGGCTGCTGCCTGGGCTGAGAAGGAGGGAAGCTTCACAAATAGTGAGAGAAGGGTGCAGTGGTCTTTTAAAGCTTTAGACCCGCCCGGAGATGCTAGACCGGACCTCTTCATCATAATAGACCTAGCTAAGGAGTTAGGTTTAGAGAGATACTTCAACTACTCAGGCCCTGAAGACGTTCTACTAGAAATCAATAAAGTCATCCCAGCATACGCAGGTATAACACCTACTAGGCTTAAAAAGAGGGTTGGGGGTATCATATGGCCTTGCCCGTCCGAAGACCACGAAGGCACTAGACTACTTCACGTAGATAGATTTAGAACTCCTACCGGTAAGTTTACCGTAATACCAGTAGAGCATCAGCCACCTGCTGAAGTACCTGATGAGGAATACCCGCTAATACTAACGACTCATAGGGTTGTAGGTGTCTTCCATACAAACACCATGACTGGGAAGTCCAACTCGTTGAGTAAGAGATGGCCTGAGGCCGAAGCCTTAGTAAATCCATCAACAGCGAATACATACGGAGTAAAGGATAATGAAGTTGTAAAATTGGTTACGCGTAGAGGTGAGTACGTCGTTAAGGTCCGCTTAGACCAAGGCGTTATGAGAGGGGTCATCTCAGTGCCCTGGCATTGGGGTGTTAATAAATTAACTAATGATGCCTTAGACCCAGAGGCTATGACACCAGAAACTAAGGTCTGCGCATGTAAGATAGTAAAGCTTGGGTGAGAGTATGGCTAAGATACTCTACATAGATCCTAAAAGTTGCATCGCATGTAAGGCATGTGAAGTTGCTTGTGAGAGAGAGCATGAAGGAATAAACCACATAGATGTTTACGTTATTGAAGATGTTGGAATTTCAGTACCGTATACATGTAGACACTGTGAGAACGCCCCATGCGTTACAGTATGCCCTACTAAAGCACTATATAGAAGTGATAATGGAGTCTTCGTAAACTATTTAAAATGTATTGGATGTAGGCAGTGCGTAGTTGCATGCCCCTTCGGCATACCTAAATTCCTCGAAACATTTAAAGTGATCGTTAAATGCGATCTATGCAGGCATAGACTTATGAAGAACCTACCTCCAGCATGTGCTAGCACCTGCCCTACAGAAGCAATAAGCTTTGTTGAGGAGGTTGAGGTGAGTAAGATTAAAAGAGCTACTGAGATAGCTAAAATAGTTGAAGCAGTTAAAGCCGCTGGAACTCTATCATACATAAGGACTTAACGGTAATACCTCCTAAATAAGTTGAAGTATTTCTCTACCTTATTGGTAAGTTAGGTTAATCTTATATTCACACTTTCGTATTAGTTAACGGGTCTAATATGCCGAAATGTAGTCGGAGTAAGGAGAAGAAGAAAGAGAAAAAGGAGGGTTAGAATTTCTCTTCAACCATCAGCAATTTTTTAATAACCTCTAAATAAATTTTAGGTAAGATCTTCAAAGAACTAACGTCTACGTATTCGTTACTACCATGCATACCACCACCTAGAGGTCCGAAATCAACTGCGTTAACACCATGCACAACAAAGTATCGTGAGTCGCTAGCTCCAGCACCTTCACCTACCCTATAACTGAGGTTGAGGTTGGCGAGTACTTCCTCAAACGTTTTTACAAGCACGCTATCCTTGCATGTATTCATATAACCTCCTACATCGCTTCTAACTAATAGCTCAGCATCTAATGAGGTCTCATTTAAGACTGCCTTAAATGATTCTTCAATAACATCCTTTGATGACATGGCCCTAACATCTAAGACTAGGTTGTGCTTACCGTCAAAGAAGTACATGTTAGGAGTTATAGATACTCCGTACTCGCTGAACGCTTTAACGTTGATAGGTACCCTAGAAAGTATTAGTACGCTCTTAATTAAGTCTGTTAAGCCCATATCTACACTATATTCACTACCTGAGTGGTTAGGCGTTACGTATTCTAGACTTACGTATTGAGGTACTACGTTAGATTTTACGAAATTACCGCTTAACTGGGTGATGTAAATATCGGATTCCCTAGTAAATACTGAAGCACATAGGAGTGGGTGTGTATCAACTCCCGCGATAAAGTATGCTGCATGAGCATGCTGGCTTACCGGATAATTAGCTAAGAATGTCTTAAACCCCTTCACACCTCTAACAACAACTAACTTCTTAGGAATCCTTAAGATGACTTCGAAGCTCTTCCTCCTCCTACATATTACCGTGTGGTTCGCCCCATCACCATTTATTAAGTATCTGGGTAAGGAGTTCGAACTAACTAACTTCTCAGCTATTAATTGAGCACCGTTCTCACCGCCGACTTCCTCATCACCGGTGAAAGCAAATAAGACCCTCCGATTAAGATCTAATCTACTGAGCTCCTTTAATACGACCATAAATGCCGCAACATTAGATTTATCATCTAATGCCCCCCTACCATACGCTCTATCACCAACTATGTTCAGCTTAAATGGGTCGTAACTCCAGTCCTGTCCTTCAACTGGTACGACATCATAGTGCGCTAAGAGCATTATGTAGGGCTTACCAACACCGACGGACCCCATAATACTGTAGTAGCCGTTGGACTCGATAATAGATGCGTCTATACCATGTTGCGTTAAGAAATCGTAGATGTACTTAGCAGTATCTGCTGATGGTTTAATCCCTCTCACAGGATCATTTACTGAGGGAATTGATACCAGATACGTTAATATTGATAGTACTTCCTCCTCCATATCTAACTAACCTCGCTTTGCAACATATTAATTAGGTATTTAAATTAAAATCCTAGGACCCTACCTACAACTCAGCCACACATCATAACATATAGAACGCCATAGCCTATTAATCAATTCTAGATTATGCGGGTCGGCTAGGAAAGCCAGCACGTGCGGTGTCATCAACTCTTGAGGCATGTCCTTAAATTTCACGTAGAGTAAGTCATCATCATAACCACATGTTAATTTTTTAACTATTTCTGAAAGCCTTCCTAACAGATCTAATCGTATCTCAGAATAACCTAACTCACTGAGGATCTTCCTAACAGCTTTATTACCTGACCTAGTAGTCGCTAAATAGACATCAACGTCGTTTAATAGCATAAGCTCCTCTACAGATGCTATTAATGACTTACCAATTCCTAAACCTCTATAACCAACCCTTACTGCTATGTAGTATATTACCCCAACCCTTAACGGTGACGTACCTACCTTATAGTAAACACCTACCCCAGCGATATCATCATTTAAATACGCTATTAGACCACTACAAATTCCTAGAGTCATACATGAGTTAACGTAGCATGTGTGGTAATGCTCCATAACGTCGCCGATTACCTCGCTTAATATGTTAGTACATTCTTTAGAGCACTCACGTATATACAGCATATATCATTACCTTAAGACTTATATGGCTTCGCAGTAGAGTCATCTATAATCGATGCCGCATAACCTTACTTAGAGGTGGTAGACTTCTTATAAGGGCATAATACTGAATACACACAGTAATTACATTCCCAAACATATCTTGGGAAGACGGTACTTACAATCCTATCAATTATTTCAGACTCTGAAAATCTTTCAAATACCGTATACTGGGCGACCCTCTCAGGTGTAATGTAAACAAGTAAGGAGTATTTTAAATCCATCAGCCAATTATAAATCATAACCTGCTCTAAATGCTGTTCATGTGGAATGTTTATATCAGACCTCGAGGTCTTAATCTCTACACCAACATTACCCTCATCACTAGATACTATGACGTCTGCCCTACCTTTAACCACTACCCTACTGCCGTCGTGTAGTGATAACTCTTTGAAATACTCAACTTCGGTCTTAACGGAGTCTTTGAATCTTTCCTTAAGGATTTCCTGCAAGCCCCTGTGAATTAAGCTACCGGAGATGTAGAAGGGGATGAAGACCTCTCTCAAACTTAATTCTGGGTATTTAATCTCGTAATCCCTTTTAAGTGAACACCTGACTAGGTCGGTAACCCAGTAAACGTTAGGCTCCCTGACATGCCTCTCACGTTCCTCCTTATTCAACTCGTAAATCAGCTTAACAATATCTAAAACCAATAACTACCCCATAACCTGAGTATTGATAGAGTTAATTAATCTAGCGACGTCTCGCAACCTATTAAGAATAACTCTTATAAATTTATATCATAAAAGTGAATAAGTAGAAAACGTTATATAGTAAGTAGTTATAGTATAGTAAAGCTTGGTGAGGTATTACTTTAAATGACCTACCCAATAGAAATACTCGACCCATTAGTAGGTGAGGAATATAATGTAATTAGCGTTACTCCAGACTTAGCATTAGATATAGGGCATACGTACGCCGGTGGGTTAGGTGTGCTTGAAGGAGATAAATTCTATGCCGCTTCAGCCCTCGGCTTAAGATATACTGTCTTCTCCCTATATTATACTAATGGCTATGTGAGCTACGACTTCGATAGCGAGTGTAAGCCTATAGCTAAACCGCAACCGCAGCCTGAAGACTTTGTGAAGGCTTTGAAACCCTTGGATAGGTTTAAGATTAAGCTAAGAAATGAGGATGTTGAGATCGAACCGCTTATTTATGAGTATGGAAGTGCTAGAGCAGTATTCTTTAAACCTATATCCCCCTCATGGGCTTCCCAACTAGTTGATAGACTTTACATTGAGGGAAGTTTAGAAGATAAGTTCTATAAGTATACTATGTTTGCTAAAGCTGTGGCAGAGTATATTAGGGAGAACATACCGATATATAATATATCGTTTATAGATTTGCAGGAAGCCTATACTGCCTTCCTACCATTAATTCTTAAGATCCCAGGTAAGTATAGGCTTGTAATACATACAGCTGGGATTTGGGGGCATCCAAGCTTTCCGAGAGATATGATCCGTAGCGAATACGGCTATAACTTAATAAGTCCTGAAGTCGTATTAACTGATATAGGACTAGCTGCTTCATCGCAAGCTTTCGCTGTATCAGCCAAACATCTTGACGTATTACTGAGGATCTTCCCGCACTTTAGTGATAAGCTCTCATATATAACTAATGGCATTAATATTGAGAGGTGGATGCATCCGAAGCTAAGGGAAATCTACGAATCACATAAACTAACCCTGGATACCCTACCAATATTTAAGCGTAAAGTGAGGGATGAGTTAGAAGATTTCTTAAGGAATTTTAAGGACATCTCACTTGAAGGGAAGGTCTTAGCCCTATGGGGTAGGAGAATAGTAGCGTATAAGAGGCCGTGGTTTATTATCAGACTTATTAGAGAATTAAAGGATGAAAAAGTAGTATTCGTACTAGCTGGTAAGGCTCATCCCCACGATGGTTGGGGACTTGAAATCATGAAGGAATTTATGAGAATGCATAGAGAGATGGATAACGTTATCTACATACCCGAATATACTGTAGACATAGCTAAGAAATTACTATCAGGTGTTGATGTACTCTTATTTACACCGTTCTCAGGTTGGGAGGCCTGCGGGACTAGCTATATGAAAGCAGCAGTCAATTCCGTACCGACAATAAGTTCCAGAGACGGCGGTGTGTTAGAACTAGTCGTACACGGGGTTAATGGGTGGCTCTTCGGTAATGATATTAGAGAACCTCTAAATTATGTAGGTCCTGAAGCAGATCAGATAAATGAGGCGGAGTACCAAGAATTTAAGAAGGTACTATTAGATGTTATCAGGTTAATTAAATCGGATCCTGAAGCATATTATAGAGTGTCATTATCAGCTATGAGGTCCTTCATACCCAGGGTATCAATGATTAGGGTTCTGAGAGAGTATTACCCGCAACTCATTAAACTACCTACTATTTAATTAATCCTAAAATCCCTAGTTCAAGAAGTGTTAAGGCTGCATTTAAGAGGCAGTAAGCATTGGTCCTAGATCCGTGTGGGGAGAAGTATCTATGGACCTCACCACTTGACCCGCCCTTAGATGATATATAGTAGTAATGATCGCTTGTTCCTAAATACCTCCAAATCTTCAGTAGGTCTATGTCTAATTCGTTAATTAACCCCCACAACGATTTATGCCTGTTGAAAACTGCTACCTGCTCCGCATCGCCTAACCAAGCACTTAAGTCCTTCTCCGCATCAGCCCAGCTGATAGTATTACTCACTGGTACGTCATATACATCAACAGCACTGAAGATCTCAGTTGCTTCAGAGGCTGTCAAACACTTAATACCGTTCTTACTTAAGTAGCTGATGAAGTGCCTTAGGAATTCGAATATACCTGACTCAGCGCTATGATGCTCTCCGAAGGTCTCGTAATCCATAGCTATAACAACTAAATCACCCGGCGATTTAACGATCCAGTCAACGTATTTATCAGCAAATAATGGATACTGATCCCAGGACCTATTACTAAACCTAAAGGCTACATCATCACTCAACCTATAATTCCTTAAGAAGATTTTAATACTACAACCACTTGCGGAGTATACGTAATTAGGGCTTCTATTATTTAAAATCCTATCAACACCTTCAGTAATCACAGCCTTAAACCCTAAATCACTAACAGTACTAGCAATAAGGTTATTGTAAATCATCTCAGTATTAACAAATACTTTAGGATATACTTCAAATACCTCCTTAATTAAATACCTCTGATCGTTTACCTGGGTTATGAATTCCCTATGGTCTTCATATACTGATGCTAAGCTATGGTAGTAGGGTTCAACAACAACTTCAGCTAACTCCAACCTAATTAACTCCTTAAACAATTCAATAACCTCCGGCAAGTATGTCATGAACTGCTCGAGAACTATGCCTGAAAAACTAAAGTTTACCTTTATATCATCTTTAAACCCCCTTAAACACTCAATGAGTAGCTTAGTAGCTGGTACGTAGCAGTTATTACTTACCTTCTTAAGAATTTCTTCATCACGTTTTTCGTCAAAGAGTATGTTCCGGAGAGCTCCACCAGTAAAGTTGTTCTTAATTAAACCACTTGTAAGACCGTCCCTCAATCTACGCGGCTGATGTACTTCAAATAACATGAGCACGTATTTAACCATTAAAGCCCCACTCCACTCATGATATTATAGTATCCCTAATATCCTGAGAAGCAGATATAAACTTTTGCGGCCATATCTTAGAGTTAATTATTACTACATTATTACCTATCAATACGTTATTGCCTATAACGCTATTCTTAATAATCACGTTACTCCCTATCCTTACATGCCTCCCTATAATGCTATTAGATATTAAGGTCCTACCACCTAGGAAGCATCTATCCATGATTATTGAGTTCTCAATAACCGACTCATCATTTATTACTGTATAGTGATCTATGACTGAATTCAATATCTTGACACCGCTACCTAGGAATATATGCCTACCTAACAGTACGTCTCCTTCGATAATTAACTCACCTCTCTGAAGCCTCTCAACTATAGATTTTTGAAGTTTTCTTGATAACGCGGTTTTACCCATAAACTTAATTCCATTATATGAGAAATCAACTTCCAACTCCTCATCATTTAATGCTTTAAGCATATAGTGTACTGACTCCTTATAAGAGTCGGGATTACCTATATCAAACCATAGTCCCTTGAAGACGTACCCATATACCTCATAACCGCATTCTATAAGTTTAGGTATGACATGCTTACCGAAGTCTAACTCCCCAGCCTCGTATAACTTCCTACCAACACCACTATTGAAGAACTCCCTAAACTCAGATGACACTATGTAAATCCCTGTGTTAATAAGCCTTGAAGGAGCCTGAGAGGGGGTGGCTGGCTTCTCAACAAACCTACGTATCCGACCATTACCATCAATATCGGCGACTCCGTAATGCTTAAGCTTTGAAACATCTTCTAAGTCCTTCAACACTATCGTCATATAAGCCCCCCTCTCCCTATGATAACGCCATACATCACTTAAAGTAATATCGAATAACGTATCTCCCTGAACAACTATTAAGTCCTCCCTAAGATCGTAGTAATCCATGATTAACTTAACGGATTCCGCATTACCTCTAGACTCTATATTTGGTTGATATCTAATCCTTATCTCATCTCCATGCAGACCTAACTTATAGGAAAACCTCTCACCACTACCTAAATGGTCAAATAACCCCACATAGTTAAAGTATCCGCTAACCCCTAAATAAAACTCTCTAACACCCTGCTTAGCCAACTTCATTACAATGAAGTCTATTAGGGGCCTATTTAAGAATCTAACCATAGCTTTAGAAGTATCCACAGTTAGGGGGTAAAGCCTAGTTCCCAATCCCCCTATCGGTATTACAGCCTTAGATGGGGTTAAATCCCTAATGTCTAGAATCCCATATAATACTTGCTCTAATAACTTATAAATATTAAAGCATCTAGAGCTAACCACAATATGCCCTCAGGATTTTGTAGGTGGTAAATCATGATTATAACGTATATTATTGCTGTTATAATCAATTGTGGAGGTGGTGGAGTCGGCTAAAACTTCCTCAGCAATTAGGAATATCTGGATCCTCACATTCGAGCTTGATGGCTTTGCTAGGGTTGGGGGTCTAGGAAAGGCTGTTAGCTTATTTGTTAAAACCTTAGTGGAGAGAGGATTAAGAGTTACGGTTTTCATACCATCACATGGTAGGCATCTCTCCTGGGAGTTTAGAAGTAGGTTTAACTTACGTAACTTGGATTACTTCTCAGTTAGGGGGTTTAGACGGGGGCTAGATGGTAATCTCTACCCCTATAACATAGGGGCTGAGGAAGGATCGTATCATAATGCTAGGTTAATCGTATTTAAAGGTCTGGACTACGACACCGGGAGATTTTTAGATTCGTGGGAGGTCTATAGCAACCTCCCCGAGAAGGTATGCCTATTTAGTAGGGCGTTAAAACATTGGGTTGAATACTCTAATGAGGTACCAGATCTAATACATTCTAATGATTGGGCTTCAGGTCTTGCCGGTTCCTTACTTAAGATATACTTAGAAATGAGGAGGATTAAGATACCCTACATACATTCCATACATCTACTTTCATCACCTTCATTCCCCTGGCATTATGCTTCAGACGAGTGGTGTGGGATACCTAACACACCACATAAGGTTTGGGTTGGCTACAAGCATGAGACCTTAAATACGCAGCATGTATGGGACTCTGTTAATGGTAATGTAGATCACTTCATAGCCTTGGAGTCCGACGTACTAACTAGTAATAGCTATGGCTACTTAAATGAGGTGTTAGGCAGGTTTGGAAGGTGGTTAGAACCGAAGACATGCGTCATACATAACGTTACTGACTGGGATGTTAACTCAGTGAAGCACTACGTCAAAGAGCGTGTTGGAAGTGATTCAAGGAGTGTTGTTAGGAGGTACATCATTGATTATATCTCAAATAACAATGAGTTAATCAAGTTGGGCAGTCTGAACGATATTGAGTTCTTAATAGTGAGTTCTGGAAGGCTGACCTGGCAGAAGGGCTTCGACATACTGGTTAGGACTTTAGACTACATTGATGGGCGGGTAGGCATACTCATAGCCGGTATAAGGATAGGTGATAAGGACTTTGAAGAGAACGTTATAAAGTTGGTGAGGGAAAGGTGGGGGAGAGCCCTACTACTACTGTCTAGTATTGATGAGATTACACTTAAATTAATAGTTTACTCGGCTAACGTTTATGCAGCGCTCTCTAGATATGAACCATTCGGCATAGTTTCAATAGAGGCGCAGGCTTTAGGCACTCCCGTAGTAGTTTCTAATGTTGGTGGACTACCTGAGACCGTATTAGACATCAAGTACGATGTTAATGGGGGTGGGACTGTAGTTTCCTTAGATGATGTAAGAACTGTGGCTGAGGTCTTAGAATCAATTACTTATACTACTGAGGTAGTTGATAGTAATCGTTACGAACTGGTAGATAGTATTAGGACGTATTGGGTTAAGGATTTAATAGTAAGGTATGGTAAGTTAGACTTAAGGTCGAACGCTATAAGGTGGGTTGATAGTAAGTTCAGGAAGGATAACTTATGGGGGATGTTGATGAGTTGCTATGAAAAAGCTGAGCTGTACTCATACTATAGGACTCTTTAGAGTGTGTCGGCTTTGAACCTACCTATCTACAGATTTAGACCTAAGGCAGCACCTGAATGGGGTTCCGGCGGAATCTTCGGCTTAAAATACCATATGAATACTCTCTACTTCACCCTTTCCTTTGAGGCTGAGGCATACTTCTTCGCAGACGGTAAGTTTAACGTGTATAGATATGATCTAATAGGACCTGAGCCTAGATCTGGTGGCGACACATACAACGCCGTTGAGGCTGTTGACGATAAGATATTCTTCGGTGGTTGGGTGAACAGTCCTGCCAGGTTTAAAGTAGTTAATAATTATGGGAGTATAGACTTCACCAATAAATACTCCCATATACATTCATATGACATCCGTGAGGGTCGGGTAGACCTACTTTGGAAGGAGTCAGCTGGATTAGAAAGTGAGTGGGTTGGTGAGGTTTCTTCACTAATTTTCGACCCAGTAAATATTAGATTACTTGTTTCTAGAGCCGATGGGAGTAGGTCTTTAGGTGTTTTCAGCCTTGACTTAAGGGGTAGTAAGATGGAGGTGTTAAGCGATAAACCCAGTATGAAGGGGGCTATATTAGGGGATAAGGCATGTTTCGATATCTCAGTAGGGTTGAACGGAATTTACGGTATTCAATGTCTTGACTTAATTAGGGGTAAGTGGGAGTATGTAGGGCTTTCTGAGGATCTGAAGGACATTTCAGTTGATGGTGAAGGTGTCTTAAGACCGCTACAGGTTGGTTCTATAGCTACTGCTTATGGCAGGCTCTTCATATTTGTGAGGGGTGGTGTCATAGTGTTAGACCCTTCAGAAGGTAGTGAGGGCTTACACTTCATAAGGCTTTACGATTTCTGTAGGAAGGATTACGGGCCGCTTAGGACTAACCACGTAGTAGTTGGTGGCGGTATAGTAATACCCTTCAACGCGTACACTCATGGTATTCTAAAACCCCGCAGTAATGAGTTGAGGAGTATATCCAGGAGTATTAATTATGTCCCAACTACTTCAAACCTACTCTACATAACACCGCCTACGGTCAGGATCATCGGTTCCTTCGGCGCACGTATAACGTCTGTAGAGCATGTAGGTACGGAACTACTACTTGGTTGTAACACTATGGCTAATTTAGGGGCTGAGGACGCTACCCCTTACGACATAGGTGAGAGGGACCTCATATCCATAGCTATGGATAACGTCTTAAGGTCCTGTGAGATGCCCCATACTATTAAGGTCTCCGGCAGTATAGTTGGTAGTAATGCTTGGGGTGGGATACCTATCAATAATTACAGACGGGCTGTAATGCACGTTAAGGCTAGTAGGGATAACTCCCTAAGGATCTACGAATATGATTTAGGCCTCCCTCCAACGCTTCACGATACAGACGTAGTGGATATTAGCTTTGGTAGAAACGTTATAGACCTAAGCGACTACAATAACGTAGTATCATTTAAGTTCGAGTTTGAAGACCCACGAGCTGAAATATACATAAGCTTGAGAAACTAGCTACGTTAAACCCTAAAAATTCCAAACTAATTATAAGTTAATTGGGTGATTTAAATGAGTGAGTCCATACGTGAATTACCTCCTGAAAGCAGTGTTAAGCTAAAACGCGTCGGCCTACATACGCATATAAAGGGTTTAGGGTTAGATGAGAACTTCAGGGCTGTAAAGGTTAAGGATGGCATGGTTGGGCAGGAAAGAGCTAGAGAGGCGGCTGGATTACTAGTAAGGATGATTAAGGAGGGTAAGTGGGCTGGTAGGTTAATAATCATCGCCGGCCCTCCAGGAACCGGTAAGACAGCTATAGCTGTAGCCATTGCCAGGGAGTTGGGTATGAACGTACCGTTCATAGCTATGAGTGCTGCAGAGGTATATAGTGCTGAGGTTAAGAAGACCGAGGTTTTACTAGCAGCTATGAGGAAGGCAATAGGTATTGAGATACATGAGATGAGGGAGGTGTATGAAGGTGAGGTAGTTAAGTTTAACGTAACTTCAGGACCTCACCCATATAATCCATATATGAGGGTTATTGAAAGAGCTTCAATTACGTTGAAGACTAAGGACGATGAGAGGACTTTAGAGGTCGGTGATGATATTGCTGAGCAACTTATCCAGCAGGGAGTTAGGGAGGGGTATGTGATTCAAATAGATGCTGAGACAGGTAGGGTTTCAGTACTAGGGATTAGCGAGGAAAGTGAGTATGGGCGGAGGTACTATGAAGTCGGTAGTAGGTTTAGGACTCAAAGGCCGAGTGGTAAGGTGAAGAAGCAGAAGGAATTTGTCTACTACTTAACGCTTTCCGACTTAGATAGAATGGTTGCTAGGAGGAAGTCTGGGAGCTTACTCTCACTATTCTTCGGAGGTGTTGAGACTAAGGAATTAGGACCTGAAGTTATAGCTGAAGTAGATAGGCAGGTTAAGGAATTAATTGACAGCGGTAAAGCCCGCCTATACCCAGGAGTTCTCTTCATAGATGATGCCCACATGTTAGATATAGAGTGCTTCGCGTTCCTCGGTAAGGCGATTGAGAGTGAGTTATCCCCTATAATTATACTTGCAACTAATAGGGGTTTTGCTAAGATCAGAGGTACCGATGTTGAAGCACCTCTAGGCTTTCCTGCAGACCTAGTTGATAGAGCAGTAATAATAGGTACTGAAGTCTACGACCCTGAAAGCATTAGAGAAATACTGAGAATACGATCTATGGAGGAGGGAATAGAGTTAGATGAGGCTGCCCTAGCTAAGTTAACTGAGATCGGAAGTAGGAGGAGCCTTAGATACGCATCACAACTATTAAGTATAGCAGCGGAGAACGCCAAGGTTAGAGGGTCTAGTAAGGTCTCTGAAGTAGATGTAGCCAGAGTTGATGAATTATTCATGGACGTCTCCGAAGCAGTAGAACATCTAAGGAAGTATGAGTCACTAATGCTTAAGTACTGAAAGTGTTGAGCGATCCCTTACTAAAGAGTAATGTTTAAAAAGTGTACTTCGGTACTACTTCAACTCCGTACTCCTCTAACCTTAGGTACAGTTCTTCTAAGGCCTCCTCATCAGACTTCACTAAATTAGGTGGGTGTTTGAAATAAGGTGCCGAGGCCCAAGGAGGTGCGCCGTAGATGCCTAACTCCTTTAAGACCTTAGCCAACCTCACAACATCAACTAGTATTGCAGAAGCCATAGCCTTATCATCAACTACTAGCTTAACATCTAACGTTACTGGAAGTCCCATGAAACCTAATGCTTTGATGTAAATATAGGAAACTTTAGTATTCCCTAAGAAGGGTATGAAGCCGTTAGGACCTGCGAAGACTTTATTAAGCGCTTCATACGGGTCTGGCTGTGTTGAAGCTACTGCTAAACTCTTACTTAACTTTTTACTATGTAGTCTCGACTGCTCTAACATGTTTTTGAAGTCAGTATTACCACCTACGTTTAATTGATACGACTCTACGACCTCACCACCCCTCATCGATATTAGCCTAGCTAAGGCCCTATGAACTATGGTAGCTCCTAACTGCCCTTTAATATCGTCGCCTAGGAGTGCGGCCCTATGTGACTCGTATAATCTGCTATAATTCTCATCACTAGCTATGAATTCAGGAATGCAGTTAACAAATGAAACGCCGGCCATAGCGGCTACATCGGCATAGAATCTCGTAGCTTTTGAACTCCCTACGGGGAGTAGGTTTACTAGTACGTCCACGCCGTGTTCTTCTAAATCCCTCGCCAATTCCTCAGCACTTGGTTCTGGGAGGTCTGATGGTTGGAAATCCTCAATCATATGCTCAGCAACACCGTCTAACACCCTACCCATCCTTACAGTAACGTTAGAGGGGTTTAAATCCACTAACTTGGGAACTTGATTAGGTGGCTGGAAGATGGCCTCAGTTATACACTTCCCTACCTTATTCTTCGATATGTCTATGGCGTAGACAACCTCTATATCACTGACGCCATACCTACCTATCCTTGAATGTATTAACCCCTTACTACTTCCAGTAGTTTTATAGTAATGTAGTGATTGTATGAACATCGAAGCTATATTGCCAACACCTACGATGCCAACCCTAATCATTAAACCCACCTGATCTATCTTACATATTTACAGATATAAATATTTACTGTTATAAATATTAACTATTAAGCCGGTGTTAAAATAGGGTGTGAAGTGAGTGTTCCTAAAGCTTACGAGAGGTTGAAGAGGAAGATAACTGTTGAGAACTTATGGCTTTACATCATTAAGGTGTTGAAAGATGCTGGTGAGTTAAGAGCTTATGATATTAAAAAAGAGCTAGCTAAACGCTTTGATGTAAAGCCTGCTACCATTACAGTATATGCAGTGGTATATAAGATGGCTAGGGAAGGATTAATCGAGTCTGTAAGAACTACTGACGGTGTTAGATATAGAGTTACTGAGAGGGGGTTGCAGACCTTCGATCAAGGTATCGCATATATTAGGGAAGTTGTTAAATTGCTAAGCAGTTAAACTGTGGTTAAGGTTAAATTAATTACCCATTACCTGAATTACTATTCTCCTCATACTTCTAGGGCCGTCTAGCTCTAACAACATAATATCCTGCCAGGTGCCGAGGAGTAAGCGCCCTCTACTTAATGGGATTATCCTACTGGGTCCTATAATGGCTGATGCTATATGGGCGTATGCGTTATCATCTATTTCATCATGCTTCCAACCAACTCCTACTGGTACATACTTCCTCACCCACTCTACGTAGTCTTCAGTCAGTCGTGGCTCGAATTCATTGATCAGTATGGCTACTGTAGCGTGGGGTGCGTGTACAATTACGACCCCATCACTAATTCCTGACTCCTTGACAGCCTGGTTAACATGTTCAGTTATCTTGATGACCTCCATTCTCTTCTTAGTGCTTAGGATTACTTCCTTCATGTAGACCTTCATAGATCCACCCCACTCCATAAATTCCAGAGTGCGAAGTTATTATATCTAACAACCCAAATGAGATATTATCCTATGTAATATACTGTTAACGTAGTTGGTGTACTTCTCTATGACCTCATCACATCCTCCTGCCGGACAGCGTAGTACTTCATTATCAAGCACTAACACCACATCTTCAGTCCTAATACCCTTCCTTAAGTTGTTAATTACGAATGCATGAGGTGCTAGTAAAGTAGTTAAGTCTTTATTTAAATCTTTATAGCTACCTATGAGAACAGGCTTTACAAGCTCTTTAGAGACCTCCCTGAAAATCCTACTTAACTTATCGACACTTACTACTCCCTTAACCTTATCAATAAACCACTTGAACTCCTCCCCTAGGGAGTTCTCAAGCACTCGACGATATTCCTGGAATTCAAGTTTTTCGAGCTCGAAGTCATTAATACTGTTAATAATCCAATCTGCTAAGCTATCAGTAATTAGTTCTGCATCATACCATGTGTCTAGGTCTGTATGATATACCTCATCTATATCCCTTAAGTTTTGAAGGGTTACTGTTGGAATCCCCATAGAGCTGAAGGTTAATCCATCAGTATATGCGTGGTCAAACCCCTCATACACATAATTAATCGGGGAGTACTTCACGAAGTACTTACCTATTTCAGGCCCTGTGGCGTTAATCCTTACAGGCTCTTTACACGCTGTGTCTAGATTAACTACGAATTCGACGTTACTTAAGTCGGATTTCCTAGCGTACTCTCTTGACCCATATGACCAATACCAAGGACTTAGAGTTGGATTACCGAATTCTTCAGCAGTAAAGCTCACTAATCTTAAAGTGTGTTTGAGGTTGGACCTAGTAGCTCTCTCAGCAATCTTCATTAGAGTGTAAGTACCTATTAAATTATCCCTAAACCCGGTTAGCCATCTATCATGGTGTGCTGAAACTAATACCTCACTCTCCCTACGACCGCCTATAAATGCCTCTACATTATACCCGGTACCTAATCTGACTTCAGTCCTGCACCTTAAATCTACGTAAGAACCTACTAACTTCATTAGCTTAATACCGTCCTCATATCTCATATGGACTGCTGGGATCGGTGGGTAATCACCCCTACCCAACGAATAACTCCACACACCAGTAACTACTATCCTCCTATACCTCCCCGGATATTCGTCGTAGAAAACCACTGCTTCCGCACCAGTCTCAACAGCTAAGTTGTAAAGCACCCACACGTTGTCGGGGAAGTTAGTAGTACTCGTTATTAAGACCTTACCTCCACAATTACTTAAGTCGTTTGTCAGAAGTCCGTGGACCTCGTAGCTACGGATTGGTGGTAAACATATGCAGTGAAAACCACTTACCTCGCACTCTAAGTCCCTCCAAGACAGAACATCAACTGGGTTTAGGTTTGAGTGTATGCCCATCTCCTCTAAGTAACTTCTTAACTTATTAACTACGAATAATTCCTCCTCAGAACCTGCTATGACGTCCTTAACAGAGGCTAACTCACTTAATAACTTAGCCATCAAGTAAGACTACCTTGAGAAACTACTTAATAATGACTTCAAAGCTTTTAACTTACCTCCAAACCTGTATAACTCATAGGATAGTAAAGACGCTATTAATGCCTTCATAAGATCCCATACTACGAAGGGTATAACACCACGAAGAAATGCGACATACATGGAGTTGAATACGTTGTTAAACCCAGTTATGACTGCATAGTATATTGATAGCCATAGCCAGCCGAATATGTAGACAACAGCCATAGCTGTAATGGATATTAACATCCATTTAAATAGGTTCTTACCCTTACCTACGAGACGTCCTAGGAGGCTTGCAACTAAGAACCCTATCAAGTACCCTGTGGTAGGACTTGCCACGTATTGAAGCCCTCCTCCATATGCGAACATGGGGAGTCCTGCAAAACCCAGTATTAAATAGGTTGACACAGTCTTCCACGCATCCTTCCCAAGCAGTAGGATTATCATAGTCAGCACAAGGGTCTGGAAGGTGAATGGCACTTCAGTAAATGGAGTTACTATTGAGGTACGTGCTGATAACGCCATTAATAGCACCCCACATAATACTGCGGCAATCCTCACCAGTAGTTTAACATTACTTCTTAGCTCTCCACTAGCAACTAATAACCACCTACTACCATCCTCTAAGTAGATTATCTTATTCGACCTCACTACAGTCTTAACAAGTTTTACAAGCTTTGAGGACCTCTTACCCTCGCTCTCCACCGCCCCAAACCCCTAAGATGGGCTGAATAACTTAGACATTTAAATCTTTCTTTAATAAAGTTATTACTCCAGACGTTGTTAAATAGGACGGATCTGTATGGCTTCAAGTAATTATCCATTAGAAGGTATTAGAGTTGTTGACCTTACCTCAGCTATGGCCGGTCCCTTCGCTACTATGGTTTTAGCTGATTTGGGGGCGGATGTAGTTAAGGTTGAACCCCCTTCAGGTGATCATGCCCGGGACTGGGGGCCTCCATTCTACGCAGATAAGTATAGCGCTTATTTCGCATCAGTTAATAGGGGGAAGAAGAGCGTTGTAATTGATTTGAAGAGTGATGAGGGGAGGGAGATACTCTATAAGTTGGTCAGTACTTCACATGTCTTCGTAGAGTCCTTTAGGCCTGGTGTGACTGCAAGGCTTAAGATAGATTACGACACGCTTTCCCACATCAATCCTAAAATTATTTACTGCTCTATATCTGGCTACGGGCAGTACGGTCCGTATAAAGACTTACCCGGATATGATTTAATAGCACTAGCTATGAGTGGTTTAATGGATTTGACAGGAGAGCCTGATAGACCTCCAGTTAAGTTTGGGGTACCTATAGCTGATATCATTACAGGTATGTATGCAGTAATAGCTATTTTATCAGCACTCCGTCTAGGTATTGGAACCCATATAGACCTCTCACTATTAGATAGCTCTATATCCATACTAACACATCAAGCTGGCTACTACTTCGCACTTGGTAAGGACCCACAGCGGATGGGGAGCGCGCATCCGAACATAGTACCTTACCAGGCATTTAAGGCGAGAGATGGTTACTTCATAGTTGCAGTAGGCAATGATAGCATCTGGAAAGACTTCTGCTTGTGTATAGGTATGCCTGAGCTGATAGATAATCCGAAGTTCTCAACGAATTATGAAAGAGTTAGGCATAGGGAAGAGCTAAGCAAGCTACTTGAAGAGGTATTCGCTAAAGAAGATGTTAACTACTGGATTACGAAGTTGAGGAGTGCTGGAATACCTGCAGCTCCTGTGAATAAGGTTAGTCAAGCCTTAAACGACCCGCACACCATGGTGAGGGAGATGGTTAAGGAGGTACGCCACGAAGTACTAGGTACTATAAAAGTAATATCAAGCCCTATTAAATTCTTAAGAGGTGATATTAAAGTCGGTAGATATGAGCCACCACCTCGACTAGGAGAGCATACTATCGCAGTACTTGAAGAGTTAGGCTATACCTACGACGAGGTGAAAAACTTAATCGCTAAGAAAGTAGTTTACACACCGGATATGATTACATAAAGATACATAGTGAATACATCCCTTTAAGTAGTACGTAATGACGCCTCAGGAATACGTTTTAAGTATTTAATCCTTAAAAATAGAAACCACTTGAAATACGTAGGAGGTGTCTAAAGTTAAGATCATTGATATTAGGTATAGAGAGCCGGGGTGTACGAGCCACCCAGTAATTTTACTCAACAACTTCTTGAAAGAGTTGAAGGAACCTAAGGCTCTAATTAGACTTAATATGGAGGACATACCGCTTAAAGTGATTGAAGTACTTGTTGATAGGTATGGATATAGAATCTCTGAGGTTAAAGAGGAGTTAGGCTATGCTGAGGTAGTAATCTCGAAGACGTAAGCTCCTAAAACACTCTACTAACAGGGGTATAATGATATACTCGTCATGAAGTTTAACCACGTAGTAGTCAGCTTAAAAAGGTAGCATACAATGTTAGGTTGTTTTACCTCCCTCTGCAGTCGGTTTTTGCGCCTCACTTTCTAACTTCTTAAGTTCATCCTCAATTTCCTTCTCAATCTCCTCTATAGGCTTGGGAGGGGGGGTAGTTGCTAGTGTATATCCGATCCACGCTAAAATACCGAATACTGCTGCTATTGCTATAAAGCCCGTTAGCTTAAGGATTAAGATTGCTAAATCACTTAAGAATACTAACCAACCGTAGACCAGTATGACCGCAACAGAAACCACCATCATACCAATACCTATAATTCTATCCTTACTCAATGAATCACCCTAAAGATATAACGAGCTAAGGTATTTAAGCTTAATTAGCTATGTAAGTAAGGATGTACTACGTCGCGTTCGATGTTGATGGCGTCTTACTAGATGTAAGTGAGAGGTTTAGAGTAGCAGAGGAATTATCTAAAACTGGT
>JAWBQY010000013.1:0-4888 GCA_038844925.1 Sulfolobales archaeon | reverse complement strand
GATTTCTGGGATGCGTTCTTTAACGAAGACCTAACCCACTTAGACAGACCTAAGGAAGTAATAGTTGAGTTGATTAAATCTAAGATTTCGAAATATGGGTTAATAATAATAACTGGAAGACCTATAAAGCTCTACAACATTACGTTAAACCAGCTAATGACCTTCTATGGTATAAAGCCTGCGAGAACTTATATGAGGGGCCCTTCCGACTACAGACCATCAAAAATCCTCAAATTAGAACTTATAGAGAAAGCATTGAAAGATGGCTACCAAATAATTGAGTATCACGATGATGAAGAAGAAGTCTTAAAAAGTATTAAGGACTTACACCCAGAGATTACTTTATACCTCCACGACAATACGTCCTATAAGGTCTATTGGAAAGGTTGGAATCACCTCTCTAGGTAATGCCTTCAAGCCCTACCACCAGCAGGTTTCAGAGGTCTGAAACCACCACATATGCAGGACAGGACTCACAGACATTAGAGGATTTTAAACAGCATATAAGGCTTTAGTAGGGGGTTTGGGTTTCATGATAATTGGATTTCATCGGTATCTACGTCATCGGTTTTCACCCGTTCAAGGTGATCCCCAACCCGTAGCTTCCCCTTCGCTGGGCTCATAGCTGTAGGGAAGCTCCACATCTTGGTATATATAAGATGGATGTGATGCATGGACGTCAAATATTATAAATTTACGAAAAATAGGAAGAGGTGACTTAGTCTATGATAGCAGTCTTAAATCCATGTGGATAGCTTAGAGTGGAGAAAGGAACTACTCACTACGAAGTACATCGTGTTAATTCTCTTGCTGTGTTAGAATCCTAATTCCTTATGAATGCTTTTCAGTGCCTCTAAGGAGATGGAGGCGAATTCCTCTAGGCTTAACCCCACCCTCTCGCATAGGAGTATCCTACTCCGGTCAACCCCTTTCGCAAAGTCCTTCTGCTTAAACTTCTTGAGTAATGACTCAACACGTACTTCATCTAATTTCTTATTTGGCATGACGAGTGCTGTAGCGATTATTAAACCAGCTATCTGGTCTGCAGCTTTAAGAGCGTATGCAAGTCTTAATTCAGAGGTACGTCCTGTGAGCTCATTATGCGATGCTATAGCTTCTAAAACCTCAGACGGTAGTAAGTCTTTTAAGATCTCAACTGCGAGTAAGCCATGCCTACTTAAGTCCTTACCAACTAACTCATAATCTATATCGTGGAGTAAGCCTGTAATACCCCATAATTCCTCATCCTCACCTAATCTGCGGGCTAAAAACCTCATGATAGCCTCAACAGATATGCAGTGCTTTAAGTTCTTCTCGTTGAGTACGTACCTACTCAGTAGTTTAAGTGCTTCATCCCTACTAATCATAAGTAACCCTAAATAATTTCTAAGGTGCAAATTAAATTTTAGTATCCTTTAAGGTAGGTACGACTTCCGATCCATCCCTCAGATTTTTAAGTTGTATAATGTGTGATGTTTTAGGTGGGGGAACTGATTAAAGTTAAGCAGGTAAGTAAGTTTGAAGCAAGTGGTAGGACACTAATTGTCGGTCTTCCAGGCATGGGTGGTGTGGCTTACACTGTAGCCAACCACGTCATAGTATCTACGCAGTCTAGATTAGTTGCTGAATTCTACATGTACAGCTACCCTCCACAGGTAAGTGTTAGTAATGGTATAGCATCCCTCTTTAAAGCCGTCCTCTACGATACCCCTCTAGGCTTGGTATTAACCGCTAATGCACAGCCCGCAACGCCTGAGGCTCAAAACGAGTTCTGCGATCGTGTATTAGAATTCCTACACAGGAATGGTTTAAGTAAGGTGATAGCTACGGCAGCATACGTAGTCAATAACGTTGGTATTAAGAGGGGTGTTTACGTAACGGGTAATGACTTAGGACTGATTAATGAGTTCTTAAAGCTAGATGCGCAACTCTTGAAGAGTGGTGTTGTTTCAGGGGTTAACGGCGCTATAGTTGGTTGGGCATCGTATTACGACCTACCAGCAGTAGTACTACTATCTGAGACGTGGGAACCTATTGTCCAGGTGGATGAGTTCGACTATAGGGCAGCTAAGCATTTACTAATCCTCCTTAGCAAGTACTTAAACTATGAAGTAGATATAAGGATTTTCGACTCTATGGCGGAGCAGGTTGAGGGTAAGGTTATGGAGATGATTGCGAGGTCCTTGAAGCAGTTTGAAGTTAAGAAAGTCTCTAAAGACATCATGTAGGGTTTCAAATGGTTGTTAAGGCAGTAGTATTCGACTTAGACGGTACCCTAGTAGACAGTAATGAAGCACATGCTATTGCATGGGTTAATGCGTATAGGTTAGCTGGTTATGGTGAAGTACCCTTAGAGGTAGTGCGTAGGAACATCGGTGCTAGAGGGGATTTAATAACGGAGAGAGTTCTTGGTAGGGAAGCAGTTAAAGATTATAAGAGGATAAGACTATTCAAAGATAGGGTATTCTTAAACCTGCTTAGAGATGGTAAGATAACAGTCTTCCCTGAAGTCTACGATGTCCTTAAAATCTTAAAACACCACGGGATTAAGCTATCCGTAGCAACGTCTACATCCATCCCCTTACTTCTAACAATGTTAGAGTTCTTTAACATAATAAACTACTTCGACGTCTTAGTCGCTGGTGAGGAGGTAGTGAAGAGTAAGCCTGACCCAGACCTCTACCTCGAAGCGTTAAGACGTATTAAAACTGAGCCTAGGGAGGCGTTAATCGTAGGTGATACGGAATTCGATATAATACCGGCTAAGGAAATAGGTGCTACCTCCGTATATGTTAAGAGGTATGGGAGTACCACTCAATTAAACGTTAAGCCTGATTACATAGTTGACGACTTAATGGAATTAACTGAGATAATCTTACGAAAATAGAAAATAAAGTACTACTCATATCTAATTGCTTCGACAGGGTTTAGCCTCGCCGCCCTCCAAGACGGATATATAGAGGCTATTGCTGTGGTAGATATTGAGAGTGATAACGCTATGAACGCATAGTAATGACTTATTACCGGTGTGTAATTAGCGAGAGCTGAAGCTGTTGGATTTCCAGGACCTCCGCCAGCCCCTGGTCCTATGTTCACAGAGAATACGTATGTGAGTGCGTGGGATAGTAAGACCCCTAATCCAAGCCCTATAAACCCACCTATAATTCCTATTAACATTCCCTGAGTTAGGTAGAGGAGTAATACGTCAGAATCCTTCATACCTAAAGCCTTTATCACCCCTATCTCCCTGACTCTTTCAAGGACTGAGATCATCATTATGTTGAAAGTACCTAAGCCAGCTGCTATGAATGACGTACTAGCTATACTTACTAGTAGGAAGTTTATCTGATTTAAAATTGTGGTGAAGGTATTTATAACTGATTGTACAGTCATTATTCTAGCCCTAGTACCTAGTAGTAACCTAATGCTATCTGCTACCTCGCTAACTACGCTTACGTCTGATGCCTTAACCATGACTGCTGAGTATCCTTGACTCCCACTAAACCTTACGAAGAAATCTAAGGGTATGTATATACTGTCGTCTGGTGATGAGATCAGCATTGAGGTACCATAGTAGTTAAGTATGCCTAATACGTTTAAGACTAACATCCTATTACCTAACCTCACAACGATTACCTGACCTACATCTACTAATTTCCTACCTGTTGATTGGTCGTAGGCTACGTTATAACCGATGACTGCTGCAGGTATTGGTGAGTCCGGGAACAAACTACCTTCAATTAAGTCTACACTCCCTCCTAATAGTTCCTTAAGCTCGTAAGACCTAACACCAATAACTGAGACCCTAATATTCAAGCCTTCGATACTCCCACTCAAACTTCTCATAGGTATGACGGTAGCGACATTAGGTATTTCAGCAATTCTATATAGGTCAACATCATTTAGCAATCTAGTACCGGTTGAAGTGACCAGTATTGTAGAAGGTCCTAATCTCTCGAAGTTTGCTATGAAGCTAACATATAGTCCTTGAGTATGAGATGATAACGCTATTATGACCATAACTCCAACAGCAACTGCTAGTACTGTTAGTACAGTTCTTAACCTCCTCTGCGTGAGTTGCTTCCAAGCCAGTCTCCCGATGTCGTAAGGGTTCATCACCTACCTCCTCATAAACTTCCACCAGATAATTACTCCTGCTACTACTATAGCGACCATAATCATTAGCATGGTGGTGTAGGGTATGCCACCACTTCTGGCTGATGCGACAGGCGGCACGGTCTGAGTCATATTTGCTGGAGCACCAACTCTTATAATCAACTCCGTGGTTATGTTATGCGGTGTTCTCAAATTATCTAAGTATGAGATGAGTATTGGTAGTCGAATCATACGTTCTGAAGTATTCATTAATTGTAGGGTTATCGTAGTAGCTGTAGTTGAACCAACATCTATATTACCTAGGTAGATAGTCCTCTCCTCAGTAAGACTTCTGACTGGCAATCCGGTTAGGAGCGGACTAACGAACGTTGAGTACGCAGGCGTCACCCCTACATTAATTAACGTTAACGATACTGAAAATGTCTGACCAACACTTACTGTGGTAGGCATTACTACGTAGTCAATAACTCTTAAATCAGCCTTCCCCCTAAGGAGTAATGTGAAGACCCTATCCTCACTCCTTAGAGTTCCTAAAGACTTATCCACATATGTAAGGCTTACTACTAAGTTCGATGTGTAGAGATTCGTTAATGGCACGTATATAGGTAGGTATAGGATTACCGACTCGTTAGGTCTTAATAATGGGATGTAGCCATCGTTACCACCAATTATATTTAACCCGGAACCAGTCGTTATCTTATAGCTCACACCCTCTAAAACCTCACTACCTAAATTCCTCAACCTCATAGTGACGTTATTAGTCGTAGCTATA
>JAWBQY010000012.1:0-36009 GCA_038844925.1 Sulfolobales archaeon | reverse complement strand
TCTCCCCGCTTGCGGCTCCAGGTGGTTGCCGGGGTCCCCAGAGCCATCGGCGAAGAGCGGTTCACAGAGCCTCGTCCCTCGCCAACGGCTCACCAGCTCACAGGCTCCCAGCTACTAAAACACGTAGATGCTTATATGCCTTTGCGCTGATTCCCGAAACCCCTTAAAGTAACCCAAATAACCAGAAAACCAAAAACTAAACAACACAACATACAGACAGTCTGAAACTAATGAGGAGTACATCGCGCTTGAAAATTTAAAACGACCCGTAAGAGTTAAGCTATTTTCAACTCTCTACGTAATTCCTCTTCAATTATACTCTTGATTTCAAAATTATGGACTCTGACTAAATGTAGGTAAAGCCCCCTCTTGGTGAATGAACCCTTTCCACATAATCTACACCATAGAAGTCCGCCTCTTTCTTCAGAAACCCAGTTGGACACCCTGCTGATGACGTTGACCACTACCTTATACATCGATGTCCCGGAAATAACTGCTAGTTTACGTTGGTCGTAACTTATCTTTGAGGCTACCCTAGCGACGAATTCTATAAGTCTTTCTGAGAGGACATCAACTCTAGACACATTAACCACCGTCATTGCTGAGACCGCCTACAGATATTACGAGACCTAATAGTACCGCCTGAAGTGTGAGTGCTGGATCACCGCTATCTAATATTTTCTTCATAATAGCACACTTACTTAGGTCTAAGGAGAAAGTATCAGCAAATTCTTCAAACACCTCCCTAGCTAGTTGTGGGTCATTAATCCCCTCTCTAACCGTAAGACCTAACGTTACCACATTATTAATAAGTGTGTAGAGTTTGAACTCATCTTCTATATCCCAGAGACGTGTTTTAATGACCTCACAT
The DNA here is from genome assembly GCA_038844925.1 of Sulfolobales archaeon. Classification (GTDB taxonomy): domain Archaea; phylum Thermoproteota; class Thermoprotei_A; order Sulfolobales; family NBVN01; genus DTCV01. The sequence goes on along the minus strand of JAWBQY010000012.1, from coordinate 35,138 downwards.
AATTCCCCAGCCAAACCCTCCACATATGAAGTAGTGTGTAATTCCATCACTAACTCCGAGATTAAAAATTTGAGTAGCTGTACTAACTCATCATACCCCTCACCAATACTCTTAAGAATACCTATTACAGAAGCAGTCCTTACGATATCCTCAGCTAATGCGTCAATGTATGATGACTCGGTAGATATGGAGTCCTCAAATGAGTATGATATTACATCACTCAAGACCTATCCCAATACAGTTCTTCTGATTTTACGATCACTTAAATACGGTGGGACTGATACAACGTACAGATGAATTACTTACCTAATTAATTGGTAATTAAACACTTCTTATTTACTTCTTAATAACGTATTAAGAACGAATAGTTTATTTCCCAATAATCTCTAAGTCGTTATCGCACTCACTATCTAGCAGTAAATTTTAGACTTAAGGTTCATTACTGCGAGCTGGCTTTAAGATTTTTTAATCTACGTAAAGTTCTAAGAACTGCGTTGATTATCGGTAAGTAACTCTTATTAGTACACTCTATATTATCGTTGACTGCAGTACATGAAGACATTATAACGCTGATCTCACCTCCTCTTAAGACTCCCTTAACAGGTGGGAATGAATCTGTAGGCTCTAAGAGTAAGTAAATACTGTCTGATGGTATGGTCTTAGAGATTATTAATGATTTTGGCAGGGATCCGAATCCTTCCTGTAACTCTTTAATTAAGTCGAAAGCTAATCCAAGACCAATTCTATCAAGTAATCCAGCGATACCCTCATAACCTTTAATACTTAAATTAAGGTAAACTTCTGCGGTTGTGTTAGTAATTCTAAAGTCGAAGAGAAGAGTGTTAGAGGTAATAATACTTAGACATTTAACCCCTTCAGCAGATGCGACTGTTACCTCAGCACTGATACCAGCTAGGCTATTCTTAATGTATGCTTCAAGCTCGTTTAAATCTACTTTAAAGTCCTTAAACATAGACACAGGCCCTTCCAAACTAACGTATAACCGATTTTAAATTATTTAGCACTAAAACGTCCTAAAAATACTATATTACTGCTATCTAACCAATCGTGGTCCAAGCAGTATTGTTAGCTAGTTTGAACTTTATTTAGAGCTCTACACAAATCATCCATGTATTTAATTACCTTATGATATGTTTGTAATACTGTTCCGGCATCCTTAACCTTATACTTAATATTAATAGCTTTGAGGTTATTGATAACCTTACTTCCAACTACTTCTACCGTTCCAACCTCAGGCACCTGTATGAATGCGTAAACTACCTTCGCATTATCTATTGCTAATTCACCGCTAACATCATAACACCACTCTAGTGCTGGTACGTCAGCACTAACTAGTACCTCATCGCCTAATTCAATAATGCTTATCTTGAACTGCCCGTCCACCAGTAATTCCTTAACACCTTTTAAAATCTTCAAAGACTCCTACCTAACAACTCTAAATAGGTACTAAATCACTTTTACAGTATGGGCACTTACCTCGAAGTCTCTTATGATCTGCTAGACAGTAGTAAGTATTGCTAGTCGGACCGCATTTAGGACACGTGTATACGGCGTCATTACCAACTACTAATTTCCTATTACATATGCTACAGTACTTAAGTACCCAGCCGAGGTGTCCAGCCGAGTTCGTCCCAATTAACTTAACCATACTAGCAGACCTCCTACGTAGATCGTTTGTAGGGGATTATAAATACTGAGAACTCTCCTCAGATGGTAAGGTAGATGAGGAGATAACGGTATAATTGCTAATACGTTTGCAGTAAGCTTTAACTGGGTTGATACTATTAGGTTAAATTTGATTAACTTAAATTAATTACTGTAGATGGGAGGATGTCGTCGGTTAGGGTGTACGCTGTTGGCGATGTACATGGTAGTAGGTATTTCAACTTATTTCTAGCATCTTTTAAATCGTTGATTAATTCTAAGCCTGACTTAATAGTGTTTGCGGGGGATATGGTTGATGACGGTAATGCAAGAGAACTTAGGATGGTTGTAGATAGCGTTAGATCTAGGTTTAGAGATATCCCAATAGTAGCAGTTTTCGGTAATGAGGAATACCATGAGGTTGAGGAGAAGTTCATTAATGAGTACCCTGAAGTTCTATGGCTTAACGACTCACTAACAGTAATATTCATTAACGATTTGAGGGTGGGTATAGTAGGCAGTAGAGGCGTGCTTGAGAAACTGACCTACTGGCAGAGGAAGAATAAACCAATCCTAGAGCAGGTGTATAAGGAAAGGCCTACAATAATTAGAAAGTTACTTAGTGATGCTAAGAAGGCTGCTGATATAACCATATACGTATCGCACTACGCTCCAACATTCGTTACAGTAAGGGGTGAGCCTGAGAAAGTACTACCATTCATGGGGTCCAGATATGTTGAAGAAGTACTAAAGGATGTAAGGCCTAACATAGCCATACATGCCCACGCACATAACTCAAGAGTCCTTGAAGCTGTGTTAGACGGAGTTAAAATATACAACGCATCATTACCTGCCAGGAAGGGCATAACAGTTATAAACATCAGCGCACCTAAAGACCTAACAAGCTATCTCAAATAACATCATTAAGCCCTCATAAATGGTCCTCCGACCTCTTCCCAGCCTCAAAGATCTATCTAATTTACAGTTAATTCGCCTTCCTCCTTACTCGGAAGGGCATCGCTGCAGCGGAAAGTCTTACTTATAGTACTAAGTACTACCAACAGTTTCCCGTCCTAGGTTTTGTAGGTTTTCCTAGGGCGGGTCATCACGGCTTCCCTGAGCCCCCTCCCCACGGTCTACCATGGGTCTCGGAAACCCAAGGTCGCTGAAACTCTTTAAGCACCTAGGGGTTTATAAGTCTTGTTGAATTACATCAAAAGCTCTAAGCATCCTAGAGAGACCTACAAAAACCTAACACACTAAAACAGTTGCGAACCCTCTAATTGGTTTTAAAAGTTAAAAATACGTGTGTATGCTTTACGACTACTAACTACTTATAAGAAATTAAGCCTACCCTAGCCAACTGCTCTAATATTAGCGCTACAGGTTCTCTTAGTTCTTCTTCCTCTATCTTCTCCTTACTTTCTGAAACGCTGGATAATTCCGTAGTTATCTCTTTAACTATCTGCTCTACTGTTTTCTCACCGTTGCATAGACTCCATACGTAGTAAGCACCTGCAGCTAAAGCATATACGTCATTCTCGCTTAGGGCTACTAAGTAGTTCTGCCCGTCAAATCCGAGCTCACTACCAGCCTTAGATGGCTTAAGCTCTTTAACCCTTTCATAAGTTGTAGCAACCTTCCCACTCATCTCCAACCCCTCGACCTACCCCTACCGCCTCTTGGAGGCGGCCTCCTAAAACCTTCTCCGCCACGCTCAGGGGCTTTAGGCATGACGTCGGGTATTTCACTACTTTCAGGTGCTAACGATGAGTCTACCTTATTTATCTTACCACGTCCGCCAACGTTTAACTGAACTTCATTCCTAAAGACTGATGTCCAACCACCAATAACCTCTACAACCTCACCCTCATTAACTGTTCCTGCAACACGACCCCATAGAGTTAGCTTTACCTTACCAGTACTATCTCCAACTAAAGCCTCACTAATTGTCCTCTCGCCTGCCTTAGTTCTTATTACTTTAGGGTTACTCACATTGAGAACGCGCACAACAACATGCACGTCCTCCATCCCAGGTTTTAAATCTATTACATTTACTTTACTGCTTTCCATTTCGTGTTTCAACTCCGGTACGGTATACGAGTCTACATGGTTTAAGGGTTTTTAAACCTATATGAAGTCTTCAACACAGTACTAACTCTTTAGCTGAGAGCTAATTTTAACTCAACTCCACGCAGAACTTACGACTGAAAGCTTCGTAATTTAGGATGGGGAGGTGGTTAGAACCTCATTTACTATGGCTTTAAACCTCTTAACACCTAATACCTTAATGAACTTACCGAGTCTAGGACCCTTAGGCTTACTGAAGAGTAGTAGGTAGATAGCTTTGAATAGTTCTGAGGGGTCTTCCCCTCTACTCCTAGCTACTTCGTAAACTTTATTGTGAATATCTACGTCACTCATGGACTCATCAATTAAGTTGCAGAACTCTAATATTAAACCCTCCGTGGATCTTGGCGGTGGGGACGGTCTGAGTTGGACGTCATATTCGTCGGGTAGTAATTTATTGTTAACCCACTCTTCAACATATGATTTTAACTCATTAACTGACTCGTAGTCCTTAGTGAGGTCTGAAATAACGTTCCAATCCCCATATATTTGATAGTATATGAGTAATTCACCGAAGGATGTCTTCCACTTAACACCACCGCTTAATTCCCAAGCCCTAAGCTGCTTTACGTCTTGGTACTTCCCATCACCTACTAACTTATACTCCTCATAGAGTGAGATAAGGTACTTAGGATCCATTCTCAAGTTTCTATTCTCCTCTAAATCGTGTTTGAGTAAGAAGTACTTAATGACTGCAGGGTGTATGAACCTCATAATATCCGATAGCGAGCCTAACCCCTTACTCTTACTCATCTTCTTACCATCTATGAGCACGAAGCCGAACTTAAAGCCTACGGGTGGTTCCTTGCAGAATAGCCTTCTATGGACCTCCGTAGCGGTATCCCAAGAACCACCCCTAGTAAAGTGGTCGACACCCCCGCCCTCAACATCTACGCCTAGGAAGTCCTGCCTTGAGGGCCAGTCAAGCCTCCATAAGAGCTTCCAGTTATGGTCTTCTAATAACATGCTACTCTTAAAACCACAGCTAACACACTCATACGTTATTAAGTCATTACTGAATGAGAGGACTACGGTGCTATCATTTCTACCACACCTACCGCATATGGGTTTAACAACACCCATCCAATTAGGGGGTAACTTCCTAAACGAAGTAGTTTCTAAGATATTTCTAACCTCATCTAACCTGCTGAAGAATAGCTTAGCATAGTCATCGTACCAACCCTCCATGTATAGTCTATCAGCTGTTAAGACCTCATCACATTCTATTGAGAGCTTCCTCATCAGATTTAAAACCTCATCTAGAAAGTGATACCCGTAACTCTCATGACATCCGTAGGGGTCTAAAACCCTATACAAGGGCCTCCCTATAAATTCCTTCAACTCCGTAAATGAGGTGAGCTGTACGGGTATGCTATCTAAGGAGTCCATAGTGTCAGCTATGAATATGAAGTAGGACTTACGTCCACGTGCTTTAATAGCCTTAGATATGGTGTAAGGTATTAAGACCTCCATCACCGTACCCATATGAGCAGGCCCTGAAGTCGTGAGGCCTGAGGCAACTATGTAGAACTCACTATCTCTCAGATTAAAAAGCATTTTAACGTAATCATCAACCCACGACACTACCCATCCCTAAGGTAATTGACATTAAAACTTAATAAATTAAGTTAAATATGATTTATTGAAGCCGGGTCGTCTAGCGGTCAAGGATGCGGGGCAGGTATTCACAGACACCCCCGAATCTGGAACCCGCTGGAGAACCCCCGTGACCGGGGTTCGAATCCCCGCCCGGCTACCATTAAATATCAACTTAAGTACGACTGCATGATTAGGGCTTCTTAACATGTAAGTTGATAATGTAATTAACGCTTAAAAACCCTCTTAGATATTATCAAAAGTGGCGGCCCCGACCATAGTGGCTAGGAAACACCCGGACTCGTCAGATCCCGGAAGTTAAGCTAGCCACGTTGGGAGAGGCTGTGAGATCCGCGAGGTCTCGCAGCCCTCCCAAGTCGGGGTCACGCCCTTAATCGCTTATTAAGCTTATCAAGCTCGGATTTACTCCGAAATTAATTAACTTTCTAATAAGGTAGTCAATCACGTCGTGGTGGCAGATATATTTAAATAGGTGTGTTCTATCGTTTCTAACATCACTACATCCAAATCCTTCCGCAACTGGTTTAAAGCACTCGTCAATACCTACTAGCATTGTTAGGGATGATTCATTTAATGTGTTTTCAGCTACTACTACAGCGTTAACGACTTTCACGTAGTTACTTACTGTTAAGTAGTCTATATGCCAGAAGACCTTCTTACTCTTAGAATAATGTCTTAGAACCCGCTTGTAGATACCGCCCGAACCCTTTCCAGAACCTACGTAAACGTACGTACCCTTAGTTAGGTTGAGGCTTCCTAGCCGACCAACATTAACTATTAAGTCCTGAACCAACTCAATTACTAAGTAGTACACTCCTCTAACCATATCCTACAGGCACACCTAATCCTAACTAATCTCATACAGGTTCTAAAGTGTGAGTTCCTAATTACAACTTACTTGAAGCGACCGTTAGGACGTTGCCTCAACGACCTCTTCGCCTGTCACTAACTCACCGACCTTTACCAACGCCTCTTTCTCCTTCTCTAGAGCGTTTAATAATTTAATACCTAACTCACTCAGCCTGTAAACTCTGTAATTACCTTTAGAATTAACTAGTTCTACAATGTTAAGAGCCTCTAAGATATGGAATGTCGCCAGTACTTCATACCTAGGTAGCCCTGTACTAGATACGACATCACCGGGAGTTACCACCCTATCCTTCATGCTTGAAAGGATATTCTTAAGCCTAGCTCTGAATTCATTCACTTAAACCACCGTTAAGTTAGGTTATCATCTTACATACATAAAAAGCTTACAGCTAATCAGTAATGCTGTTGGAACACTTTATAAGTTGGGTAAAAGTATTGGGGTGATATGTTAGGTGGGTAGTAAGTACTTAGGTAGTAGGTTGAAGCGAGGTGTAAGTGATTTAATAATAGTTCTAGCATTAATCTCAGTAGCGATACCTATAACCATCGCAGTACAGCACTGGCTAACATCTCAAGTAGGTAGGGCTACTGCCTACTCGATAGCTCCTAAAGCTACTGCTACATTAATCTCCATGGACTACAGAGGTAGTAACTTCACAGCACTGATTAAAATCGCTAATAGAGGGGTTAGCGACTTAAACCTAAGCAACGTTAATGCTGTAGTTATATTTGCTAACGGTTCCAACACATCTGCAACGTTGAAGGTGATTTCTGGGGAGCAATTACTAACCCCAAATAATGAGGCAACATTACTACTCACACTCTCTAATATTAACTCTAGGGTAGTTTCAATAATTTTAGAGTGTAAGGACGTCTCTGGTAATAAACTGCCTGTGGAATTAATAGTAAGTTAGGCTTTCTAATTAAATCCCCTAAAGGTGATTATTTTTTGAGCGACTTCAAGGTTATTGATGAATATAGTGTGGGTATAGCTAATGTTAGGATAGTTAGGTACTCTAATAACACATATCAATATTTGGTTGAGGAGATACTTGGTAAGGATGTTGAGGAACTCATCTCGAAGAATATCGATGTGATATTAAATTCAATTCCATACGATGTTAACGTAGACGAGCTCACACTCTCTAGAATTGTTTCAGAAGTCTTAAATATCCGCGGTAATGATGTAGTTAAATTCGTATATGCGTTGAGGAAGGAACTTAAATATAAGAAGTTTCAAGTATTGATAGATGACCCCTTCATAGAGGATATATCAGTTGCTGGAGTAGGTCCTATATGGGTTAGGCATAGTAAGGTCTTAAAGATAGACCCTGAGGCTGATTACATACCGACGAACATTGTTTTAAGTAGCTTTGACGAAGTCCTTAAGTACGTTAACCTCTTCGCTGAGAAGGCCAATAAGATAATATCTAAGTCCTCACCAATATTAGATGCTAACCTACCCGATAGTGATGGAGGGCATAGAATTCATTTAGTCCTCCATGAAGTAAGCCTAGGCAGACCTGAAATAACTATTAGGAAGAAGAGGAATTACAGTACATTAAGTGTTAAATCCTTAGTCGATGATGGCCTCCTACCCGACGCCATAGCTAAGTACTTAAAGACCTTAGTAAGGGCTAGAGGCAGTATCATCATAGTAGGGCCTCCGGGGTCTGGTAAAACAACTTTATTGAGGGCAATACTCTACGAATTCATACCACCTTCCTGGAAGATAGTTATCATAGAAGACACACCTGAGATAGACCCCCTACCTAAAAGTAATTGGGTAAGGTATATAGTCCCTACATCTTTAATAACACCTAACTACTTAGATCAATTTGCACTATCTAAAGCAGCATTAAGATCATCGGTTAATAAGTACATAGTGATTGGGGAGACCAGAGGTGCTGAGGCTCAAGTACTAGTTCAAGCGATGAACATGGGTTTAGGAGGTCTTACAACCTTCCATGGAGGGAATGCGAGAGAAGCGATAATAAGGCTTACAAGCCCACCAATAAGCTTAAGCAACTACCACATCTCCATGTTTTGGTCATTCGTAACAGTTAATTACGTATTTACAGGTAAGTCCGTTAAGAGAGTTGTAATTAGTGTTGATGAACCGATCTACGATGCTGAGACTGACAGCATAATACTTAATAACATATACTCCTTCGGCGATGAGGTAAGTTATGAGGAAGTAGTTAAGAAGAGTATTAGGCTTAAGAACGCATACATCTCACACCAGACGCCAAACAATGTTGGGTAGTGTGAGGCGGTCTTGAAGTCATTGCTGAGGAATTATATTGAAGGGCTGCAAGTTCTTAGGGTTAAGGCAGGTTTAACAATAGTAAGTAGGGGTGAATTACTTAAGTCCCTCATTAAGGAGTTCCTCACATATTCAACTTTCTTAGGACTTCTACTTACGTCTCTCCTCATAATATACGATCTTAACGCTGTCCACACGATCTACATTCTCATACCTTCCATTCCAGCCCTAGCTCTACTACCACACCTGAGGTATAGGTTTCTAGCAAGGACTTACGGTAAGGCTTTAGAAAACGAGTTAACGTACTTCATAATTTCTGAGGCCATCACCCTTACGAACTCTACGGAATTAATCAACGATATATGTGAATTAGGTGATTGGGGGAAGGTCTTCCCAAACCTAAGTAGGTGTGGGTTAAGACTTAATGTCTATAAGAAGTTTTTAACGTTGTTCGAATCTGTAAATCACTACATCAAGTATGTGTCGTCTGAATTCATTTCTAGGTTGTTAAGCGACTACATCCTCGCAGTCTCTAGAGGTATGATTAACTCGTGGATCACGCATACATCTACGGAATTGCTCCGTAAGTTAGGAAGTAATGCGAAGACTTTAATTAAGTTGAGGACTACAACAGTACTAATTATCGGTATATTACTAAGCTACCTACCAACACTAATATTCTCCATCTCCGTCATTACTGGTGAGGAATCATTAACTTCAGCAGCCATATTAATGCCTATCTTAACAGTCTTCACTATATTATTCCTACCACGCAATGTACAACATTTAAGGATCTACCTTAAGTTCGGCGTGGCTAGGAAGCTACTAACCTATATGTCCTACCTAATGATATTACTTACAGCGTATTACATGTTTTCACATCCAATAACTGCTAAGTACTTAATACTTACAACAGCAGCTGTAGTTTTAATCAACGGCTTATTAGGCCTACGTAAGTTCTACGAGGTGATGAGGGAGGTTTACGAAATACCTAGAATTATCTACATGTTTGCTGAAACACCTCATATCTTAATAAACCCTCTAAAAGCTTTAAAGGATGTCTTAAGTAGCTGTAAGTCTAAGAGCCTTAGAGAGTTAAGTATTAGATTAGATTTAAATAAAGCTTCAAGTAGTGTGGAAATCCTAAACTCATGGTTGGGTAGGTATATCTACTACGTGCTAGTTAAATCACTGATCAACGGTTCCTTAAGTAAGGAGCAACTACTTAGCCTGAGGATCCTTACATTAGACATGTTAGACGATATTAAGCAGTATTTAGTAAGTGCCTTACCCCTCCTCATGATGTCTCTAATGATGCCATGGTTTATGATTTCAATGACGGCGCTAGCAGGTGTTGAAACTACGAAGTATGGATTCTATATCTACCTACTAACCATGACTTACTCCATCTACGTAGACTACATAGTATTCACCACCCCTAAAATCACGTTAGTCTCGGCCATGACCCTACTCCTACTAGGTCTTATTTGGGTGGGCTAGTTGAAACTCCCAGACCTTACAACAGTTGCAGACCTCTACGAGGTCTTAAATGCTGGGAGATTTAAAGAAGTTATGAGTAGGTGGGCATTGATTAAGAGCTTACCACTCGGTAGGGTGATTATCAAACCAGTAGTTAGTAGCTTTGATGAAACACCTAATGTAGTAATTGACGAGAGTATGACGACTAAGTGTAATGGTGTTTGGATAGTTAGAGGTGATGGAGGTAGTAAGGTGTACCTACGTGACGGCAGTGAGTTGTACGTTAATTGTAGGGCATATACTATGGAGGGAGATCTAATATTAAAGGTATGTAGTGACGCAGTATCAGTACTTAACGTAGGTAGCGGTGATGAGGAGATATTACTAGAGGGGTATAATGGGGTTGATATTAGGAATTTAGGGGGGTCTTCAGTAGCTTTCATCACAACAAGTAATAAAGAATTCCTAATAGGTCCGCAGATCAAAAATAAGATTATCGAGATTCAAGACCATATTTATGCTGACTCACGGACTACTGCTTTAATAGCATTTAAGCATAAAAAGAAATACTACGTAGTAATTCATTTAAAATTCCTGAATTTTAGTAAGATCTACGAAGTTGATAGGTGTGACTCTGTTGAGGAAGTATTAGTTGGTGATGGTTTAGGAGTTATAAAGTGTTCTAACATTAGTTACTTAATATCTGTTGAGGAGATGTTGAAGATACCGTTTCTATTAGAACCAGTAGCAGATGTCCGCCATGAATACCTACTTTACGACAATAAATTCAACGTGCTAATCAGATTTGATGGGAGAAGCCTAAATCAATTATTAATACCGTCTAAACCCAAAGTCCTCGGAAAATTAAGTAGTGGGGAGTTAATAACGGTTTCTAACGGCAATCCATACATGATTACAGATAATGTGTGGAGAGTTTTAACAGGGTCTAAAGTGCTATACGGTAGTGCCGACGGGGAATACATCATCTTAAGGAGTCATAAGTCTTTAGAACTCTTTAAACATACCTCACATATCTCCTCATTCAGGCCCTTGGAATGCGGTTTGATTAATAATAACTTAATATGTGTTCATAATGGTAACATCTTAATCTACGATCTAGACGAATTACATGATGCTGACCTACGCATCACTACAGCAGAATTAAATGTTAGTAAGTATCCAATACTTACGGTAACCCCATGGCATGAGAACTACCGACTAATAGTTAAAGGACCTGTTAGCATTTCTCCAGAACTACGTACATCACAACTTAAGTCTAAATCATTTATAGTTAAACCACTATTACTTGGTAGAGAACTAACGTTTAAAGCGGTCTACGATGTAATCCTCACCCAAATATCTAGGGAGTTAAGGGTGAGGGCTAATAAGTTAGAGCTTAAAAACCTACTTATAGGTGAGGTTAAGCACTCATTGAACGGATTTGTAGAGGGTACTGAGGAAAATACGTTAGTAAGTATGTATTTAGAGGTGTTTAACCCAACGCCTGAGGAGGTCCAACTAATCATTACGTATTCGACGAATGAGGATGGGGGATATAACGTTAAACATCGTTATTACTCTCTTAAGCCGGGAATTAACAACTTAATGGTTAGGGAGACATTAAAAACTAATGCTAAAATACTTCAAGTCTTAATCACTTATAAATGGTTTAACCGTGTTGAGCATCTAGCCATGACCACGTTAGACCTAAGTAAGTATTTAGTGGAAGATCCTGTAAGTAGTTTAAACTATAACGTAGGGTTATTAGGTGAATGTACTTCGAAGTTAGTCGTAACTCCTAATTTCTCAAGTAAGGTTGAAGTACCTATAAAGGTGGTAGTAACGTGTTTGAATGGTAAGACGTTTTACGGGGTGAATGAGGTCGTATTAGATGAATGCCTACTTCCAGCAATAATTGAATACAGCTATAGTTATGATGGTATCTCCTGGAGGAAGTATCACGTAATGAGGGGTACGCCCTCTATAAACTTAAGCTTACGTCCAGGTTATGGGTTAGGATTAAACGTTAGTGAAAATCGTAGATGTGTTAATGGCTTCCTACACAGCGATACTAACCTAGACTTAAGCCTCACCCACCCTGTAAGTAAGTTGGATGTAGAACCACGGATTAATGAGGATGGAGACCTCTACTTGAGAATATCGTATAAACTGCTGAGTGAAGGTGTCGTACTCGCATTATGTGGTGATAAGCCATCACTTTCAGCTGGTAGTGAGGGTACTCTAGACGTAGTGGTTAAAGATCCGATAACGAACGATCTTAAGGTCGTAGTTCTAAGTAATGGTGTTAAGGAGTTATACACTATGGATAACGTAACCTTAATTAAGAAGTACGTCGAATTCAGTAATAGCATTGCAACACTTCTTAAGAGTAAATTATTAATTTGGGGTGGGTTTGGGGATAGCTTCAGAACTACTTAAATTAGATGACGTTAAGGTATATAGTAATGGCTTAATAGTCTTCAAGAAATCAGGTAGTGAGGTCTGCGGTAAGAAGATAATTAAGGTTAGCAACATCATCACATCAATCAACGATTTAAGTGAGCAGGAGGTCCTCAAATATCTTAAAACCTACTTCAACTCTCTCAACCTAGGCTTCCCTGTAGAGGTGAGAGCTATATTCAAACCTTTAGATAAGGAGAGAGTGGTCTCAGAATTAAATAAGAAGATTCAGAACCTACTAATAACTATTGATGTTAACCCATCTAACGTTAAGGCTAAGACAGATCTTGATAGGCTTGTGAAGTTTAAGGATAGGATAGTTAGACATGGGATCCAACCATACGACGTACTCGCCTACTACGTGGTTGAGGCCTGCAGCGGGTCTGAGGAAGACGTTATTAAATTACTTAATACTAGGGCCTCACTACTCATGAAGACTTTAGAATCTTTAGGTGTGATGACTAACGAGTTAAAGGGTGTGGAGGGTAGGGCACTACTTCAAATGTTTTTTCGAGGTCATACCTACGGACTCTACGACCTACTTATAAGACTCCTTAGGTGGAGGTACTCATTAAGGATTGCGTCACCCCTCCTAGCAGTATTCAACCCGCACATAATAAGCATGCGTACTAAGTTTGACTTAAGGAGTGCTGGAATCTACTTAGGGTTCAACATACTTACTTCTGAAGATGTCTACTGGAACGTTGAGAAGTGTTTAAACCCGCACGTATTAGTAGTAGGTCCCTCAGGTATTGGAAAGACTGAAACGCTGATAACAGTATTAGTCAGGATGTGTAGTACCTACTCAACTAAGGTCTTCGTAGTAGACGTTAAGAACGAGTATAGGGATAGGTTGTTGAGGAGGGGACATGAGGTTGGAGTCGTCAACCTAGGTGTTGAGGTCGGCTTAGGTATTAACCATTTAATGAGGTTAATACCTAAGAGTTTCAGAGCTACGTATCTAACGGAAATGGTAAGTGACTCAATGTTATTAGGGAGTGATAAGGAGGTCACAGCCACCCTCTACAGAGTCTTCAGCGAAGCATTAGAATTTGTTGAGGATAATTACAGTAACTTCTGGGGTGTTATTAAGGATGTGGTGTCATCAGTAGATGATGAGTACGTACAGTATAGGTTAATGCGTATGGTAAATACTGTAGAGTCCTTAGACCGCGGTACGCCCTTAATTAACGCTGTAAGTGGGTCGGGACCTATAACTATAGTGAACATGTCGAACATATCAATGCTAGGTGTTGATTACTTAAATCTGTCTATGTCAGTATTCTTTAATACTATTCAACTACTCTACATGAGTAATGTAAGTGAGAACCACGTACCTAAGGTTCAAGTAGTAGTTGATGAGGCGTGGCAGTTCCTACTGCATAAAGTCCCTTTACTCCTCAAACTACTTAAGCTGGGAAGGGGTTACGGGGTATCAATAGCATTAGCAACTCAAAGCCTATATGACTTAGGCGGGTTGAGTAAGGAGTACATAGAAAACGCCGGCTTGCTTATAGCACTACCATCACCTGATATGATGTACTGGAAGGACCTCTCAAAGTATATGAGAGTTTCATATGATGAGATCCGAGACTACTCCTTATTACTAGGTAAAGGGGATGCTTTAATACGTATCCTACCAGATCCGAGGCCTATCCCACTCAGATTAGACCATGAGGTTTGACCTCATACCTTAACTGCTTTATTCATATATCGCACTAAAGCATGGCTGGTAAAGGAGGTCAGACTATTTAAATGATTTCCAGCATTAAGAATTATCTGTGAGGATGTTCATTGAGTTTCAACGTAGTGCTGATGACCGGGTCTGTAAATACTTTACTAGTGATTACTTATTTAATAGTATTCTTCAATATGGGCTTAGGCCTATATGAATCTACATTCTTAGCATTGCTTATCACATCAATATCAAATATTTTAAGTAGGTTTAACCTACCGGTCGGTAGTTTAAGACTGCTCAATGAGTTAAGGAAGGCCAGTGTGATTAAGTTACATAACGATTTTCTAGTTCAGTCATTAAGGTTTAGAGCGGTACGTGATATTACTGTAGAGTTTAATTTGGGAGGTGCTCTAATCCCGTTGACTATTTCTACACTACTACTTACACATATAGCGGTCTCCTACGGTATGACTTCATTAATGACCGCCTTAATGCTTACGGCATTATCGACGTTAATAGTTAATAGAATTTCCATAGTTATTAGGGGTTTAGGCCTGGCCGTCCCAGTACTCATGGCATCACTACTCATATCGGTACTCTGCCTAGCAGTAAATACAGTTGCTGGTGGTTTCAAATCACTAAGCATTCACTACTCATATCTAGTAGCATACGTATCAATATTATTGGGGGTAGACTTAATGAATTTAAGTAAGATAACTTTCTACACAGCTAGGAAATTAATTATAGGTGGGTTGAAAGTCTATGACGCCTTATCATTAATGCCGGCTACATCAACTATAATTACATATACGATCGTAACACTTCCTTACATCATTTAACTTTATAGAGTTATAAGAATTAACTACTAAGCGTTATAAGTAGTTCGTACTTCTTAAGAATTGATATAACGACTTTAGAAAGCTTTACCACTTCCTCACCCTTCAAGCCCTCTATAATTACTTTAAATTCGTAAAGTCCTGGAAGTAGGGTAGTGGGTGGTGTGCTAATACTCTCAATAACTGTTTTAATCATCACATCATCATGAGACCATACAACACTTAAACCAACTTTAGAGTATTCACCACCGTAATTCTCACTTAAATGTTTAATTAACTCATTAATGCTTAAGGAAATCTTCTCAGGACTCTCAGCCCTGACCGCATAGATAACTTTAAACGTACTACAAACCCTAAAGAACTACACATATAAAGCTTAAAAACTCATTTAAATAAGGTTGGAGCTCAGATGGATTACACGGTCTACACACCCTCTGATGTGAGGAAGTTGATGAAGCAACTCTCCAATACTCTAAAGTGTGGTGAGAAGATTAAAGTTGTCTTACATGATGAAGTACTGGTTACTTTAATACCTACTGAGGCGGTTTCCAACGGTCTCTCAGTAGTTGATGCTTACGAATTTGGAAGTAAGATAATAGTAGTCGTTGAGAATAGATTTAATAAATGTGTTTAGTGAATTCAGGTTTGAATATGTCTAGGAAGGTTGAATACGTTGATGAGGTTGACAAATCTATACTGAGGTTATTACTCAGTAATGGGAGGGCGTCTTATAGGAAGATCGCTGAGGAGTTAAACCTAAGTGAGTCAACTATATACTTAAGGATTAAGAAGCTAAGTAGGTTAGGTATTTTAAAAGGATTTACTGTCAACGTAGATTTAAGTAGGTTAGGCTTCATCATAGTAGCTTACATATTATTGAAGGTATCTCCTAAAAATTATGAGGAGTCTTTAAAACACATAGCTAATCATCCAGGGGTTGTTGAAGCATATGAGGTCTCCGGAGAGCATCAAGTCCTAATTAAGGTCGTAGCAACGGATAATAAGGAATTAGCGAAAATAGTAGATGATTTAGGCAGTACTGGAGGTCTAATAGAGGTTAAAGTCCTATACGTGCTTAGAACTTTGCGGACTCCATACGAAGTTGTTGAAATCCTCTCACGACCTACGGCCTAATCATCAATTCTTAAGTAGTTTAATCACGTATTCAGCTATCTTATCGCTTGGATTTATACCGGTAGCTGACATAAACCCAGACCATTGGGGGGCTGCGTTAACCTCAAAGATGACGAAATCATCTCCAACCTCACCAATATCAACTCCAGCGTAGTGTAGTTTTAACGTGTTAACTGCTTTTAACGCCATATCAATGATTTCCTCATCTAACTTCTCTATTTTCTCAGTCCGTGCGCCCTGAGCTACGTTGGTCTTCCAATTACCGTTGAGTGCATACCTGTAGTAACCGCCTAATACTTCATTACCAACTACGAAGACCCTAATATCCCTACCGGGCTTCGGTATATACTTTTGGATGTAGATGGGCTGGCCGTGAGTTAGCCATGTCTTAGCTATAGTGAAAACTATGTCAGGATCTGAAGTCCTCACAGACCCGTAACCCATGCTACCCATCATAGGCTTGATGACTACGTCACCCCACTTCTTACATATTTCAACAGCAGTAAATACTTCCTCAACAACAGCTGTTGGTGGGACGTTTATGCCAGCTGCCTTAAGAGCCATTATAGATGCGTATTTATCCCGCGCCTTCAGCATAGACTCTATAGGATTAATAATTAAAGTCCCTGAGAGCTCTAACTGTTTAAGTATATCGACACGTCTGAAAACCTGCTCTAAAGTTGCTATGAAGCCTAAGCTCCTAATTATTAACGCATCCATGAAGTCACCAGCCTCACTCCCATACATAATCCTAATTCCATGTTCGTCCATTATTGAAGACAGTCTTGAAATCCTGAGATAGGAACTCTCAACACCTCGCTTCATGAATGCGAGCATTAACTGCCTGGAACTTAAGGTTGGTACGGGTGAATCGTGAACTATGCCCACCTTCATCCTAAGCACTCACTCTAACCTAAAACTAGGTAGGTAGTTTAAATAGGTTCTTAAGCGGTTGGTCTATGGATAAAGACTTGATGTCCTAAGCTAGCGATATTAGTAACCCAACATTTAACGCTTAGACCCTTCCTCTCCGCATAGCTCAGTATGGATGACCTAACGCTTAACGCTTTAGCATAACTGTCCGTAAAGCCGTAAATAGTGGGTCCCCAACTACTCTGACCTATACCCCTAACACCCTCACTACGCATTACTGTTGCTAACTCCTCACTAATATCGTGTGCGAAGACACCCCCCTGATACTTACTGAAGTACTCACCAGTTAATTCCTGAATTCTTGATAACGCATTAGTAAATATGTTGAAGTCCCTTAAACTAAGAGATGTTAGAAGTCTTACGAATTCCTTATACAGAAGTTCCTGCTTGGGGAATGCCTCTACGTTACGGATTATGCTAACCTCCTCAACCTCACTCAATCCTTTAAAACCTTCAGGTAGTACTATAATTAAGTACCAGTTGCCTGGCACTTCATAGAGGTATAGTAGCTTAGGGTAGTGCATGGAAGCATCATTAACGTTTAAACCGCTATCTACGACTAAATTACCGTAGAAGAAGGAGTAAATCCCAACCCCTGAGATCTTCCTCCCACCAAGTAAGTTAATTACATGTCCCACATCTGCCTCTACCCCTAAATAATTAGTAAGTGCTAAGTAGGTAGTAAGTAAGATTCTAGTCCTCGAACCCAACCCAACGTGATGGCTTAAGTAACCACTTACCTCAACCTCAACATCCCTTATGTTTAATAGCCTAGCGGTAGCAACTACTAACTCCTCACATAATTTAGTATCGCATCTAACTTTTAAGGTAGGGCTACTGCGAACTAGGACGGAGATGTGGGGCTCCTCAACAGATACACCTAAAGACCCGTAAATATATGGATTGTCGTAGAATCTGTAAAATCCTAAATGCAATCTATACCCAGCCCTAACCTCAATAACTTGCTCGCTACCCACTACTTCATACCCTCAACGGTTGATGAGTCTGCAAAGCTTAAATAACTTCTAGTAGAGCTTCGAGTAAAGCCTTAACATGTTCAGCAGTCTTTCAGCCCATTTAAACTTCTTCAACTTAGTTGGAGTTGCATATGAGTTAACCCCCATCCACGGCTTAGAATACTTACCTACTAACCCGCTCCTTAGGTCGAATCCAACTAGCCTTATACTCCTCGCTCCGAAGAAGTGTGCGAGATATGCAGCCCTATCACCATCTGTAAAGCCGCCATAGATCCTTAACCTACCAGTCTGAACGCATTGAGTAGTACCTAATAAACGTCCCTTAATAAACCCTACATAATTTAACAACTTATCGATATTATCACCATGCGCGTGAACTACGTAAACTACGTCATCATGTCTTAAATCCTTAATACTCAGCCCGTCTAAGTCAGTCACAACTACATGTGGTTTGTAGCCAGCATCTAAGCAACACCTCATAGCACCATCAGCTGCTATTAAGACCTCAGGCTCTACGTCCAACGACTTAAGCTCCTCGAAGCATGTAGGTCCCGCACCAACTACGTAGACGTTAGCACCGCCTATTAGCTCTTGAAGGTACTTCTCAACCTCATAGATAACTTCTAATCCATTAATCATCGTGTTAAGAACTTGTGAGGCAAAACAATCATCTAGGTAGTTAAACCCCATATCCATACGTATGTAGTCGTAGATATAGACCCACTTGAGAGTATCTCTCAGATTCCCTACCATCAAGTAATTTACTACTTCAAGATAAGCCTTTATATTCATCCCTGCCTTGAAGGGCAAAGCTCTAAAATGTAAAATATTTATATGCACTCGTAGGTCTTTGTAATTAAGGTAGGCACCAATCTATGGGCAACCTCTGCAGAAGTTTAGAACGCTACCTACGATACGGTCATCACGAATCCATAGCAACTACTGTAGATAGTAGTGGTAGGCCGAACTCCGCCCCTATGGGTATTGAATTAATTGGTGATAAGGTCCTAATGAAGCCCTATCTCAATACTAGGACATATGCTAACATACTAAGCTTGAGGGAGGTTATGTTAAACATTACTACTGACGCATTCCTCTTCTACCAAACATTATTCAACTCTGAGGAGGTTAGGTACGGTAGTCCGAAAATCATAAAGCCGCCTAGAATTTTAGGTAGTGTGGACCTATACGTAGAATGCGTTGTCGATACTATTACACACTATGAAGATTTTGCACTTATTTCATTAAGACCCATATGCTGTTATAGAGGTAGGGGTAGTAGGCTAGCTTACAGTAGGGCTAACTCAGCAGTTATTGAGGCATTAATCCACTATACCAAACTACCTCACCTGATAAGTAAGGGTGATTTAGAGGGGATTAGGAGGAGGTACGCAGTTTTAGAGGCCTCACGTAATATGGTTTTGAAGGTAGGTAGCGACACACTTAAGAAGGTTGTGGAGGATGTATGGGATAGGAGTTTAAGGTTGATTAGAGAGGCAGGTATCACCTTTTAAGGTAGTTGATTATGAGATCATTAATTCTCGGCCTTCTAGTAGGATTTCTAATGGGGTTTATAGATACGTATGGTTACGCTGTGACTGGGTATACTACAGCTGAGCTATCACCTATAACATCTGCTATCTTAATATACACGTTATACTTAGTAATCTTTAAAGAGAAGATATCATTACTTGAACACTTCCTAGCAACTGTAGTGGCTACAGGTTTCTCACTCACCACGACTATAACATCTGGCATGTACATAACCTACACCATGCTTTCTATAACTTCCGACCCGAAGTTAATTAACCTCCCAAGTTGGACCTACTTTAAAGGCTTCTTAGACTTTAACACGTTCTTCTTTTACTTATTTGCAACATCAGTAACTGCTTCGGGGGTGTTAATTGCTTACGTATTCCATAAGCACTTCATAGAGAGGGAGAAGCTACCCTTCCCTATAGGTATAGCTCTAACCTTAACGGTTTCAGTAGTTAGGTTATTGAAGTCTAAGAACGTAGTTATCCCCGTATTAGTTAGTTTCCTCTTAGAGTTACTATTCTTAATCACAGCACCACCAAGTATAGATCTAACGCCTATGATCCAATCAGCATTTCCTGGAACTTCGTTAGCAGTTTCCTTAGACATTATGGTTTTCTTAATAGCTCTTTTAATGCCTTTGAATACTTCATTAGGGGTTGGCTTAGGTAACGTAGCTATGTACACGGTAGTAACGTCCTCCCTTGTATACTTAGGTCTTTACAGACCGCTACCGGCTATGACAGCACAGGAGTTAGCTATCTCAATATCACCGCTAACTGCTTCCATACTAGTTGGTTCTATAATCACTGCAACGATTTTCTACACACTTCAAGAACGTAAGCTATACTTATCAACCATTAAGTACTTAATCATGGCTAGGTACGAGCTTAAAAGACTAGCTGTAGCGGTAGTGATATTAACCTCAGCATTAATTACTCCCTTTACCATCTTCCCTAACATGTTTAACCCCCTATCAGCCTTAGTAGTTATGTTGTTAATACCTCTATACATCTTCATAACGTTAGTAACTGTGAGGGCTGCTGGTGAGACTGGAACTACATCACAGTCCACACTACCTCTGATAACGTTAACCTTATTCGGGTCCGGTTTTAGGGGGGCGGTACCCTACATATTTTTAGACCCTTACACAGGTGTGCCAATGCCTCAATTCGTGGCAGGTACTTCAACAGCTGTATCGAAATCAGCTAAGTTATTAGGGGTTGACGTAGAACTTACGTCATATCTACTAGCTACTTCCATGTTAGTAAGCGCACCGATAACCTTGATGTACGGGCATTTACTCTTAAGCGTATACGGCGTTGAATCAAGTAGGTTTAACTTAATACGTTGGTTACCCACAGTTACTTGGATGAAGTCTATATACTCTGGTGACTTAAGCGCTTTTAACGTAGAAGCAGTTCTTATAGGTGTTGTAGTCTCACTTTTATTAGGCCTTATATTTAAGTTTGCTAGGATTGGCATATCACTCTTCTCAATAATGTTGGGTATTACACTAACACCTGATGTGGCATTACTCTTCATCTTAGCGAGTCTGGTTAAGTACTTGGCGTTGAGATTAGGTAGTGAGGTATATGAGTTTCTCTTAGTTAATGTTGCTTTAGCACTTGCTGGCTGCGGTCTAGCCATAGCTATCTATACGTTCCTTTCAATATTCTTGGTGGTTTAATTGTTGGAAATCATTGCACCCTTAGTATATACCGTAGTTCTAATATTCGTGTTATACAACCTAGTTAGAGCGTTCAAGAGCTCACACCATGAGGTGAGGGAGGAAGTCGTAGAGTTCCGTAAGGATATTTCATCAAGGGTAGTGGTCACGTATAAGGTAATTAGTGGGTTTATACGTTCCCCGCTACTACTGTTAGCACTCCTCATACTCTCAGCCTGTATGGTGTTATCAGCAATATCCGCTCAATACGGCTTAGCAGTAACTTCAAGAGATGTCGGTGAGACCGGCATCTACGCTGTATACGTAGGATTTAAAGAACCTACCCCGGTGGATGAGGTTAGAGGGTATTTAAGCGGGTTTAAAGAAGTTGACTTCTATGTAAGGTACATCTTACGTTATGGGTTAGATTTAAATCTTAATGAGGAGAGGATAACCATTTACGCGTTAGTCGGCATACCTTACAGTAAGTTTGAGCACTTTCTAGGAGGCTTACATCTCAGAGATGACGTACTCGTAGTGGGTTATACTAAACAATATGTTAAGACTTTAAATCTATTCGATGTCAACTACTCCATAATTTCAGTAGACCCTAAAATAATTGAGAATGCCACGATATTCTACAACATACCCTTACTCCCAGTCGAAGCTTACTTAGGGGTTAAACCAGTAACTATTCCCCCAGATAAAGCCTTAATTACAACTATACCTACGGCATGTAAGTTCATGAATTCTTCAGAGCTACTTATTACGGACTTAATCATAAATTTTGATAGGGCTGACTTAGAAGTAGCTAATCTTTCAGTACTTAATGAATTGATAGGTAAGCATGATGGAATTGCTATGGTGTTAAGGAATAACATCCTCGAAGTATTAAGTGGCTATGGATTACCCACCATCGAGTCCTTAGTTTCAGCAATGATTTCAGCAGTTATCTCCTCGATAATACTATCAGTTACCTTCATAGCACTACGTCCTAAGGTAAACTCAATCTACAGTAAGTTAAGTAGTGTAGGTCTCCAGCCTTGGAACTTTACGATGATTTTAACGATCTTCACAGCAACTACGATCTCTTTAGTAGGTATTTTAATGACCGTAGTAGTAAATCAAGTACTCGGTATGTATTCAGCGTTAAATTCATTTATAACTTTCGTAATATCAGCTATAACTACTATTTTATTCATCAATAAGAAGGTATTTAACGTAAGCGTCGTTGAGACCGTCCCAACACCAGTATCAACTAAGTTTAACTTAATCATTAAGGATTCAGACGTTTGTGGGGTTCTTAAGAACATTTCAGGACTACTTAGGAGTGAGGAGTTCTTCGAACTTAAGGATTTAGACGTAAAGTGTGATGTATTTGAAGGATTTCTACACGCTTCCTGTAGGTTTAAGGGTTCATGGGGTATAGGAGTGGACTTAGACATATTTGCCGGGAGGTACGGTAATGAAGGTGTGGAATTATCTTTCAACATATCTGTGTGGAGTATTGAAGAACTCTCCGAGAGACAGCTTGAAAGCATTCTTAGACTATTCGAATCTAAGATATTAGGTGGTACTACAGTATGGAAGTTAGCCCAGGGACTTTAATAGCAGTTAAGATCTTAATTAGGGGTAAGGGAGTCTACATACTACTTATAGTTTCACTTCTACTGCTTTACTACTCAGTATTTGTGAAGCATCATCAAATAACGTATCTACTTATCTTAGTGAGTATGTTAAACGTATTAACTGCAACACTCTCAGATTCCGATAACCATAAAGCTTTATTCTACGCCTTAAGAATTTCCGGAGCTAAACCGTCAGCTATTATGACATACATACTTACGGTATCAGCACTGATAACGCTCATAGGCTTAATACCCATCGTTATAAAAGCAGATATCGTTAAGACGTTGGCGACGTTAGTAGTTAATACCTTAGCATCAGCCTTAATACTTTACTACATCTTCCTCAAAATTAAGAAACACACAGCATTAGACGTAGTTTAAATTACATGTTTATATTTAATAGAACTAATACACTTTGATTTTTATAGGAAGGGGAACCCTCAATGTATGAGATCTCAGTATTATTAAGAGATGTGTGGAAGAGCTATAAATTTGGTAGTGAGGTAATTACTGTTTTAAGAAATGTGAATGCAGCCTTCAGACGTGGTGAGATTGTAGGTATTCACGGTCCTAGCGGTTCCGGTAAGACCACATTGCTTAGGATTATTGCCGGGTTGGAAAGACCTGATCGAGGTGACGTAATAGTTAGTGGTTATAATTTAAACTTACTTGATGAAGTAGGTCTATCAATGCTTAGGAACTCTATAGTTAGCTACATACCTCAGGACTACGGATTAGTTGAAACACTAACAGTTTTTGAAAATATAGAACTACCACTACTTATATCAGGGGTGGATAAGGTGAGTAGGGTTAAGAGCGTGTCAGAAGTTATAGAGTACATGAACTTAAAAGGTAGGGAGAATTTAAGACCTACGCACTTAAGCGGTGGTGAGAGACAACGCGTAGCTATTGCTAGAGCGTTAGTTACAACACCCTCAGTACTACTAGCAGACGAACCTACAGCAAACTTAGACTGGAGTAACGCAGTTAAGGTATTAGAACTCTTTAAGAATGTTAGAAAAGACTTCAATACAACTATAATTATCGTATCCCATGACCCGCGAGTGCTTGAATTCGTAGACAGATCCTTAAACATGGTTGAAGGTACGTTAAAGGAAATCACGCCTAGGTCGTAGAATTATCAGATCTGCTATTAACATTAATTATTATTATATTTCTAAGTTAAAATAAAATCGAATCATAACATTAAACCTTTATAATATGCTTACATTTACATGCGAATGTATTTTCACATTAAAACTTTTAAGCCTATTCCAGCAGTCGAAAGCTGACGGTGTTATTATGGGTGGCGAGGTCAAAGAATACTTCCGTTTGGGTGAGGGTCCTGCTTTAGAGGTTGTTGAGAAGTTACCCACGCCTGAGGAAGTATTTAAGGTGCCGAAGCTTAGTGGTTGGAAGCTCTTCACCACAATATTAGGTCCGTCGTTTATGGCTTTAGGCGGTGCTTTAGGGTCTGGAGAGTGGATTATGGGCCCGTCAATAGCGGCTCGTTATGGACTGTACTTATTCTGGTTGGTATGGGTTGGTGTGGTATTACAAACAGTATATAATATAGCATTTGCTAGGATTACGGCGCTTATCGGCGAGCCCGCATTGGTATACATGGCTAGGAGTAAACCTAGGCGGTTCTGGATACCGTTCCTAGCTTTTGTGCTGTTCGCCGCGTCTGCATGGCCTGGTTGGGCTTCAGGAGCTGCTACAGCGTTAGCTGTATTCATTCTTGGCAGGCTGCCGGGGACTGGTGATATACAGCTCGTAACGATTCTAGGTGCGGTACTGTTCTTAGTATGTGTCTTAGTAGTCTCTGTTGGTGGTAAGATAGCTTCAACCTTAGAGGCTGTCTTCAGATTTAAAGTCCTCGTAGTTACATTTGTAGTGTTCATATTATCTCTAGTTGTGAGTAGACCTGAGATATGGACTGAATTAGCAGTTGGTTATGTTAGCATTGGCTACATGCCCAAAGGTATTGATGTCTACCTCCTCGGTGGTTGGTGGGGTTATATTGGTTGGGCCTCAGCTATTAATTACTTACTTACCAACTACTACAGGGATAAGGGCTACGGTATGGGCTATCTAGTTGGCTACATACCAGCCATGATCGGCGGTAAGAAAATAGAATTATCAGCAGTTGGTAAGATATTTAAACTCACTCCTGAGAACTTAGCTACTTGGAAGCGTTGGGAGAAATTAATAATCTACGATCAATGGCTTATCTACGCTACCTTTGCCGTAGTAGGTATGACGTTACCTTCAGTTATGGTTAGAAGCGTGGTTCCGCTAGGTACTACCCTACCTGCTTGGGCAATCGCTGCACATACGGCAAATCAATTCGGAGCTATGTGGGGACCTGTAGGCTTCTACTTAATATCATTCATAGGCCTCATAACTTTGTGGGGCACGCAGCTACAGTGGGTTGATATGTTAACTAGGAATATGACTGACCTACTCTGGAGTACTTCTGAGGGTGTTAGGAAGTGGGCTAAGGGCGATGTTAGGAGAGTATACTACACATTCCTAGCGATCTACGTAGCATTCGCTATTTACGTCTTCGGCGCTTACATAGCGACTGGTACAACACCACTTATAATCCTACTACTCTCAGCAAACATTGCAAACTTCGGGGGATTCTTTGCATGGTACCTACTCTGGGATATTGAGAGGAAGTTACCTAAGGAATTAAGACTAAGATGGTATTACTGGCCCCCGATAATACTATTCTGCGTAATGTGTTGCTTCTTCTTCATAGTGATGGTGCTGGGACAACTCGGTATAAAAGTACTTTAATTATAACCCCAAACCACTACAATATACTAATTTTTATTTATTTCACACATTCTTTACTAATCTTTATTAATACGTAGCAAACTCTGAGAGATATTACTTTATAACTCACCAACCTGATATACTACTCAACGTATTATAAACTTCTACAATTATACAATGATATTTCTTTATTTATAATTTACGTTAATGCTGTAAGTATCTTAAACAAACAATCAATTACATTCATTAATATTTATAAATACCTTCCTATCAAGTATAGTGTTGGGGTTGTTATTGTGAGTAGTAAGGAATACTTCCGTTTGGGTGAGGGTCCTGCTTTAGAGGTTGTTGAGAAGTTACCCACGCCTGAGGAAGTATTTAAGGTGCCGAAGCTTAGTGGTTGGAAGTTATTCGCCACGGTATTCGGCCCCTCATTCACAGCTTTAGGTGGTGCTTTAGGGTCTGGAGAGTGGTTGATGGGTCCTACAGTAGCTGTGTCCTACGGTATGAAGCTATTCTGGTTCATATGGGTTGGCTGCTTCTTCCAGACAATATATAACATAGCCTTCTGTAGGATGACCATGCTCATAGGTGAGCCTGCCCTAGTATACTTCGCCAGAGTATTCCCTAGGAAGTTCTGGATTGCATGGAACGTTGCTGTATTATTCTTCGCACTAGCATGGCCTGGCTGGGCTTTAGGTGCAGCAACAGCTCTAGGCTCAATAGTATTGGGGAGAGTGCCAGGTGTTGGTGTCCCACCAGAACAGGCAGCAGCCGATGCAGTCTTCGTACGTTATCTAGGTATAGGTCTATTCCTATTTACATTCTTCGTAGTAATGTTTGGCGGGAAGATCTATAATACGTTAGAATATATATTTAGGTTTAAAGTTCTCTTCGTTACCTTCTCAGTCTTCATACTTGCCATAATTTACGGCAAGCCTGAGATATGGGCTGGGGCGTTAGAAGGCTATGCAAGCGTTGGGTACATACCCCCAGGGGCTGATATATTCCTACTCGGTGGTTGGTGGGGCTATACAGGTTGGTTATCAGCCATAAACTTCCTAATGAGTAATTGGTATAGAGATAAAGGTTACGGTGTAGGTGCATTAGTTGGTTACTTACCAGCCATAATCGGCGGTAAGAAGATAGAGGTATCCCCGGTTGGTAAGATATTTAAATTCACTCCTGAGAACTTAGCTACTTGGAAGCGTTGGGAGAAGTTATTAGTATGGGATCAATGGTTGATATTCTTCCCATTCGGAGTTGTAGGTATGAGTATGCCAGCAATACTTGTAGCTTCCTTCATACCTGTTGGTACTAAACTACCTGAGTGGGGTATAGCAGCACATGTAGCAACACAGTTTGGAGCTATGTGGGGCCCGATAGGATACTACTTCATATCCTTCATAGGTTTGATAGTGTTATGGGGTACTCAACTCCAGATAATGGACACGTTGACTAGGAATATGACTGACCTACTTTGGAGTACTTCTGAGGGTGTTAGGAAGTGGGCTAAGGGCGATGTTAGGAGAATATACTACCCATTCATGGCGTGCTACATAGCATTCGCTATGTGGGCTATATGGCAGGCACCGCCACTTATAATCCTACTACTCTCAGCAAACATTGCAAACTTCGGCGGCTATGCAGTCTTCCTCCTATACTGGCTTGAGAGGAAGTTACCTAAGGAATTAAGACTAAGATGGTACTACTGGATATTCCTATATGCTTACGCAATACTCTGCTGGTTCTTCTTCGTAGCGGTATTCATATTAGGTAGGCTACTAGGTATTAGAGTCTTCTAAAACACAAGTTAAAACACGCTATTTTACTTTTTCTTTTTTAATAATCCTTTTAATAATCTTAAAATTTTAAAGAGAAACAATTATTAATGAGTTATTACTAACTTTAGTGGTATTGCATGTGAAGCGCTTAGTAGTTATTGATGTTAATAAGTGTGTTGGTTGCCAGCTATGCATGCTTGCATGTAGTAGGAGGTTTGGCGTAGTAGGTCATAGTAAGTCAGCAATATGGGTTAGGAGTGCTGGCGGGTTTGAGAGGGGGTTTACATTAGTTGTTTGTAGGGCGTGTAGGGACCCACCCTGTGCTAGGGTATGCCCTACTAAAGCCCTTAAACTTAGAGAGGGTGGTGGAGTGATCTTAGAACCTACTAAGTGTATTGGATGTGGGCTCTGTAGGGAGGCATGTGATATAGGTGCTGTTATGTGGGATTATGAATTCGGTAAGCCAGTAATATGTGTTCACTGCGGGCTCTGTGTTAACTACTGCCCACATAGCGTATTATCCCTTGAGGAGGTGGTTTGATGGACTGGTTTAAATCCCTCTCTAACGTACTGTACGTAGACCTAACTCGTAAGACTTACTGGGTCGAGTCTAGGGAGGACTTATTCAGTAAGTGGTTGGGAGGTATAGGTGTGGCTACACAACTCTATAAGGAGGAAGTACCTAAGAATGCAGACCCCTTAAGCTCTGAAAATACTATAATATTCGCTGTAGGCCCCCTCACCGGGGTATACCCACTAGCATCTAAGACTGTTGCAGTCTTCAAATCACCGTTAAATAATTACTTCTCAGAAAGCCATGCAGGCGGTAGGTCAGCACTAGCTATAAGATTTGCAGGCTATGGAGCTATAGTGATTAGAGGCTCTAGCGATAGGCCCGTGTACGTAGTCGTTGAGGATGAGAAAGTAAGATTTAGAGATGCATCAGTTTTGTGGGGGATGAGGAGTACTGAGACTGTGGGGAGGATCTTAAGGGAGGTCACTCCTGGGTCTGGTCATAGGGCGATAATGAGGATTGGTAGAGCTGGTGAGAACTTAGTTAGGTATGCATCAGTAGTAACTGAGACCTACAGGCACTTCGGTAGGTTGGGCTTAGGGGCTGTCTTCGGCGCGAAGAAGCTTAAAGCCCTAATAATAGTCGGTCGTAAGGGGCTCTCAATCCCTGACATCCCTACCTATAGAGCTGTTTACGACGAGGTATACAACCTAGCCGTAAAATCACCGGCTATGAAGAAATACCATGACTTAGGAACTGCTGCGAACATCTTAGTCCTAAACAGTATTAAGGCGTTACCGACGAGGAACTTCAGCTCCGGAACGTTTGAAGGGGCTGAGGAAATTAGCGGTGAGAAGCTTGCTGAGACAGTCCTAGCTAGGAGGGTAGCATGTGCTGGCTGCCCTACAGCCTGTATCCACATAGCAGCTCTTAGAGAGCCATATCCTGAAGAACCCTACTTCTATAAGATTAAATTCATATCATACGATCATGAACCCCTATACTCCTTAGCAACTAATTTAGGGGTTAGTAGTAGGGAGGGCTTCCTAAAACTATTAGATGCTGTTGAGGAGGAAGGTCTTGACGCAATATCTACTGGGGTTATCTTAGCCTGGGCTACTGAAGCATATCTTAACGGGCTAATCACCGAGAAAGAACTACTCACAAAGCTTAGTTGGGGGGATTACGAATCCTACATTAAAGTAGTTAGAAATATTGTGAGGCAGCCTAACGACTTCTACAAGACGATGGCGTTAGGTGTTGAGGAAGTAGCTAAGAAGTACGGCGGTTTGGAATACGCTATGGCCTTCAATAAGGTGGAGCCTGCTGGCTACCATACAGGACCCCTATACGTGATATCATTACTCATCGGGTCTAGGCACAGTCACTTAGACTCAGGTGCGTACTCCATGGATCAGGAATTACTAGCGACTAAGAAGCCCTTACCAACACCTCAGGAGGCTGTGGAGAGGATAATTGAGGAGGAGTCTTGGAGGCAGGTACTTACAAGCCTGGTGGTATGCCTATTTGCTAGAGGTATTTACAAACCGGAGGTAGTTGAGAAGTGCTTCAAACCTTTGAAGAGGGAGGTAAGCGTTGAAGATCTTAAGAGGTTGGGTAGGGAGATATTAATTGAGAAGCAGAAGATTAAATTCTCAGAGGGCTTCAACCCACTAAACATTAGAATACCTAAGAGGGTTTTAGAAACACCAACACCTCACGGAGTTATAAGTGAGGACTATGTGAGAGAGGCGTTAAACTACTTCAACTTAATGATCAACATATCACTTAAGCTTAAAGGGTAAAACAGTTTTTATACCCTCACATATCTTAAGGGGCTTAGTGAGGTTAGACTTAGGTATAAGTGAGTTGTACGTAGACATAATGCTAACCCTAGTAGTTATAAGTGTTTCCGGCGCATTCATCACCTTACTCAACGATTTAAACAGACCGTATGACGACGTAGTTAGTGTGGGGAAGCCCCCACTGGCATTGGTAGTCGGATACGGTGGTAGGAATTACCTACTCATAGTGAATTATGAGGAGGAGCCTAAGGAGGTCTTACTAATCATTAATAACGTTAGGGTAGGCAGCTACGTCATACAGCCTCAGGAAGTCCTAGTATTAAATGTTGATGATGTAGGTAATGAAGGGCTGTACGTATTAGTAGGCAACTACTTAGTAAGGCCTAACTATGTCGACATCATTAGGTGATCGGTGTGAGGGGTTCTATCTCAGCACTAACATCTGCTTTAATACTACTTATGATTCTCTCATCATCCATAGCTTACATCTCCTTAGAGTTGAGGAAAGCACCTACTAGACTAGCTAGGCTTAACTACGAAGTAGTAAGTCAATTAAGTAGTGCGTCTAAGGATTTTGAGGTAGTATACAGTCTAGACGGATTATATGTGAGGAGTGCCAACCCACCGATTAGGATAACCTCGATCTTAGCTCTAAGTAGCTCAGGCATTAACACCTTAAGGAATAACGTAGTAATTAATAAGACTTATGAGAAGGTATTAGAGGAGGGGGTCATCAACAACTTACTGTTAAGTAATTCATACATCTTAATAATAGCTGAGGGGGGTAAGTACTTCATAGTTGGGAGGGAAGTTCTGAGGAATTCGTCAAATAATGTTAATGTAGGCAGTAATACCGTAAACATACAGTACTTAAACTCTACTAATCACTTAAGACCGGTATTATACGTTGGGATTCTAAAGGATTTAAACTCCTACATGAGTAATCCAATTCCAGGAGGACCGTCAGACCCTGAAGCTAATTACATACCCGTAGGGTACTCCCTAATTACTGATAGCTCTCACACCATATCTAAGGGTGATTGGTTCATCTACACAGACCCGCGGAGTGTGCCGTATAAGATAGGCCATGTATATGGTTCTGGCCGGACGGACATCACCTACTTAGGTATGGGGTACTATAGGATTGACTCAAACCATAGGGTCTACGTTAAATGGTATGAATCGGTTTCAGGGTCTACATCAGGTTGGTACATAAGTTATGAAACCTTAATGAGTGGTGTGGCAGGCTTCTGGGCATACCCTACAGTAATATCTGCCGGTAAGAGTATTAACCTACTGTTTGAAATTAAGAACCTAGGCAGTTGGGTAAGCCTGCACTTAAAGCCGGTTATATACGTTGTAAGTCCTGAGGACTACGTTAAGGGACTTCCGATAATGCCCTACCAAACCAACCCAACGCTTGAAGCACCTATTAGGTACCCAGTTATTAAGCCTTTATACTCCTGGGAAGGAGGTCTGCAGGTAGGGAATTTAGGGACTAACTCAACAACCACGCTATTAATCACATTCAATACCGACTCAGCAATCAAGTCGTTAAATGCTACCACCGCCCTAGCACTAATAGGTTTTAGATTTGCCTCGACAAGTCCCTTAAGCATTAAGCTAACTTCATACATGTTGAACTACGATATACGTGTTAACATAGGTAATGATGAGGTAGGTAAGTACGTCTTCCTACCAACGTCTTCAGGCATAGTCCCAGAAGTAACTTCACCAGATGGTAGTAACGTAGTTGTTTACAGACCGTCTAATTTCGCATCATCGCTTATAGACTACCCAGTACTATTCATACCGCAGATAAGTGGTACGTACGTCATTAGGTATAGAGTTGGTTCATATACCTCGCTACCGCAGTTAAACCTACGGGTAAACCTTACCGGGGCTAACTACACACCAGTAGTTGAATACTTAAGAAATCAACACCTAGGTGGCTGGAGTGTAGTATTTGAGGACTTCATAACTTTAGAACCTAG
Source organism: Sulfolobales archaeon (assembly GCA_038844925.1). Taxonomy (GTDB): domain Archaea; phylum Thermoproteota; class Thermoprotei_A; order Sulfolobales; family NBVN01; genus DTCV01. The sequence continues at coordinate 3,379 of JAWBQY010000012.1, read as the reverse complement.
CTATGCTGTGTTGAAGGACTATAAATACTTCACCGCCGGTAGTGAGACGTGGTACTCTGGAGATTTGATCAGGGCTGATGGCCTACCGGTAAACACTCAGTTAAACTTTACGTATTATATCACCGCATTCCTCCAAGGAGTCACCACCTTAAACACAGCTCAGAATAGGACTGTCGACTATACCTACTGCTGGAGTTCTTGGGATTGCTATAGGTACTGGAGGATTTACTTCAACTCCTACCCAAACAATACGACAGCTAAGCTACACATAAGTGGTGAGGTCTTATACCCAACGGGCTCCTACTACTTAAGGTTTGGGGTAACGGTTAAATTGTCAGATATGTTAATTACTGCATCCCCATACGTAAATAGTGTAAAATATGTCTACAGGTCTGGGGGGACTACATACACTTCCTTCATATCAACTCAGTTTGCAGAACTAGTCAGAATAGACAATAGGATGTTAGTACTTCCAACAACGTTCCCACCGTGAGGAAGCTTCAGCAGAGTGGTTAACTTACTTAAACGTTTTTAATTTTTGGGTACCCACCATAAATTGTTAAGTGTGGGGTGTTTAATAGTGTTTAGAGCTGAGTTCGCATTACTATCAGCTACTCTAGCATTCTGCCTTACTTACGTAATCATCCCTCAGTGGATTAAAGTAGCTGTTAAACGTGGCTTCGTTGGCAGGGATATGAATAAGGTAGGTAATGTAGCTGTTGCTGAGGGAGGTGGGTTGTGGGTAGCTGTTGGATGTACTTTCGGGCTCTACCTACTAGCATCGCTGCATAGGTACTTAAGTAACGAGTTAATTTATAGTGATGACTTCTTCGCACTTACATCACTCCTCCTCCTCACCTCCCTACTCGGATTTATGGATGATGTATTAGGTTGGAAGAAGGGTGTACCGGTCTGGGGGAGGATATTATTCCTAATCCCGATATCAGCACCCTTAGTAGTTATTAAGGCCGGAGTCTCAACAGTATCAATACCATTCGTAGGTGTTGTAGACTTCGGAATTGCATACCCACTCCTACTAGTACCTATAGGTGTTTTAGGATGTGCTAACGCGTTTAACATGATTGCCGGCTATAACGGGTTAGAAGCCTGTATGGGTCTAGTTTTAATGGCCTCTACAGCCATATTCTCATACGTTAAGGGGATTACACTAGCTTTCGAGGCCTCGTTAGTTATGTTGGCTGCCCTACTAGCATTTATTAAGTATAATTGGTACCCAGCGAAGGTATTCCCCGGCAATACACTAACGTATTCTGTAGGGGCTTACTACGCATCGATAGTAATATTAGGTAATATGGAGAAGTTCGGTGTAATGCTCTTCACCCTATACTTTATAGAGTTTGCATTGTTTATTAGGGGGCTTAAGGACGGCATATATAAAGAGAACTTCGGATTACCGAAGAGTGATGGGTCTTTAGAACCGCCCTACAGTAAGGTGTACAGCCTAACCCACCTAACAATTAAACTACTAAGGAAATTAGGTATTAAACCTACAGAGGTTAAGGTTACTTTAACCCTAACACTCACACAGTTATTCATATGTATCTTAACTATAGTACTTATAACTAAGGGTTTTATCTAAGGTTTTACTTTAAACAATTGCTATTCCTTACCATGCGGTTCGATTAAATCAATTCGTAGTTTGTAATACCGTTCTATTAGATTTTCTAACTTTAAATTGTAATAGTAAAAACAGATCAAAAAAAATTTATAACTTCCTACCGTTACATTTAAGTGGGGATATAATGGATTATGGGTGGGTGGTTTCCAAGCTTACGGAACTACTAGGTTCTGAGAACGTTGTCTCAGATCCTGAGGAACTCTACACCTACAGCTTTACAGCATATGCTGTCGTTAGGGAGGAGCCCATAGCAGTAGTTAAAGTACGTAGTTCTGAGGATGTTTCTAAGGTGCTTAGATTTGCTAATGAGTACGGGATTCCAGTAGTTCCTAGGGGTAGTGGGACGAGTGTTATAGGTGCTTCAACACCTTCTAAGGGTTCTATAGTACTTGATTTAAGGCCTATGAGGAGTATTAAAGTCGATGTTGCTAACGGTGTGGTTGAGGCTGAGGCTGGGGCCTACGTAGATGAGGTTGATAAGGAGTGTAGGAAGTATGGCTTCATGTTCCCAGTAGACCCTGCTAGTGCTGAAGCAGCAACTATAGGTGGTGCTCTAGCAATGGATGCTGGTGGTATGAGGGGTGCTAGATACGGTACTATGAGGCATATCACCTTAGGCATTGAGGTCGTATTACCTGACGGTCAGATAATGACTTTAGGAGCTCCAGTGTATAAGCAGGCAACAGGTTATGACTTAATGCACATATTCATAGGTTCTGAGGGGACTTTAGGTGTGATAACACGTGGTTGGTTTAAGATAGTACCAGCACCTAAGTCTGTTGGTAGGGTTGTTGCATACTTCGACAACGTTGAGGATGCTGCTAGGGGGGTCTACGAACTTAGGAGGAGGGGCTTCACCCCACTAATCCTTGAGTTCATGGATGACATAGTTGTTAAACTAGCTAATAAGATTAAAGGGCTTAACTTCCCTGAGAAGAACATGGTCATAGTTGATATAGACGCCCCTAAGGAGGTATTGAATAACATGCTTAATGAGGTTGCCACAGTCCTTAAGGATTCAGGAGCTGCTGATGTGAGGTTTACAACAGATCCTGATGAGATGGTTAAGCTATACGCTGTTCGTAAGCAGGCCTACCCAACATTCGCAGCTGCATTCCCATTCTCATTCATGGGCGACCTCTCAGTACCTCTCTCAGCACTACCGGCAATAGTTAAGAAGATTAGGGAGGTCTCAGCTAAGTACGACGTAACTATAGGCTTAATAGGACATGCAGGTGATGGCAACCTACACCCGTTAGTAGGACTTCAATCTAAGGATGAGTGGTGGACTAAGGCTAGACCAGCGTTAATTGAGATTGAGGGGTATTCAATAGAGTTAGGAGGCTCTATCTCAGGTGAGCATGGAGTAGGGATTGAGAGGAAGGACCTACTCCTTAAGGAGTTGAAGGCTAGGAATAGTGAGAGGGTTTTAGAGATTATGAAGGGGATTAAAAAGTTAATAGATCCTAAAGGCATTATGAATCCTGGTAAGATATTTGATTGAGGTGTTTTGAGATGGTGTACACGAAGGAGGAGTTAAGGAATGACGCAAGTAAGTTCATAGATTACTGTAAGCAATGCGGCTTCTGCACCCCAGCATGTCCAGTACTTAAGGTAAGTGACTTCATCGAGACTTACGGCCCTAGAGGTAGGCTACTTCAGACGAGGGGTGTAGTCCTAGATGAGTTGAAGCCTAGGGTCGAACTAACCAAGAAGATTTACTGTACGCTCTGCGGATTC
>JAWBQY010000011.1:5355-37110 GCA_038844925.1 Sulfolobales archaeon | reverse complement strand
TATTATTGAGATTACTGTTGCGTTTGCATTGCCTCTATTTACTATAGTTAGGTTAAGATGAGTCGTATTTAGACTTGCTGATACTATTTGTACTGCTTCTGTTGCTCCTATAGTTCCCCATATACCCATGACCCAGCCTGTGAGTGCTACTGCTAGTAGTAGTGCTACTGCTACTAGTATTACTGTTGCTATTACTGGTGATATGCCTTTGTTTAACATTTTAGACCACATCTACACTCTCTTAGCATTTATTAAAATAAAAGCTTATCGGATTGTTGGTATTGATTTGCTTTTCTAACTACTTCTTCAGGATTGTTGTTTGAGGTGTTTGCCCGGTATTACTGTGGTGGTCTTGCTTTGTGTTTGATTAGGTGGTTTGTTAGTACTGCTGTGACTGTTATTAGTCCTGCTATGTCGTATGTTATTCCGGGTATGTAGAGTGCTATTCCCCCGGCTAGTAGTAGTGCTCTTTCTACTAGTTTTAACTCTCTTTTTAGGTATCCTGATAGTGCTACTGCTATTGCGTATGTCGCTATGAATGCTATGAGTATGTTCCAACTTGTTTCTAACGGTGTTAGGTGTCCGTGCCCTAGGAGTATTGGCCTAAATACTATTAGGAAGGGTATTATGAATGAGGAGAAGCCTAACCTACACGCCCATATAGCTACTTTCAGCGGGTGTTCGTTAGCTAGTGTTGCTGCGGCATATGCTGCTAATGCTACTGGGGGTGTTATCGCTGAGATTACTGCGTACCAGAAGGTAAACATATGTGCTGCTAATGCATCCACACCTAATGAGATTACTGCCGGTACTGCTACTGAGGCTGCTAGTACGTACGCAGCTGTTGTAGGCATACCCATACCTAAGAGTATGGTGAGTAATGCAGTGTACACTAAGGCTATCGCCACTATACCCATGGACGCTACGTTAATCACGTATGCAAACCTTAATGTAAGCCCGCTGTACGTCACACTACCAGCTATCATGCCGGCAAGAGCCGCTATAACTACGATTGATACTACCTCACTAATCCCCTCAGCGAAGGACTCAAACACCTTCTTAGGCGTCATCCAAGTAGACCTCCTCACATAGCTTAAAACCAAAGCTACTAGCAAAGCTATTAGGGCTGAGGTAACAGGAGACCACATCGCAACAGCTATTAAGTAGACAATCGTCGCTAAAGGTATTACGTAGTAGCCCCTCCTAATTAAAACCTCCTTCAAGCTAGGTATTTCAGCCCCGGCCAAACCCCTCAAACCAGACTTAACTGCATAGTAATGAACCTGGACGAAAACACCTAAATAGTAAATCAGTGCTGGAACTACAGCAGCAACCATTACGTAAGCGTATGGAACGCCTAAAAGCTCAGCCATGATGAACGCCCCAGCACCCATTATCGGCGGCATTATCTGACCACCAGTAGATGCTACAGCCTCAACAGCACCAGCTACTGCTGGGTTAAAACCAACCCCCTTCATAGACGGGATTGTGAAAACACCTGTAGCGTAGACATTAGCTACAGCACTACCACTCACCGTACCGAAAAGTGATGAAGCTATTACTGAGACCTTAGCAGGCCCCCCAACACTCCTACCAACAGCAGCCTTAGCAACATCTATGAAGAAACTACTAACACCACTAGCCATGAACACAGCACCTAGTAAGGTGAACGCAACCACATAGGTTGAGATAACCTCAAGAGGTGTTGAAAACACACCCCAAGGTGTTAGGCATAAGAACTCAACAACCCTCTGAGGCGTAGTCCTAAAACCTATAACCGGTATGTAGGGGGCTAGGAGTAGGAGTGCTACTAAGGCAGTAGCTATTACTGAGACTGGAAGAGCCCCAACCCTCCTACCAGCCTCAAGTAGGAGGGAAATAAACACTAAACCAACTACGAACTGCTCAGTACTAACTGGGGAGACAAGCCATAACCTCTCAAAAAACCACTCCCTAAAATTTATTAGGAGGACCCCTACAGTAATTAACGACGCAGTAGCTAGTAGGTAATCATACCACGGCACCTTACTAACAGACTTCCTACCAGCTGGGTAGATTATAAATGTTAGGGGTAGTGCGTACAGTAAGTTTATAAGCATGTGTTGGTAGACGTCATAAGCAACGAATGCTAGGGTGTATATATTGTATATAGCTGCTACAAAAAATATTGATTTAACTATTAGCGATGCCTTCTTCCCCAACACCCTCCTACTCATTCATCACCACTACTACTTCATATAGCCGGCGTCCTTATAATACTTAGCGGCACCTGGGTGTAATTCAATACCTCCTAAAGTCTTCCAAACCTCAGCCGGGTTGAACTCAAATGCAGCAATACTACTCTTAATATAGCCCGCATTTCTATCTATGGCCATCGCGATATAGTACACTAAGTCTTCAGGTAAGTCCGCATTAACTATTATAATAGTCGACGTACATAGGGTGGGGTACTCAGTAACTACGAATTTGAATAAGTCCTTAGGTAGTGAGCACGTGTAGAGACCGCCGCCACTGAAGAAGTTAAGTAGGTAGTCACGTTCCTTCCCAACAATCGGTAGGAGCTTGACGTTAGGCATCCTAATCTCCAACTCCCTATAAGCTGCGGCGCCAGGCATCGTAGTCTCAAACACTACATCCAACTTACCCTCCTGAATCTTACTCACTACGTCGGACTCTGATGATAGGGTGAAAGTACCTCCAACCCTAATTATATCAGTTGGTTTAATACCGTATGCCTCTAAGATAAGCCTAGCAATTATATCGTCTAAAGACCCTGCAGCACCCCCAACACCAATCCTTAAAGGCTTCCCCTCCTTAATCATCCTAGCTACGTCCTCAATACTATTGATAGGTGAGTCAGGCCTCGTGTAAACTAACTCGAAGTAGAATGGTAGTACGGCATTCGCAAGGATTTTAATCTTAGATGCGTTTACAGCCTCCCCCGTAAGGCTCTTAACCTTCTCAGGGTCCATGAAAACAGGCATCCAAGCAGTTTGAGATAGTGCTAACTCGACCTCACCCTTAGCTATAGCCATAGTATTAGCTAGGCTACCCCCAGGCTCAACACGTACTGAGACCTTCAACTCCTTCTCAATAACACTCGCCACCACAGAAGCAAACACAGTCCAAGCACTACCAACCGCCCCACCCCTGAATACCACACTCTTAGGCCAGTGTGCAGGCGGTGTGAGCGGTGGTGGGGTCACAGTAGGTGTGGGCGTAGGTGTTGGGGTAACAGTAACTGTAACAGTTACCAATGAAGTTGAAGTAACAGTCTTAGGGGGCGGTACAGCTGAAGAACCTGCGAAATAACCACCAACACCGGCAACAATAATCAGAACGACTAAAACCCCGATAAACGCTGAGTGCTGTTTAGACCCCATAACATAACCCCACTAACACTTCCTAACCAAATTTTTAAATATTACTTAGCCTAAACGCTTATTGAAGAGATTCTAAAGTCGACCTCCTCAAAACCTCACCGCCCCTCTTACCTACGTAAAGACCCTCATACACACTTACAGAACCGTTAACCACTACGTACTCAATACCTAGCGGGTAGTTGTTAGGGTCTTCGAAGGTGGCTCGGTCCTCAAGCCTATCAACATCTAAGACCACTATGTCTGCCTTAAATCCAGGTGCTATTACCCCCCTATCATGAAGTCTTAATTTCTGAGCTGTATTTGAAGTCATCTTAGCTACTGCTTCCTCAATGGTTAAGACCCCTAAATCCTTAACGTATCTTTTAATAACTCTTGGGAACGTACCGAAGAATCTGGGGTGAGGCTTACCGACCTTAGGTACTATGAACGAGTCTGAGCCTATGAGTGAGTACGGCTGTTTAAGCGCGTATATTAAGTCCTCCTCACTTATGAAGTGCATTATCATTAAGGTCCTACCCTCATCCCTCACTATCAATTCGAAGAACGCTGTATATGGATCCACACCTAATTCCTCACTTATTGATAGTAATGTCCTACCCTCACATGACTTACAGGTCTGAGAATATGAGATTACTATATCCTCCCAACCTAACACACCTAGCAGGTTTTCCCAATCAGAACTACTCTCAACGTATTTAACCACCTCCTCCCTAAACCCCCTATCCTTAAGCCTACTTATCAGTGATTCAAACCCCTCCCTATAGAACTTCTGAGGTATTAAGGATATTAACGAGGTAGAACCCGCTGTGTATGGGTATAGGTCGTAGTTGACTTCAACGCCCCTCCCCCTATAATCCCTGATCAGGTTAACCACCTCTTTAACCTTCCCCCAGTTAGGCTTCCCAGCAGCCTTAAGATGGCTGATCTCGACTGGAATCCCAGCCCTCAAACCAATATCTAACGCCTCACCAACAGCTTCTAACAATCGCCCAGACTCACTCCTTATATGTGTTGAGTAAATACCTCCGTAACTACCGGCAACCTTAGCCAGCTCTACGATCTCATCGGTTGATGCGTAAGAGCTTGGCGGGTAGATAAGACCTGTTGAGAGACCGAAGGCGCCGGACCTCATTGCCTCATTAACTAAGGACTTCATAACGCTTAATTCCTCATCATTAGGTGCTGAATCATTAAATCCTAAGACGTTAATACGTATCGTTCCATGCCCTACTAAGGGGACTACATTAACTGAAGGTCTAACACTACTTAAAACGTTTAAGTAGTCGTTAAAGGACCTCCACGTAAAGTCTACCTCCAATCCGAAGGAGAGCTGCCTCCAAAACCTCTTAACCATATCCAACGCCTTCGGCATTACCGGCGCTGCTGAAAACCCGCAATTACCGATGACAACTGTAGTGACTCCCTGCATTATGGAATTCAACGCGTCTGGGAGGGCAATGAGTGAGAGGTCTGAGTGGTTATGCATGTCTATAAATCCGGGGAGGACGAACTTACCCCTAGCATCTATGACTGTTTCCGCATGTTTCCAACTTAAGTAACCTACCTCAACTATTACTCCATCCTTAATACCTACATCTGCGTTAATCCACGTAGATGATAGCCCACTCACTACCTTACCGTTCTTTATTATTAGGTCGTAACTCATTAAACCCCCACAAAGTATTAGGAAGCGTTAATTTAGGTGTTGTTGGTGATGAGCCCCAAAGCCCTTAAGTAGTTGTGTAACTCCCCAGGCGGTCTACTTCCTCAACTCCCCTACTAGGTGTTTAACCTCCGGTAGGATTAGCTTAGTAAGTGCTAATCTAACTGCTTGAGGAGATCCAGGGGTGACGAATATCGCTGAGCCATTGGCAACACATGCATAACTACGTGAGAGCATTGCAGCCGGACCGAACTCTAAGTAGGTTAGATATCTAAATAATTCCCCGAAGCCTGGGATTTGCTTAACGCATACCCTACCAACCGCCTCAGCACTTAAGTCCTTCCTACTAAGTCCCGTACCACCTGTTACTAAGATGACGTCACAGTATTTCAGACATGATTCAACCTCCTTAGATATAACCTCTAAGTCATTTGGCACTACCTTACGACTCACTAACTCGTGGCCGGCCTCAACTACCAACCCCTCCACTAAGGGTGTTATCTCATCCTCCTTCAAACCATTAAATATCGAATCACTCGTTACTACTAGGCAGAACCTTACCTTCAAACCACTCCAAAAACTCCTATGCTCCTCAACAGGCATTAAGGAGCTCCTACCTTAACACTCTTCAAATACTCCTCAACTATGTCGTAGCCGAATAACTGTTTAAACCTCTCCCGCCCCTCCTTAGTCATCATGGTCGGATTCCAAGGAGGGTCAAACGTTATGTTAACCTTAACATCGCTAACACCGCTCACACCCTTAACAGTATTAACTACCTGCTGAACGACGAAGAAGGATATAGGGCAGGCAGGCGATGTTAAAGTCATGTTAACAGAAACTACGTTTCCCTCATCAACACTTACACTATATATAAGTCCTAAGTCGTAGATGTTTATAGGTATCTCAGGGTCGTAAATAGTCTTAAGAACTTCAACCACGCGGGCAATCAACTCCTCCTTACCCATCTAAACACCAAGTAATACTACTAACCACCTACTTATTAACCTTAGACCTACTACTTAATGAGTGCTAATAGCCGTAGCTGAGGCTACATACACATGTGGTTGGAAATCTAAACGTAACGTTTATAAGTATTATACACCCTCATAAATTAGGTTTTGAGGTGTGTTTAAATGCTCAGTAGTTTTCACGGAACAACTACAGTGGGTATAGTAGTAAATGACGGTGTGGTGCTAGCAGCTGATAAGAGGGTTAGTAGTGGTTATTACGTAGCCCACAAAGTCGCTAAGAAGATCATTAGGATGGATGATAGAGCTGCATTAACTATATCCGGCCTAGTAGCTGATGCTCAGATATTAGGTGATTACCTAAGGGTTGAAATATTAAGCCGTAAGGTCACGTTAGGCTACTCACCGACTCTGAAGTCCTTAGCGTCTCTGATATCATTAATCCTAAACTCATCGAAGTACTACCCATACATAGTTCAGCTACTGCTAGGTGGTTATGATACGGAGCCGAGACTGTACTCTATAGAACTATTCGGAGGGGTTGTTGAGGAGGACTACTCAGCAACTGGTTCAGGCTCACCAGTAGCTATAGGAATTATAGAAGGCAACTATAGGAGGGATATGAGCTTAGATGAAGCCATCAACCTAGCAGTTAAGGCTGTATCAGCATCCATAGCTAGAGACGTCTTCACCGGTGAGGCTGTTGACGTCGTAGCCATCACTAAGGACTCCTACAGAGAGTATAGCTTTAAGCTTAGGTGATAATCACCAGTATGGCGTCTTCGAATAAGGTCAGACAGCTAATAGTCTCTGAAATACTTAATCAGATACCTAAGGAGGCGCAGGTAACTAAGATAGAGTTTGAAGGTCCTGAAATAGCTGTCTACGTGAAGAACGTAAACTTCATAATAGAGAAGGAAGGAATAGTTAAAAACATAGCTAAGACTATAAGGAAGAGGATAGTAGTCAGGGTTGATGAGAGTAGTAGGAAGCCTGAGAAGGAAGTAGTTAAGTACCTACTCTCATCAGTACCTCCTGAGGCAAAGCTAACAGAGGATGATATAAGCTTCGATAAAGTATTAGGCGAGGTTGTAATAACTACGTTAGAACCTAAGTTCTTCTACCAGGATAATAGAGCGCTCTACAAGAAGGTATTTACTGAAACTGGTTGGAGGCCTAAAATCGTTAGGAAACCACCGTTAAAGTCCAGAATATTAGACACAGCCCTAAAATACTTAATCAGTGAGAGTGATGAGAGGCTTGAAGTCCTGAGGAATATTGGGGAGAGGATACATAGGGACCTACTGTTTAAGGACCAATACGTTAGGATGACCGCTTTAGGAGGGTTTATGGAGGTCGGCAGGTCTGCAATACTCATTGAAACCTCAGAGAGTAAGGTGTTATTAGACTTCGGCTTCAATCCCAACGCCCCAGATGTGAAGTCCTCAATGCCTAGGATAGACGTACTGGGTATTAAGCCGGAGGAAATAGACGCTGTGGTAGTCACACACGCACACTTAGACCACTGCGGCCTAGTCCCATTCCTATTTAAGTACGGGTATAGAGGCCCTGTCTACGCAACTGAAGCTACTAGGGACTTAATGGTCCTACTCCAGTTAGACCTCCTAGACATATCTAAGCGTGAGGGGAGGCCACTACCATTCGACCAGAAACACGTACATAAAGCACTACTCCACACAATACCCTTAAGATTTAACGAGGTAACAGACATAGCCCCAGATATAAGGCTAACCCTCTACGACGCAGGCCACATACTAGGCTCCTCAATAGCCCACCTACACATAGGTAACGGACTCCACAACATAGTCTACACAAGCGACTTTAAGTACGGGAGGACGAGACTGCTGAATAAGGCTAACGAGGAATTCCCACGTGTTGACACTCTAATAATGGAGGCTACGTACGGCGGTTCTGAGCAGCCGTCTAGGGAGGAAGCTGAGTCTAAGTTCTTAGAAATAATTAAGAAGACTATTGAGCGGAGGGGGAAGGTCTTAATACCTACGCTATCGGTTGGTAGGGCTCAAGAGGTAATGGTCATCATAGCAAATGCTATGGAACAAGGACTCATCCCTAAGATACCGGTGTACATTGAGGGAATGATAAATGAGGTCACAGCGATCCACACCGCATATCCAGAACTCCTCTCAAAGGAGTTGAGGGAGAAGATATACTCAGGTGTTAACCCATTCACCTACGAAGTATTTAAAGTACTGTATGATAGGAGTGCGAGGCATGAGATAGTTGAGTGTGAGGAGTCATGTATAATCATGGCTACTTCAGGCATGCTGACAGGAGGTCCGGCAGTAGAGTACTTCAGGCTCATGGCATCTGATCCTAAGAACTCCTTAATATTCGTTAACTACCAGGTTGAAGGTACGTTGGGTAGGAAGGTTAAGGACGGTATGAGGGAAGTCCACATGGTAGTAGATGATAAACTCCAGGTCGTTAAGGTAAATATGGAGGTATACTCGATAGACGGCTTCTCAGGACATTCAGACCACAAACAACTTATAAAGTATGTGAAGAGTCTAATCTCACTAGGCCTAAAGCCTAAGAGGTTGGTAGTCAACCACGGAGAGCCTGAGAACATTAGGAAATTCGTTGGTGAGATAGCTAGGATGAAGGTTAGGAAGGAACTACACGAAGACCTAGAGGTCTACGCTCCGAGAGTCCTAGACGCTATATCCCTAGTAATTTAAACCTTCCTCCAACCGTAACGTCCGACTAAAGGTACGAAGACGCAGGGGGTTCCCCTCTCAACATTAATCTTACCATCTAAGCCCTTATACACGACCGTTAAGTACTGCATGTAAGTATCACCGACCGGTATAACTAACCTCCCTCCAGGCCTTAACTGATCTATAAGTGGTTTAGGTATGTCAGGCGCTGCAGCAGTCACTATTATCTTATCGTAAGGTGCTGCAGCCTCATAACCAACACTCCCATCACCATGTATTACAGTAACCCTGCTTAAGTACCCAGCCCTCATTAAATTCTGCCTAGAAAACTCAACTAACTCCTTAACTATTTCAATAGTGTAGACATGTCCCTCATCACCAACGAGTTCAGCCAGTATTGCGGCCTGATACCCAGAACCAGTACCCACCTCAAGGATTTTATCACCTACTTGAACATCTAATAACTCAGTCATCAATGCAACCATGTGAGGCGCACTTATAGTCTGCCCATACCCTATAGGTAATGGCGTATCTAAGTATGCATACCTCCTCAACTCAGGCGGTATGAATAACTCCCTGGGAACCTTAGAAATAGCTCTAATCACCTTCTCAGACTTCAAAACACCTATGTTAATGAGGTCTCTAACCAACCTCTCCCTATCACTAGTTAAGTCGCTTATACCTCAACGACCCTAAATATTAAAGACATTATTAAAATTTAAATCTTTAAAACCTCCCTAAGGTGCTGTTCTTGCAATGTTTTTAAATAATTTTTCTTACCCACTTCTTAGGTGTTTAGCTATAGGCGTAGAGGGCGGTGGGGTCTGCATATCTTGGGAGTTTTTTAAGGTTAGGGGTCATAGGAACGTGAAGGCACTTCATGAGAAGAGTTTAGAATTCACTAAGGAGGACTTCCTAACAGAACGTGGTGACTGCATAGTAGGTATATCATCAACTAAGGCGTTAAGAGATTTTAATCAATCATTTAAGGAGTTAGCTGGGAGGTCTTCCTCACTAATAATTACCTTAATAGTCGGTATGGATGGTAACTACGACGTCGTAGTTGGCAGGGGTAGGGAGGGGTTGACCTACAGCGATGATGTGAGGATCATCATACGTAGGTCTGACTACGTTTCTGGGAATACTGCAGCTGTGAGGGCTGATAAGGCAGCTAGGGATTTGAATAGAGAGCTTGTAAACTATTTAAGGAGGGATGGTTCTGAAGCGCTGGTCATAATGCTAGCAGTTGATTTAAATTGTTTCCGGAGCCCTCCACTCACCCCAAACCTCTCTTAAGACCTTACTGACCTCACCTAAGGTAGCCTTACAACGTATTGCCTCAAGTATGTAGGGGAATATGTTGACTTCGGGGTTTTCAGCCGCCTTCCTAACAGCATCTAAAGCTCTTGAGACCTTCGCTACATCTCTCTCAGATTTAAACTTATTCAACCTATCTACTACTCTCTTCCTGACTTCCGGGTCCACCCTGAGGATCTTAACTTTCGGCGTTTCAGGCTCTGTAAGTATGTTAACCCCTATTATCGGTATCTCACCCCTATCAACTTTGACTTGATACTCGTAAGCAGCCCTAGCAATCTCACTTTGAGGGTATCCTAACTCAATAGCTCTTAACATACCGCCCAACCTCTCAATATCGTCTATGATCTTCCACGCCCTCCTCTCAATCTCATCAGTCAACCACTCCACGTAGTAGGACCCGCCTAAAGGATCTACAGTATCTATGACTCCGGACTCGTAGAGTAGGACTTGCTGCACTCTTATAGACAGTTTGACTGCTTCCTCACTAGGTAGTGATAACGCTTCGTCGAAGGAGTTAACGTGGAGTGATTGAGTACCGCCTAAGACAGCTGCTAATGCTTGAATAGTAGTTCTAATTATGTTTACCTCAGGCTGCTGAGCTGTTAACGTAACGCCTGCGGTCTGAGTATGGAATCTAAGCATCATAGACCTCGGATCCTTAGCGTTGAATCTATCCCTCATGATCTCAGCCCACATCCTCCTAGCAGCTCTAAACTTAGCAACTTGTTCGAATAGGTTGGTCCTAGACGCGAAGAAGAAGGAGAGCCTCGGCGCAAAAGCATCTACAGACATCTTACCTCTCTCAATAACCCATTTAACGTACTCCATAGCGTCTGCTAGAGTGAATGCTACCTCCATAGCTGGAGTGGCTCCAGCCTCCTCGAAGTGGTAGCCGCTAATACTTATAGAATTCCACTTAGGCATTTCCTTAGCGCAGAAGATTATAGCATCGGTTGAGTACCTCATAGACGGTTGTGGGGGATATATGTAGTTCTTCCTAGCTATATACTCCTTCAGGATATCGTTCTGTATGGTGCCGTCGAGGACTGATCTGGAGACCCCCCTCGACTCAGCTACTAGTATGTACATTGAGAGGACTTCAATAGCCGTAGCATTTATAGTCATTGAAGTTGATATCTTCTCCATTGGTATTTCCCTAAACACTATATCCATCTCAAGCAACGATGGCATTGAAACCCCGACCTTACCGACCTCATACCAAGCTAACCTATCATCTGGGTCAAGTCCTAACTGAGTCGGTAGGTCGAAAGCCATGCTAAGCCCTGTCTGACCGATACTTAATAAATACTTAAAGCGTTGGTTAGTGTCCTCAGCGGAGCCGTACCCAGCGTACTGCCTTATAGTCCACGGACGCCCCCTATACATTGTTGGGTAAATACCGCGTGTGAATGGGTATGAGCCGGGAAATCCCAACCTCTCTACGTAATCCCAACCACTTGCTTCAAGGTCTGCAGGTGTGTACAACCTCTTAACTAATATTCCCTCCTCAGTTAGGAATTCCTTCTTCCTCTCCGGAAACTTCTTTAGAAACTGCTCTAATACCTCCCTCTCCCACTCAACCATACGTTGAACTAACTTCTCACTCATTACCCCTAACCTCAGTTAGAACCTCTATTAATACACCGCCAGTTGATTTAGGATTTATGAAGTTTATCTTCCTAGAACCACCTGAAACTAATTTTGGCTGTGGGTATGTTAGCTGGAGTCCAGCACTACTCAACATGTTACAAATCGCATCAACATCATCTACGTGAAACGCTATGTGGTGGATGCCCTCACCCCTCTTCTCAATGAACTTAGAGATAGCTGAGTCAGGCCTAGTACCTGTGAGTAATTCAACTCGAACACCTCCAGCATCATACATCGCTATCTTAACACCCTCCTCAGGGACTTCCTCAACACCTAACAGTTTTAACTTAAGCACATCGCCGTATAACTTCATAGCTACTTCTAAGTCCTTAACAGCTATACCGATGTGGTGTAACCTCATAGCAAACACCTCACGCAGTAATAGCCTTCTTAAATATTTCCACGATATCCTTCAACAACGTCCCCGGACCGCATACAGCGTAAACACCTAAGGACTTCAAACTCTCAACATCTTCTGGTGGAATTATACCGCCAACTATGACTGGTACGTTGAACCCCCTCTCCCTCAACAGCTTCATAAGGTCTTGAATCAACTCTAAGTGAGAACCGGATAATATGCTAATCCCTATAGCGCCTACATCCTCCTCAATAGCAGCCCTAACAACCTCATCAGGTGTTTGATGAACACCGAGGTATACAACCTCAAATCCAGCATCTCTTAAAGCACGGGCGATTACCTTAGCTCCCCTGTCATGTCCGTCAAGACCTAATTTAGCGATTAAAACCCTCAGCCTCTTCCCACCACTCAGCTGTTGAGTCTCAGTAATAGATACAGCCATTAAATCCACCATAAAAATTAACTCGTAAGAATTTAAAAATTTCCGAGTCCGCCGTTTCTCGGTAGATGGCTGTTCATAGGCTTTCATGCTCTTTATATCCAGTCTTCCAGCCATCTACCTCTCAACGGTCTCCTCGGAGCCCCTCACCGCGGAGGCTCCCCGTAGTCACCTACGGGTTCACCGCTCCGCGGGTCTTGAAACCCTGAGGGCACGCTAACTACATAAGTTTTTAGGTTTAAAAACTTTATGAGCTCAGGGGGACCTCCAGCTCGCAAGAGCACCGCTTCGTAATGGAGAAGCACGGCTTAGACAGGCACACAGCGCCAGCATACCTAATAGCACTCAAACACCTCCAGAACGAAAAGACCGTGAACAATCGCAAAGCACGTAAACAACACAAGTAAACATCAAAAGAAAACAGTCCAATCTTAAAGAACGATGATGCTTTAAGTTAAGTTTAATGTTAATTAATACATTACTTAAGGGTTAAGACAGCTATGAAAAAACCTTCGCATGAATGTCTATGGGGCATTAACCTCATAACAGAGTTGTAGAAGCTTACCACCGGGTATCCACTACCAACCCATCCAATAGGCTTTAAGAGTTTAAAGTCATTTACACCAAGTTTAGATATTATGAACTCACCCTCATCTGGGAGTATTGAGCAGGTGGAGAAGACTACGTAATCAGCTAACCTCACAGCGTTACGTAACATCTTAAGCTGAACCTCACAATTACGTACTACCTTACCCTTAGTTAAGGAGATCTTAATCCCCGGGTCCTTACCTATAGCTCCTGAATTACTACATGGTGCGTCGACTAACGCTTTATCAAAACCCCTAAAGCTTAGGTGTGTGGAGTCTGCGTAGACTAACGTAACCCTACTTAAATCAACCCCCAACCTCCTCAGCAAGCCCTTCATAACTGTAAGCCTCCTCAAACTCTTATCACACGCTATGATTCTAGCCTTATTCTCAGCCAGCATCATTATGAGTGATGTCTTCATACCGGGAGCTGCTGCTAAATCAACTACGTAGTCGTTCGGGGCCGGCCTTAACGACTCAACAACTACAGCACTTGATAGGTCCTGCGGTACTGCCTTAAATTCTCTGACAACTTTTAACAGCCTTACAGGCTTCCTCGACGATAACACTCTAACCATGTATGGTACCTCCTTAAATACCTCGTAGTCCACACCCTCCGACTCAAGATCTCTTAAAACTCTCTCCTCAGGCGATAGTAACGTATTAATCCTCAACCACCAGACCCTCTCATTCATTGCTTTAAGAACCTCAACTAACTCATCCAAACTTAAAACCTTAAGTAACTCATCAACAAACCACTTAGGGTACGAATACATGCAGTAAGGGGTTTCCGGGACTACATACTTACGGTCAAGCCAGACGCGGGCTACCTCCCTATAGCTAATATCACCTCCAACGTAGCACATGATCTTATGGTAGTCTGAGATGAATTCTCTAACCACCCTATATAACTCCTCCCTCTCATCTAAACCCTTAGCGCAGACACCCTTACAGACCCTCTTAAACGCTACGTCTACTGAGACTCTATGTACCTTAACTTCATAGAGGATCTTAGCCAGTAGGTCGATTAAGCCCTTCCTACGTATCATCTACTAATCCCTTAAGACGGGTATTCAGTGAGGGTTCCACAAATCATCAATTCATACACTGACGGTCACATCATCATATCTATCTAACGTACCACCTATTATAAAGATTTATTAGTTATGGTGAATAATTGCGTAATAGATGATGACGTCGCTCCAGAATGAGTTGTGAATGACCCACGACGATCTGATACTCCTCACTAATCTAATGTTAAGACCTCAGTAGCCGGGCCTGTGTGAGCTATTTTAACCAGAGCTTCTACGCCGTGCCTCCTATACGAATCCTCAATAGCTTTTAAAACCCTCCTAGCAATGTCTTCATCCTCACATAATGCTAGGAGGGAGGGGCCTGCGCCACTGATAGCTAATCCGTAAGCACCGCTATCTAAGGCAGACTTCTTAACAGATTCGTAGCACGGTATGTAGGCAGCCCTTGCAGGCTCAACTATGTAGTCCTCCATACCGTAACCAGCAATCTTGAAGTTCCCCGATAAGAGTCCGGCAACTAAGGCGACAAGCCTGCCGTAATTTCTGACTACTTCCTTTAACTCAACCTGTTTTGGTAGTACGCTCCTCATTATGGCTGTCTTGTTGGGGGGCATACGCACCATTGGAGTCGCTACGACGAAGTTAGCATATACGTTAAACCTAATTACGTTGACAGGATTTGAGGAAAGTACGAATACCAACCCGCCGAGTAGGCTTGCTGATACGTTATCATAGTGTGGTTCTCCAGCAACTACCGCCTCTGCCCTGCCAGCAATCTCTATAATTTCATTATGGCTTAACTCTAAGTCGAGTGCGGTCATCACAGCCTTAATAGTTGCAACTGCTGAAGCACCACTACCGCCCAACCCAGCCGATGGGGGTATCCCCTTCCACAACCTTATACTTACATCTACGTTATCTACCCCTACGAATTTAAGTAATTCCTTAGCCGCTGCTACTGATGTATTTATGTCCCTATCAACTAATTCTGCAAAAACACCGCCAACACTCTCAAGTACCACGCTACCACTACCACCCCTAACAACCTCTACTTCAACCTCATCATAATACGCATCAAGCGCTACTGCAACCACGTCAAAGCCCGATCCTAGATTAGCCGAACTGCAGTAGGATCTAGCCCTCACCCTCACCATCGAGTACACCTACTACCTCCAATACCATCAATAGAGTTAAAAAGCATTTTAATAAAGTGTTAGTAATCACAGTAAGTACGTAGTGATTGAACATGCCTTCAGATGCAAATACTGTTGAAGGTCCTGCCAAACCACCACCTAAGATTGTTACGAGGCTTGGAGGTTAAATACTTAGTAATTAAATGATTATATGAATTTATTACTACTGGTAAACATACTACCTCACAACACCTACCTCCATCTTCTTAACATATCTTAAAGCCCTCCTTAAAGACCCAGTAGTCCTTAATGGGATTACCATTACCTTAGCATCACCTACCCTCCTCGTAACACCTAAAGCAGCCAGTACTTTATACCTATACGTATGTGAGTACTTAATGACGCCGATATTTAACTGATTGTTAAAGTACTGAATTGATAGTGCAGCTCTTGCTAGATGTACTTCACCGAAGAGTTTTTTAAACGCGCTCCTAACCTCATACTCCAGTAATCCAGCACTTACTTCCTTACTACTTACTAACTCGAAGACCATGTACCTCTTCCTACGCCTACCTCCACTCTTCAAAGTAGCTAACATCTTAGCGATTGTCCTACCCCTTACTGCCTGTAGGAGTAGTCCTAACTTCCTACTCACTCTGTATACGTATATGAATAACGTTACAACCAGCATTAACGATATTAGAGATATTAATAATTCAAACTGCATTACTTACCATCCTTAAAACCCTCAGTGGCAAGCTACTAATAGCTTTAATAGAAATTAACTCGCTTAACCCCAACTCCTTCAATATCGCTACTAATTCGAGGGGGTGAATTAACTCAAACTCATCCCCTGCTGAACTACTGATTACTAACTCAACATCACCTCTCTCAACAAGCGGTAATAACTTATTAAAACCTCTTAAAACATTGTAGTTTAACCCGTTATCTAAGATTAAATCCTTCACTGAGACCTCAATTGGTATGCCGCAATTCCTTAGAGAATTAACGTATTTCTTCTTTAACCCAGCTAAGACCTTATTTGAAATCCTTAATACGTGGCACCTACCTCTTAAACTACTTAGCGACTTAATATCCGTCGGCTCACCTAACTCGTAAGCAATTAAATACCCCTTCGAAAATTCATAAGTACTAATAGGCCTCCCCACATACTTATAGGTAATCCTAGGAACGCATCTCAACCCACCCTCAACCTCCTTATCAAGTCCCTCCACAGCAACTGCCTCATAACCTAACCTACGTGCAGTACTTAAAATCCTACCTAAGGCTGACGTATCGTACGGCTTAATGCTTAAGTCAACGTACATATCAGCAAACCCTAATCAACTCCTTTAAAAACGTACTAACATCGTCTAAGGACCTACAACCATCTATAGTTACTGAGACCTTAACAACGTCACTACCATCACGTACTGTCAGCTTACCCATATATGCTTCCTGCTTCCCCAACCTTATATATAGGTGGGATTTAACATCGCCGACTCTATCACTTATTGATAGTAGGAGTACCCTCCTATCACTCTCATCTAAAGAGCATATCACATATTTTAAGACTTCTAAAGCCTCATCACCATGTAGTTCTAACTTATATATCCTTATCTCATTACCGTGATGTCCCTTAACAACCTCCTCAGCAAGTTTTTTAGAGTTTCTCAACCCCTGCGGGAGGATGTTAAGTAATGCCTGCCTAACCCTACCGGGGTCTTCAGTCGCGTGTGTAAACGTAGAAGCTCTTAAAAGTTTAACACTAATTACTCTGTCCATCAATAGCACTTTACTTCTCAATGCCTAAATCTTCATACACATCTTTAGGAGCTATTAGTCTAGCCCCTCTCGAAGCCTCATGCCTCTTCTTAAGCATTCTCTCCTTCATCTTCTTCTTCCACTTCCATTTATGAGTACCTCTCAAACCTCTATTCCCTAGCAGGCCACGCATCCTCCTACCAGCTGCTGTCTTACCCCTATACACCCTACCCCTATGCTGCTTCTCACTAATCCAACTTATGTCGGGGTCTGACTTAATAGCTGGGTGGTGTGGGTCTACTAGGATTACCTCATAGTACTTATAGATTCCGTCCTCACCTACGTAGTAACTACCCAGTACTTCTAAGTTGGGGTACTTATCATTAGCCCTCTCCTCAGCTATTAGCTGGGTTGACTTAGCTGGGGCGTACCCGTAAACACCCATCCTCTTAGGCCTACGTCCACTGTTAGGCCTAGGCCTATTCAAACCTCCCTTCCTAACCTTAACCCTAACCACTACGAAGCCCTGCTTTGCCTCATAGCCTAAAGCCCTCGCCCTATCAAGCCTGGTAGGACTATCAACCCTCACTACTACTGGCTCCCTACGCCACTTAATGAACCTCTCCCTAAGTAAGCTAACCATAACATCACTCCCCTCCTTCCAAGTCTCAGCGATGTAATGATACGCAGACTTAGCCATTACTCCCTCCCTTCACATCTACACCAATATAGAAACTTAGTAAGGTTAAAAACCTAACCTCTAAGCAGTACCATCTCCCGTCCTAGGTTTTGTAGGTTTTCCTAGGGCGGGTCATCACAGTTTCCCTGAGCCCCCTTCCCACGGTCTGCCGTAGGTCTCGGAAACCCAGGGTCATCAAAAGCTCTTTAAGAGCCTAGGGGTTTATAAGTCCTGCCCGTACTTAATCGCATTAAAAGCATTGAAAACCTTAGAGAAGCCTACAGACAAGAAACAGCTTCCCAACCCTACCACTTGATGAAGTATAAAACCGTTGGAGTGTTCATCATATTAGGTGAGTGGGATACCCCCTAGATACCCCCTGATAGGTATTATAGGGAAGACTAATGTCGGGAAGTCAACCTTCTTCTCAGCGGCAACACTACTTCAAGTTAGGATTGAGAACAGACCCTTCGTAACCATAGAGCCTAACGTAGGTGTGGGGTATGTTAGGACTAGATGCGCCCACACAACGTTTAACCTACCTAAATGTATGCCGCAGAACTCAACATGTTTGAGGGGTTTTAGGTACATACCGGTAAAGCTCATGGACGTTGCCGGCTTAGTTAAGGACGCACATAAAGGTAGGGGCCTCGGCAACCAATTCCTAGACGATTTAAGACAGGCTGACGTCCTACTACACATAGTAGACGTTTCTGGGAGTACTGACGAGGGTGGTAACTACGTAGGCATCGGTAAGCATGACCCCCTCCAGGACGTCCTAGTAATAGAGTCTGAGATAGATGAGTGGTTCTTCAGTATAGTATCTAAGGACTGGGTAAGAGTTAAGAGGTCTTTAGAAACCCTACCATATGATAAGGCTTTAGACCTACTTCACCAGAAGGTTTCAGGACTTTCTATTAGGAGGGATCATATTGTGAAATCCCTTAAGGCTGCAAAACTTGATGGAGGTAAGTTCAGTTCTTGGGGAGACGAAGAACTGAGGATTTTTAGCAGGTATTTAAGGATCGTATCTAAGCCCATAGTCATAGTAGCTAATAAGATGGACATCCCAGAATCTGAGGATAACTTAAAACGCCTTATGAGGGAATTACCCGGTAGGGTTATAATCCCAACAAGCTCTGAATATGAACTAGCTCTGAGGAAGGCTGCTAAGGCTGGTTTAATAGACTACCTACCAGGAGATTCTCAAATATCCATACTAAGGTCTGAGGCCTTAACACCTAAGCAGAAGGAAGCATTAAGAAATATTGAAGACTTTATTAAGAAGTTTGGAGGGACAGGCGTTCAGGAAGCATTAAACACTGCGGTGTTTAAGGTCTTAGACATGATTACTGTTTACCCAGTCGAAGATGTTAGCAGGCTAACGGATAGTAAGGGGAACATACTGCCAGATGCATACTTAATACCTAGAGGTTCGACAGCATTAGAGCTAGCAAACCTAATCCACACAGATCTAGGTAAGGGATTCCTATACGCCATACTTGCTAGGGATAGGAGGAGGGTTGGAAGTGATTACGTGTTAAGCGATGGTGACGTAGTTAAGGTGGTTTCAACCCTAGCACATGGCTAGCTACGTCACTCCATGCTGACTAATACGCCGTTGTGTTTAAGTATGCTCTTCGGAGGTACATCATCAGTAACCACCACGCCTGGGTAGATCCACGAGTAAGCACCTATTTTAACGCCTGGGAAAACAGATACGTTCACCCCAGTCCTAACGTAACCACCTATAAACGCACCTAACTTCTTCCTACCACTATCTTCAAGCACACCCTTAACCCTAACCTTAACAGTCTTTTCATCAAATCTTAAGTTAGCTAGGATTGTGCCAGCACCTAAGTTAACACCCTCACATACTACGGAATCCCCCACATATGATTGATGGGAGATGTGCGTATTCTCCATAATAATACTCTCCTTAACCTCTACGTTAAACCCTACCCTAGAGTTATCTAAGACTACTGTGTAGGGTCTTATATATGCGTTAGGACCTACTACAACGCCGCGTCCTATATATGAAGGTCCGACGATATAACTACCTGAAAGTATTTGAGAGCCCTCCCCAATAATTACCGGTCCCTTGATGACTGCACCACTCTCTACGTAACCATTAATTAACTGCTTATTAAGACTGCTTAACTCTAACTTATTAGCCTCTAATAAAGACCAAGGCCTACCTATATCCAACCATCCATCAACTACTAAGTAATTAAACTCGATTCCAGCATCAATCATTAACTGCATAGTCGTAGTTAACTCGTATTCACCTCTCTCTGACGGTTCAGTCCTCTCTAAAAATCTAACTAACCGCCCATCAAATCTGTATATCCCAGCGTTAACGTAGCTACTTAAATACTGCTTAGGCTTCTCAACTATTTTAACAACCCTACCATCACTAACTACTACCACGCCATACCTACTTGGATCTCCGACCTCAGCCACTGTTACGACGTTTCCGCAACACCTGATTAAATTGTTTAAGAAGTCAGCATCCCTGAAGTATATGTCAGCATATAATACTACGAAGTCATTAACACTTACGTAGGGGGCTGCCTTCATGACAGCATCAGCGGTACCTAAAGGTAAGCCCTGATCTACGTATACTAAGTCCAGACCTAACTTTTGAGCTACCTCATCAGCAAACTTTTTTATAACGTCACCCATATAGCTAACAACTACTACGACCTTCTTAATGCCGACCCTACTCAAACTTATTAAATGACGTTCTATTAACTTACTGCCTAATATTGGGACCAACGGCTTAGGCCTAGTATTAGTAATTGGCTCTAGGCCTACCCCCTTCCCACCAGCCAATAATATAGCTTCCGTAGCATCACACCAAGATCTAATAGTATGCAAGTACTAAAACGGTATCGCCTTCACACTATGATGCGGGCTTCTCAGCCACTATTACTGCCTTCTTAACGCCTTCAGGCGTCATGATGGAGAGTAGCTTCGACTTATATATCTCAACCTTACGTAGGGGGTATATCTTCTTAGCCTTCTGGAATATCTCAAGGGCTAGTGAGCCGAAGACCATTCCCTGAATAACTTCGTTAAGAGTCCTCTCACTAACGTAGCTAGTTATGATCTCCCTCATTAACTTCCTAATAAGGCGTTTCTGAGATGTTTTACACCTAAACGCTGTTAACGCAACACCAGTTATCCTTAAGCCGTAGCCATCCTTAGTGAATACATCAACGATTGCTGCTATCTTACTACTCTTCCTCCTAATTATGCTCTTCATGTAGTCCCTAGCGAGCTCATGTCCCTTAAATCTAGTATATACTACGTCACCTCTAACATCATAAGCCTGAAACTTAAGATGTATGTGGACCTGCGAGAAATCCCCAGTAATGTCGAATAACGTCGTCTCGAAAACCCTCCCAAGCAGTTTCCACGGCTTATCAGCCGGTGTAGTCGCTATTGTAATCCCTCCAAAAACATCAGGAGCTACGACACTATACCACTGCTTCATCTTCCACTTATCCTTAACTACAGACTTCGAAGACACTTAATCTAAACACCTTATATCCTACACAGTAGGAGTTTATAAGAATTATTAAAAACCGCTACGTAACCTACCCACAACCTAATTCTCAATGACTTCCTTAGAACTCCAATCTAAAGCGATTTACTGATATAGTAGCCTTCATACTTTGAAAACTACGTTCGCATACTAGAACGTATTGCTGTTAGGGCTAGGGAGACGTGGTCAACTATATCGTTAACGATGTTACATACTGTGTATAGTCTTGACGTGTCTTTAAACTCGGCGTTTAACTCGTAGGTTATTGAAGGACCTACGACGTCACCTCTCAATTCAATGTCCTCAGGTACTTCAACGTCGTCGGGTTTTAATGCCTTACGTACTGCCTCAGCTAGTAGTTCATTTCCAACATCTAGGTTGAGGGTTATGGTGAGTTTCAAGGACTTCTCAACTCCTTAAACCTTATTAAATTCCCCACCCTCTCATAACCCCCCTTAACTAATGATATAGCTATTTCTAAGGGAGTGTCTGATAATGATGTGTAGAATTCATTACCTACTTCGTAAACTATGACTGAGTTAGTAGGTATGAAGTACGATTTAAGTACCTTACAGATCGGTGTTAAAGGTACTAGCGAGTTTAGCCTAACCTTATATACGTTCTTCCTAATCGGCTGAATGCCTACATCCTTAACCTTATATATACTTGAGAAGAGGTCTTTAAGCATCCTCTCATACTTAAGCCTTATGAGTGGGGTGTAATTAGTGATAGCTATTGAAGCTACTAGGTAGTCAACGCCGTAGAGGTCCACTACACACATTAATGCGTATAGGAACTCGTACAGATCCTTAAAGAACCACTCCTGAACGATATAGTAGTTATCCCCTACTAAGTCGTTAGTAGAGACCCTCACCTGCGAATACGTAGCTAATCTACTGAGAACCTCCTTACTTAACTCAGCCTCACTTAAGTTTCTAACATCCCTACCCACGTCAACCCCGCTATACCCGGGCATGAAGAGATCTAAAGTCCTACTAAGAGCTCTATCAACCTCAACTAAAGAGTAATTAAATATCTTAAGACCGCTCACAACCTTCAGCAAGTTCAAATCACATAACTCCCTCACATAACTCCTAAACACTTCGTCTGGAGGAGGTGTCCTAAGCCTCGGGACATACTTACTCAGCATTGACGTAAGTACGTAGTACCTAACATCGTTAGTCACTATCATAACGTCCTCAAGAGCCTTTAGCACCGTATGAGAGTAGTACGGAGTGTTAATAACGTAATTACTGCCCAACCTACGTACCTCGTACCGCTCACCCCTAACGACAGCGACACCCTCCCTCAACTCTTTGAATTGAATGCCGAAAGATATTGTGGGGATGTCCTCAGCTAGGACGTCCTGCCCCACATCCAGTACTGTTAGATATTCATACCTAACATCACTCTGCAGTAAGTACTTAATAACCACACCAGAAGCTACGACAGCATCGATGTCATAGGTAGATATTATCCTAACCTTCCTACCCCCCTTCTTAGCATCACTTACTAACTTAAGTATCGGATTCTCCGAACCGCTAAACGTATTAATAGTACTTGCCAACGTCAAAGGAACATCGTCTAAAAACGTTATGATATTAAAGCATTTATACTTTACTAGTAGGTTGCTAGCGTAGAGTATGCTCATAAACGAGCTCGTAGTTTATCCAACTATGTCCACCTACCTTCTAAATATGTCTGCCAATCATTCCACTCCCACCCCAAGGTCTTTGCAGGCCTTCTGAACTGATTGTAACCTGCATCACCACTCAGAGTTAGTGAAACTACCAGACTCGCTACAGAGTTGAAGACTTCTAAAGAAACCTTAAAATAGACCTTACCCTATAGAACAGCTGAGCTACCCTTACGCACATACCACAATTAATTAAGATGGATATACAGAGTGCTAATACTGAGAAGTAGTTCAATCTGATATTAACTCACGTAGAGTTTATGTAGTATTCATGTAGGGCCACTTAAGCTTAAAAACGTTTATGGATATATCAAAAGGATGTGACATGCCGTTAAGTAAGAATGATATGGTTTTAGTGGATTATGTGGTGAGAGTTAAGGAGACCGGAGAGGTCATTGAGGTAACTAATGAGGAAAAGGCTAAGGAGTTTAAGGTCTACGACCCCAGTAAGACTTACGAGCCGTTGCTAGTGATAGTGGGTGAGGGTAGGGTCATAAGAGGCTTTGAGGAGGCTTTGGAGGGCTCTGAGGTCAATGTTGATGTAGAAGTCGACATACCTCCTGAGAAAGCCTACGGTGTTAGAGACCCTAATAAGGTTAGGACGTTCTCCCTACGTGATTTTGCTAGGGCGAACATTAGGCCTGAGGTAGGTAAGGTGGTTGAGATTGGCGGTCAGTTAGGTACTATAAGGAGTGTGAGTGGGGGTAGGGTGGTGGTTGATTTTAACCACCCACTCGCAGGTAAGACCCTAACCTACAGTTTTAAGGTAGTTAAGAAGTTAGAAGATGGTGTTGAGAAGGTTAAATACCTAGTTAAGAGGTATGTTAAAGGTATTAAGGTCGATGATATTAGGGTGGAACTCAACCAAGATAGGGTCGTGGTGGAACTACCTAAGACTTCATACCTAAGTGAGAATATTCAAATAGCTAAGAAGTTAGCCTCAGACGACATACTTAGGTACTTAGACGTTAGTGAGGTTGTATTCGTAGAGAGGTATTCGAAGGAGGGTAGTAAGTGAGTGAGATTAGGCAGCCGGAAATCAACATCGGTGTTGTCGGACACGTAGACCACGGTAAGACCACCTTAACCCAGGCCTTAACAGGTATTTGGACGTCTAGACATTCTGAAGAGCTTAAGAGGGCTATGACAATTAAGCTAGGATACGCTATAGGTAACTTATACGTATGTCCCCAACTACCCGAACCTGATAGATATTCAACCGAGCCTAAGCATGAGGACTGCCTCCTAAGGCGTAGGATATCATATGTTGATGCGCCAGGCCATGAGGTACTCATGGCTACAATGCTTTCCGGTGCTTCTTTAATGGACGGCGCTATCCTAGTAATTGCTGCTAACGAACAATGCCCGCAACCGCAGACTAGGGAGCACTTCGCCGCATTAGGCATTATAGGTGTTAAGAACATAGTCGTAGTTCAGAATAAGGTAGATGTCGTCAGTAAGGAGAAGGCTTTAGAGAACTACAAGCAGATTAAGGAATTCCTTAAAGATACGTGGGCTGAGTCATCCCCGATAATACCTGTAAGCGCTTTGAATAAAATTAACATAGACGCCCTACTCATGGCTATTGATAAGTATATACCGGTACCAGAACGTGACCTAACGTCCCCACCCCTCATGTTCATAGCTAGGTCATTTGAGGTCAATAGGCCTGGAACACCCCCTGAAGAACTCGTAGGAGGGGTTATAGGTGGTTCACTCATCAGAGGTGTTTTAAGAGTTGGTGATGAAATTGAGATCAGACCCGGCATTAGGGTTGAGAAAGGTGGTAAGGTATTCTACGAAGAACTAATATCTGAAGTAGTGAGTATTAAGTTCGGTGAGGATGAGTTCAGCGAAGCACGTCCAGGTGGTTTAGTAGCTATAGGCACTAAGTTAGACCCCTCACTCACTAAGGCGGATAAGCTAGTTGGGAACGTATGCGGTAAAG
This sequence comes from Sulfolobales archaeon, assembly GCA_038844925.1. Classification (GTDB taxonomy): domain Archaea; phylum Thermoproteota; class Thermoprotei_A; order Sulfolobales; family NBVN01; genus DTCV01. The sequence goes on along the minus strand of JAWBQY010000011.1, from coordinate 12,236 downwards.
CTGGTACGTTACCGGAGCCTACCTACAGCCTACGCGTAGAGTACAACCTCCTTGAAAGGGTTTTAGGTACTAAGGAGTTAATAAAGGTTGAGAAACTCAAACCCAATGAAGTCATAATGATTACTTCTGGAACCGCCGTCACATTAGCTGACATAGTCAAACTTTCTAAGGACTCCATGGAGATTAAGTGTAGGAGACCTCTAGTTGCTTGGGACGGTATGCGCGTAGCTATAAGCAGGCAGGTCCTCGGCAGGTGGAGGTTAATCGGGTGGGGCTTCATAAGGTTTTAATGGGATGAGGCCTTAGGTAGTGGTTTGTAAGGTCTTACTAGATAGTAGTGTCCTACTCCAAGTATATGAAGGTATAGACGTAATTGACTTAATATCCGATGAGTTGGGTTGGTGTGACTACTACGTCTTAGACGCAATTATTAACGAGCTCTCTAAGATCTCATTAAGTAGTAAGAGTTTAAAGGGGGGAGCAGCTAGGCTGGCTTTAGAGTACGTAAGAAGACGTGGTGTTAAAGTAATTAATACTGGAGCGCCTAACACATCAGGTGATGAGTCCATACTACTGTTTTTTAAGAGGGATCCCAAACTTAGGGAAGAGTTCATAGTAGCTACTAACGACGACATGCTTAAGAGGGAGCTACTCCGACTGCATGTCAAGGTAATTACCTGGTGGTCAAGTAAGTTTAAGTACGTAGTCCTCGGAGCTTGATGACGTGTGAGTTAGGAAGCGCTCTAATCCCTTCCTACCCTCAGGTGTGGGAATTTCTATGGGTTTAAAGATATGTTCCCCTAAGTGGGGTAAGATATGGTAAGAGTTAAATCTTATCGTATGGATATGTATTTAAGTCTTAGACTGGAAGTATAGGGTGTGGTTAGATGTTCAGACTGTGTAGGATTAAGGATGTTGTTAGGATACCTCCGGATAGGTTTGGAGAGCCGTTAGAGAGTGTTGCTAAGGATGAGTTGAGGAAACGCTATGAGGGTAAGGTAGATAGTTCCTTGGGGTTAGTGATAGCTGTTGTTAATGTAGACGTAAGTGCTGAGGGCTTCATACTCCAGGGTGATGGTGCTACCTACCACAGAGTCGTTGCAGATATCCTCACTTACTACCCCCTACTAAATGAAGTGACGTTAGGTGAGGTCGTAGACGTTAAGAAGATAGGTATGTACGTTAATATAGGCCCTATAGACGCTTTTATCCACATATCCCAGATACTAGATGATAAGGTGATGTATGATGAACTTCAAGACCTGTTAATAGGTGAGGAGACTAAGAAGGCCTTCAGGAAAGGTGACGTAGTACGTGGTAGGATAGTCAGCGTCAGTATTAACGCCCCCACATCGATTAGGGTTGCGATGACTTTAAGACAACCCTACCTAGGTAAGGTAGAGGGTGAGTGAGTAAATGTCCTCTGAAAGGTCTAGGAAGCCCTTTAAAGCGTGTACTAAGTGTAAATTCCTAGTAAATCATGAAGAGCAGAAATGCCCTAACTGCGGGTCAGACACCTTCACTGATGAGTGGTCAGGTGTTGCGATAATCTTAGACCCAACACACTCAGAGATAGCTAAACTCTTAGGTATAACCAAACCAGGTAAATACGCCCTACGTATCAGGTAGTCAATACTGATTAACGTAACTAATAAGATTTAAATTAACCTAATCTTATTTCTGGAGGATAGGTCTGTAGGTGTGTCATGATGTCTAAGAGGAAGGCTATTAAAATAGACGACCAAACATACTTAGAAGTTATTAGCGAGAGGCTTAATAGAGTTGTAAGGAGGTATGAGTTAACTGGGATAATCCACCATGTAGGGCGTGGAACACCTTCACGTGCTGAAGTACGTGAAGTACTTTCTAAGACGTTTAACAAACCTGTTGAGAACATATACGTGAGGAGCATAATTACTGAGTACGGTGTTAACAGGTCCTTAATTAAGGCTAATATCTATGACGACGTTGAGAGGGCTAAAGCTTTTGAACCAGAACACATCATTAAAAGGCATAGTGGTTAAGGTGGTTTTATGGCTGAGAGGTATAAGCTCTACGAATTTGATTACTCTACAGGTAAGATAGTTCTTAAGAATAAGAAATGCCCTAGATGTGGGTCGGTGATGGCATTCCATAAGAGCCCAGTGAGTAGGTGGCATTGCGGGAAGTGCAACTACGTAGAATTTACTACACCGAAACGTTAATTATAAGGTAATGATAAACCCATGATCGTATTAGGCATTGAGTCTACAGCGCATACGTTCGGAGTAGGAATTGTTGAGGATAGACCTCCCTACATAAGAGCTGATAAGAGGGTTAACTACACACCATCTAAGGGTGGGATACACCCAAGGGAGGCCTCACTATTCTTCATGAGTAACGCCGGTAAGGTATTAAGAGATGCGCTTACAGAGCTTGGACTAACGATTAAGGATGTTGACGGCATTGCAGTAGCTCTAGGTCCTGGATTAGGTCCCTGCCTAAGGGTAGGAGCCACAGTCGCCCGTGCACTAGCCTCATACTTTAAGAAGCCTCTAATTCCGGTCAACCATGCAGTAGCCCATATAGAGATAGGTAGGTTGCTAACAGGCTTTAAAGACCCCTTAATAGTCTACCTCTCAGGAGGTAATACCATGATTCTCGCGTTCTCCGATGGTAGGTATAGGGTTTTCGGGGAGACTTTAGACATAGCCCTAGGTAACTTCATGGACACCTTCGTCAGGGAGGTAGGCCTAGCCCCTCCTTACGTAGTCGGAGGTATTCATAAGTTAGACTCATGCGCTGAGGATGGAACAAACTTCATAGACCTACCATACGTTGTTAAAGGTCAAGACGTCTCCTTCTCAGGCTTACTCACAGCTGCTTTAAGAGCCTTTAAGGAGGGGAGGTATAGCTTGGGAGATATATGCTACTCCGTTAGGGAGGTTGCCTACAGCTCTATAGCTGAAGTAGTCGAACGCGGCCTAGCCCATACGAAGAAGAAGGAATTACTAGTTGTTGGCGGTGTAGCTGCTAGTAAGGCACTACGCACAAAGTTCGAAGTTATTAGTAATTTAAGAGGTGTTAAATTAGGTGTTGTAGACCCCCACTACGCTGTTGATAACGGTGTTATGATTGCTTGGACTGGTCTACTAATGCTTAAGCATGGAATGACGGTAGAGCCTGAGAAGGCGTACGTGAAGCAGAGGTGGAGGCCTGACGGTGTTGATATTCCATGGATGAGTTAACACTTATAGCGTCTGGTGCTGAGGCAAATCTATATAGGGGCAAGTTCCTCGGATATGATGTAGTAGTTAAGTATAGAGTGCCTAAAGCCTATAGAGACCCTAATTTCGACCGATCAGTACGTAGGGAGAGGACCTTAACTGAGGCTAGGGTGATGTTCACAGCTATGAAGTGCGGTGTCAGAGTACCTGCAGTCCTCTACGTAGACGTTGATAACGCCTTAATAGTTATGGAGTACGTGAACGGTAGGTTGCTACGAGATACCCTTCCAACATCTGATGAGGGGTTTAGAAGGAAGTATTTAGAACTTCTAGGCAGTTATGTCGGTAGGTTACACTTAAATAACATCACACATGGAGATCTAACAACGTCTAACGTCATGGTGACATATGAGGGTCTTCTATACCTAATAGATTTCGGGCTTTCTAGAATTTCATATGAGTTGGAGGATAAGGCAGTTGATATCCACCTACTGATTAGGTCTTTCGAGAGTACTCACTACAACCTAACTAAGGAGTTGGTAAAGCATTTTTTAAGGGGTTACACATCCGTAGTCGGCATTGGAGTAGTTGAGGCCGTAATGAGTAAGGTTAGAGAGATAAGGCTTAGGGGGAGGTACGTTGAGGAAAGGAGGTTGAAGGGTGTTGAGGAGAGCAGTACACGTAGCCACGACTAACGTCGGTAAGCTCAACGAGTTAAGGCTATTAGCAGCTAACTACGGCCTTGAGTTAATCCCAGTTGAAGTACCTAAGATTGAAGTACAGTGTGATGATTTAGAATTCATAGCATTATATGCAGCCTTAACAGCTTCCGCATATGTTAATAAGGCTTTAATGGTGGAGGACTCAGGTCTATTCATCAAAGCTTTAAACGGATTTCCAGGGAGTATGAGTTCCTACGTATATAAGAAGTTAGGGGTTAGCGGAATACTTAAGTTGATGGAGGGCGTCAAGTATAGGGAGGCTTACTTTAAGTCTGTAATTGCGTACTCAGACCCCGTATACGGTGTTAAAGTGTTTTCAGGGGTGGTTTACGGGGACATATCTGACAGTGCTAGAGGTTCCGGCGGCTTCGGCTTCGACCCAATATTCATACCTAAGGGGCATGTTAAGACCTTTGCAGAGATGAGTGTGGAGGAGAAGAATAGGCTGTCTCATAGGGGTTTAGCGTTTAGGAAGTTTGCAGAATGGTTTAACAAACATTTTTAAGCGGCTTACCTAATTAACTACATTAGGTCGGGATAGATGAATAGGGGTAAGGAGAAAGGCTCATCACATGGGACCAGACCTGCTGCGTTAGTAGCCCCTAAGTGGTTGCAGTTCACCCCAGAAGAGGTAGAGTTATTAATAGTTGAACTTGCTAAGAAGGGTTACCCCCCATCAATGATTGGCGTCATCCTCAGAGACCAGTATGGCATACCTCTAGTAAAGTCCGTTTTAAACGTTAAGCTAACCGAAGTTCTGAGGAAGTATGGCATAACGCTATCAATCCCTGAAGACCTATACAACCTTATTAAAAGAGCAGTTAATCTAAGGAAGCACCTCGAAGCACATCCTAAGGATACTCACAGCCAGAGAGGGCTCATCGAGATTGAATCTAAGATCCATAGACTCGTAAAGTACTATAAATCCGTCGGTAAGTTACCCCCTGACTGGAAGTACCAGCCATCAACTGCTGAAATCCTTGTGAGCCAACCCCTTGTAAGGGTCCCTGAAACAACTCAATAGTCTTCTTAAAGGAAAGGAAAGGAAATTAATACTGAGGAACCCTTCCAAATAACCCCTCAGTAAATAACCACCTACTACTAATCTGCACACATTTCCATAGATTTGCGGCTACGTTTAAGGTCTGGAGTTTTAATAGAATGCTCAGAAAATCCTTACCTATATCCAAGGCTATTTAGATATCTGAGTCCTAGGCCGCGTACCAATTACTGAGACTCTGAATGGGTTATTAGGGGTTCCTTGAACGCTTATCTCAGCATTTGTCAGTATTTTAACGACTTCTATAACTGTTTGTGTGTGAGTTGTTAGTGAGGAACCACTTACTTCTGACCTTCCATCGGCTAACGCTAGATACGGGATTATATTATCACTCATATGTGCGTCTAAGGCTGTTTTAGTACTTAGTTCTGCTAATAGCTTCTTAGCTGCCTCCAGCCCTACTTCCTCAGCCCTCTTACCCCTAGCCCCTAGGGCGTCAGCCCCTATCACGGCGCCGTTATCCGTATATGCCCATAACACTATACCTGAACCAGGTCCTAAGTGCGGGTCGTTTTCTGGGTCGTAGTATTCGACCTCAATGTCTATAGGGACCTTAGGTAGGGAGTTGCGTAGTACTTCCTCAGCAGTCCTTGCCTGCCTCTCAGCTACGTGTTTAGGCAGTCTGACACAGTGTGAGATCCCCTTAATCCCTACTAACTCCCCCCTCTCCACCAAGTTAATCGGCTTTAATTCTACTGGTGTGTTAGTAACTTTAACGTGGGCTATCCCCCCACCAAGTGGGTAGTGCCCCCTCCTTAACACCTTAATACTTACCTCAGCCCCTAATAGTCTGAGGTAGTAGAGTATTACGTTTTTTAAGTAGTCTATGGGAGGACTCCAAGGTACGTCCGTACCGCCAACTATTTCCACCTCAGTCTCCCCGGGAGTGAAGAGTAGTATTGGAAGTAATGTTTGGAGGACTAACGTTACTGAGCCAGCCGTACCTATGTCGAAGGAGTACTTCCCCGGTGTGAGCTTTCTGGGAATATAGGTAATTTCAGTTGACTTCAGGTAGAGCCCCTCTACTGACGCCTTAGTTATCTCTGCAGCCGCTTTAACAGCAGTAATGTGCTGGTTTTGAAGTCCTGGGTTCTTCCTCTTAGCCCTTATGTTTACTACTTTAATAGGTTTCATCAAGATCGATGATAATGCTATAGAAGTCCTTAGTATCTGTCCCCCACCCTCACCTAACGAGCCGTCTATCACTACATACTCCACTAATCTACACCTACTACCTGCTTAAGCCTCTCAACACCTTTAATCTCATCTATGAATTCGACGACCGACTTAGGGAGTAGGTCCCTCCAGCTGGCGTCGTCTGAGAGCATTAACCTCCTTATCCTAGTAGAAGAGTATATACCCCTATTATACGGTGGCGGTATTAGGACTTCATAACCCGCTTCTTTAAAGAGTCTTACGACTAATGGGTTTCTAGCAACTCCGTATTTAAACTTAGGTACGTACATGGAGAGGTAGTTTACCCATACCGAGTTCATGAGGATGTCTGGGACTGGTATTATGTAGATGCGGTTTAAGTCTAAGCCTGCTTCCTTAAGGGCTAGCTTAACCATTACTACCCTCTCACCAGCTGTGAATGGGTTGACAACTGTATGGCTTTCCTGAGCCGTACCGATCACCACTATCACCTCATCCACCTTCTCTAAAGCCCACCTAATCACGCTTACATGCCCGTAATGTATTGGTTGGAACCTACCTGCATATACAGCCCTTACAACACCTTCCCAATACGTATTAGATCACCTTCACCTACCCCAAGTGCTTTAGATGCGTTACCCTTAAAAACACCTACTTCAGCCAGTCCTAAACTATCTTCATATACTGCCACACAACCCTCACATACTTCAGCAAAAGTACTAACTACTCTGGCCTTAA
>JAWBQY010000011.1:312-5345 GCA_038844925.1 Sulfolobales archaeon | reverse complement strand
TAAACTCACCACCCTCACATTTAATGATTACCTCATCACCGTGTTTAACACCTAGCAGTTTTGAAATACTACTCAGTGTTTGGCTGAGGATTACGTTCCCAAAGCTATCTACGTAGAATGCCTCCGCAACTACGTATCCCCCCTCAATGACCGGATCTTTAGGCGGTATTTCAATCCTTACTAGTTCATCCATCGGTAATGGCTTACCTAAGCTATTTACCGCAGTTTTAAGGCTGATTAAAGCTGCCGTAGGGGCGAAGACATCCCTACCGTGGAAGGTCTTAGACACCTCCCACATCCTAACCCTCTCAACATCTATCTCATAAGCTGATTCTAAACCATCTTCAAGTGATGCTGGTAGGAGTAAGCCGTTATTAGGCCCTACGAATACGTAGTTCTTACTTACTAGTATTACCCCTTTTCTAGACGTCCCTACCTCAGGGTCTACAACTGCTAGGAACGTCGTACCCTTCCTAAAGTATTTATAACTAGTTTTCAGTATGAGGGCTCCGACATCTACCCTGTACTTAGGTACTTCATGAGTTATGTCTATGATCTTCGCATCCGGGTTTATACGGTTTATGACTGCCTTCACCATCCCTACATACGGGTCTGATAATCCGAAGTCTGAGAGGAATGCTATTACACTACTCCCCACACCTACTCACCTCTGCTAGCATTTCTGCATACGATTTACTCATGACTTCGTACTCCACCCCCAACCCCTCAAGCAGTTTTCTAAGTTCTCCATCCACCGCGCTACTGACCTCACCCCCTATCAATTCCACCTCAACGTAGTCTCCCAATCCTAGAACACTATCTAAGAATATCTTAAACATCCCTAGTAAGTACACTTCCCTAGTCTTAACCACTCTTAACATCTTAAACTTAAGGTTTTTCAGAAGGTCTACCAGGTCTTCAGGTCTTTCTATCTTAATGTTCACCTCATCTCTAATCCTAAATGTCTGCAACGTCTTCTTAGGCCCCTTAACTGTTAGCTCACCCTCTCTAACCCCGCCAGACTCCCTTATCCTCACCCTGAAGACTAGGTCTCTATGCTCGGCTGGGACGCAGTTCCTTAAGTCTACGTAGTAGTCTTCCTCTACGTAGGTACCTAAGTACTTACCACCTAATCTAACTATGTTTGACCTAGCAGTACTTAAGTCTTTAACCCTGATCTTGACTTCGTACTCCTCACGCATTAAGACTACCTTTCCAATCTATAAGCATGGGATTAAGCTTTAATTCTTTAAGTCTGTAGGTGTTTTCGTATGAGTAGACTGTTAGCACTATCATTAGTTGCTGTGTTGAGTATATCATCAGCATCAGTTATAATTAAATTAGCTAGTGCTCCAGCACTAGCGTTAGCCTTCTGGAGGCTTGCTATATCCACTCTAATCATATCTGCGATGTTCCCTAAGGCGTTGAACCTTAGATGTGTTAGTGGGTTAAACGTTCTTTACGTCTTGGTTGGTGGGTCTTCATTAGGCCTTCACTTCATTACGTGGATCGAGTCTTTGAGTTACGTACCCATAGCAGTAAGCGTTACTTTAGTTACTACTCACCCAGTATTTACTGCCCTCCTATCATACCTCCTACTTGGAGAGCGTTTGAAGTGGCGTCAGTATGTAGGGGTTTTACTCTGCGTGTTAGGTGTGTTGATCATGTCGTTTTCAGGCGGTCTACCCCTACATTCATCTCTTGGTGTGGTACTCGCATTAGCCGGCTCTGCTACGGCGTCACTCTACTTCCTAGTTGGTAGGTATTTAAGGCGGTCCTGCAGTCTCGCAGAATATGTAGTCCCTACGTACCTAACCGCTACGTTCATCACCTTCGCAGCGTCTACGCTATCAGGTGTTAACCTAGTTAACTACCCACTCACCACTTGGTTGTTCATGATTTTACTAGCCCTAGGGCCTATGTTGGGTGGGCATACAGTTCTTAACTACCTGCTTAGGTATATGAAGGCAACTGCTGTGTCTACTCTAGCTGCGTGTGAGCCTATAGGCGCTACGTTGTTAGGTGTTCTACTAGTTGGTGAGGTACCGGACGTACAGATGGTCTTAGGTATGCTTATTACTTTATTAGGTGTCTACGCTGTCTTAATTCATGAGGGATGAGTCGTTGGCTGGATGTCTATGCAGTCTCTTAACGATTTAATTAATTTATTCTCTATTGATGTTAGCATGCGTGCTAAAGCACTTGCTAGTAGGTACGGGTTTAAGGAGTATATGGTTGAAAGGTATTATAGGATGTTCGGCGATTGGGAGGTTGTTGAGGACTTACTTAGGTCTTTTGGGGGGCCCCTCCATAGAGTGGTTAGGTGTAATACCCTTAAGGTCAGTGATTGTGGGTATTTAATCAGGCGGCTAGGTGATTTAGGTTACTCTCTAAGCGTTATTGATTGGTGTGGTTATGCGTTTAAGGTCTTAAGCAGTGGCTCAGTTTCTTTAGGCGCGACCCACGAATTCTTAGTTGGTATGTACTACCTTCATAGAGGTCCTGCCACCCTACTCCCACCCATCATACTTCAGCCTAAGACTTCCGACAGAGTTTTAGACCTCGCAGCAGGTCCTGGTGGGAAGACAACCCACTTATCCCAGCTCATGCGGAATGAGGGTGTGGTAGTTGCTGTTGACATCGATAGGGATAGGGTTAGGGCTTTAAGGAGTAATTTAGAACGTTTAGGTATTTTTAACGTTGTTGTAGTGAGGGCTGACGGTAGGATCATCCCTAAGGTATTCGGTGAGGGTTACTTTGATAGGGTATTGCTTGACGCACCGTGTACTGGTGAGGGTTTAATTCAGATCGATAGTTCTAGGAGGTTTAGGACTGAGGTTGCTGACTTAGCTAGGGCTGCATTACTACAGTATGAGTTGTTGGTCACGTCTTTAAGGTGTGTTCGTAGCGGTGGCTACGTAGTATATTCGACGTGTAGTATTGCTCCTGAGGAGGACGAATTCGTAGTTAATTCAGTTATTAATGAGTTTGAAGGTGTTGAAGTCGTAGATGTTCCGAGACTCTTAAACTTTACTCCAGGGATTACGGAGTTCCACAGGCTTAGATTTTCCGACGAGTTAAGGAAGTGTGTTAGGGTGTTCCCACATATACACGGTATGGAGGGATTCTTCATATGCCTTCTAAGGAAGTTGTAAGGTGTTTCGAATGCCCTGAAGACATCGGTGGTAGGATTCGTTCTGAGCTACAGTTATTATTTCAGGTAGATGTTGTAGGACTTTTAAACCCATATAGTAGGTTATTACTCTGCACTGCATTATTTACTGAGGCTTACTTAATTAGTGATGAGTTATTAAACACTATTAAGAAGTTATGGAGTGCTGGTAGGAACCCCTACTCAGCCGGTATTTACCTAGGTAGGTTGAGGAAACGTAAGCCATACCTAATACCATCAACGATTCTGGCCAGCGCAGTCTTCAGTAGGTTGGGACGGTATGTAAACTCCGTAGTAGTATCTGACAGCGGCTTAAAACCATTCCTCTACGGTAGAGATGTGCTTAAAACATCTGTGATTAAGGCATACCCAACAATAGTGAAGGGCAGCCCAACATTCGTATTAGGTATTGACGGCTACGTCTACGGCGTTGGGATAGCTACAACAAACGGCGAAGACATAGGAAGACTGGATGAATCAGAAGTAGTTGTTAAGAACGTATTCGACGTAGGGTGGTATTTAAGAGGGGGTACACAACCTAAGGAGAAGAAATTCAAGGTATAACATAACGCCACGCATAGGCCTCTTTAACACCCACACCAACCCGCCAGACCTGCCGGCGTCGGGCTATTGGGAGCGGCAGGCTGAATCCCTCGGGAAAACCCTCGGGACTTACACCCCCGCCCCATCAAACCCGTCTTCTACGGGTGCCCTCCTCCCGGTAACCCGGGAACGGCCGCCTCTTTTCGGGGGGGAGTTCCCGCTTAGATGCTTTCAGCGGTTACTCCCTACGGCGTGGCTGCCCGGCTTGCTCTGTCGAACAGCCGGTCGACTAGAGGCCGCGGCGTCCCGTTCCTCTCGTACTGAGGACGCCTTCCCCTCAGGCGGCCCGCACCTCCCGTGGGTAGAGTCCGACCTGTCTCACGACGGTCTAAACCCAGCTCACGTTCCCCTTTAATGGGCGGGCAGCCCCACCCTTGGCGGCTGCTGCACCGCCAGGATGGGAAGAGCCGACGTCGATGTAGCAAACCGCGGGGTCGATGGGAGCTCTCGCCCGCGACGACCCTGTTATCCTCGGGGTAACTTTTCTGTCATGCCCGGCCCCCACCGATAGGGGCACGAGCGTTCGCTAGGCCACGGTTTCCCGGCCGGACCCCTTACTGTCAAGGGTCCGGTCAGGCTGGCTTTTGCCCTTGCACTCTACGGCGGAGTTCTGACCCGCCTGAGCCAACCTTTGGGCACCCGTGTTATCTTTTTGCGGGTGTGCCGCCCCAGCCGAACCGCCCACCTGACGTTGTCCTCCGGGCAGACCCGGAGTTAGGCCCTCAGACCCCGGTAGGCGGTGTTTCACTTTCGGCTCCACCAGCCCCGAAAGGCTGGCTTCGACGCCTCCCGCCTACTCTACGTACCAGGATCCGAAGGCCAGCGCCAGGCTGCGGTAAAGCTCCACGAGGTCTTCTCTCCCTACGGGAGGATGCCGGCCTGTGCACCGGCTCCGTGGGCTTCACGGGGTCCCGAGCTGGGACAGTGGGGCCCTCGTTGATCCATTCATGCGCGCCGGAACTTACCCGGCAAGGCATTTGGCTACCTTAAGAGGGTCAGAGCTGGGCCCCAGCCTCCCGCCTCTAAAATTAGAATCAGTATGAAATAATAATTTGAGATTAAAAACAAGTGAAGATAACTAGTAGATGTCCGGGAGCTTCAGGAAACCAAGAGACATAAGTTTTTCGAATTTATCAGGGTGGTTGGTCCCTATCCGATCCAGAAATAACTTAATCGAGTAGTAGGGTATTTGAATCACATAAACGCCATTCTTATCGTTTAAGAACAAGTTCGTTGTTTTCACCCCAACCTTAAGAAG
>JAWBQY010000011.1:0-302 GCA_038844925.1 Sulfolobales archaeon | reverse complement strand
TTTAACTACTCAATGGACTTCTAACCACACTCCATTACATATCTTCCATCATCAAAGCACAACGTTCCATCATCTAAGGCCCCTACAAGATACCAGAAGCTTTTCTTCAGATGTCTCTTTTTCTATAACATAATTATGAAATCTTAATATCAACAGCAAGGTGTACCCCGGATATAAAACTTAGTTTATTTTAAGTGGGGCGGGACGGCTGAGTTTACCCCCGGCCTTCAGCGGCGCTTCGCCCGGTTGTACCCGGGTTTAACGTACCGCCAGTGGCCAGGATTCAGCCCCCGTACACACCC
>JAWBQY010000010.1:8327-54887 GCA_038844925.1 Sulfolobales archaeon | reverse complement strand
GACCTACAAAGTATCACTACTACGACGAAGATCAGTGTTGGATACCAGATAATACTTACTGCTGGAGAGGTAAATACTATATGTAGAGATAGGTAATGGGAGATAGCTACCGTCATTAAGATTAACGTGAATAATGAGGTAGCTACAACATACCTTACAGCTCTCTCTGACATCCTCCCACTAACGTAGAAGTAGTAGGCTGAGGATAGAGCGATTGTAAAGGTTAGAGATAACGTAAAGATGAGTGAGATCGGTACAGCTAATTCATACAGTTCATCTAACATCATATCCTAATAACTTATAGATTCTCAGACTATATAAAGTGATGTATGTAGGATGCTACATGATACGTGCTGAGTTGAAAACTTAATAAGACCTTATTTACTGACTAATTAATTTAGCGTTACCTCACTTCGGCATGAGTATTTTAGTAGGGCATTCCTGGGCGGGGTTCAGCTCCTATGTTGGTTTGCATTGTTAATGTCATCATCTCATTTCTCTTCCCTTGCATCGGTCTTGGGTATGCATCACACTTGGAGGCGTTCAGGACGACCCAGGATACCCCACATCTTAAGTAACTTGGGGGGAGCCTCCACAGGGCTCTCAACATATCATCGAACTACTTCTAAATGCTACTATATATAGAGTACTATAGATGTTTTCATCTATATCAACCGATACGAACAGATATGAAACCCGGAATAGCTACACAAGGCAACAGCGGTACCTATCTCTTCAAGTAAATTAAGTGGACTTCATTACCGCACTCACAGATCCTTACATCCTTAAGGACTAGTTTAATAAATTCTGAATAAGTGCTAAATCCCTCACCACCTACGATCGGTGTTGCCTTCCTCCCACCAACTATATAAGGTGATAGAGTCATTCTTAATTCGTCGAATAAGCCGTACTTAACGAAACTCCAGATGGTCTCACCACCACCTTCGATGAGTAATGTCCTAACACCTCTTAATGATAGGTTGAGTAGTATCTTATGTGTTGGTAATTCATGGTTTTGAGTGTCTAATACGACTACCTCCACACCCTTATTTAATAGGATGTTAATCTTATCTGCTGGTGCATGGTTTGACGTGAAGATTAACGTCCTAGAAGACTTATCAGTAACGACTTTAGCGTTTTCAGGTATCTTAAGATGACCATCTACAACTACTCTCAACGGGTTCTTGCCGGGAACGTACCTTACCGTAAGTAGTGGATCATCGTTGAGTACGGTATTAGCCCCAACCAATACAGCGTCGACGGACGCTCTTAAACTATGTAGCCTTCTTAAGTCGTACTCACAGCTAAACTTAGAATAACCGCTTACTGAGGCTATCTTACCGTCAACTGAGGACGTCACGTAAATTATTACATATGGCCTCACACCTACTGGAACAGTATCTGAGGACTCCATCAGTAATTAACACCTCAACACCTTCTGAACCACCTCTCTTAACGGTTGCTAAGTATTTATCTCTAGCATACTTAATAGATGTTAACTCCTCATTGATTATTAGGATGTTAGCTCGATTACCCTCACGTAATCTGTTATTTATGCCCACTATAGCTGAGTTAGTCGCTACTTTTAAAACCCATTTAGGCTCTAACACACCTCTAGTTCTCAACATATTTACAAGTAAGTCTAACTCCCTCCACAAATCACCTTTAACCCAGGAGGCGTTATCAGTCCCCAAACCAACGTCGATATCTAAGTTTTTAATGGTCTTCAGATCTGGGAGCCTACCAACAAACCATAGGTTAGATCTTAAGCACATTATAAGAGGTATTTTAAGGTCTTTAAGAAGTGTTAGTTCATCATGACTTAGATAGGTCCCATGAACTATGGCATCAGGTCTAAAGTACTTCAGAGCGTACTCCAAGTCACCTTCATCGTGGGTCTCAGCAACTTCTGATATATGTGTATGGATGTAGATGTTTAAACTCTTAGCTAAGTTGTTTAGAGCTCTTAAATCATTACCTCTGAAGTAGAGAGGTGATGAGACCCCTATACCGTTGATAAACTTCCCCATCTCAGCCACTTGACTTAAAGCATTAGTAGTATCTGTAGGCATGCCGAAAACTAAGTGCGTCTTAGGCCTTGAGTCAATATCGAGTAATGTGCTAGTAATCCCACCCTCTCTAAACTCGACTAATATGCCTACTCCGTAACTCCAACTATGATTTAAGAACCTAGTGAGGGCGTTCTTAAGTGAGTCTATATCAGATTTACTGAGCATTAAATACTTTACGCCGTAGGGGTCGCCGACCAAGCTATCTATATCTAAGTCCCAGCCGACTTCGGGAAAGGCGTAGTCGAGGATATGTGTGTGTAGGTTGGCGAGCGGCGGCATTGCAAGCGCTACGTCAAAGTTTACTACATTCCTACCAGATGCTTTACCCCTACCTATATGTTCTATGATGCCATCCCTAATAACGATGTTTAAACCGTTACTCCATAATTCTAAGTCCTCATCCACGAAACCTGAGTCGAAATTTATAATTAATTCATCTCCCACCAAGGCCTCACCAACTATGCCTTACATACCCTATCTAAGAGCCATATAGCACCTTCACTACCTTCAACCTTGAGACAGCACTTTAGGTCGATGCAGTACGATACTATTGAAGCTATTATAGCGTCCCTCACATCTTTAGTGAGGTTATCTAAGCTATAGCTTCCTAGACTAATCGAGAACTTCATTAATAATTCATCAATATTGTTGCAACCGCTGTTAAGTAGTGCACTTCTCGGATGGGTCTCGTAGATATCCACGATATCTAATGAGTTAAGCATTCTAACTAACTTTACAGCTCTTAAAGTCAGCGACCTCATATGCTTAAACCCCGGTGGGAGGACCTTCAAACCCATTGAAACCATCTTCCTATCAACATCCCTCATACCGTTAGATATCTTGAAGGGGGCGTCTAAAGCTATTACTAACCTCCCACAACGCTTCAAATCGTAAACTGCTGCAATTATATCATCATCACTATACAGGCATTTAGCTAAGGATAAGATGCAGCGACTTCCGCATGTGATGACTGCATAACCAGTACATCTCTTTGGGTTGGCGGCTAAGTCAATCCCTACGTAGGCTTTCTCCAATAATTACCCCACTTAATGTTATTAGCGGACTATATATTTCATTCTACCTAACTGGACGACGCCTTATCAGCTTTAAGAATTAGCAAATTATTTAAAATACCTTCCACTAAGGTTAGTTAGGGATTTAAAATTGAGTGCAGGAGGCGAAGTAAGGATAGCTATAGTAGTAGCAGAGTTTAACTATGACGTGACCTACCTAATGCTTCAGAAAGCGTTAAGCCATGCTGACTTCCTAGGCGTGAAGGTAAGTTATGTTGTTAAGGTACCGGGCTCCTTTGAGATACCGTTAGCTGTAAGTAAACTCCTATTAAGAGATGATGTAGACGCCGTAGTCACTTTAGGAGCTGTTATTCAAGGTGAGACAAAACATGATGAAGTGGTAGCCCACCAAGCAGCTAGGAAGATAATGGACCTATCAGTCCAATACGGCAAGCCTGTCAGCTTAGGGATTATAGGACCTGGAGCTACTCGAATGCAGGCATTAGAGAGGGTTGAGGACTATGCTCGTAGGGCGGTTGAAGCCGCTGTTAAATCAGTGATAAGGTTGAGGAAGTTGGATGCGGGAGGACCTTCCGAAAATACAGTATTTATCGAGTGAAGGTTGTTGACCTATACAGCGTTAGTTAGACTGGCTAACTATAGGTCGTGGACTGAGTCATTAGGCTATGATAGGGAGTGGATTATTCAGATAACTCAGTCACGGATTTACCACGACCTTCAATCAATTTCTAAGGAGTTTGAGGGGATTGCCCTGCCTATGAGGTATGATGTGCAGGTAGTCCTACTACCTCCTACAACACCTATTAACTCCTTCATCAGTAAGTTAAATGACGTAGCAGTTAGGTGGGCTCCTATTAAGGTGGAGGTTGACATCTACTGTGGATTACCCCACGAGATTTCAAATAATGGTGTGATGGGTGAATGCTCCCATAGGGAGATATGTGTAGCTCATCTGGACCTAAACAACTTTACTTCTAAGTCTATCTACGAGGGTTTTTACCAGCCATACATTGAGGTGTTAGGCATGAGTAGTAGGCTCGCATTTAAATTAATGGGTAAGGCTGTAGTACAGTACTTAGGTGGGGATAACATCGTCGTAGTAACGTATCCTCAAAACATAGATGATCTGTTAGCGGAGGTCGTAGAGGAGGATATTAAAGTAGGGATAGGCATCTCGGAAAATCCGAGGAAGGCATTCGAACTAGCTGCTAAAGCCTTAAACGTGTTAAGAAATAAGAGGAAGAACTTCAAATACCTCATTATTAGGGGATGAAGGAGCCGTCGACCTCTAGTCTAACCCCCTTTGAGTGGAGGAATTCACTACATACGCTTAGGAGGTTATCTAATAATTCTTTAAGCTTCCCAGCCCTCTTAGCCTCACCGTAAATCCTAACCTTAGGTTCAGTACCGCTGGGCCTGACGAGAATCCACGAACCGTCGTAGTAATCAACGCGGAAACCATCAATATCCGTCGTAGTTGCCTTACCGACAGCCTCCCTTTCAAGATATTCCCTTAAACACCTGTATAGGTCTAGCTTTAACGTAGTGGGGACTTTAATAGAGTACCTCGCCTGCGGGTAGTTAGGTATGTCCTCCATTAGCTGGCGGAGGGTTTTACCCTCCTCAATCATCATCTTAACAATGAGACCTGCCTGATAGATAGAATCTATCCAATAACCCCACGAGGGGTCTATAAGCTTCCAGGGTTCTGCAGCAATTACTGCCTTATGAGATAGTAGTGCTTCATGTATCTTCCCTAACTTACTAATTATTAACTCACCACCATATCTTTCAACTACTTCCCTAACAGAGTTGCCGCAGTCGATTGAAGCTACGACCTTACCACCCCCCTCTAATAATTTATACTTAAACAGTAGTGCTATCAACCTATCCTGCTTTATAAATCCTTCTAACGGGTCTACGACTGCTAACCTATCACCATCACCGTCATGAGCTAAGAATACGTCAACGTTTAAGTCTTTAACAGCGTTTAAATATGGGGCTAGGACGTCAGGTCTGGGTTCGGCCTCCCTTCCCGGAAATCTACCGTCGATGTATGAGTTCAGTGTTAGGACCTCCGCCCCCAGATTAACCAGTATTTTAGGACTTACGAGAGACGTGGTGCAGTTTGCAGTATCTACTACTACCTTCACCTTCCTCATATTCCTGCGGGGCATTAACCTACTGCTTAACTCCTCAACGTATTCGTCAATTAAGTAGTCTAAAGTTGAGTACTGACCTACTGAACACCACTCCGAATAGGTGTACGCATTACTCCTAATTATATCCTCTATTAAAGCCTCATCCTCACTTCTTAATTCAACTCCATAGCGGTCGAATATCTTAACACCGTTGTATTCCGGGGGATTATGACTTGCGGTTATGTAGGCACCGCCTGAGAATGAATGCCTCACGATGCCGTAGTTAAGTACTGGAAGTGGTAGCATACCACTATCTACTACGTCAAGACCTCCAGCCATTAGACCGGAGATTAAGGAAGTTTTAAGGACCTGCGTGGTCAGTCTGCAATCCCCTCCTACTAAGACCTTCCCCCGAGATTTGAGGTATGAAGCTATCGACAGACCTAACTTCAGCATGAGCTCCGGCGTTATCTCCGAACCGTAAATACCTCTAATGCCTGAGGTGCCGAAGAGTCCCACGCCTATAGCCTCCTAAGTTCTTCAGGTTTGAGTAGTGAGACTGCAGCCTTCTTTAAGACCTTACGAAACCTTACCACTCTTACGTAGATTATCCAATCCGGGTTATCCAGATTGACCGGCCTATCAACATATTTAGCAAGTTCTTTAATAGCTTCTAAACTCCCTAACTCCTTTAGAAATCCTTCTTCATCGTAGAGCAGATGTCCCTCTAACGTTATTCTGAAGGTCTGACCTGAGGGTATCCTACTAGATAACTCACTAACCGCTCTGGATACTTCATTAATGAGTGGATCTACGACGTAGTCTATGGGTATGACCTTAATCACCGGGCTTGAAGTATTGGTTAGTGACTCCCTGATGAGCTTAGCGACTTCGTGGGGGTCTTCAGCTAAGTATAAAATAACGGATTGATAGGAGCTAACATATTCCACCCTATCCCCCAACAACTGCTTTATATAATTGCGTACCCAGCTGTAATTATCCACTCCTGGTTCATGGATGATCATTAAGTTAAACTCCAATAACTCACCGCTAATATCACTGCTTTAAGGGTTTAAAAAATGAGTTTAAAGGACCAGCGTTGAGATCCTTATAAAGTAGTGAGAAATTAATGATGTGCTTCTGCGGTTTTCTCCTCAGACGGCGAGGTCGGTATAGCCGGTAGTTCGGGGAACTTCTCCTTCATCTTCTGCTCCGCAATTACTTGAGCTTCTTGAAGTATCTTCCTAGCGTCTGGAGAGGCTATTAGGTCATAACCCCCACCACCTAACATCTCACCAGCCTCTAACACAGTCTCCTTCAACATGTCCTCAACTTCTGCGAGCTCAACACCAATTTCAGGTAGGAGTCCTCTTAACGCAGACCTTAACTCCCTGACAATACCTACTACAGGTCCCAAAGCGACCATCACATCACCTATCTCTTGAACGGTCTCTAACCTAAGTACTACTTGTTCTAACGCGATCTGAACTGTGAGTAATTGCTTCACAACCTTCCTAAGCTCAGCAACTTCATTAGCATACATAGTAGCTCTGGCAGTGTCCTTTACGAGTAGTGCATCGACAACCCTCTCGAAGAGTATTCTATCCCTCTCCTTCATCCTCTCTATGAATACCTCTATCCTACTAGTCATAGCCCTTATCTTATAGGAAGCCATAGCCATCCTATACCTTAGAGGCTTCTCCCTACCGATGGTTTTCTTAACCTTAGCAGCAACGCTTTCCTGGCTTCCCTGCCATATCTTTTCAAACCCCTTCCAACCACTCATGGACTTCAACACCGTTAGAAATCTCCAAAAGTAACTTCCTTAAAAAACTTCAGGGATATACGAATAATTACTGGGTACCATCATGTTTTAACATCATCACTACGTGAAGGGGAAAAGCTTAGGACCCACTATCTTTAAAATCCTAAGGTACCAAGGGACGTACACCTCCTTCCTCCCACTCTCTAAAGCTTTGAGTATTGCCTTAGCAACCACCTCTGCAGGAATTCCCCCTCTAATCTCCTTTAAACCAGCCCTTCTATGGAATTCCGTATTAACAATACCCGGGAATACTGATATCACTCTAATACCCTTATCCCTTAACTCCCTCCTCAACGCTTCAGTAATGTAGTAAAGTGCTAGTTTACTAGCACCGTATATAGGCAGTTTAAGCATTAATACGTATATCCCAGCGGTTAATACGTTAACTACTGATGAACCCGCATCCATGTATTTGACTAACTCCCTCGTAAGTATGTAGGGTGTTACGAGGTTGACGTTTAGTAAACTAATGATTTCCTCATCCTGATGGCTTAATACGTCTCTATATAGACCAAAACCTGCGTTATTAAGTAGCACATCGACATGTCCTAAACGTTTTCCAACCTCGTCAACAACTCTGTAGGCGTCATCCAGCTTTGAAAGATCTGCAATTACGTAGTCGAACCTTCCCTCATACTTGAGCTTTAACTCATTTAATGCTACCTCATTACGTCCAACACCGAGGATTTTAACATCCTTCTTACTATTAAGAATCAATTCACAGAAGGCTTTTCCAATGCCTGATGAAGCACCAGTAACTACGATATTCATAAAGCTATCAACTCTTAATGGAGGTTATTTAACGTATACGTATCTCGTATTCCTATCTAAGACGTAGAACTGTCGGCCCCAACCATGCAATGGTATGGACACCTTACTTAAGTCCCATCCGTACTTACTAATCGCACCCTCCCTCGCATAGGCTGCTACAACCTCACCGATGAATAGCTTAGAACCACTTATGCTGAAGGTCTTCACATTCGCAACTTCTATCACGGCAATAGACTCTGAAATAGCGTATGAGTTTACCTTAACGCATTTAATTAGGTTGACCCCCATAGCCTTGATCTTATCTACATCTCTACCAGACTTCGAACCAGCGATCCATATCTTACTTAACATCTCGGAGGGCAATACATTAATAACATACTCACCCGTACTTTCTACACACTCCGCAGTGTATGATGCCTCGTCAACAACTACTAAAACCGTAGGAGGCTCCTCCGAAACTGGTGTGAACCATGAGCAAGCCATAGCGTTGACTTTACCCTCACCGCAGGTAGATGTTACCACGACAACAGGACGTGGGTGGAGTAATCTGTAAAAGTTGCTTAAGCCTACCTCTTGAAACAAGTCAACCACCGTTAGGAATTAGTAGAGTAAGTTAATAAAAATGCTAACCTAGGAGGATTAATATGTTATTACCTAAGTACTTCCTACTCGGCAACTCGTAGGTGGGTTTATATTCATATAAATTCCTCAGCATAGCGTACTCCTCCTCAGTGAAGTAACCTACCCTAAATATAGCGAAGTAGCATGTAGGTGAGGTAATACCGCTTCCCAACCCTCCCTGAACAAATAAGTCTGAAATACTCTTCAAATCACTACGTGATGGGAGGCATGTGAGACTGTGTGTATGGACTGTTAAAGTGGCGTTAACGTTAGGTATTACGACCTTATTAAAATCACCTTCTAGAAGTAATGCCCTACCATCCCTTAAAATGATGTACATGTACTCTACCTCAGTAACTGCTGTCTTCAGTGATACGTTCCTCATATAGGGGATTACGTTATCTAAGACGGTGTTAAGGGCTAATTCATATAATACGCGGTAATTAACACCAGAATCCAACGTATTAGTTCTCACCCTCACATCACGTACTAGGCCATTCGTAACTAGGTCATTTAGTTCAAAGAGGTTATCAGGCGTGTAGGCACAATCGCTTAAGCCTATCTCGACATATTCGTCGATGAGGTCGTAGAGCGATGTGAACTTATTTAATATGTAGGCATCGCTACACGAGCAGTCCTCTATTAATGACTCAATACCATTTACTAAGTTATTAGCTAGTGCTAAAGACCTCGAGGTGCTTGAGGTTAGTTCGACTTCCCTCATTAAGTCGCCTCTTACTTCCTAAGCATACGTAGTGTAGGACTACTAAAAAACTGTTTATAAGGATATATCACATTGACGTTAATTTAGCACTATCCAGAAGCTATGCTGAATAAATTGCCGAGAAAGTAGAGGAGGAAGGCGACCCCTAATAAGAGTAGGGAGTTCTCAGCAAACTCTTTAAGATATTTCCTCCCATGTAGTACTGAGCTGTAGAAGGACATATATGCTATTAAGGTTAATGCTATAATTAACATTAACGAGAAGGCTATAACCTTCGAAGCCGTTAAGAAGTAAGGTAATGCAAGTGCTATAACGACTAACGAGTATGAGAGACCTGTGAAAAGAGCTGCTAGGCGAGGTGACTTCCCAACCTCCTGTTTTGCTTGAGTGTATGAGGCTACACTCATGGACAACGCTGCTGAAATACCTGCTAAGACTCCAATCAAACCAGTACTCGATGTAGATGTGAGGACCCCTAAAGCTCCTGCGTAGATACCTGTTAACTCTACTAAAGCATCTGAAACTCCTAGAGCTATTGAACTCAGATATTTAACCCTACTCTCATTTAAATTACTAATCATATCAAGCTCATGTCTTTCTTCGTCATTAACTAGCTTTAATATTCTCTTCGAGAGTTCCCCCCTAGCCCCGACTAACTCGCTATAGGATTTCTTAGCCCTCCTCTCCAGAGATTCTACAAGTTTTAAGGTGACTGTAGTCCCGAAGACTAGGGAGATCAACGCAAATACCAACACCTTAAACTTTGAAACACTTGACTCACACTTCCCTACGATCTCGCTTAGGATTTGGTAGTGTCCCCACTCATCCTCCGACGCTCTTTTAAATAAGTTTCTAACATCCTCACCAGCCCTTAAATGATTGCCTAAGAATTTATAGATGTGATATGCTTCAAATTCATCTCTACACATCTTCTTTAAGATATCTTCTAATTCGTTGGAGGTCATTTAAACCGCCAATACGTTACTGAGTGGTGGAGAAGATAATTTTCCTATTCAATAATTAGAGGTACCTCTAAGTGTAATTCCCTATAACCTCTAATCACCTTAACCTTAATATACCCTCTCTCTATAGCTCTCTCAGCCGCCTTACGTAGGTCTTTAGAACTTTTAATCTCACTCCCATCAACTTCAACTATTATATCTGACTGTCTCAGACCTACCTCATCAGCTGGCGATCCACGTAGTACGTTAATTATTATGACTCCATTGCTAACTGGTAATCTATACGTTCTGGCGAGTTCTGGCGTTACATCAGTCACGTAAACTCCTATCCACGCCCTTATGGCCTTCCCATACCTCCTAATATGGTCTAAGAAGACCTTAACATCGTCTATTGGGATTGCAAACCCTATCCCTTGGGCGAAGGGTATTATGGCTGTGGTAATACCTATTGCCTCCCCCTTAATGTTGATTAAGGGACCCCCGCTATTTCCTGGGTTTATAGCAGCGTCTGTCTGAATGAGGTCTTCAAGGATTAACTCTGGTTTGGCAGCTATAGTCCTCCCTACAGCGCTCACTACACCCATGGTTACGGTGGGACCGCTCCATAGTCCTAGCGGATTACCAACTGCGAATACTATCTCACCTATCTTAATGCTTGACGAATCACCCAGCTGTATCGGTTCTAAATCCTCATCAACACTCACTAGTGCTAAGTCCTTCCAAGGAGCTGTGGATACTACCTCACCATTAGCTCTAGTACCGTCTGCAGTAACTACTGAGATCTTAGAACTACCACTAACTACGTGGTTGTTAGTTACGATTAGGTTCTTACTGACGGCAAAGCCTGAGCCAGCCCCTCTCACCGGTACTGGGTTGAGCATGAAGTCGTAAGCATAACTCACAGTGAATAACGCCACGACAGATTTAATAGATTTTGAAATAACTTTAGATATCTCACCACTTAACTCATCCAGCCACATACTACACACACCATAGTTATAGTATCATAGATATAAAACTTAACTATTACCCAAGCCTTTCCTCACGTATGTATGGCTTTCCCAAAGCCGTAGGTGCGCCTACCTTCAATTTAAACTTCTCGACGTTAACTACCGTAATTATAATTACTGTTGCTATGTAGGGGATCATAGCAAGGAAGTAGCTGCTAATACCTATCTTACCCTGCAGTATGTAGGACATTGATATAAGTGCTGCCATCATATATGAAGCTAGTAGGGCCCTCACAGGGATCCACATGCTAAATGCTACTAAACCGACAGCTATCCATCCAATACCAGCCGTTATGTTCTCAACCCACGTACCGACAATACCTAGCGAGAGGTACGCCCCGCCTAAACCGGCTAGAAAGCCGCCCAACAGTACTGCTGAAAACCTTATTAGAATGACATTAGCACCTAAGGACTCAGCCACTACTGGACTCTCACCACACGCCCTTACCGCACTTCCATACCTAGTCTTAAATAACAACCAAGTAACTAGTAATGGGATTATCACCGAAATGTAAACTAGGATATCATGCTTTAGAATAGCTACTAATATAGGTCTTAAACTTTCAGGTACTGCTATATCGTACGGATATAGCGGTGGGGGTCTTAAACCGTATAAGGATTTACCTACGTACCCCCTGCCAAGAAGTGATGTTAACCCCAAACCCATCATAGTTACTGCTATGCCTGAAACTATTTGATTCGCACTAAATACTACTGAAACCAATCCATGTATCAAAGCTAGTAGGAGGCCTGCCAGTCCACCTGCGAAGAAGCCAAGCATGAAATTACCGCTTAATAATGTTACGACAACACCTACTAAAGCTCCCATAATCATGGAGCCCTCAACCCCTAAGTTAATAACACCTGATCTCTCGGCTATGACCTCTCCAGTAGACGCTAGGATTAAGGGCACAGCGTTCTTTAATGTTAGGAATATGAAATTTCCTAACAACGCTGCATCGATCATTGTTACCTACCCACCCTAACGATTAGCTTGTAGTTTATGAAGAACTCTGCAGCAATAATTGATAGGAGTATAATACCGTTCATAATGTTTACAATACCCTCAGGCTGGCCTAAAACTGCTTTAATAGTCAGACCTCCATTCACTAAGGCTCCGAGTAGCAGTGCTGATGGCAGTATAGCCCACGGCTCCAGTCTTGCGAGCCATGCCGATACTATGGCGGTGTAGCCTAACCCCTCAGTAACGCTCCATGATTTAGGTCCTAACCTACCATGTATTGACAGTAGCTGTAGTGAGCCAGCTAGGCCGGCTAATGCCCCACTTATAGTTAAACATATTACAGCAATTTTCAGAAGGCTTATTCCTGATGCGTGAGCAGCTACTGGGTTTGCCCCATATGCCCGGATCTGATATCCGATAACGCTTTTCTTGATAATGACCTGCATTGCAACTATCAAGAAGATCAGTATTACAGTATTGGTTAATGGTATACCATCATATGACTGTATAGTAAATGACTTAGGTATTGGTTCTGTTAGAGGAAAGCCGTATGCTCTAGGACTCCGCCAGGGTCCGTAGATCAGGTAGTCAGTTAGTGAGTAGGCTATAAAATTAAACATCAGCGTGGTTAGGACTTCATTAACGTTGAAAAAACCTTTAAGCATGCCTGGAATCAAACCCCATAGAAGACCTCCTAAAGAACCTGCAAGTAACGCGGTAATTATTGAGGTAGGACTTTCTAAATAGCTTAACGAGTACGCTACCCAAGCAGCAAATATCGCACCCATAGCCATCTGACCCTCAGCCCCTATGGAGTAAATACCTGACTTATACGTTAACGCAAGCCCTAGGGATATTATACCTATAGGAACTGCATACCTTACTGTGACCTGGAAGTCACTGTAGGAGGTTAGGGGTTTAATGAATAATTTACTTATTACGTCGTATGGGTTAGCACCGTATAAAACCTCTAGCAACGTAAACGTTAGTATGCCCACAATGAATGAGGTAGCATATATTGCTAATTTGCGTTTGGAAGATACTTCATACCTTCTTAAGACCTTCAACTCAAACATCTACGAGCCCCAACATAGCCCTCTCTAAGGTATTACGTGAGATCGTAGTCTTATCAGCTTCGTAGACTATAGACCCCCTGTACATTACGGCCACCCTATCTGAAAGCCCGATGACTTCGTCTAAGTCCTCAGATATGAGTAGTACCCCCGAGTTGTTAAGTTTTACCTTCAGTATCAACTCACGTACTAGTGCTGCCGACCTTAAGTCAAGACCTAAGGTTGGATTATGCGCTACTACTACTTTAGGATTAGACCTTAACTCTCTAGCAACTATTAACTTCTGAATATTCCCCCCAGATAACGCCTTAACCTTCTCTAAAGGCCCTCTAGTAACTATGTTAAAGGTCTGTATAGCCTCCTCAACATCTCTTAAGACTTTATTCATTACAATGAAGCCATACTTACTGAAGGAATTATAACTCTTAAGTATGAAGTTCTCAGCAACACTCATCTCTCCTACAATCCCGTACTTCAACCTCTCTTCAGGTATGTATGCAAGACCGGCTTTAACCCTCTCCCCAGGACCCTTATTAGTTAGGTCCAACCCGCATATGAATATCTTACCACTCCTCACCCTCCTCAAACCAGCCAGAGCTTCAGATAGTTCCTTCTGACCATTGCCAGAAACTCCAGCAATACCTACTACCTCCCCCGGATTAACGTTTAAGGAAATACCTCTAACGGCGATGCCGCCAACATCATTAGCTACGACTAATTCCTTAATACTTAATACTTCAGGACGTTGGCGGATATTACTAGCCGTGTTTAACTCACTATGACGTAACTGTCCCACATTCTCCGACTCACCTACAACGAGTTTTACCAGTTCATCAACCATGTACGCATTTCTAGGTCTGGAGGCTATGACCTCCCCCCTCCTCAGCACAGTTATCCAATCACTTATTTCTAAGGCTTCAATCACCTTATGGGTGATTAGGAGGACAGACCTCCCCTCCTCAATCAACTTCCTTAGAATTGAGAAGAGTTTCTTCCTCTCATAGGTGGTCAGCATGGTTGTAGGTTCATCAAGTATTAGTAGTTTAGCGTCAAGCATTAAGGCCCTAATAAGTTCTACTTCCTGCTTCTCACTGAACGATAGATCGCTTACTAAGGCGTCAGCATCTACTGTAATGCCGTACTTACTGCTGTACTCGTCAACCAAGTTTTTAATAGATTTTGGTGATTTTAAATAGCCTAACTTCCTAAAACCTATGGAGAGGTTTTCAGCTACGGTCATCTTATCTATTAGCATAGGATGTTGTTGAACTAATACTATTCCGTATGAAATAGCGTCTTTAGGCGAGCCTATCTTAACATCTCTCCCGAAGACCTTAATTACCCCGGAATCAGGTCTGTAAATACCATAAAGTATGTTTACTAATGTAGTCTTACCAGCTCCATTCTCACCTAATAGTACATGTATTTCCTCCCTCCTAACATCTAGGTCAACCCCTTTCAAGGCTGTTATACTGCCGAAAAATTTACTAATACCTCTAACGGAGAGTATGCACTCACGCTCACTATATGATTTACCTGGTAAAAAATTCATTTGATTTAATCCCAATTTAAGCACCTATTAACCACTACCCGCTGGTATAGTGCCAACGACATTATCAACGAATGACATAATACTCCAAAGTGCTTCATGCCCTAAGCACTCCCCAGGTCTTACTAGTACTTTACCATCTTGAGTTAATATAGGCTCCTTAACCGCGCAGAACGGGTCGAAAGCAGGTCTAGGCTCGCTCATCTGACTTAACCTCAGCATGACTAAGTCATAGACGCTCATTACTTCGCCGCTTATCTTCTCTGTAATCTTAACATTTTTTAAAGTGTTTACGAACTTCGGGTTTATAGGGACTCCAAAATCCGCTCCCAACACGACTGCTTTCTGACTTAATAACCACCAGTAATCTACGTCCATTAAGTTAGTAGTATTGTAAACACCTGCCAGTATCTTAGCAACTATGTCCTCGTATATAGCCTCCCAACGTACTAACTGACCGCTAACGACCACATCAGGCCCGAATTTTAGCATGGGACTGTAGTGTGCGAATGCGTAGACAGGAGTGCCGCGGTTGTAGTATTCCTGAGCAACCTCTATAACTGCGGGGGAGTCCTCAGTAAATGCTAGGACGTCAACACCCTGCGCTATTAGTGATTCTGCAGCTGCTCTAGCCTTCGGGGGATCGTACCATGCATGAATCCAGACAACATATACCTTAGCGTTTGGATTGACTTCCTTAACCCCCAAAGCAAACGCATTTATATGCCTAACAACTTCTGGAATTGGGTGAGCTGCTACATATCCAACCTTACCGGACTTCGTTAGAGCACCAGCCATCAACCCGTTAAGATAGTATAACTGGTAGAGGTCTGCGAAGTATGTCCCCATATTATACCATCTCTTATATCCTGAGCAGTGGAAGAAGATGACGTTGGGGAACTCCTTAGCAGCCTGTAGGGTCCCATCCATGAACCCAAAACTAGTTGTGAATATTACCTTATACCCCTCACCGACTAACTTCTTTAAGACGTCGTATACCTTAGGCTCCTCAACTGATTCCACGTAGTAGGTCTCTACCTTATCCTTAAATACAGTCTCAATATACCTCCTACCAACATCATGGGCATGTGACCAGCCGTAATCACCTATAGGTCCTACATACACAAACGCTATCTTTAACTTCTCCGGTGCTTTTGTGACTGTAACTGTTACAGGAGGTGCAGTAATCGTAGTGGTTGTTGTAACTGTCTTGGTTACTGGTGGTGCAGTAGCTGTAGTAGTTGTCGTGATCGTAGTTGTAACTGTCTTAGCTGGGGCTGTTGCGGAACCTACAGCATATCCGACGCCTCCTACCACTACCGCCACTACGATTAAAGCCAGAATTAATTGTGGTCTCATTTTAC
This sequence comes from Sulfolobales archaeon, assembly GCA_038844925.1. Lineage (GTDB taxonomy): Archaea > Thermoproteota > Thermoprotei_A > Sulfolobales > NBVN01 > DTCV01. Next base: position 38,777 of record JAWBQY010000010.1, on the reverse strand, counting down.
ACACCTTTGTATATTCAATTAATAAATGATTAGCACTAATAAAAATCTAATTAAACATGAAAATGTGTAAAAGCATGTCAGTAAAAAATTTAAGAAAGCTTTATGAGCTAATCAGGTGTGATGTTTGAGTAGTGAGGTATGCGTAGTAACTCATACAGACCTTGACGGTGTAGCGTCTGCAGCGTTGATTATAAAGTATTTAAGTAATAGAGGGGTAGGCGATGTTAAGACCGTCCTTACTCAGCCTCATAGTCTGCACTTAATTTTAAAGAGGTTGAAGTGTGATGAGGTGTATTTATGTGATTTAGGTATTAACCACACTACATACGATTCAATACTATCTGAGGTTAGAAGGTTGAGGGGTGAGGGAGCTAGTATTTATTGGTTTGACCACCATGTATGGCAGAGTGCTTGGATAGACCAACTACTTGAGCTAGGTGTTAATCTCTACGTAGATGTAAGTACCTGTAGTGCTGGGGTTGTTGCAAATGCTTTAAAACTTCTCGATGAGAACTCCTTAAAACTAGTTAGTGCTACGTGTTCGAACGATCTATGGGTATTTAACGACTACTTAGGCAACTTCCTTAGCAGGTACGTAGTGTGTAGGTCTGGTAATAAGTGGAGGAGGTACTTAATCAGTAGTTTAAGCGCTTTTGATGGCTCCTTAAGTGATGAGGTCCTCAGGTGTGCTGAGGATGTTATGGACAGAGACTTAAGGGTGTTTAACTCAGTAATTAAGAAGTCATTAATATTTAATGTAGGGGGAGTTAAGGTAGCATTAGTTATGAAGGAGTGGGAGGAGAGCTCCACATCGTACATAGCTCACTTCCTGATGAGTAGGGTTAATGCTGACATAGTTGTAGTTTATAGGGAGGGCAGTATCAGTATTAGGAGTAACGATTTTAATGTTAGAGAATTGGCTGTAAGGCTTGGAGGCGGTGGTCACCCAAAAGCTGCAGGAGCTCCGTTTAGGACCCCCCTCCTCTATAGGTTGTTATTAGCATTAGGTATTAAGAAACCAGCACTTAAATACTGTGCTAAGGTAGTTTCGAGGGAATTAACTGCGGTATTAACGGCTAGTTAAGTATTACTCGATTTCGTTCTCCGAGGGTAGGTAAGTTATCACCATCCCCTGAGTCTTAGATACCCACCACCTTAGAAATTCCTGCATCGACTTCCGCTCACTGTAATTTACGGAGATCTTCTTTCTAGCCCACTCTACATCCTCGGCTGTTATCCTACCATCACCCCTACTGGCCGCAAGTCTTACAAATGCGTCAACCTCAGCGGCTGAAAACCACTTAGTAATGCTTACCATTTGATCTATTAATGTATCATCAACCTTGATCTTATACTTACCTATATTCCTCTCCAGTATCTTACGCCTCATGACCTTATCGGGAAATCCTAAAACTATTGATACGTCAATTCTACCAGGCCTCAGTAGGGCTGGATCTATTAGTTCTGGGTTATTAGCCGTTAAGATCGTAAAAGGTCTGTCAGGTCTCTGCAGGTGGTAGAGCATGGTTGATATCTCACTTACATGTGCTTCATGTATTGTATACTTCCTACTGCTGACGAATTCAGCATCATCTATGATTAAGGCGACATCAGACCTCCTCTTAATTATTTGATGGAATATTGCGTTTAACATCTTCTCGGTTGCGCCGTACCACATAGACCTGTAAAGGCTTGGTCTTAACTCAACTATCTTAAGGTTTAAGGACGACGCTAGAGACTCAGCCATAACTGACTTACCAACTCCTGGAGGGCCTGTGATGAACGCTCCCTTAGGTGCGAAATTATAACCCTTAACTATTGGGTTAACTATGATGGTTTTAACATCCTCTACAACTTTAGGTGGTAGGTCATTAAAACTCCATGAGGGGATCTTTATAGGTATTCTTATCTCCCTGTACTCACTGCCATCTGATACTACGGCCTTAATTTCATCTATAGCTTCAAAACCACTCCTTAGTGTCATGACTACAAGGGGCTTCATGAGTTCTAAGGAGCTGAGGGCTTCGAAGTACTTAGGCGCATATTTATTGAAGTACATTAAGACCTCATCTAAGAGTAGTCTAGAAATTCTGTTAGAGTATCTCTTAATAGCTGGGTCAGAGAGGTCTGGTGTTAAAGATATTAGCACAGGCCTTAAGTACTTTACACCTCCCTTTAGATCCCTCTCCTTATTAACAGTTATAGCTGAAGCTATCAGTTTAGGTTTACTAAAACCTTCAAATAGGAATATACCGAGGGTGTATTCACCTTTCTCGGATACTACCTTAGGAACGTATGTAAGCGTTAAAGGTATTAAAGAGTATGAGAGTTCATTAGCATTTAATGAGCAGTTTCTAAGGTTAACTTTCAACAATAGGTGGTACTTATCATCAGATAGCTCATCAATTAACTCCTTCCTCCTAATGAACGCCTCTACAACTCTATAGGATATAGAGCTCTCAATAGGCTTAACAAACGTGAGTAGGAAGGTCCTCACAGACCTATATAGATTCGTCCAGAGTACCTTAATATCTACTACTCTCCTCTCACTCAATCACTAGCCCTCCTAATACTGAAGTAGTACAGCTCTTAAAAATTCGTAACCCTTTGAACACAACGTGGATTAACATTAAAGGTAATACTCTATTATGTTTTTAAGTACTTCGATGTTTAAATAGTCCTACTCAACTTCTAGTTTGGAGAGTATTTAATGAGTAAGAAGAAAGTCACAGGGAAAGTTGTTAAGGTAAGGAGGGCTAGGAAGACCTTACCAATAAGTAAGAAATTATTGATTGTTGTCGTAATCATTGCAGTGATGGCGGTCTCGACGTATGGGTTCACTAGGATATATCAGGGGAGTACAACCCCGACTCAGACTTTAAAGCCTTATGATATATTGAAGGATTTAGCCACCGTTGATAACATTAGCGCCGTTCTCGTATACATAGTTACCGGTGATTTGGATGTGGGGGGAAAGGTTTTAGGAATTTATGATAAGCTTGTCTTTATAGTGCAACCTACGAGTATGGAGGTCCCGTCTAATGGGGATGAAGGTAAGAACGTTACGGTCAGATATTACTTGGTTAGATATGATACTACGCATTACCTCACTAACTACCTACTAAGTAGGTTGGGTATTAATCCATTAATTAGGAACTTAAGTGACTTCTTAGTCGATAAGGAGACGTTGGCATCACTCTATCAGAACATCACTCTATCAGATTTAGGTCTTAGTAGGAAGAACATACGTGTGCTCGGTGACGTTGAGGTTCATATACACAGAATTGAAGCTGATGATGCGGTGATTACTGTATGTAATGAGGTGGTCTACGGCTTACCTGTAGAGGTTACTTACTATCGGAAAGGTTATGAGGTTAGATTAACATTAGATAATGTTGATATTATAAAGATGTGAGTAGGGCATTATCTGTAGGTGATGTAACCCACGCATCTGATGGTTGATGAGATCTCCATCGGCTGAACGTATTTAACTCTCAACCTGTTATTTAATCTCGGTTCAGTATATGGTGTTAGTAGGTCCGCAGTTATATCTTAAGCATACGGCGTTTGGTGTGATTCAAAGGATTAGTAGGTTATTAGAAAGTGATGATGAGGTTGATGAGTTACTTAAGATGAGTAACGTAATGGCTGTAACTAGGTTGAAATATAATGACCACGGTGTAGTTCATGCTAAGATAGTTGCAGGTACTTCATTAGAACTACTTGAACTACTGCTTAAGAGGAATGTAGAGCTAACAACGTTGAGGGACGGTATTACTAAGAGTTTAGATGAGGTTAGGGTAATCATATTCTTATCTGCCTACCTCCACGATATAGGCAATGCTGTACATAGAAGTAATCACGAGTATGTTGGTGCATTGATAGCTAAGGATATCGTTGACAGGGTTTTGAGGAAGGCTTTAGACATATATGATAGGAGGTTAATAAGCATAAGGCAGGAAGTGCTACACTCGATATATGCGAGCGGTTACGAAGCTGAGTGCTTGACAGTTGAATGTAGTATTACGAAGCTGGCCGACGGTTTGGATATGTCTGAGGGTAGGGCTAGAATTCCATATAAGTTGGGGAAAGTTGACATGCATGCTGTATCGGCTCTAAGTATTAAGAGGGTTGAGATAGACTCAGGTGAGAGACCTATTAAGGTCTCAGTATATATGGATGATTCTGCAGGTCTGTTCCAGTTGGAGAGAGTACTCATACCTAAGATAATGGGGAGTCTTATCAAGGACTTAGTAGAGATTTATATTTCAACCCAGGGGAAAGTATTTAAATACTACCCCAGAGAGTAGTGATGTGTTTTAAACTTAAAAGTCCTAAATAAGTGGTGTTAGATGGTGTTTACCACGTTCTCCAACATCTTCGTCGTTGAGCCAGTCTCTAGGACGGTCTCGCTCACAGCCAGCTTGAAGAAAGTTTTAGTTAGTACTAAAACGAAGTACCAATTCGTTCAGATAGTTGAGTTAGAGGAGTTTGGTAAAGCTTTAATATTAGATGGTTTAATTCAGTCAACGCTAGCTGATGAATTCATATATCATGAGTCATTAGTACATCCTGCCTTAATAACACATCCAAACCCTAAGAAAGTACTTATAATTGGAGGTGGTGAGGGCGCCGTCCTACGCGAAGTGCTTAAACATCCAACAGTTACTAATGCTGTCATGGTTGATATAGATGGCGAACTAGTTAAATTAGTTAGGGAATACCTAGCTGAAATGCATATGGATTCCTTCAACGACCCTAGGAGTAGGGTGGTAATTATGGACGGATTCAAATACATTGAGGAGTCCGACGAAGTATTCGACGTCGTCATATTAGACCTTACAGACCCCCACGGACCTGAAATTGCCAGAGCGTTATACTCCGAGGAGTTCTACTCTAAACTCGCACGAAGACTTCACAGCGATGGCGTAGTTGTATCGCAGGTGGGTAACTCCTTCTTCTTCCCCAACACTTACCGTAACACCATATGTAATTTGAAGAGGGTCTTCAAGATCTTGCGGGAGTACTCTACGTGGATACCATCCTTCGGATACTCCTGCAATTTCGTCATAGCATCGCAGGTGCATGATCCGGCAAGACTAGATGCTTCCGAAGTGGATAGAGTGTTAAATGAGAGAGGCGTTAAGACGCGGTTCTATAATGGACGAGTGCATGTAGCCTTCATGAACATGCCCATAATCTTAAATAGTTTTAGTGAGCACGTCGACGTTTAACTACCAACCATTCTACAACTTATGGCTTAACGTATTCAGAACCTTCCTCCCAGACTTAGTTATTAGTACCATATCCTCTAATCGAACCCCATAATGATCTCTTATGTAAGTTCCGGGCTCTAATGTGATCACCATACCGGGTTTTAACTCCTCTTCAACTCCCTGAGCTATTCTCGGTGCTTCATGAACCTCCACCCCTACACCATGCCCCGTAGAATGTATGAAGTACTTATCAAGCCCGTACTTACTTAATACCTTCCTAACCCTACAATCAACTTCTGAAGCTCTAACGTATGGTCCTACGAAGTCTTCAGCAACTGATAATGCTTCATCAACAGCTTCAAGTATCTTAGAGACCTCACTAGGCATGCTCCCCACACATACAGTTCTCGTAAGGTCTGAGGCGTAGGTGTGGAATACTGCCCCCACATCTATGACTATGGGCTCGCCAGCCACTATCTTCCTACTACTTGGTATTGCGTGGGGATACGCAGAATTAAAGCCGGAAGCCACTATAGTATCGAAGGCCACACCCTCAGCACCTAAGTCCCTTAGATACTTCTCTAAAAGTCCAACTACTTCTAATTCAGTACTCCCCACGCTTAAATCATCTAAAACTTTAAGTAGGGCATCCTCAGTTACCTTCAATGCCCTTGAAATAAAACCCACCTCCACATCCTCCTTAACAGCTCTAATACTTAGTAGGTCATCACTAATGTTAACCACTCTCTCACCTAAGGCTGAAACAAGTCTATACGTCATGTAATTAATATAATTTAAGTCCACGCCAACTCTAGGAGAAGTAGATAGTTTATCCCTCACGTATGTTAGGGGGTCTGAAACAACTTCATATAATGATCCAATACCATACGGTGTATAGGGCTTTACCTCAACAGTACGACTGCCTACGTATTTTAATACCCTATCATAATCGAGTAGTGGGGTAAGTAGTTCGGCGTTCCCTCCAATCTCTACGATTAGTAGGCAACCTGAAGGCTTAGGCAAGCCTAAAAAGTAGGTGATGTTGGGTTGACCGCATATGAGTACTGAGTTCAAACCTTTAAATTCTAACAATTTGATTAACTTATTTAAATTGTCTGCAGGCATTTCCTACACCTTATGAGGAAATTTAAAAATATGTGTTAAGTGTAGTTCGGATAGTTTAATTTTACTTGAAGTATGCCTTATGGAAGAATATTTGCTCACCGTCAATGTTTACCATGAAGTTCTGTAGCCGTGCAGATGATGCGTAGAACCACTTCTGAGTGTATAGGAATATCCACGGAGCATCATTCCATATAATCTCTATAGCCTTCTTATAGTACTCAGATCTCTTCGACTCGTTTATCTCGCTCATACCTAATTCTAAGAACTTATCGACTTCTGAATTATTGTAGTGTGCTGCTGCTAAACCTCTGGGAGGTGCTTGAGATGAGTGGAACTGTCCGTAGAGTGCGAAGTGTGCGTCTGCAACTCCAGGACCCCAGCCAAGTAGTACCATATCAAACGTCTTATCACTAAGCGGTTTCCTCAGCTCTGCTACGAAGCTAGGCCAATCCATAGTCCTTAACTCGACGGTGATGCCCACCTTAGATAGGTATGCTTGGATAGCCTCAGCTACCTGCTTATCCTGTAGGTACCTACCGGTCGGGTGCATCCTCGTTACTTTAACGCCGTTTGGATAGCCAGCCTCAGCTAACATCTTCTTAGCTTTCTCGGGGTCATAGTTATATGGAGGCATTTCATGGTATCCGAAGAAGTGCGGCGGTAGTGGTGCGTTAGTTCTAATCCCTAATCCGTATAGGATGTTTGCAATTATCGCATCAACATCTACGGCGTAGTTTATTGCCTGCCTGACTTTAGGATCTGCGAGAGGTCCTCTGGGGATCATAGCAACGAATATTATCCTATTACTAACTGGTAATACAGCTGTGAATCTCTGATCTCCTTTAACCCTCTCAAGGTCTGTTGGCGGTAAGTTAAAGGCGAAGTCTACATCGCCTGCAAGCAGTGCGGCCAGCCGTGTTGACGCCTCAGGTATTATGATCCACTCAATCCTCTTTAATATGGACTTATCACCCCAGTAATCATCATTCCTTTCTAAGACTACTCTCTTACCCTTCTCCCATAACACGAATTTATACGGACCGGTACCCACAACCTCCGTAATAGTCTTATTGCCGAATTTCTGTATGTTATCAAGACTCGTTATGAAGAGGTAGGTACTTAAGGACTTTAAGAATACTGCGAAAGGCTCCTTCAAGTAAACCCTTACGGTATACTCATCTACAACTTCAACCTTAGATAGGGGTCCTAACTGACCTCTCTGAGATACTTTAACGGTTGGGTCCATCCACCTATCGAAGTTAGCCTTAACTACCGTAGCATTTAACGGTGTCCCATCATGGAATTTCACACCCTTTCTTATGTAGAAGGTGTAAACCTTACCGTCTGGAGATACCTCCCATCTTTCAGCTAGCCAAGGTATTAAGTTACCTTTCTCGTCAAACCAGACTAAAGTTTCATAGCAATGTCTAAGTATGTTGAAGACCGTAGTTGTCGTAATGTCATGAGGGTCTATGGTATCTAGGTCAATACCTATAGCGACCTTAACCGTATCCTTAGTAGTGATTGGTTGGGTTGGGGATGTCGCCGTTACCGGTGTGGTAGTAGGACTCGGTGATGGCGTGGTTGTTGTAGTTGGTGCTGAAGGACCTCTAAGTAGGGTTGACCCAGCAATAACTGCTATTACCACAATCACTGCTATTAATATTGCAACTGTCTTAGTAGTTACTCCTTTATTTAATTTTAACCTCATATACGATACCCCGTACATTTAAAACTGGAGGTTTTTAACCTTTAATTAAATTTTATGCATTATAATTCTTAGAAAGCAATATAATCGGAGAATTAAGTAGTTATGTTAAATTTTAATTAGCTTAAGTATTTACCTTTATGCAGGCTACTTTATGGTCTCTAAATACTACATTAAGTTGGGGGTCTACCTGACTGCACTGCTGATCGGCTATGGGGCACCTAGTAATGAATTTACATCCTTTGGGAGGGTCTATAGGGCTTGGAGGCTCACCTCTCGCTTTAAATCTTAAGTCCTTATACGCCATAGTTGACGAGGCTGTAGGTGATGAGACTAATAACATCTTAGTGTAGGGGTGTAGTGGGTTTTTAAATAGTTCTTCAGTAGAACCTACCTCAACTAATCTGCCTAGGTACATCACGGCTACCCTATCTGAAATGCTCCACACTAGTCCCATGTCGTGGGTTATGAACACAACGCTTAGCTTAAACTTCTCTATAATGTCCATCAATACGTTCATTACTTGAGCCCTAACTGATACGTCTAAGGCTGATACTATTTCATCAGCTATTAGGACTTCAGGCTCTACTGAAAGAGCCCGCGCTATAGCTATTCTCTGCCTCTCACCCCCGGAAAGTTCGTGCGGGTATTTGAAGATGTGGTCGTCGGAAAGTCCTACAACTCTTAATAACTTGATGACCTCTTCCAGCACCTCCGCCTTACTTAGCCCGGGTTTCTTAGTTAGAATTGCCTCTTCTAATATGTCGAATATCTGCATCCTAGGGTTTAAACTACTGTCTGGGTTTTGGAAAACTGCCTGTATCTTATGCCTTATGTTCTTAGACGATGAGTTATTTAATTCGTATATGTTGCGACCCCTATAAAGTACTTCACCGGCATCAGGTTTTTGCAGTCCTACTAAGATCCTACCGAGGGTGGACTTACCTGAACCACTCTCCCCTACTAATGCTAGTACCTCACCGCTAAAGAGCTCTAAGTCAACACCGTCTACAGCTCTGACGTACTTCTTTGCTGTGAATATACCCGTAGATACTGGGAAGTACTTCCTAACATTAACTGCCTTAATTACTGCCTCCACCTACATCACCTACTAAGAAGCATGAGACCTTCCTACCACCTATATCTACTAGCTTGGGTTCGAATTCAGAGCATTTCGGCAATGCGTAGGGGCATCTAGTGTGGAACCTACAACCACTCGGCGGGTTTATTAGACTTGGTATTGAACCCTTAATGGATGTTAATCTCTTCTTTCTCTCATACCTTAAGGATGAGAGCAACGCCTTAGTGTAGGGGTGTAGGGGGTCTTTAACCATTTCATCAGTCCTACCAACTTCGACAAGTTTACCGGCATACATTATAGCTACTCTGTTTGCTATTTCTACTAGTAATGCTAGGTCATGAGTTATGAATATTATTGAGGTCTTCATCTTCTCCCTAATTTCGTTGAGGAGTTCAACGATCTCGGCTTGAACTGTAACGTCGAGGGCTGAAGTTGGCTCATCAGCGATTACGAGTTCCGGCTCTCCAGCTATTGCCATAGATATTAATACCCTTTGCTTCATACCACCACTCATTTGATGTGGGTATGCGTTAACCCTCCTTTCAGGATCTGCTATCTTAACAGCTCTGAAGAGTTTTATGACCTCATCTAAATACTTACTTAGCGGACCTCCCTTATGGGCTTCGAAGACCTCACCTACTTGAAATCCTACAGTGTATATTGGGTTGAGGTACGTGTTAGGGTCTTGGAAGATCATGCCTATCTTACTACCCCTGATCCTTCTTAGCTCATCATTACTTAGTTTGAGTATGTCAACCCCGTTGAAGAGTATCTTACCTGAGACGACCTTAGCTGGAGGTCTTAACAAGCCGGCTATAGCTAGGGCTAGTGTTGACTTACCGGAGCCGCTTTCCCCAGCAACGCCTAGGATTTCACCTCTAACTACGTCTAAGTCTACCCCATCAACTGCCCTAACAGTACCTTGGGGGAGGTCGTAATACACTCTTAGGTCGACTATCTGGATGACTTTCTCCATATTAGAACCTCCTAATAAACATCCTAGACCTAGGGTCTAAGGCATCTCTTAAGCCATCACCTATTAAGTTAAACGCCAGCGCTGTTACCATTATGAAGAGTCCGGGGAATACTACGATATGCGGAGAGCTGAAGAGGTAGACCCTACCACCACTTATCATTGCACCCCATTCAGGTGTTGGCGGTGGGATACCGAGACCTAAGAACCCTAAAGATGATGCTAGTAGTATTGAAAATCCGAGGTAGTATGTAGACTGTACGACTATTACTGAGAGAATGTTAGGTAGTACATGTCTAAACATTATGTACCAGGAACTCCTCCCCAGTAATTTCACCGCCGTAATGTAGTCCTCATTAATTAGTTGTAGGACAGCACCCCTAACTAGTCTAGCATATACCGGGAAAGTACTTATGGATATTGCCGCTATGAGGCTTAGCATTCCAGGTCCTAACGACACCATGAGGGCTATGGCCAGCAACGTTGTTGGGAAGGCTAAGGTAACGTCAACAAACCTCTGTATTATGGCGTCTAAACGCCCTCCGAAGTAACCTGAGATAAGTCCGAGAATACTTCCTAGTAACGTTCCAAGTAAGACGGATATTACTGAGATGCCGATAGTATATCTACCCCCTACCATCAACCTACTCAGTATGTCCCTACCTAATTCGTCAGTTCCTAATGGGTGGTTAATAGATGGTGGTTGCCTGACCCTACTTAAATCGAAGTCGTAGGGGTCGTATGGCGTGTAAATAAAACCTATTAGTATTAGTGATGCGATTGCTATTACTACGTATAGTGAGTAGTATGCACTCTTATTCGACTTGAAAACCTCCCACATTTCCTTAAGGCGTTTCCTCCTAACCTCCTCTATCTTCTTAAGTACTAACTCACTCTCCATAGGACGTCCCTTATCCTCGGGTCTATGAGGGCGTAGATAACATCAACTACTATGTTTATAACTATGAAGGTTAATACTATGAAGAGTATTATACCTTGAATTAAGGTATAATCTCTGAAGAATATGGAGTCTATGAGTAATGACCCTATACCAGGCCACGCATATACGGTCTCAGTAATGATCGCACCACCTAGAAGACTACCTACCTGAAGGCCCATTATAGTGACTATCGGTATCATAGCATTCTTAAGGATATGCCTAATCAGTATGACCCTATCTCTAAGTCCTTTAGCCATAGCAGTCAATACGTGATTACTGTTTAACGCTTCAATAACTGATGACCTCGTAATCCTAGTTAAATTACCCATGAGGAGTAGGGATAGCGTCGTAGCTGGGAGTATTATATGTCTCGGACTGTCAGCACCACTTGATGGGAGTATTTTGAGACTTACTGAGAAGACATATATAAACATTAACGCTATCCAGAATATCGGTGCTGAAGCACCTATTAATGAGATAACAGACGTTACATATGTTAACTTAGAGTTAGGTCTTAACGCAGACATTATCCCTAAAGGTAGTGCTATAGCAACAGCTATGGCCTCAGCTACTAATGCTAATGCTATAGTGTATGGTAGCCTATGCAGTATTTCATTAATTACAGGTGTTCTAAACTTGATTGACGTACCTAAGTCCCCTCTAAGCAATGTCATCACATAATCTACAAACTGTGCGTAAAGCGGCTTATCAAGACCTAATTGCTCTCTAATCCTCTGTACGTCTTCCTCAAGTGCTTCAGGCCCTGCTATCAACCTAGCCGGGTCTCCTGGCAGTACGCGGACTAATATAAACATAAATAATAATGCACCGATGAAAGTTGGGATTGATTGATACCCCCTCCTGATCAGATATCGTACTAGCGACATGTATATCATAGAGGTATAGAGGTAGGGGTTTAAATATTTTAAATTTAACATAAACTTGTAAAATTTAATTACCACTGATATCTTCGGAGGATTTAAGGAGTTAGTCCTAGGGTGTGATAATTTGGTTATTTCTGCTTAGTTAAGTTAAAATACCTAGGTAGTAATTAGTTTTAAGGGTTCTTAACCATGACGAACCCAGTTATAATAAGAGCTAAGAAGGGGGAAGTAGCTGAGAGGGTTGTAGTTGGTGGGGATCCAGCACGTATTGAACAGTTAGCCTCACTGCTTGAAAAGCCTAAACTAGTTAATAGTAATAGAGGCCTCTTAGTATATACTGGTAGTTATGAAGGTGTTCCAGTTACTGTAGCAACGCACGGGATTGGGGGTCCCTCATCAGCTATAGTTGTTGAGGAACTCGTGATGTTGGGTGCTAAGGTCATTGTTAGATTTGGAACCTGCGGTGCGATGGTTAAGGGGTTAGGCATCGGTGATATAGTCATACCGACCGGTGCTGCATACAATCAGGGAGGTCTCCTCTACCAGTACTTAAAGGAGAATATCTGTATGGCGACCGCACCGAATTACGAAGTCCTCAACAGCCTAGTTAATGAGGTCGTTAGGTCAGGCGTTAAATTCGTTGTAGGACCTGTGGTTAGTAGTGATGCCTTCTATGCTGAGGACCCAGAGTTTGTGAGGAAGTGGACTAGTAGGGGTATAATAGCTGTAGAGATGGAGTGTGCTACGATCTTCGCTTTAAGCTCTATGAGGGGTGTGAAGTCCGGGGCGCTGCTGTTGGTGAGTGATTCCTTAGTTGAGCATTTAGGGTTTGCTACAGCGGAAGAACTCCGTAGCTATGTTGAGAGGGCTGGTAGGTTAATTCTTAACGCTTTAGTGAAGGTTAAAACTGGTTAAACGACCTTAAACATATATTTTAAAACTTAAGATACTATCTTATTGGTGCTTACATGCGTGGGCTAGCTGTTTACTTAATCATTACGTTCCTGGCGTTGAATATCATTCAAGCATATGTGGTTAGTGCTTACGTACTCGATAGGAGTAGTAAGGTGACTATAGTTGCGGTTAGTAGCCTACCTAACGGTACTTACGTAGGTGTTACTGCAGGGCTTCACACCCGTGTAATATGTCCTGGTTCTGGACACGTATTTGTTGAGACCTTACCACTAACTCAGATAGACCTTCAAGCATCTACGAGGATTGCCGCACTAGTAGCTAGTAGGGTAGCTGGTGTTGACTTCACGAGCTGTGATTACTACGTATCAATAAGGTCTGAATCCCCTATAGTAGGCGGCCCTAGCGCTAGTGCGGTAACCTCAGCAGCATTTGCAGCCTCCCTACTGGGAATACCCATAAGTAGTGAGGTAATTATGACTGGGATGATCATGCCTGATGGGAGTATAGGACCTGTAGGAGGTCTTAAAGCAAAGCTTGAGGCTGCTGCAAGAGTAGGAGCTAAGAAGTTTTTAGTGCCCTACGGTCAGGTATATGACGTTGATTACGTAGTAGTTGAGGAGAGGAGGGGCGGCATAATCATCTATAGAACGCAGCAAGTGATTGTAGACTTAGTTGAGTATGGTAGGAAATTAGGTATTGAAGTAGTACCCGTGGCTAACATATACGATGCCCTGGAAATACTTAGCAATGGTTTCTTTAGAGCTCCGAGGAGTGATGAGGGCCTCGAAGTGATTAGCAGGTTAGAATCCATGGCTAACCCCATCTTCGCTGAGTGGGTCGGTGTTATTAGTAGTGAGGTCTTAAAGTGCATTAATGAGGGAAGCACGGTTAAGAATGAGGTGCTTAGAACTTTAAGCGGTGTTAGCGCCGTAAATATTAGGAACTTACTTAATAATATCGAGTCCTACATAAATAACACCTTATTAAGAGCTAGTACCTTAGAATCTCAGAAGATGCTTTACGCAGCATCTTCAGCATATTTCCAAGCACTTATCTACGCTAAATGGCGTTACCACTTACTTAAGGCATTATTAAATGATAAGTACCTAATTACTGAGTCTGCAAGGGTGAACGCATCAGTAGGCAGTATTATTAGTGAGGCCCGTAGCCTGGTCAGAGACTACGTAGACTTAGGAGTGATTAGCGTGTTAGCAAATGTTTTAGAGAGGGCTTATGACGCATTAATATACTTAAATAATAGTTTAAACTCTCAAGACCTACCCACATCTACGTACTATTTAGGGTTGGCTGATGCTAGACTATTTACCGCTAGACTGTGGTTTAATATGTTGAAATACGTATTAGTCGGTGAGTCAGTCTCTACTAAAGATTTAAATGATATGGTTGTCAATATTGAGTCATTAATCCAGAACATCTATACCTACATACTCGCATTTTCAGGATCTACAGCAATTCAGTCTAATGCATTTAATGATGCTTACACGAGGTACTCGCTTATGCAGTCCTTAAGTAATGACTTAGATAAATTTGCAGTAGGTCTGAGCTCCTTGGGGTATATGTACCTAACACTAACTTCCATGTTCACAAACAACTACACTACATTAGCTGAGGCTCTAAACAAAACGATCTTAGTGACGTTAAGCATGTTAAATACTACGACACCTCTTGATGCTGTAGCTTATATGGAGTTAGCTAAGGCATACGCTACAGACCCCGGATATCAAGCATATATGCTGGCTAGGCTGTCAATGTTACTTTCAACATATTTAAGTCTGAGATACGTTGGTAGAGTTCTACCTCAACAAACTGCTATCCCACCCCAGTATTGTGAGGTTGTAGTAACTAAGACCGTAACAGTAACTAATACTCAAGTAGTTACTGAAGTAGTTTCGAAAACATTAGCACATCAAACTAACGTTACATCAGACCTCATAACATCTACTATAGCTTTAATTTTAATAGTATTAGTAGTCGTACTGTTATTTGGTATTAAAACGTTAAGGAAGATTGAGTAGGGTGGTTAAGATCAATTTAGGGTGTATGGCGGGTTTACTCATATTCGATTATCTCCCATATCACCCTTCCTTCAGGGTCAGGACACTCAACTTCTTTAACCCTCGGTAACCAGTCACCAGGTTCATCAATTCTCCTCTGCTTAGCGGGTAGTAATGGGATTATGCTTGAGAGGGAGTAGAAGCAGACATGCTTACCAGGCGGTAGTCTCAGCATACTCCCAATAACTTCGAAGTAATCCCCTACAACATGGATGTTACATCTACCTTTTACTTCCTTAACCCTAACAAATAACTTCTTCATAGGTCTTACCACCTACGATATAAGCCATGAATACCACCCATAAATCAATATAAGTATTATTATGCTTGGCACGAAGTACTTAATCCAGTAATATATGAAGTTACCAACATAGCTAGACATGAAGTACTTCCCTATTTTAGATGATTTACTTAATTCCAGTAAGGCCTTGTTCTTACCTAAGATGTGAGTAAAGACAGCAATAGCTATTAATGACCCTATTTGAAGTGCTGACGACCATATCAGGTCATTGTATAGTATGATGTTAACACTTAACATTGATGGTATGCCAAGTACTAGCTCGATGATGGCTAGAGTAATTACCGATTTCTTTCTAGACCATCCGAATTCCTGTAACGCATCAGCGAATATCTCAAATGCCGGAACTGCTGAGAGAGTTGCTGCAAATAGTAGCCCTAAGAACATTAGCGAGGCTAGTAACATACCCATCGGTAGTACTTTGAAGATTTCTGGAAGTGTTATGAATAGGAGTGGTGGACCGCTGCTGGGGTCAATCCCGAAGGCGTAGACCGTTGGCAATATAGCTAACCCAGCAATAAATGATGCTAACGTATCTCCGAATGCTGTCCAACTACCAGCCTCGATAGTGCTTCTATCATCACCTATATATGACCCGTAGATAAATATCCATGTAGCCCCTAAGCCTAGGCTGAAGAATACCTGACCTGCAGCCGCTAGTAAAGTAATTGGCGTAAGTAGGGACCACTCAGGCCTTAAGTAGAAGTAAAGTCCCTCAATAGCGTTCGGTAGAGTTACTGCTTTAACCAATATCATCAGCAACACCACATATACTACTGGCATTAAGTATTTACTAGCTCTTTCAATGCCCTTCCTAACACCACCCAAGCATATAATTACGCAAAGTCCTATAACTAACGAGTCCATTAAAGCCTGGATCCAGAAACTACTTAAAGTCGACTCGAAGAATGATACAGCACTTACGCCTAAATACATACCTGAAGCTGAGGCTATGAAGTACCATAAGACCCAACCAATAACTACTAAGTAGTAGGAAACCGCTGCAACAGCAACTAGCAGTAGGAAGATACCTATAGATTTCCCACATCGTACTCCTAGATTAACATATGCTTTAAATGGTCCTGACTTAACATACCTTGCTAAAGATAGTTCAGCCCATAAAGCTGGAACCCCAACAGCTAGAACAAGTGCGATATATATTAGAAGGAAGGCAGCACCACCAAACTTTCCAAGCATGTAGGGGAATCTCCAAACGTTACCTAATCCTACGGCAACGCCTATTAATGCTAGGATCATGCCTAATTTACTACTCCAGAGTTCCCTACTTACTGAATTATCAGCCATCACCCACCACCAAATAACTTAAAGCTCCTAACACGTTGGTGGTTTGGTAAGGCATTCACTCCTGACCCAACAGACCCCTCGGTTGCTAGTGTAGCTACCTCCGATAGTCTAATACCCCTATTTCTAAGATCTTCAACCACGTCGTTAAGCCCTAATCCTAGGAGTTTCCCCGCAGTTGGTACACCATCTGTGGGGTCCCAGCCACGCACCTCGTAGTACTCATCCAACATTCTATCTAATTCTATGGTATGCCCTTTCGACGGCCCATTACTCATTGGCTCTGCTAGGAACCTCTTCGGAAGTGTGTCGTCCTTCCTCCTAACGCCCTCCCTAACTAGGTAGGCCCTCTCTAAGTTAACTATACGTTCCCCTACTGCTAGGACTTCAGCTTCTGAAACCTCCATACCTACGACGGCATTTAACACCTCTGCTATCTGCCTAGGCTGTAGGATCTCCATGTTTTCAGCTATGTTCTTACATACTTCGATAGAGTCTACCACAGCACACCAGTTCTCATAGTATGCTACGAGCCTTCCCTTACCTCTAACCCCTAATCTTAAAGTTGTTTCAGGCTCTCCGAAGAGTTTGACACCTAGGTCTGGATCGTCTGCTAACTCTATGAACGGCTCCGAACGTAGGTGGTCTGCCCCCCTACTCGATACTGCGAATCCTAATCCATACCCCTTCAGCCCGCGGGGGTCTGCTTGAATCATCTCTAAGCCCTTTACATGGAATGCTAGTTCATAACCCCTTCCAAGCTTTTCAGCAGCCTTAGCGACGCCGTCAGCAAGTACGTCTCCGAATCCCTCCCTACGGGCTATCATCTCTACGAGCTGTGATACTGAGTCTACATCACCCCACTCAAGGTTTAAACCTACTTCCTCCTTGCTCAGAAATCCTTTCTCGATTAACTCCATACTCCATGAGATGACCTCACTGACGGATATGACGTCCATGCCTAAGTCATTAATTAGGCTTATTAATCTTAGAGCGGCGTTTAAGTCCTTATTACCTATCCTGACGGTCATACCAGCAAGTGCTTCATATTCTGGACCCTCACCAAAGTAACCTGCATATGGTCCGTACTTCACTACGTAAAACCTACTGCATGGTAGTATACATGAGAAGCAACCCCTATTCTTGACGTTGTACTCTAGTGCTAGTCTCTCACCGCTGACTCTGTAGGAGTAGTCCGCTGTACCCTCCTGGAAGTGTTTTGTTGGAAGGAATCCTAACATGTTTGCAGCTAATAATATTCTCGAAGTGCCCATCACCCTCCTAGGCCAGTACTGCTGATGACTGTAGATTGATTCCTCAAGCATGCTGACAATTTCTTCAAACTTCTTAGGATTTGCTACTTCTAAGTACCCATCCCCCCTAACTGCTAGTGCTTTAACATTCTTCGACGCAAGTACTAAGCCTAACCCAGTTCTAGCTGCCGGTCTGCAAACATTGAAGAATATCCCTGAAAACTTAACTAAATTCTCCGCCGCAGGTCCAACTAAAGCTATTTGAGCTCTCACATCTCTTAACTCCTTCCGAATCTTACAGTAGGCTTCTGACACCCTAAGACCTCTTAAACCACTAGCATCTCTGAATTCTACCGTACCATCATGTATGTATAGATAGACAGGTTTCTCAGACCTACCCTCAATGATTATTTGATCGAATCCTGCAAACTTCATCTCCGCTGGGAAGTGACCTCCTACATTCGAATCTCCGAGAAGACCTGTCTGAGGTGATTTAGCTGTTACGTTAAGTCTCGCACCGATAGGGAATGCCAGACCTGCTAGAGGTCCCGTAGCTATCATTAACTTGTTCTCAGGGCTTAACGGGTTTACCTCAGGGCCTACCTCGTCATACAGTCTACGGACGTTAAAACCCCTACCCCCTAAGTACCCCCTAACTAATTCCTTAGGTGTTTCCTCAACCCTCACTTCGTAGTTATTTAAGTTAATCCTCAATACCTTACCGGCATATCCGTAAAGCCTACTCAATACGAACACCCCATAACCTCATCAGCTCTTTATGAGCCTGTAGAGCTACCTCAAAGGACTTACCAAGAAGCCTGCTTAATTCTTCTAACCCATACTTAATAACGCTTGTTGGGTAGATCCTCAAAGCACCTGTAGGGCATTTAACGACGCATATAGGGTCACCACCACATAAGTCGCATGCTATAGGCTTTAACGTATTTGGGTCTAACTTTAACGCACCATAGGGACATGAGTTAACACATTTTGAGCAACTCGTACATCTCCCGCTATCTACGTATATAACATTGTTATCCAGCCTACTTAAAGCTCCTGTTGGACATGAAGCCACGCATGGCGCTGGGTTGCAGAACGTGCAGACTGTTGGGTAGTCTAAGCCTAGTACGTCATCCTTAATTAATGATATCCTGGATAGAGATGAGCTGAAGACACCGTAATGCTTAAAAGAACACCACAATTCGCAATATCTACATCCCACACATTTAGTAAGGTCTACTACTAATTTTTTACCTACCATTGGTACATAATTTACACCTTATTAAGAGGGGAATTACTAAATTTAAACTTTACTTAACCATCTCTTAAAATTCATTCATAAGTGGTAATCGCAGCTAGGTAAAAATTTGTACGATAGCTCTTATAAAGGGTTAAACTGCTTAAGTCTAAATATATTTCAGGTCTGCTGAATGTATGGCGTTAAGGTATCGTACTATGGTGATGAGGGGAGCTATAGCGAGGAGGTCGCTCTTAAGTCCTTCAGTAACGCTGTCTTAATTCCGTGTAGGAGGTTTAGAAACGTCTTTGAGAACGTTGTAGGGGGTGTTAGTGAGTTCGGTGTTATCCCTGTTGAGAACTCCTTAGAGGGTAGTGTGGGTGAGGTCTACGACTTATTGAGAGAGTTTGACGTCATGATCTACGGTGAGATGCAGTTAAAGATCTCGCACTGCCTTATAGCACTTCCAGGGGTTGAACTAAGGAGTATTAAGTACGTGTACTCCCACCCTCAGGCCCTCGCACAGTGTAGTAAGTTCTTAAGTAGTTTGGATGTAGAGTTAATACCTTATCACAGTACTTCCTCAGCAGTTAAGATGATTAAAGAGCAACAGCTACGTAATTCAGCAGCTATTGGAAGCTTAAGGGCTGCTGAGATATACGGTATGGAGGTACTGGCTAGGGGGATAGAAGACAACCCTAATAACTTCACCAGATTCCTGATAATATCACTAAAAGATCATGAGCCAACAGGTAGGGATAAGACCTCAATAATCTTAGGACTCCCCCACGTACCGGGCTCCCTCTACTCAGCACTAGAGGAATTCGCGATCAGGAAGATCAACCTAACTAAGATTGAGTCAAGACCTAATAAAGAGAGAACCTGGGAGTACATATTCTTCATAGACTTCGAAGGACATAGATTAGACGCTAATTGCTCAGAAGCCCTTAAATCGTTAAGCAGGAAAGCACCCTACATTAAGATCTTAGGCTCATACCCTAAAGCCACCTAAATTTCAATAATTTAAAACACCGTTAAGTTCTACCTTATTTTCCAACCATGTTTGCAGACTCTCTTCTTAAGGTCTTACTAACCACATCACCTTAACTCCTAAGGACTTCCTAATTACTAACCCAGTCCCCTACATATGGAACATTATTTTCTACATGGGGTAACTTGTTAAGGTGGGTTTAGTGGGAGGAGGTTATGGGGAGTATTAGGTTTCTATTGTGGTAGTTGAGGATTTCGACCCTGACTTTAAAAACTTCTTCTATTAGTTCTTTAGTTAATACTTCAGGTCCGCCGACCGCGATTACGTGCCCGCTATTTAGTACTATAACCTTATCTGCGTATAGTGATGTTAGGTGTAGGTCGTTATTAGCTATGATGGTGATTAGTTTTTTCTTTCTTGTGAGGTCTTTAATGATGTTGAGTACTTCAATCTTATATCTTATGTCTAGGAAGGCTGCCGGCTCATCTAGGAGTAGTATTGCGGGTTCCTGCACTAATGCCCTTGCGATTAAGACTCGCTGTAGCTCACCACTGCTTAACTCGCTTAACTTCCTGTTAAGTAGTTCCCGTATGTTTAGTTCTGCAGCCACTCTCTCCACGACCTCAACGTCTTTAACTGTTTCAACGTACTGTAAGTAGTTTTGATGTGGGTATCTACCGATTAGTAGGAATTCGAAGACCGTTGAGGGTAGCTCCCTACGTACCTGAGGTCCTGCATATGCTAACGTCCTACCTAACTCCTTAGAGCTGTAGTTCTTTAAGTCCTTACCGTCTATGTATACGGAACCTCCTGCAATGTTAACTAATCGTGAGATAGCTTTAAGTAGTGTGGTCTTCCCAGCACCGTTAGGACCTAAGATAAAGGTTAGCTCACCACTTAAGACGTCGAAAGTAACTTCGTTAAGTGCTCTAGTGGAGTTGTACTCGACGATTAAATTCTTAATAGCTAGTCTCACTCCCTCACCCTCCTGAGGACTAGGTATGCTAGGAATGGAGCTCCTATCACAGCTGTTATAACCCCTAATGGTAGCTCACCTAACCCTCTCACAACTACTGAGACGGTCCTAACCACGATGTCTGAGAATACTACTAAGGTAGCTCCTACTAGGGCCGATGTAGGTAGTGAAAACCTATGGTCGCTTCCGATTAAGTACCTGCAGATGTGGGGTGATGCTAGGCCGACAAACCCTACAATACCTACGACCCCTACGGTTATACCGGTTAGTATGCTAGCAATTGTAGCAGCTGTAAGTAGGGTTAGCCTAGGGTTAAAACCTAACTGCTTACTGTACTCATCGCCGTAGACATACGCGTTTAAGGGCTTAGCAATTAGTAGGGATGCTAGGATGCATAATACTGAGGTGGAAGTCAGTATCGGTAGGTCGGATTTAAGAACTGGTGAAACAGAACCCATGAGTAAGTATACGTAGGGCATCCTAAGTACTGATTGAAGTAAGTAGAGTAGTATGTGTGAGATCCCAGAAGATATTGAAGTTACTGCCACTCCAGCCAGTACTAAGGATAGACCACTACTCCCCAACCTACTTAACATTAAAGTAAAGGTAAATCCTAGGAGGGCTCCGAGAAATGAGTATAGCATTATCTCAGTCCTCGAATTAATTAATGAAGGCTTTACCATCAATACTAGAGACGTAACTGATAACGCCGTTGACGAAATCCCCAATATGTAGGGCTCTGCTAACGGGTTTCTAGTAACTCCCTGAATTAAGACCCCAGCAACAGCTAATGAAGCTCCTGTCAGAGCTGAAGCTAAGGTCCTAGTAATCCTCAACTCTAAAATACTTTTTAGGAGGGGGTCATACGTAGCTCCTAGAAAGTAACCTACAACTTCCTTCAACCCTAGCCCTACCACACCAACAGATATGGATAGAAAAAACACTACGATTAGAAGTACGGTTAGAGACGTTATTGAGAGCACGTACCTCCTCATAAGATGTCTGCGTATCTCTAAAGCCATTTTAACCTAACACCTTATATACGTCGGACCTACCAACAACTCCGAAGACTTCTGGATATAAGAGTTTGGACATAATATCAACTATGAGGTGTATCCTAGGGCCGGGTCTGACCAGCATATCATTAGCCTCACCGGTTAGTAAGTAGACCCTACCCTCCCTAAACGCTTTAGTCATACTTAAAGGAGTTCCTAGGAGTTCCTCCCGCATACTACTAAGGTTGACGTCCCCCATAGACGTAATTAATATTACATCTGGGTCCTCACTTAGTATTGCCTCATAGCTTAGTTGAGGCCAGCCTGATAACCCCCTAGCTATGTTAATACCTCCTGAGACCTCAATGACGTATCCCACGAATGTGTTCCCCCCAGCAGTGTATAGACCTAGGGATGGAGGTCCAAGTAGGACTAGGACCTTAGGCTTACTAACGTTTACAGATAATACCTTCTTACTAATGTTATTAACACTACCTATTATGTAGGATGATAATTCCTCAGCCCTACCACTTACGTTGAAGACCATGCCAACAAGCTTTATATCGCTTACCACATCATACACATCCCTACAGGAAGACCCCCTAAGATATAGTACGCTAATACCTAACTCCTCAAACTTACTCCTCAGCATTACCTGCCTGTAAACACCTCCATCAGCAAGTACTAATGAGGGTCTTAAAGCTACTACCCTCTCAATATCAGGCGACCACCAACTACCAACGTATTTAACTCTGCTACTGTTGATAAGGTCTAAGAGCTTACCTGGATAGTTACTGAAGTCATCAACACCTACTAAGTAGTCTTCAAGACCTAAAGCAAATACAATCTCACTTATACTAGGCCCTAAAGACACAACCCTACTAACATTACCTATCCTAACATACCTACCTAGAGAGTCAACTACTACCACCCTCTCTAAGACCTCAGTATGTGGTGGTACTGCAATTACTGCTACGTAATAACCTATCGCCACACCTAACAGTAAAATTAGTATTAGGCTTGCTACGTAGGTTAGCTTCATATATGGATACCCCATCCAAATATAGGTATTAAGCTTTTAAGCATTAATGAAGTCTTAGCGTAGGTAAGTGAAATTATTTAAGCAGTTTCACCACCATTAAAGAGTACTTCGAACTAATAGTATTACGTTCTAATTACAACGTGTATAGTATTAAGCTTGAAGTAGTGGTTTCTTTAAAATTTTTATATTGGTGAGTTTAACATTTATAGGTGTGCTCTAGTGAGTGGTTCGGAGAGTTCTAAGTCAGGTGTGAAGGGAGCTAAGATATTACTATTGTCAATAGCTGTTGGATTCGTGTTAGGTATTATTGTAGGTTACGTTATTAGCTTCGCGCCAGGACCTACTAGGGCGTTATTTGCTGATTGGTTTAAGGCTTTTGGTGATATCTTCGTTAGGTTGATTAGGATTATTATACCCCTCCTAATATTCTTCACTATTGCTGCAGCTACTTCCTCCATTGCTAGTGGTAGGAAGTTGGGTGTGTTATTAGTATTAATCTTATTGGTCTATCTAGGTACTTCAGCATTAGCTGCTTTATGGGGTATTCTGGCTGGGCAGGTCTTCATGCCTGGTAGTTTAGTTAGGTTGGAAGTACCGAAGGACTACAAGCCTCCTTCACCGCCATCAGGTATTGACGTACTACTCTCATTCTTCCAGACAGATTTTAACAGCTTATTAGCTGTTGGTGGCTCTATGACTATGATAATATTTGCGATAATCTTAGGTGTTGCAACCACTCTACTAGGGGAGGAGGGTAGGAAGGTATCGTATTACCTGTCCCTAGCATCGAAGACTACGATATCGTTCGTGAGGGTTGTCATGTACTACGCACCAGTAGCTGTATTCTGCTACGCTGCATGGCTTATGATTAGATACGGTCCGGGGATGTTAGGTGCTTACGCCCAATTCGTAGTAGCGCAGTACTCCTTCTCAATATTCCACCTAGTAGTTGTGTACTCAATCCTAGTAATGCTTGGTGGGTTGAACCCGCTTAAATACTTTAAAGCTCAGTCAACTCCATTCCTAATAGCATTTACGACTAGGTCTTCCGCTGTGACACTACCATATAATATGGAGGCCTCGAAGAAGATGGGCGTCCCAGAAGAAGTTTACGGTATAACACTCCCGCTAGGAGCTACTGTAAATATGGATGGGACAGCACTCTACCAAGCACTTAGCGCGATGTTCATAGCCCAACTCTTCGGAATACCTCTAACACCGTTCCACATATCACTACTAATCGTAGCCGCTACTATAGGTTCGGTAGCTACCGCGGCAATCCCCGGCGGAGGTACGATAATGCTAGCATATGTGCTCTCAGTTCTCGGACTACCCCTCGAAGGTATAGGAATAATGCTCGTAGTAGACCCTATAACTGATGCTATGAGGACTGCAATCAACGTATCAGGAGATAACGCATCATCAGTCCTAATAAGTAGGTTAGCAGGTTATAAGTTAAGGCCTTCCTAACCCTAACCAGTAAACACGAAATTTTTAACACTTAATCTTCTAAGGAAAGCGTTAATAGTACGTCAAACACGTTCCTGAATACTCACTTCCCATCATTAATAGCTGAGACCCCCTCAACCATATCAAGAAGTTTTGAAAGCCATGTAGGTAGCTTAAATCCTATTACGACTCTATGAGGGGTGTAGGGTTTTAAGTCTATGATTGGGGTATTGTTAAATAGGTCTAACCCGTCGACGTATAAGAACCTCCCCTCACGTCTTACAAGTCTTACTATAGTCACGCCTATTGGGTTAGGCCTATGCGGTGAGTCCGTACAGAAGACACCTACTTCGGGGAGGTCTTCAGGCCTTAAGCCAAGTTTTAAAAATCTCTTAGGCTTTACTATGAGTGTCCTCCTCCGATCTTCTGAAACCTTATGGAGGTATGATATGACGATTATGTGTGAGAATCCGTCAATCCCTACGAGACCTTCAGCAAATTCTTGAAATACCTCTATAACTCCATCCACACCTTTAAGCGACTCCCTAACTACATCATCATCGTATGGAACGTGTACAACTCCTATAGGTATTAGTTCAAACCTCATTGAGGAGTCCCGTAAAATTTTCATGTAGGTCTAGCTATTAACTTAAATCAGTATTTAAAGATAACGGATTTAAAGGGGGAGTGAATATGGTTGGGGGTAGCGTTGGTTGATATAAGGAGTGTGCTTAAACGATTGGTAAGTGGGGAGTTAAGCGTTGATGAAGCTGAGAGGATGATTAAGCTATTAGCTATTGACGAGTTAGGTGGTAAGGTAGTCTTCGATCGTGGGAGGGAGTTACGTAGGGGTATTCCAGAGGTTATTTACGGTGAGGGTAAGGATTTAAATACGTTACTACGGATTGCTAGGGAATTAACGCCTAAGGTTGGTAGGGTTTTAATTTCTAGGGTATTACCCGACCATTTAGATGTTTTGAGGGATGAGTTAAGCCGTGATTACTTGGTTAACGCTTACAGGAGTTGTAGGTTATTAGTCGTGAAGGCTAAGGACTTTCGTGATGAGAAGTTATTATGTAGGGTTTCAGTAATTACGGCAGGAACTGCAGATATACCAATAGCTGAGGAAGTAGTAGTAATTCTTAGGGAGTTAGGCTGTGATGTTAGAACAGTATACGACGTAGGTGTTGCAGGACTTCAAAGAGTTGTTAAAGCTGTTAGGGAGGTTAAGGAGTTTGACGCCGATGTTGCTGTAGTAGTAGCGGGTAGGGAGGGAGCGCTACCTTCAGTAATCTCATCAATGCTGGATATACCGGTAGTCGCCGTCCCCACATCCCATGCATACGGTTTCGGTGGGTCGGGCATTTCTGCGCTTATGTCAATGCTTCAGTCATGTTCTCTAGGTATTGCCGTAGTTAACATAGATAATGGTGTTGGTGCAGCACTTCTGACAGCACTTATATGTAGGCGGATTAGTATTTTGAGGGAGAGATGTGGATAACGTACTAGTTTTAGATCCTACAGTAGCTGGAGTTTCCGGCGATATGTTAGTAGCTTCGTTAATAGATTTAGGCGGTAGTATTAAGCTATTAGATGAGGTTTCAGAAGCTATCCGTAAGTTACCCCCTGTAAAGAGGTTTGAAGTATTTGTTGAGGACTGCGTGACCGGCGGTGTTAGAGCTAAGAGGGTTAGGACGCTCTTAGACGAGGTTGAAGGACATACGACTGGTGGGGAACTACTTAAGTGGTTTGAAGCCGTGGCCAACGACCTAGGTGTTGAGGGGGTTTTGAAGGAGGGTGCTGAGAACGTGTTAAGACGTATATTAGATCTTGAGGCATTACTACATGGTTCAACACCCTCTGAGGTCTACCTCCATGAAGTCGGCTCTGTTGACACTATCTTCGACGTATTAGCCTTCATCATGTTGATGGATGAGTTGAAGTTGTCTGATGCTTTAAGGTATTCCCTCCCAGTAGCTGTAGGTGGGGGTTTACTCAAATCTGCTCACGGAATGATTCCAAGCCCGGCTTACCTTACATTAGAGTTACTGAGGTCTAAGAACTACTACGTCGTCGGGGGACCCATAGATGAGGAGTTAACCACGCCAACAGGTGCTGCACTACTTGCAGAGTTCTTCAAACCTATTAAGTACTTGCCGTTGATGAGGGTTGTTAGGGTTGGTTACGGCTCTGGCAGTAAGGAGTTTAGCGGGATAGCAAACGTCGTTAGAGCTGTCTTAGGAAGTGCGGATACCGGGTTAGATGTTTTTAAGTATGAGGAGGTTTACGTACTTGAGAGTAATGTTGATGACGTTACTGGTGAGATTTTAGGTTACACCGTAGAGAGGCTTACATCCTTAGGAGCTCTAGACGTATCCGTAATTCCAACGACTACTAAGAAGGGTAGGCCTGGCTACGTAGTTAAGGTTATAAGTAATGTTGAACGCGTTCAAGACCTATTGGTAAGTATGTTGAGGGAGTTGGGGACCTTAGGCGTGAGGGTCTCGAAGGTAGGTAGGTATGTAGTACCTATTCGGGAGTTTAAGGAGTTAAGGATTGATTTAGGTAGGGAGTATGTTGTGAGGATTAAGGTTTGTAAGGATGAGAAGGGCAACATCATTAGAGTTAAGCCAGAATTCGAAGATTTAAAGATAGTAGCTAAGGAGTTAAACATACCAGTACGTGAGTTATTAGAGAGGCTTACTAAGGAGTTATGAATGCTAGCTTAGGAGGAAGACGGCTTTAACTATCTCCAGACCTAGGTAAGTTGTAGCTAGAACTAATAGCGATGCTATTAAAACACCTACCTCTATGGCTATAATCGCTTTAACCCTATCCATATTTATGATGAATGCTATCAGTGATGCTGTCCACGCACCGGTTCCTGGGAGGGGTACTGCTGTGAATGTTAGGAGTCCGATGAAGCTATACTTCCTCACCTTAGAGCTCTTAGTACTAACGTATTCTAACACCTTAACGTATAGGTTGCGGATCTTTCGCGGAAAGTTACGTGAGTTCCTAATAACCCTATCCACAGTACTTAGAAGTGCTAGCATGATAGGTGCTATTAATAAGTTTCCAGCTATAGCTAGGCATGTACTGTAAAGTCTGCCGGGTCCGTCGTTAAAAAGTATGAAAGTAAGGGGTATTGACCCCCTAACCTCAATCCCCGGGGTTAGTGAGGTAATGAGTACGAATAAATACTTCATTAATTCATCCATAACGACATCAACTAACTCCTACAGCAACTTGCTATGTAGTTAGCTAGTTCGTTAAGAGTTAAACCATGTATCATGTAGTTAGGCTTCTCCCTAGCCATTTCCTCTAATACCTTAGCGATGTCGTCTACGTGAGTCCACTTAAGTACTGCTTCAACTTCATTGATCAGTGAGTTTGGATAGGTGAAGAAGTCGCCCGTGATTACAGTACTCTCTAAGACCCCCTCAAATACTTTAACATGTACTCTGAGTAGTCCTGCAGGAGTCTTATACGTGCAGACCTTACTGTACCCACTACCCCTTCTAAACCCGTATACCCACTCCTCACTTCTGTACTTCTTAATGACTTCCTCTAACTCATTTAACTCCCACCCGTTTAAGTCACCATCAACTAAGTCGACGTTTAAGACTTCAGTAACTGCTTTCTTAAAGGCATCTACCACTTCATTAATACTTGGTTTGTAGCCTAACTCACGCTTAATGGTTGTTATCCTCTCCTCAAAGCTTTTAATCGCTTTATCACTTATCTTCTCTATCGGTAGTTTAAGTACCTTAAGCATTAACTCTACGTCCAGATCTACTAATACCGTACCGCAGAAGAGCACTCCATCGTAGTCTACATATATACCCGTACCAGATATCTTACGTCCATTAACTTCGATATCGTTTTTAGGTCTGAATGCTGCCTTACTAACCCCTAAGTTATGGAATGCCTTAACCGGTATGCGGATTAACTCCTTATACATTGAGCTTATATCTAGATCTCCTAAGAACGTTTTAGGAATCCATATCTCCCATCCAGGAGTGTCTTCATTCATTATTATTGCACCACCACCGCTAGGCCTCCTATTAATTCTAAACCCTAATTCCTTAGCAACCTCTACCCTCACCTCCTCATACACGTCTTGATTAAATCCTATGAGTACTGAAGGCGGGTGGAATATATTCACACGCACCGTCGGTGGTGACTTACCAAGTCCGACACCCTTAGTTAGGACCTCCTCAGTAGCTAGTAAGAAGTCATCCGATGCTTTATGGAATAAGAACCTCCAGCCACTCATAATTAGTTTCCCAGGGGATTATTAGGAAATCATATTAAAATCTTTACGTACATTGAGTAGGGATTGCTGAATGGTAGTAGTATTTGCGACTTCAAACATGCACTACGAAGTACCTGAGTTAGGCATAGTTGGTAGGGACTTCCCATCAATTAGCCTAACTGGTAGGAAGTGCGAGCTCATGTGTAAACACTGCTATGGTAAGTTATTAGATAATATGTTAGGTGTTTCCACGCCTGACGGGTTAGTCCTCTTAGGCGATAGGCTAAGAAGTGAGGGAGTCTCAGGGGTCTTACTGAGCGGTGGGTGTGATAGGTTTGGTAGGGTCCCATTTGAGGGGTACTTAAACGCCATTAAGTATTTGAAAAGCTTAGGTTTAAAGGTATTTATGCATGTAGGTATCGTTGATGACTTCCGTGCTAGTTTGATTAGGGGGTTAGGGATTGATGCAGTACTAGTAGATCTCGTACTACATGAAGGCGCTATTAAGGAGGTTTTAGGCTTAGATGATGTTGAAGCATATGTTAGAACTCTTAAAACTCTTAAGAGGTTTGACATACCCGTAGTACCCCACATTATTGTAGGACTGTATAGAGGGTCCCCCAGTAAGGAGTTCGAAGCCGTAGATATCCTTAAAGAATTAACGCCTAACGCGGCAGTCTTCGTAATATTCACACCATACCCAGGCACTCCTTTAGAATCTTCAGACCCGCCACCACCGCACTACATTATCAGGTTATTAGGATATGCAAGGAGAAAACTCGATGACATACCATTAACTCTCGGTTGTATGAGGCCTAGGGGTGAGGAATTCGACACCGTTGAAGTAGCTGCTATTAAGTTAGGTTTTGACGGCATATCCTTCCCCTCTATCGCCACCCTAAATTACTTAGTGAGTAATGGTATTAGATTTAAAGTAGTTCACGAATGTTGCGCCTCTATATATGAGCATGTACGGCATTAACTAAACTACCTAACGGTAGGGTAATTATGCCATTATCTAGAGACCTAAATCCTTCACATATACACATATGCAACGTAATATTGGATTGTATTAAGCCTCTTCAAGTGCGACTCAGTTGAAACTCTAGCAACTTAGAGTTCTAACTATAAGGATGGTTTTACAAGCCTATGATATAGTCAGCATGTTAATGCCCTTGGGAGGAGATGCCTTGCGCGGCTGTTTTAGGTTTCATGAAGGTTTTATAGGGTTTGATGTAGGTTGCGTTATCGTGGGTTGAGCTCGCCTACGATGCTGGTTTGTGGTGAAGACCTGAGTGGGTATCTAAAGCCAGGATGTGGGGGTTTCCCCCACGGCTGTGAGCTAAATGAGGGGGGCGTGGGTTGGGGTTACCCTGAATGGGTGGAGGCCAATGACGTGGGCATCGATGAAGGGTGCCTCAAGGTCTGTGAGGTCAGGGGTTGGCAGCAAACTACATCAACCAGCATGAAACCCAAACCCCGTAGTATGGGACTTCTTCAACACTACTAGTAGTTGCAGATGTGCTTAAGATTTATTTATCAGATCTTTAGTTACTATTGGTTGTGTGTATGGGTTTCCACATTAATGAATCACCTGATTATGTAAGGGTTAGCACTGCTGCTGACATTGTCTTGGGTTATAGTCCTGGTAGGTTCTACAAGAATGCATTTCCCTTCTGTATTAACCTACTTCTCCACTTTAATGATGGATGTAAGAGTAATTGCCTATACT
>JAWBQY010000010.1:0-8317 GCA_038844925.1 Sulfolobales archaeon | reverse complement strand
CCTTTGAGGAAGTTGGATGATATTATTGAGAGACTTAAGAGGTTCACCAGTAGTGGTTGTTCTTTAAGGCCTTATAGGGTCTGCGTCGCATCTATAACTAATCCGAGGGCTGTTCAGGCAGAGATAGAGGTTGTTAGGAGGGTTTATGAAGGGGTTGCCCTACCCATATCTGCTTTAATTACCCCAACGTTATTCTCTGAAGACCACATGAGGGAGTTAAGGAGGGTTGGAGCGGAACGTCTCGGAATAGCTATAGACTGTGCTAGTGAGCGCTTATTTGAGGTTCTTAGGGGTAGGGAGGCTGGAGGAACTCATTCGTGGAGGAGGTACCTTGAAGGTGTTGAGGAAGGTGTTGAGGTGATGGGTAGGGGGAGGGTTGGAATACATCTAATTGTAGGGTTGGGTGAGACTGAGGAGGAGGCTGTGAGACTAATTCAGTGGGCTCACGATAGGGGGGCAGAAACACATCTCTTCTCCTTCTACCCTGAGGAAGGGTCGTACCTAAGTAATTGGGTAAGACCTTCTATAGGGCAGTATAGGAGGGTACAGCTGGCGAGGTACTTAATAAATACCGATATGAGTAGGTATGAGTGGATGAAATTCAATAGTTCTGGGCAGATAGTAGATTACGGAGTGTCGGACGGCGTGTTAGAAGAAGTTGTGGGTACAGGCCTACCCTTCATAACCTCTGGATGCCCTGGATGTAATAGACCATATGCTAATGAGAGACCGAGTGAGAGGCCTAGAAACTACCCGTACATTCCGAGAGGGAAGGAGGTAGAGCTAATTAAGAAGGAGTTAATGACTTACGAATCAGTAGGTAATGGATATGAAGCATTGATAGCTCATATAAGGTCCGTCAGACCTAAACAATGGAGTTAACAATACTTAAACGATCTGAAGAGTTTGTTGGAGGAGTTCCCATAGTTGTCGAAGGTTGTAGGTTTGGAGGGATGGTATAAGCCCTCAAAATGTGTGGAGGGTATAGTAGATTTAGATGACCCTTCAGACTAGTAGTGAATGTAGTTTATTCTCGTAGGTAGGTATTAACTAGCTGTTAAGAGCTAATGCTGCCCTATACTCCTTACTCAAGGCTTCTAACTTCTTCAGTATTTCCGGGTTCTTCTCTACGAACTCACTTACTAGGCTAAGATACCTAGCCACCCTTATTGAGTTAGGAGATATTCTAACAAGCTCCTTCCCACCTACTAATACGTAGTGTTCCTTACTTATCTTCTCATTTAGTATGTACTCTGCTTCATTAGTACTTGCATGTAGAGCGAAGCAATGCGGGCTCCCATCTACAGTTACTATGGTGATAGTTTTAGGTCTTGACGACCTAATAATGCTTGCGATCTTGCCGTAGTATGTAGGACTCTCACTTTCTGGGCATGCTAGTAGAACTACTCTCCCTTCTGCAAGTTGCTTAAATAGTTCTTGATTTACTATGGGTAGGCATGCGGAAGCTATGAGGATGTCGGAATTAGCTAGGATTGGTGTTTTAACCCACGTACTCCATAGCCGTGGGTAGGAACTACAGCACATCCTACCACGCCAGATTAGTACCTGTTCCATACCTTTCCAGTAGTTCGTCCTTCACGAGGTTCCTCCCGCCTAGATATTTCGATAGTATGAGGAACACGCAGTATTGACCGCACATAGTACATGAGCTTAGATCGTGTTGGAACCGAAGCTTCAACATAGTAGCTCTTTCAGGGTCGTATGCCTTAGAGATCTGATAATCCCAGTCTAAAGCAGCCCTCCTAATACTCATCTCAACATCTTCGTATGCAGCCCTCCTACCCAACTTCACTATATCGCCTGCATGGGCGGCTATTTTAGCTGCTATTAAACCCTCCTTCACCTCCTCCACTCCCGGTAATCCTAAATGTTCTGACGGTGTGAGGTAGCATATGAGGTCTGCACCTGCAGCTGCGGCTATAGCAGCCCCTATAGCGGATGCTATGTGGTCGTATCCGAGGGCTATATCAGTTACTAACGGACCTAATACGTAGTAGGGTACACCACCGCTAAGAGACTTCATCAGTCTAACATCAGCAACTACCTTATCTAAGGTCATATGGCCCGGCCCCTCAATCATTACCTGAACCCCCTTACTAATAGCATCTCTAGCTAGTCTGGAGTTGTTTAACAGCTCACCTATCTGCAATTCGTCATGAGCGTCGGCAGTAGCTCCAGGTCTTAACGCATCGCCTAAGCTTATAACTGCGTCATACTCTCTAAACAACTCTATTAGGTACTCCCAGTGTTTTAGATAGGGGTTTTCAGCATTGTTCTCCAACATCCACACAGCTAACATGCTCCCACCCCTGCTAACTATTGGAGCGATCCTACTACTCCTCACAGACTTTCTAGCTAAGTCTAACGTAATTCCAGCATGTATTGTCATGAAGTCAACCCCATCTTTCAAATGTTTCTCCACAACTGCTAGAAACCAGTCTGAAGGTATGTTAGTACCTCCGTATTTCTTAACACCTTCAATCCAGGCCTGATAGGTGGGTACGGTACCGAAGGGGGTTCCCTCAGAAGCTTCTAATAACTTCACCCTAATCTCATCTAAGTTACCTCCAGTACTTAAGTCCATTATAGTTTCTGTTCCAAACTTCACTGCCGTCTTCACCTTCCCAACCTCGAGGTCTAGGTCGACAACCGTACCACTCGTTCCAACATTTACATTTACCTTAGTCCTCAACCCCTCCCCAATTGCTACAGGCTTTACCCTAAGTCTTCTACTATTTCTAACTACGATTACTCTGCCTGAACTTACCCTCCTCCTGAGGACTTCGTACTCTATCCCCTCTACTTTCGCTATATGGAGTAGTTCATCCGTAACATTATTACTTCTAGCTTCAACTATTATCCCCAAAGGTCTCAACCATACTGTAATTTAAGAAGTTCCTTATATAACTTAATTATAATAATATTGAAAACTTAGTTATCTAAAGCATCCAGTTTCCCACCCACGACGTGTTAACCCTAATACGCCATCCTCATCACCTCATAAAACTCTGATAAAACTACAAGCTTCAACGATTAGATATTTTTAAGGACTGCTAGGATAGCATAGGCTGCAGACTAATTTAGAAACTGGTGAGTGGGATGAGAAATCAATAAACATGAGGTAATGCTAAGTTCGTATTGGGGTATCCGACCCATCTAGCCTTGTACGGCTTTTTAACAATAGCGTTCATAGGATATGTAAGAGTTTATGATATTTTAATTATTGTTTGTTAAGAAATAAGTTTATATTCATCTTCATTACTAGTGTTGTTGATGTTTGATGTCATACATAGGTTTTACAATTCCAAATACCCATAGGGCAGCACTCCTTAGGGAGTTCAATAAGCCATTAGTTGTTGAGGATGTTCCAACAGTTAGGCCTGAGGGTGAGGCGGTTTTAGTAAGGACTATTGCTGCAGGTATATGTCATTCAGATATTCACGCGTGGAGGGGTGATTACAGACCTGCTGGGCTTCCTAAGAAGATACCTATAGTACTATCTCATGAGGTTGTAGGGGTGGTTGTTGCCTGCGGTGATAGAGTACCTAAGCACTTAATTGGTAGGAAGGTACTTATATACCCATGGCAGTATGAGGATGAGGATGAATTCACCTTAGTGGGTTTAACCCAACTTGCGAGGAGGAGATTACGTTTAGGTCTTGATGTTGATGGAGGTCTTCAAGAATACCTCTACGTGAGGCATTATAAGTTCTTAGTCGATGCTGAGGGGTTAGCAGATATACCAGCATTAGCACCTCTAGCATGTGCTGGCCTAACTACGTATAGAGCCATTAAGAAGTTAGCTAGCTATGTAGGTCCTGAAGACTACGTCGTAGTTGTAGGTTTAGGTGGTTTAGGATCATACGCAGTTCAGTGGGTTAGGACCCTCATACCATATACAAACCTCGTGGGCGTTGATACCAGAGATGAGGCTATAGAATTTGCCTCTAAGCTAGCTAAGGTGGACTACGTCGTAAATCCTTCTAAGGTCAACCCAGTAGATGAAGTTATGAGAATTACTAAGAATAGAGGTGTTAAGGCAGTTGTAGACCTCGTCGCATCACCTAAGGTGGTAGCTACCTATATTAACGTCTTAGATACTAGAGGGGTTTACGTACTAGTCGGCCATATGGGTGAGGAAGGCATTACAGTACCTAGGCCTAGAATAATACGTAACGAGTTAGTGATTATGGGTAGCTATACGGGGAGTTTAGCTGAGCAACGCGAAGTCGTAGAGTTAGCTAGGAGTGGTAGGGTGAATTACAGTGCAGTAGTTACTACTAGGTACAGATTAGAGGATGTGAATGAGGCTTTAAAGAATGTTGAGGAGGGTAGGACGTTAGGAAGGCAAATAGTGGTGTTTGACTGAATAAATTCTAACGAAACAGCCGTCCAAACCTAATATCTTATTACCATCAATCTTTATCGCTAATAAGACTATTCAATATTTGTAAATATTTATAATGAAAAACTTTATTAACTCTCACCATTAAGAGTAGGAGGGTCATGGTATGGCGGGGTCTTCAGGATCTGAGAGAATTATGCTTGGTGCTAGGCCTATAGAGGTTGTCGACAAGTTACCTACACCTGAGGAGGTATTTAAATTACCTAAGGTTGATGTTAAGGCTTTGTTGATGATAATTATGGGTCCGGCGTGGATAGCGGTTGGGGATGCCTTCGGATCTGGTGAGTGGCTCATGATTCCCGCATTTACTGTAAGGTATGGGTGGGGCATGGCGTGGGCTATATGGTTATTAGTTGCTTGTCAGACGGTGTACCAGATTATGTGGACCAGGCTTATAGTTGCTTTCGGTGAGATACCTGCTGTATTCTTTAGTAGGCTTCCTGGAGGCCCTAAGTTTTGGAGTTGGTTCGTAGTTATAAATCATGCGGCTAGGGTTGCATGGCCTGGTTGGGCTATGGGTGCTGCTACTGGGTTAGCTGCAATAATATTGGGTAGGGTTCCTGGAGCTGGGGATGCCCCATTTGTTAGGGCGGTTGCGGCGGTTGGATTTTTCATAGTACTCCTACTGCTATTATTTGGGCGTAGGATTTCAGTAATCATTGAGTGGGTTATGAAGATTTCAGTAGTATTCATAACTGTTTCACTACTCTTTATAGTGCTTCCGCTAACTATAAGGCTAGATGTATTAGGTGAGTTTGCTGTAGGCTTGGTTAGCATTGGATACATACCACCAGGTGTTGACATACTATTATTAGGTGGCTTCGTAGGCTACGTAGGTAGTGCGATGGCTCATAACTGGTATAACGTAGTGTACTATAGGGATAAGGGTTATGGTATGGGGTCTACGATCGGCTACATATCAGGTGCTATAGGTGGTGTTAAAATCTTCGTAAGCCCTATAGGCAAGTACCCTAAGCCAAACCCCGAAAACATCACTACGTTTAGGAAGTGGATGAGGATTGTAACACTTGATCAGTGGTTAACGTACTTTACCTTCTGCACTTTCGCTGGTACGGTACCAGCACTCATAGCTACGTCGTTACTGCCTAGGGGGACAGTACTAGGCGGGTGGGGGATTGCTGCCCACGTATCAGAAGCTTTTGCAGCTAAGGTCGGTCCATGGGGCTTCTACCTGATAGCGTTAATAGGCTTCTTAATACTCTTCAGCACCCAGTACATGCTTAGTGATAACTTAAGTAGGAATATCATTGAAGTACTATGGAGTACTAATGAGGGTGTTAGGAAGTGGGCTAAGGGCGATATTAGAAGGCTGTACTATACGTTCCTCATCGTTTATATAATATTTGCAGTAATCATAATATGGTCTGGTCTGGAACCATTCCTAGTATTACTCATATCAGCCAACGTACCGCACTTCATGGCGTTCTGGGCGATACCAGCCTTAATATACATCAATGAGAAGTTACTACCACGAGAATATAGAGCACCTAGATGGAACTACGCGTTCTTAGCAATAATGTTTATATTTAGTGCGGTCATATTCGTAGGTGTGGTGCTTTACTACGGCTTCGGCATAAAGATATTCTAGGCGGCATAGCTACTTTTTTACTTACCTTTAAGCTCGGCAGTTAAACCCTTAGGAACTTCTCCAATCATAATTAAATAAATACCTGAAAAACGCTCTGAGTAATGGATCTTTCCCCTCCACATTCATTGCTCATGGACCTGTCAGAAGCTACATTAGCGGACACCGTTTCCCGCTCTAGGTTTTTGTAGGTTTTCCTGGGGCGGGTCATCACGGTTTCCCTGAGCCCCCTCCCCACGGTCTGCCGTGGGTCTCGGAAACCCAGGGTCACCAAGAGCAATTATTACTCATTGGTTTATAAACATTGCTAAACTTAATCACGTCAAGAGCTCTAAGCATCCTAGAGAGACCTACAAAAACCTAACACACAAAAACAGTTGCTACACCCTGGACTTGCCTTAGGGGATGGACGTATTATCCAACCCCAATGGCGGCTCAGCGGCCGTAAGGGGATGGAAATTTATCTTCAAGTGCTTCATATAACTAAACTAGCTTATAAGCCTTCACCAATGGAGTGGTTCACATAGGTATTTAAAACCAGTACTGAGGTAGTTCTGTTAACCTAACCTTATCTTCATCGGCAAACCTCCACTTACCTCTGAGGTCTAGGATCACTATCCCTAACTCCCCACCAAGTCTATCACTAATTAGAACTTCATACTCCAGTAATGAGACCATAACGTCACATTCGATAGGTCCTACCCTCCGATCTTCAGTCTCAACGTAGACTTTAAGTGACCTAGGGATGAGGTAATTCCTTACAGGACCTCCAGCAGTTCCAACCTCTACGAGTTGTGCCTCAGGTGGTGGGGGCCATAGACCGAGGGTTGATGCTAGACTCCTCGGCACTAGGAGTTGAGGTGTCTCAGCTTCAAATCCTGAGTTAACTAATGCTGAAACCACTACCTCAACATTAGACTTACTAACAACTCTAAGCCTTACCCTAACAGCCATCTACCTATCCTTCCTCAACTGGTATATATGCCCTACCCTCCTCCTAATCGGGTATATATGTCCTATCCTACCGCGAAGTCTTTCAAAACCCTCCATAGCTAACAGCCCTACTCACTCCACACCCTTCAATCCTACCTACAGATTCACTACTAATATTGCTTTTGCAATAACTCTAAAATACGTTTAAGGTATATGAGAAACACCCGCAGGATTGAACTACTCACTTCACATAGTGGTGAGAGGGTTGAGGTACGGATCGCTACGTTTGGCAAGCCTAATTATAGTGGATTATCGGGATGTCCTCACTATATCTAGTAGCATCTTAACCCAATTCCTTAAGCATACCTTACCCTCAGAGGCTTTTAGCACCCCCATATCAATTAGTCTCGTTAGAAGTTCTTCACTACCTAATGACTTACGTAGGTAGTAGCTATCTACGCATTTAACCATCTCAAACTCCCTATCTATTATGTTAATTACTTGAGTATCTACAGTTATGGGTGGTACTGGTAGTAGTACGGGTTGTTTGAAGGCATCATGTATGTATATTATTGCGTCAGCTCCTGCAAGTATGGAGGCTATCGTGAAGAATGCTGCTTCGGGTTTAAATCCAGGTGTCGCGTTAACGTATACTTTAATGCCTTCGGATTTCTTCCTAACTATGAGCCTTACTACCTTATCAAGTACTTCCACCAACCCTTCATCTAGGTCATCTACTGACCTCATCCCCGCTATCTCGATGGTCTCTACCCTATAGCCTAAGTTAGTAAGGTAGTCTCTAATTAAGTAACTACATAACCTGGAGTTACATGTCCTGGTATTGTAGAGTAGGACTTCAACATCTGTAGGTTTGTGGCCGTAGCAATCTCTAATAGCCATTATACCGTTAATTTCTGCTGATGCTTCTCTAGGCTTATCTAATAGGAATTCGTAGATGGCTTTGAAGATTTCATGACCTTTAACTACATTACATACGTAACCGTCTGGAACCATGTTGAGTGGGTCGTCTAGGGGTAATTTATACCATTCAGCTACTTTGTAGGTTCCGTACTTCTTCAGCAGGTCACTATACTTAGGATTCTTATTCATAATGAAGTTCTGTAGTAGTGAGGTCCCGACCGGACATACATACATGTAACTAATCATTAAGCCCCTAGCAGTCTATCGATTATGAAGTTAATAAATGCGTTCTGAGCTTCGGCCTCCCCCTACTTATTAGTGGTGTTGATTGCTTACGCCTTACTACCTTAGGTTTTACGGGGTTGTGGTTTTCTACGTTTTCTGTCTTAGTAATGCCTCCACCTCCTCTGAGAACTCTTCTTGATAAGTTA
>JAWBQY010000009.1:25042-56775 GCA_038844925.1 Sulfolobales archaeon | reverse complement strand
TTGAAGATTACCTATGAGAAGAAGAAAGCTACTGTTCAATCAATTGGTAAGAGGGAGCTCTTCGAGAAGTACGCTAAGCGAGAGAGGAACAGGGAGATGGACTTCATAAATAAGCTCGTTAATCAGATAACCACCTTACTCTCCAACACTATTCACGTCGTCGAAAACCTCGAGAAGGAGGAGATGGTTGCCAGGGGGAGAACTAATAAAGAGAGGAGGAAGAGAAACGCTAGAACACCTTGGGAAACAATACACAGGAAACTCTCAGAGAAAGCACTAGTGGTTAAGGTCTCTCCACACAACACCTCCCGAGCCTGCCCACGGTGCGGGTACGTAGTGAAGACCCGAGTGGGCAGGGTGTTCAAGTGCCCGAGATGTGGTCTCGAAATGGGTAGGCAGAAGCTCGCATCCATAAACATCTACCTCAAGTACACCAGGATGTGGGGGTTTCCCCACAGCAATGAACCAGAGCTAGATGAAGGAGAGCTGTGGGTCGGGGTCACCCTGAACGGGTGGAGACCGATGACATGGGCACCGATGAAAGGTGCCCCAAGGTCGATGAAACCAAGGGTTGACAATAAACAACATCAACCAACATGAAACCCAAACCCCTGTACCTGAGGGAGTTAATGTAAAGTAAGTTCTAATTTTTTAAAGCTATTTTTAAATTATAATGCTTTAATTTTAATGAGGTGGTCGACGTGCTTAATAAGTTTGCGAAGTTATTAGTAAATTACTGTATTAGGGCTTCAAGCGGTGATGAAGTTAGGATATCAGCCACGTATGATGCTATGCCGTTGGTTAGGGAGTTGTGGGTGGAGCTTGTTAAGGTTAGTGCTTATCCGCATTTAAATTTAGTTGATGAAGTTTTAGATGAGATTTTCTACAGGTATTCCGATGAGGAGTTACTTAAACGAGTCTCAAAGATTGATAGGTATGTATATGAGAATATAGATGCTACTATATCAATAATATCTAGTACGCATACAAAGCATCTAGTAAATGTGGATTCGGAGAGGATAAGGATGAGGTCACAAGCATTAAGGGTTTTAAATGAGACATTCTTGAGGAGGGATTCTGAAGGGAGTTTGAGGTGGACTGTAACTATATATCCTACTAAGGCGTTAGCTCAGGAGGCCGGTATGTCGTTAATTGCTTATGAGGACTTCATATATAGGGCGTTAAAGCTTTATGAAGAGGATGTAATTAGTGCCTGGGTTAAACAGGCCGAAGGTCAGGGTAAGGTGATTAACTTATTAGAAGGTGTTAGTGAGCTTAGGTTCTTAGGCGATGGTGTTGACCTCACATTAAGAGTTGATGGTAGGAAGTGGATTAATGATGATGGTAGGAAGAACATGCCTGGAGGGGAGGTATATACAGCACCTATTGAGGATAGTGCAGAGGGTTTTATAGTCTTCACATACCCAGCGATATGGAGAGGAGTTGAGGTAGAGGGGGTTAAATTAGTGTTTAAACATGGGGTAGTAGTTGATGCAACTGCGGTTAAAGGTGAGCAATTCCTTAAGAAGATATTAAGCGTTGATGAGGGTTCTAGAAGGATTGGCGAGATTGCTTTCGGCCTTAACTACGGGATCGATGCATTCACTAAGCAAATACTATTAGATGAGAAGATGGGAGGTACCATACACCTAGCCTTAGGGTCTGCTTACCCAACTACGGGAGGGACGAATAAGTCAGCAATACATTGGGATCTAATAAAGGATATGAGACATGGTAAAGTGTTTGCTGATGGAGACCTAATATACTCTGAGGGTAAGTTCTTAAGTGATGTAATATGATTAAAGTAGGTGTTGTTGATACAACGTTTGCACGCGTTGATATGGGATCCATAGCGGAGAAAACTATTAAGGAATCACTACCCAACGCTAGAGTACTCCGATACACTGTCCCAGGTATTAAGGACATACCAGTAGCTGCTAAGAAGCTTATAGAGGAATCAGGTTGTGATGGTGTAATAACTTTAGGATGGGTTGGTAAGACACTAACAGATAAGTTAAGTTATGTTGCTATGAGCGTTGGCTTGCAGTTAGTTCAGCTGATGAGTAATAAACACGTCATAGATGTCACAGTCCATGAGGATGAAGCAGACGATGAATCCAAACTATATGAGATAGCTGTGGATAGGGTTAGAAAGCACGCCGTAAACTTAGTTAAGCTATTAGTAGGTGGTGGTGAGGCCCTCAGACCATATGCTGGCAAGGGTTTGAGGCAGGGGATGCCTGACGTCGGTAGTATTAAGTATTAACCATTAATAATTTAAAGCTTCTCTAAACAAGTGTTTTAATGGGACATATCATCAAGGTATTCAAAGAATCTATGTTAAGTATAGCATCATACGTAGTAGCTTCCGTAGATGTCATAAAGGAATATCAGATCGAGGAATTCATTAAAATACTTCTTGATAGTTACAGCAGGGGTAGTAAGGTAATTGTAGTAGGTGCAGGTCGTTCCGGACTTATAGGTAGGGCCTTCGCTATGAGGTTAATGCATTTAGGGTTTAACGTCTACGTATTAGGTGATACTATAGTTCCTTCTCTACGTCCTAACGACCTAATGATAGCTATCTCAGGCTCCGGTAGGACTAAGTTAGTAATAACTGTTGCTGAAGCTGCTAAGTCTGTAGGGGCTAAGGTAATAGCATTAACAACGTATATCAACTCACCTCTCGCTAAGATAGCTGATATGATTGTAGAAGTTCCTGGTAGGACTAAGATAAGTGAGCAAAATGATTACTACTTGAGGCAGTTGATGGGTATTTACGAACCATTAGCTCCTTTAGGGACATTATTTGAGGTAACAACGATGGTCATGTTAGATGCGGTGGTGGCTGAGTTGATGGTTAGGTTAGGTAAGACTGAAGAAGACCTAAAGAAATTACACGCAAACATAGAAATATAATATAATTATTACCTTTAGATTTTAATACTGTTTAAGTGGGTAATGTCATGTATCGTACCGTTAGGAAGAACTTACTCGTAGTTCCTGGAAGCCCGGTTACCTTAATCGTAAGGTGTGATAGTAGTAATTGGCTAGTAGATCCTGGGATGGGTAGTGATAGATTTAACATTCTTGCAGATGTGTTAAGTAAGATAAACATGTATGAGTATGATATACTCGTATCGCACACACATTACGACCATATTGAAGTCTTACCTTACTTCAGAGGTAAGCGGATATACGTCAACGAATCTGAGTATAGTCAGCTAATAAGTCCATTAGTCCGCGAACATGCTACATATGGTTTTAACCCCCTCCCACGTCTGATGGGATTACAACGCTTAGTAGTTCCAAGTGAGGATGTGAGTACGTTTTCATTACGCGTTATTAGTAGGTTGGACTGTCTTGAACTATTAGATCTAAGCGGTCATTCACCAGGACTTACGGGATTCATAGTAGATGATGTTGTATTCGTTGGAGATTCACTCTTCGGCGATGCGCTGCTGAAGAGGGTTGGCATACCTTATCACGCTGATGTTTTTAAATCTCTTAAGGTTCTTAATGAAGTCTTGGGAAAGCTCTCCGATAAGGGATTCGATGCGGTCTTAAGCCACGGCCCAGTCGTAAAAAGTCTAAAGTTTAAAGAATTAGTAAGCTTAAATATTCAGAGATTGGAGTATATCATGAAGTTATTAAACGATGAATTAAGCGTTGGGGGAAGCATTGAGGAATTAGCTGTGAGGGTGTTGAAGAAGTTGGAAGTTGATGTAAGTGCTTCCAACGTATATCTTAGTTGTGCCACGATATCCTCAATCATCAGTAAGTTATATGAGGATAGAGTGGTAGAACATGTAATAAGTGATGAGGGTGTTAAGTGGAGATTGGTGAGGCATTAAGATTTTACGGGATTTATTTAGCTCTTTAGCCTAATGTTTAAGACTTAAGAAATAAAAGCTTAAAAGCATACTTTAATTAAGGTGATGGGGTGTACGGCACTACCTACTTGCTAATGTTTTTAGGCATGATGTTAGTATTCGTAGGTGCG
Organism: Sulfolobales archaeon; assembly: GCA_038844925.1. Taxonomy (GTDB): domain Archaea; phylum Thermoproteota; class Thermoprotei_A; order Sulfolobales; family NBVN01; genus DTCV01. The sequence continues at coordinate 52,772 of JAWBQY010000009.1, read as the reverse complement.
TTACTTATCTTCGTAGACGCTGTAAGGAGGGTGTCAGCTACTGAGCGTTTAGAGTCTGAGAGGAGGGTAGATGTTGGGGGAGCAGTTATTGTGGGTCCTATACCAATAGTCTTCGGCTCTAATAAACGTATTACTAAGACCATGTTAGTATTAGCTATAGTATTAACTGCTTTGGTCATACTACTAACACTAATGAACTACTTGTTGGTGGTGAGATGAACTTAACAGCTCTCGGCATATTATTAATAATTATTGGTATGGTGCTCTTCATTTCTGCACCATTTATAACCATTCAAGTAGGTGAGGGCTTAGTAACCAATGTTAGTGGACTTACCTGCGTTGTCATACTCTTCATACCCTTCTGCTTTTCTGTGGGTATGCCTCCAGTAATAACTGTAATATTTGCGTTAATGATATTAGTAGTATTCGGCATCTTCGCTTATATAGCATTTAAAGTATATAAGTCGGTTTTAGGTCGTAGCCACTTATGAAGGAATATAGCGATGTAGTTATATATAATGAAGAGAATTTGGAATTAGCTTATAGGGACGGTCATTACGAATTTAATAGATCTGTTATTAATGTAAATGCTAAGAGAGAGTTTAAGGAGGGCTATTGGAGGATTACATCATGCCAGGGCTGTAGCGTTGAGGATTTAATGAAACTCACACCAACATCACTTAATGTTAGTAGTGCTGATGAACTTATTGATGCAGACCTCTACGTCGGTAATGTGCGTTTAGGTGAGATGTTAGACAGACCTACTGACTTGCTGTTAGTATCAGCTGATGTTTGCAGTGAGTTGGGAGGTAACGTTGCTAGATGTGAGGTAGTTATCAACATCAGAAATTACGTTAAGAGTATTAGGAGGGATGTTGGGGAAGCTAATGAGAGTAAGGTAATAGTTGAGTTCATAGTTGGTGTGGTTAGTAAGTTAGGAAGGATCGGCTATGGAGGAGTTTATAAAGCAGTAATACCGAAGTCAAGTAACGTTGACGTAGCGTTGATTGATAAAATGGTTAGAACTGCCTACAAGAGGAGTTTAGCAAGCTGTAAGTGTAAGGCCTTAAACCCCATAAATGTTGGAAGGCACCCCCTAATACTCACGCCGGAGGTATCTGCAGCGTTAATTCATGAGGTCTCACATTTACTTGAGGCAACATCATTAAATAGGCTTAGCTTAGGATTTAAGTTAGGTCCTGAAGACCTCCACATATATGACAACCCCTACGAGCCGTCCTCACCTACTGTAAGGTTCTTCGACGATGAAGGAGTATCGACTATTAAGAGGTCCTTGATCGAGAATGGTAGGGTTGTAGACTACCACCATACGAGGCTTACGGCAGGTAAGTTAGAGGGTCGTGCTGGCTCAGCTTATGGTATATACCATCCTCCGATCCCATACCACACTACTTTGACTATGAAGTCAGGTGATTGGAAGGAGGATGAGATAGTAGCTGAAACTAAGAGGGGCTTCCTTATTGACGGTGTGGTCGTAGCTGAGGTGAGAGACACCTACATAAGGATCGTTCCTGAGTATGCAGTATATGTAGAGGGGGGCGAAGTTAAAGATTATGTTAAGTTAAACGAGGTTAAAATACCCATCAATATGTTAAAATCTATATCAGCTGTAAGTAGGAATCAAGCACTTAGAGTAAGTTATGAGAGGAATTACCTAGTAGCTGAATTAACACCTACAATTAAGGTTGAAGGGTATGTAGAGTGATTATTGTGGGAAAATCTGTTCTTGGTTGGTAAGACACTCTAAGAACTAATTTTATAGACCTTAAGCGTGTGAAGTGTATGGTCTCGATCTATTTTGACGTAATTAGATAGGCATGAATTTGCTGAACGCTCATCACATATGTTTAGTATGTGGAGAAGTGCGTAGGTGGTTAGAAGTATTAACGCTATTAATACCACTGATGTCGGAGGAACTACATTTTTAAGAATATTAAAACATATCGTAGCAGAGTTAGGGATTATAATAGTCTTAGCAGCTAAGAATTTTAGCGAGGATTTATTAGCGATGTGGCATGCCTCATGAATTAAACAAATAATGTTTATATTGCTTAGCTGAGTATTAAATAGCATGTCAATATCAGCTATAATGGTTGGCGGTTTAAGTGGTAGGTGGATAGATGAGTATTTTAAGTTCCTACCCACCCTAAGTTCCACATCTACTCCAGCTACGTACTTAATTATACCATCAATATCGTACTTTAAGGTATTTGAGAGGTAGTTAAGGTTGTAGCATTTAACTGTATTCTTAATAATTATTGAATAGTTAACATACTCTGTAACTATGACTGCTACTAAGGTAATTACGAAGATACTTAACTCACCTATCATCTAGTGTCAATAAATTATGACCAACTTTATTTATAAGGATTCGTAGTTAGAATTCGGTGTCAGCATGTTCGTAGACTCCCATACACATCACTTCCTCAGCAATTACGCAACTCTTGAACTACTTAAGAAAGAGGGCTATAGCGCTGTGTACGTCCTTGCTTACCTTCCGATAAGACCTTCACACCCTAATACGTTGATAGACCTATTTAGATGGTTGCTAGATGTAGAGCCTGAGAGGTTTGGAGAACTAGGTATTAAAGCATATCTAGGTGTTGGGATCCACCCACGTAATATACCGTACTCTGAATTAACCTCGCTGTTAAGTTCTATGGAGGAATGGGTGGTTAGGGCAGACCTCGTCGGTGAGATCGGCTTGGAAGTTGGGTCTGAGGTAGAGGTTAAAGTGTTATTAGAAATGCTTAAACTCGCAGACAAATTCGATAAACCAGCCATCATACATACCCCTAGAAGGGGTAAGGAGGTAATCATTAAGAGGTTGCAAGATATTTTAAGGTCAAGTAGCGTACAACCAAGTAGGGTTGTAGTAGATCACGCATCATACGAACTCATAGATGATTTCATCAATCTAGGAACGCTAGTAGGTCTTACAGTACAGCCAGGTAAGTTAAGTACTAATCAGCTAATCAACTTAGTGATAAGAAATCCCGAACTAATAGAACGTGGAATGATTAATAGCGACTGTGGTAGAGATCCTTCAAACCCACTAGCAGTTAAAACCTCCTACGAAGAACTAATAAATGCTGGTATCACAGCCTCTGACGCCTTAAAATTAGTAAGGGATAATGCATTAAGACTTATCAATCCCTAACACCTCCTTTAGCCACACCTCACAAACATTTGATAAGCAGGTAGGAAAGAGTCTATGGTAGCTCTAAATGCTGTTGTGTGCTAATACGTTCCTAAATGCGATAACAGTTATTCTTAATGAGCTTAGTGATGAGTAGGAGTTATTGAGAAATAGGGTGAGGAGCTTGATCATCAACTCACATCAACTTGTATGAGGTTTTCAAGCATTGTAATGTTATTTCCGTTAATAGGATTACGTTGTTAGAGCATGTTGTAGATTTCTAGTAGGCGTTTAGGAGGTTTAATTACTAGTGAGGCAGCACCCTTTAAGACTGCCTCCTTACCCAGTTTTGTCGGTTTAATTTCAGGAGCTCTGTTTATAGTATATAGGTGTAGTTGGCTTATTGCTGGTTCAATTATTAGTTCGTAGTTAGCTAGGGCTACCGAGCCACCAATGGTTATTAGTTCTGGGTCGTACACATTTATAATACTGGCTAATCCTGCAGCATTTATCCTGCATAGTTCGTAGCATATTTCGTTAGCTAACTCATCATTACTTCTAACCAGGTCGAAGAACCTCTCTGGAGTGAGGGAATCACTCCTCAATAACTCATAGAGTGTGGTACTTCTAGTAGGTTTTCTACTCTCAATGTAGTGCTTAACAAATTTAATTATCCCGCTGCCAGAGGCGTATGCTTCCCAATGACCTATACCGCCGCAATTACATCTTAAGCCTCCATTATAATTAACTACTACGTGCCCAACTTCATGTGCGTTCCCATCCTTACCTAAGAGTAGGTTGTTATCAACTATTACCCCACCACCTATCCCAGTACTTATAGTTACGTATACGATGTTGTTGAGATAAGCTCCATGACCGAATAACTTCTCACCCCATACCGCCGCAACACAATCATTTACGACGAAGACGTTGTCAGTATTGAAGAACTCCATCAACGGTTCTCTAAGTCTAAATGACCTTAACGGTAGGTTTGGAGTGCCTACTACCTCACCCTTCTTAATATTTAGAGGCCCTATCGTACCTACGCCTATACCTACTATTTCATGTTTATTAAGTCTTAACTCGCTGAGTAATTTAATACTTAACTCGTGGATTACTTCAGATATGCTGTCAGGGCCTCCCTCAGTAGGGGTTCTTATAGTAACTGATTTAAGAGTCTCACAGTTCTGAGTGTAAATACCTACTCTTAAGTTCGTTGCCCCAACATCTACTGCGATAACGTATTTCAAAATACTATCCCGTAGGTATACTTTTAAGATAGGTATTTGATGTAGATATTCTCACCTAATGGTATGGAGGTGCCTTCAGGGGTACCTACGATCACGTCGGAAACTTTATGGAGGTCTTTAAGTTCATTAGCAATTGGTTTAAGTTCTTCAGGGACGTATATGACTGCATTAAGGTTTTCTGAGAATCTTATATTGTGTTCCTTCTTATACTTCCAGATTAGTGAGTTAGTTTTTACTAACTTAATTATTAAGTCTTTATAGGTTGTTTCATATTTTATCTCCTCATAGTCTATTAGCTGTGAGTGTACGCCTTTAGGGTCGTAGAGATTTCTCCATATATAATCTGTGATGAATGGAAGTATCGGGGCAAGTAATTTGAGAACTGTTTTAAGGACCTTGTGTAACGTGTACCAAGCTCCTCTGACCTCCTCCTCAGTATAATTACCTAAGCCGTAAGCACGTGTCTTTACTGCTTCAACGTAGTTTGATGCAAATACATCCCATGTGAGACTGTATAACTCATTTATAGGGTCGTAAACATCTAAGTCTTCATATGCGTTAACGACTTTTTCAGACACTCTCCACAGGTAGTTTAACATGGATTCATCTATAGGTCTTAATTTAAATTTATCATTAACCTCTGGGAAGGTTGATACGAATCTGGCAATGTTAATTAACTTAGTGTTGAAGAGAACCCCAGTCTTAACTAGCTTCTCAGACCATCTATAATCGCTTCCTAATCGTGAGGCAGCAGCCGCCCAATACCTAAACGCATCTGCACCGTATTTCTCGACAAATCCTTCAGGGTATATGACGTTACCCTTACTTTTATGCATTGCCTCACCTTTCTCATCAAGTCCCATACCGCTAATTCTAACCCACTTAAATGCTGGCCTACCAACTAATTGGTAAACTCTGAGGATTGTGTAGTAAAGCCACGTCCTCACTATATCATATCCTTGAGGTCTTATAGTATTGGATAACGCCTTAATAGATAGTTCCTTATTGTTTAAGTAGCCTGACACGTAGAGCGGACTTATAGAGGAGTCAAACCACGTGTCGAAGGTTTTTGTCTCACCTACGATTAATTCCTTAGGAGCGCCGCAGTTAGGGCATCTATCAACTATGGGTTCCTCAGCCCAAGGCCTGTAATATCTAGTAGGCTCTGGAAGTATTCTACTCCCACACTTACTGCAGATCCATACAGGGATTTCAGTACCGTAGTATCTAGACCTTGATATAGGCCAGTCCATACTGATAGAGTTTATCCAATTGATTAATTTGATCTTATGCTCCTCAGGTTTAAACTGCATCTCATCTATAAGCCTTAATAACTTGTCTTTAAACTCTAATTGCTTTAAGAAGTATTCCTCCATATGGATATATTCGACCGGGGTTTTACACCTCCAACACACTGGTACGTAATGTACATAGTCTTCAGACTTGACTATATATCCATTAGCATGCAATACTTCAACTATTTTCTTCTTAGCCTCCCTAACCGGAAGTCCTTTAAGGAAGTTGCCTGCATGTTCATTCATAGTTCCATCAACGTTAATTAAAATCCTAGGAGTCAGGCCTAATTCCCTGAAGAGTCTGACATCATTTATATCTCCATAACTGCATATCATGACTAGACCAGTACCGAATTCAGGCTTCGCATAGTTATGCTCTAGTACTGGCACAGCTCTATTGTAGAGTGGTAGTATTAACTGCTTACCTCTTAAATTCTTATACCTCTCATCATCTGGGTTGTAGATTACAGCATCGCAAGCCCCTATGAGTTCAGGTCTTGAGGTAGCTACGACTACATATTCGTCGGAGTCCTTAAGGTAGAACTTTATGTAGTAGAGCTTAGCCTTCTCTTCTACGAATTCAACCTCAGCCTCGGCTAGGGATGTCCTACACCTAGGACACCAGCTTACAGGTCTTTCGGAAACGTATATTAAACCCTTCTTCCATAACTCTATGAATGTTGCCTGAGTCAACCTTCTGTAGCTCTCAGAGTCCGTTCCATCTCTCCAATAAGTAAAGGAGCATCCAATCCTCACCCAAACGTTAACTAAGTCCCTCTCAAGCTCGTCTAAGACCTCCTTACACATTTTGAGGAATTTAATCCTACCATCCCGAGTCTTAGCTATTTCAGCTGCTGTTATGTTAAACTTCTTCTCAACAGCTACTTCTACAGGCAACCCATTGCGGTCAGCGTAAAAAGGGACTAAGACGTTATACCCCCTCATTCTGAAGAACCTAGCGATCATGTCTATCTGAGCATAATGTGCTGCCTGAGCCACACCCCACTTACCTGAGGGGTAAGGAGGGGGAGTATCAATTACTATTACCTTCTCACTACTGAGGTCTACCTTCTGGTCGTAGATACCTTCAGACCTCCAAAGCTCGATTAGCTCTAACTCCTTGCTAACATCCCATCTAGTGATGTCGAATTTAGGCTTCAAGGATATTATGAAGACCACCTAAGACTACTCTAATTAATTAAGCTTTAAATATTACATCAACTATAGATTACTCTGTGACATGAGGTGCTATGATTGAGGAAGCAGTTGCTCATAGCCTTCCTATCCCTGGGCATGGTTTCATTATTTGCTGACATATGTTATGAGGGTATGAGGTCTGTTATAGGTTCCTACATGGAGTTCCTAGAATTACCAGTAATATTTGCTGGATTAGTCGGTGTTGCTGAGTTCGTAGGTTATTTGGCTAGATTTGCAAGCGGGTTAATTGCAGCGGCATTGAGGTCTGCTAGGGTTTACTGGGGATTGATATACGTGGGTTATCTAACCAACTTTACTGTACCGCTTTTAGCATTGACTAGTAGGTGGGATGTAGTGTTATTGTTAATATTTATTGAGAGAATTGGTAAGGGGTTAAGATCTCCTGTAAGGGATGTAGTGCTAGCTGAAGTGTCTGAAGGGATTGGTAAGGGTAAGGGCTTCGGAATCCATGAATTATTAGATCAGGTGGGTGCGTTTATAGGACCTATATTCGTTGCATGGGCTTTATTCTCAACTAGTAGCTACTCATATGCATACTCACTACTAGCAATACCTGCTACGATTTCAATAGTATTCCTAACCTTAGCATTCTTAAACTACCCGCAGGTTAAAGCAGTTAGTAGTACATCCAGACAAGGAAGTATGTCTCGAGGATTACTCTTATATCTATCATCAACGTCATTAATCCTCCTAGGATTTATACATTGGTCAATATTAGCGTATCACTTCAGAGTTGAGGGAATCTTACCAGATTATCAGATAGCCCTAGCATATAGCATTGCGATGGTTGCCGATGCCGTTGTAGCAGTACCTATCGGAATGTTTTATGATAAAGTCGGTATTAAATCGCTACTATTTACCCCGCTTACAGCGCTTTTAATATCAGCAGTATTCGCAGTTCAAAATACTCTCACGTTGGTACTTACTGCAGTTCTGTGGGGTATTACGATGTCTGTTTATGAAACCATCATGAGGGCGGCACTGGCAGATATAGTTGAACCGGCTAATAGGGCATTTGCCTATGGCATATTTAACTTAGTTACAGGGGTTTTCTGGATGTTAGGCTCTTTAGTTGTAGCTTACCTCTACGGTATTTCCAGGTACTTAGTTATTGGATTTGTCGTTCTAACGGAGTTAGTAGCATTAGCATTCTTACTACTTACGACTAGGTCTTATGAAAGGTTGAAGAGCTGATGAAGTATTTGTAGCTGAGGAATTAAGCACCTAGCACCTACAACACGTTATATGGGTACACCATCGCTTTAGACACACTTAAACATATCAAGCATTAAGATATGATGACCTAATGTTAAGTATATCGACAATCTCCTACAAAACTTACTCAGTACAGACTATCTAGGTTGTTTTGTTCTCTGGTTATTTAAGTTATCTCTACAGGCTTCAGGTATGCTTACCCAAACAAACTACTGGAAAGTATGTAAATGGCCACGTGTTTAAAGACTTCAAAGCTTGTGAGCTGTTAGTGAGGGATGAGGCTCTGTAAGTCGCTCTTCGCCGATGGCTCTAGGGGTCCAGCAACCCCCCGGAGCCGTAGGTAGTGAGAACTGAGTAGACAGGTGTGGCGAACCAGTATCCAGAAAATCAAAACAACCTAGTTAATGGGCACAGACAACCACCCCCAAGGCTTACTTCCTAATAAATTAGCTCTAAATACTAACTTTAGTGATCTTCCTCTAAGCATAAGTCCTCTCTACATCTAACGGTAGTAGAGGTTAGATCTATGTTGTAGGGGCCTTCCTTAAGTAACTTAATTATTGTATCCCTTAAAGCCTTCCTCACCTTATATACTTCCAGCAGGTCTGATGCGTAAGTCTTAAGCTTATCAGTATTACTAGCTCCGCTTATCCCACTCTCAATTAACCTTCTAATTAGTTTCTCAGCAATCTCGTCGCAGTGTATTAAAGCCATTGAAACGTGTTTTAAGACACACCAAAAGCTCTCAGCCTTTCCTCTAAACTCGCCTCCTGACTCATTAGTTACTTGTAGTGTGCTGAATAACACATCACCTATATCCTTCCTACAAGACCTTAAAGAATTAACTAAGTCAAGGACTGTAGGTTTCCCCTGTAGTGTCTCTATTTCCAGGAGGTGTTGCTCAGCATGTGCTATGTGTGCGATAGCGTAGATTAACTCTTCTAATAGGGCTTCCTCCCAAACACCCCCACTACCAGTCCTCCCATCCATTATCAATCCCATAAAATATTATTATAAGCGCTTTAAGAATTTCTGCTAAGTACGTAATTACTAGAAAATCTAACTTTGACTTCAGGAGCTCATAGATTTCCGGACGTCTTCTACAACTATAGTGGGATGTGGATTACCACTTTTAATGGATTAAGTTCTAAGATATTTTTAGGTATGAACATTGGGTGACGTTAGAAGGGATCCTATAGTATATAACAGAATCAGTATTATATCGCCTACCAGGGGCTTAAGACCTAAAGAGTTAACTGTTGTAAGACATGAGGTTTCAAATAGTAGTAAGTGTCCTTTCTGTCAGGGGAATGAAGATATGACACCTCCTGCGACGCTAGTTCTTAGGTATGAGGGAGGTAATTTAAAATTACTTAGAGATGACCCAGACTATAGAGTTAGGGATTGGTTGATTAGGATAGTACCTAATAAATATCCTATCTTCACTAAGGAGGGTTCTAACGGATACGGCTACCATGAAGTAGTAATAGAACATCCGAGGCATGATATTAGCATCTATGATATGGCTATAGAACACTTAGGGTTGGTGTTCTTCGCGGTTTTTCATAGAGCTAAGGAGCTTTACAACGACCCAACTATTAGGCATGTATACCTCTTTAAGAATTTTGGAGGGGGAGGGGGTGCTAGTTTACCACATCCTCATATGCAGTTAGTAGCTACTTCAGTTACGTTACCAAGCGTTATTGAAGAGCTTAAATACTCTAAGATATTATATGCGAAACTGGGCAGCTGCCCGTATTGTGAGTTAGTAAGGAGGGAGGTTAGGTCCTTGAGGCTTGTGTACATGAATAAGGAATTCGTTGTGGTTACTTCATATGCCCCTAGACATCCTTATGAAGCGTGGATACTACCGCTTAAACATAGTTTAGATCCTCTGGAATTATGTAATGAAGAAATCTTAAGTTTTGCTGATGCGTTAGGTAAGTTGATGATAGCGTATAAGAAGTGTTTAGGCTCTGTAGACTTTAACTTTTGGTTGCATATGTCTCCTAAAGGAGGTAGATATAGTGAGTACTATCATTGGCATTTAGAGGTACTACCAGTAACGACGCCTTGGGGTGGTCTAGAGAAGGGTGGGAACGTATACGTAGTTACTTTAAGTCCTGAAGAAGCTGCTAGGGAGTTAAGAAGCTCGTTAAGCATTAATTAATGTAAAAAGCTTCACAAGCATATAGAAGTTTGATACCCTAGTATGAGTGGAAGGATATGTAGCTATTTCTGCTTTTTAAGTCTCTATAAGCTTTTTAACATTCTTAATGTGATTAGATTATGTGTTAGTGAAATAGCTCAAAGCTAATATGAGGCTAAGTACATCATAAGTCAATTAGCGACCTCAGGTTTTCGATGCCTACGAATGACTGTGAGGAAGGTTGGAAAGCCACGATGAACTGTCTAGATCAACGTGTAAGAACCTCGAAGTAGAGAAAGGTTAGTTATTAGTGAGAATTATGTTAGAACTCCTTGTAGTTACTGTTTAGTAATTCGTATACTTCGTCTTCATCCACATATATGGTGGCTACCTTAATGATGTTATCTATGGTTGGTTTCTTTCTAACTTTTGAGATTATTTCCTTACGCTCTGGATGTTCACGTAATACTATTCTGGCAATATTTTCAAATAATTTCCTACCCTCAGAGTTTAGTACGCCGTCCTTACTGAAGAAGAGTCTGTAATTAGTTAAGAGCTTAGTGATTAGGGATTTTAACTCCTTATCCGCGGGCTCTAACTTCAAGGGAGATACTCACTACCATATCTATCGAGATATACTATCTCCTTTAACTCTTTTCTCTTCTTAGCAGTTGGTGTTTCATCAGGTACTCCTAAGGCTAGCATGGCTACTGGTATGTAATTCTTAGGCAACCCAACGATCTCCTGCACATCCTTAATATTCCTCAATGTTTGTAGCCAAACACTGCCTAAGCCGACAGCATGTGCTGCCAGCATTAACTGCATTGTAGCGTTGGCGCAATCGACCTGATAGGACTCAGGGGATAACTCGCTATTACATGCTACTACCACACCAACTGGGGCGTTCTCTAACGGCTTAGCCCATGGATGTATATTCGCTAACTTTCTCTTAATTTCAACATCCTTAACTACTATGAAGACCCATGGCTGGGAATTACGGGCACTAGGTGCATATCTAGCAACATCTAATATCTTAAGTAGGACTTCATCGGGTATGGGGTCTGGTTTAAATCTCCTAATACTCCTCCTGGACATTAGGAAATTTAACAATTCATTAGACATATAACATACCATCAAATCCTCGACTTAGGCATATTTAAGCGTTATTCGTAAAGTCATTTAGTGTTGGATAATAGTTCTTTAATATTAATGAGTCTGCAGTTAGTTAGAATTAGTGTTAGTTGTGAATTAAAAATTTTGGCTTTTTAATCTGTCAATGTGGGGGACCATCACTTCTTAAGTGAATGAGGTCTGGCTACTACCCAATACTCCTCAGGCCATTTAGCGTCTCTGGGGTCATTGTAAATCCATACGAATTCAAATGGTGTTGCTGGGTCTAAGGCTTCATAGCCATGTGGTGTTCCAGCAGGGACTATAATTGCCTCACCTTCTCTTAGAACGTACTCCTCACCATCAACTACGAATTTCCCAATGCCATGTATGACGATCATCATCTCATCACTGTTTGGATGTACGTGTGGTGGCATACCCTTACATGCTGACTGACATACAGTAATACCTGCAGCCACTCCTTTAAAACCTGTTATGTCGGGTAGTGAGATCACCTTTACTATCCTATTAGGATTTGCTTTATGGTATAAGAACTCCTGATCTTCGACTTTAATAACTTTGGCCTTAGCCATATTAGTTACCAATGGATATAACGGTAGGTAGGTATTTAAGTTTTCTGATAAATATACTGCTAATACTTGAATTTAACATTTTTAAAAAGTATAAGTGGAATAGTATAGGATAATGCATATATATATCAGGAAAATTTCATCTTGGTGTTAATAGGTGTCCAAATCCGCGGATATGTCATTATCAGAGTTCGAGAAGTTATATAAGGAGGTTGTAGAAGCTGTTCCAGAACCACCTGAAGAATTAAAGAAGTTAAGCATAAAGAGTGTTGTTAAATACTTCGGCTTTGGAGCACTTATAGCAGCTATTGGTGTAGGTTCTGGAGAACTCATATGGACTCCTAGAGCGGCAGCCGCCTTCGGCTACGTAATTACTTGGGCATTCTTCTACGGTGTTTGGACTAAAGCAGTTATTCAGTACTTAGGCATGAAGTTATTCCTCCTAACCGGTGAACCACCATCACATGCTTTGAAGAGAGTGTTCGGTGGGTGGATAGTTATATTCTTAGCAGCTATGTTCATATCAGTCACACCGTTCTGGTTTGTCTCTCTGGGAACTCTTTCAGCTCAAATAATTATTAATTCTATGGGGTTGCCAGCAACGCAGCAAACACCTATATTCCTCGTACTGCTAGCTATTTCAGTATTCCTGGTTGTATTCTCAGCATATTTGAAGAAGGCGCTTAGTGTCTTAGAGTGGATTCAGAGCGGTATAATGATTATTATGTTACTCTTCTTCTGGATAGCTGTTGGTGTTGCTACGAGACCTGATTGGGGTGCGTTCTTTGCCTATATGTTTATCCCAGTACCTCCTCCAGATTATGAACCTTGGGTTAAGGAGGTTGCTAAAGATATAGCAGCTACACCGGTTATGTGGTTCATACTGCCTGCTTTAGGGGCTTTAGGGGCTGGTGCACATGAGTACATAGGCTATGCAGCAGTGTTCGATGAGAAGGGTTGGGGTGTTCCAGCCTCATCTAAGTGGGAAGAGCTTAGAAAGGCCTTCTATAAAGTTCCCAGGTCGTTTAAGGTACCTATACCAACTTCAGGTGATGTAAGACTTAAGTTAGATGCTTGGAGGAAAGCACCACTCCTAACGGTGTTAATAGGCTTTATAGCTTTATGGATCTCGACAACTCCAGCTATAATATTAGCGATTGAGGTCTTAAGGCCTCAGCACTTAATTCCAAGTGGGATTAGATTAACTGCAGTACAGGCAGAATGGTTAAGGATAATACATCCATCATTAACAGTTCTATGGTGGATAGGGGCATTCGTAGCTATTTGGGGGACTTTCTACGGAATCTTCGAAGTATATGTGTGGACATTACACGACTTCTTAAGAGCTTTTAAGAAATTTGAAAATCTGACTAGAAGTACTGTGAGGAAGTACTTATGGCCATACTACGTGATAGCGACACTTTTACTATATTCGACAGGCTTTTCAGTACCCTTCTTAGCAGCATTTGCATCTGCGGTGTTAAACATATTCTCAACAGGTCTGTGGGGCTTAGCACTAATCTACCTTGACCGTACCCAACTACCTAAGGAGTTTAGAGCACCTCTATGGTATATAGTATTCACGTTCATTGGTGCAATACTATACGCCTTCTGGGGACTAACGAACATGATACAAGCATTTGGCATCTCACCGTACTGAGCTGATGGGAATAGGTAGGTTATAATTTAAAATTGAAAAAGTCTTTTTCCCTCTATAATCGTCTTTTAAGAGGAGGTATTAATGAAGGTTTACGGGCGTCTGGGTAGGTTAGAAGTAGGTGATGACTTCCCAGTAAGGATTATGGGTGTCTTAAATGTCTCCCCAGAATCATTTTATAAGGGGTCTGTAGCTGTTGGAGATGATGTGGTTAGGGAGTTTGCTCTTAGAATGATTGCAGAAGGCTGTGACTTAATAGATATTGGTGGGAGGTCAACAGCACCCTACCTCAACACTGAGGTTAGTGTTGATGAAGAGGTGAGGAGGGTGGTTAATGCTGTTAAGATAGTTAGAGATTTAACTAACCTACCCATATCGGTAGATACGTTTAGGTCTAAGGTGGCTGAGGAAGCACTTAAAGTAGGTGCTGATATAATCAATGATGTGACCGGGTTAAAGGGTGATGAAGGTATGGTAAACGTAGTTAAGGAGTATCAGCCATCACTAATAGTATGTGCTAAGGATGTTAAGCCAGGCATTACACCGACTACAGAACCTATTGAGAGGGTTTTAACATCGCTTAAGGTAACGTTAAACATTTTGGAGAAGGTGGACTACGACTTAAGTAAGGTAGTAGTAGACCCCTGCATAGGTTTCTTCAGATATCAGGAAATACCTTGGTACATATGGGACCTGAAAGTATTAGCAAATCTGAAGAGGCTTAGAGAGTTAGGAAGACCTATAGCTGTGGGAGTCTCTAGAAAGTCGTTCATAGGAGTCCTAACAGGTCGTGAGAAACCTGAAGAAAGACTATATGGGAGTCTTGCCCTAACATCAGTAGCAATTCTCTGCGGAGCACACATCATTAGAACACATGATGTTCTACCAACTAAGGACGTCGTAAAGGCGGTTGAAGGATTTAAGAAGTATGGCATCCCTATAAATATAACATATGCTTAAAAGCCACTACTTTTAAAAGAATTCTAAACCACCTATCTACGTTTTCAACACATCGTGAGTTAACAATAATATAAGCCTCCCATTTGAAGTGCTAGTAAAGATTCTTAAAGCGTGATTGTCCGAAAATCTGATTAGTAAATACGAGTTTCATTGATAGTATCTATAAATTCTTTGACTCTGATGTTTAACCTGGAATTAGGTGGGTTTAGAGGTGATGAAGGCAAGGCTATGGGGAAATGTAGAGGGCAACCTCATCGAATGTCTTATTTGCGAGAGGAGGTGTAGGTTAGGGCCTGGGGCTAGGGGTGTATGTAGGAGTTATATGAATGTTGATGGAGAGTTAGTACATATTGCTTACGGAAGGCTTAGTGCGGTGGAGAGCAGACCTATAGAGATTAAGCCTTTATTCCATTACTGGCCTAATAGTACAGCCCTCACGTACTCAACCTACGGCTGTAATTTCTACTGTCCGTGGTGTCAGAACAGTCATCTAAGTTTTAGTGAGCCTCAAAATCGAGGCTATCTCATCCAACCTGAGGAGCTCATTAACATTGCATTAAGGGTAGGTGATGAAGGACTCTCAGCTAGTTTTAACGAACCTACAGTAAACTTCGACTATGTCCTCAACGCTTCAATAATAGCTAAGGAGAGGGGGCTTTACTCGATGATGGTAACTAATGGTTATCTAACTGTGAGTGCTGTTAAAGCCTTACTAGAGGCAGGTGTTGATGGGTGGAGCGTGGACATTAAGGGTTGTCCTAATATGAAGAGGGCGTTAGCATCTATAGACCATAGCATCGTCTATAGGAACTCTAAGCTAATACTAGACCTTGGAGGTCATGTGGAGATGGTCTACCTCATGGTGACCAATACCAACGACTTCGAAGAATGTGTGGAGTGGATTTTAGATATGCATCTCAGTATGTTAGGTCCGGAAGTCCCCCTACATATAAATAGGTACTACCCAGCCCACGCTTGGAGGGAGCCACCAACACCTATAGGTAAACTACTAGAAGTTAGGGAAAAGGCGTTAAAGGCTGGGGTAAAGTACGTCTACGTAGGTAACGTACATGATCCTAAACTCGAATCTACGTACTGTCCGAGCTGTGGTAAAATGCTTATAGAGAGAAGGTATTATAGAGTTAGGGCATTCCTGCTTGAGAGAGTTGGAGATAAGTGGAGATGCCCGCGATGCGGACATACTATACCAATTAGAGGGGAGTTCATTAGCTGGAAGTGATTTAAACTAGCAAGGGTATTCCCCAATAGTTAGAGGTGATCACCTCGGCAGATTAAATAATTTTAAGTTCATCCTTACAAGCTGATTTTAATGGTGATTAACTATAGATGCTGTGCTTAGAACGTCCCGTGGAGGGCTTCATGTTTGAACACCTTGACCGTAGCATATGGACTATTAAGGGATGTTACCAACCAAATGACGGAGTAATAGCTGTTCCAAGGCTTTACGGTAAGAATAAACTCAAAAAACTCATAGATGCGTATAGGTTTATTTTAAGGTACTACAAGCATTACATTAGATTCGTATATGAGGTGGGTAGGGAGGTACCGGTAGTACCCTCAAGCGATGTGTCAAGAATTATAGATCCTTTAGATGTTGTTAACAGGCTTAAGGAGTTAGCACATGAAAGGATAATTAGGGCATCATTAGAACTGCTTGAAACTATTATAGATGGATGTGGATGTGTTGCAGGCTTTAGCGGTTCGCTGGCTGGTGGTTATTTTACAGAGTCTTCAGATATTGATATAGTGGTTTATTCGAGGATTTCAGCATGTTATGACCTGCTCCGCAGGTTGAGAAGTGAGGGTGTTCTTGCACCATTTAACTATGGTGAAGCGTATGGTGAGTTCTTAGAGATGTGTGAAGGTGAGGATATGAAGTTGGCTGAGTTGATGCGTAGGAGGATTCTCCAAGGAAGTTTTAGAGGGTTTAAATATACTATAAGGTTGGTTGATTGTGAGCATCAGCTATTGATGAAGGACTATGTAGTACTACCTGAAGTTACCTTGTTGGTTAAGATTGTTGATGTAACTCATTCACATACTACTCCAGCTACCTACCTATGTAGCGTGGTGAGTTCTAACACCTCCTACATTAAGTCAAGGGATAGTATTACCTTACTAACTCATAGGATTAGATTTACCGAGCTGTACGAAGGACTAATGCTGAGGGTTCAAGCTCCAGCATATTTAATGAAGAACCGTACATTAGTTAACCTTGATATTGCTAAGGTTGACCTCCTATCTTAACTCTTAAATCCTCTGATGTAATTTCATAGATGGATACACATGGAGGTTATAGTTGTAGGGCATAGAAACCCTGATACTGATTCAGTAGTCTCAGCAATAGCGCTCTCAGAGTTTTTAAAGCTTAGAGGTTATAGCCCTATGCCTGCCAGGGCAGGTGAGTTAAACTACGAAACCATTCAAGTACTTAATGATTGCGGGCTCTCCATCCCCGCATTAGTTGAGGATGTAAGACCTAAGGCCATCGAAGTAGCTTCAAAAAATGTTAAATATGTATTTAAGGGGGTGCCAGTTAAAGAGGCTGGGGACCTCATAACAAACGCTAACATAAGGTCGGTACCAGTAGTAGATGAGAACCTCAGGGTTTTAGGCATATTTAGCGTAGAGAGCTTCTCTAAGATGTATTTAAAGGACTTCATAAATATAAGGATTAAGTTAGTTGACGTCCCCCTCAGGAATATTGTGAGAGTGGTAAATTGTGAGGTAGTAGTCGGTGAGTTAGATAGACTTATATCAGGTCACGTATACGTAGGTGCTATGAGTCTTAAAACTATTCGTGAGAGATTTTCATTTAAGGACAGCATAGTCATAGTTGGTGATAGGGAGGAGGTACTATTAAATGCTGTAGAATCTAAGGCATCTTTAATCATAATTACCGGCGGCTTAAAACCTCCTGAAAACGTAGTTATGAAGGCTAGAGATATGGGAGTACCCATAATAGTATCTCCCTACGATACTTACACGACGGCTAAGCTAGTAGACCTCAGCAGACCTGTCGAACTCTTCATGAGTCCTGCCGAAGTCGTAAATGAGAATACGTTGGTTCATGAAGTTGTTAATTTAATGTCTAATAAGTTGGTACGGAGCGTAGTAGTTGTAGATAATTATGGTAGGCTTTCAGGGATAATTACGAAGAGTGATTTAATTAAAGATTTCAGGAAAAAGTTAGCATTAGTAGACCATAATGAGGTCTCCCAAGCCGTTGAAGGTGTTGAGGAGGCACGGATCGTAGCAGTAGTAGACCACCATAGGGTGAGCGGTGATATTAAGACCAGAGAGGCAATACTATTTAGGATTGAACCTGTAGGCTCTACATCAACAATATTATGGAAGGTTTTAAGGGAGTATAATGTCAGCTTAAATAAACCAATCCTTAAAGCTATGCTGTATGCCGTACTATCAGATACGTTACTCCTTAAATCACCGACAACTACTGAAGATGATATCAAGTGCGTGAACAGTATTTCAAGTGAGTTGGGAGTAAAGTTAGGTGATGCTATGGAATTCATCCGTAACGCCATATCCTTAGGTGAGCCTAAGAAACCTGAGGATATTGTAAGACATGATATGAAGGTATACGATGAAGGTGGATATAGGTTTGCCATATCTCAAGTCTACACTGTTAACCCGGATTATTACCTGGGTTTGAAAGACGAGTTATTAAAGATGATTAACAATATAGCTAGTAGTGAGGGTGTTAGGCTATTTATTTTGCTAATTACAGACTACGTAAGCAATGTATCTCACGCATTAATTGTCGGGGATTACGACATAGTTGAAGAAGCGTTCACAGCTAAGGTAGTTAATAATTACTTAGTTCTTGAAGGAATGACGTCGAGGAAGCTTCAAATACTTCCTAAGCTTTTAAGAGTTATTAATGCTAGGAAATATGAAACCGCATAGGTGGGTTTCTCCCTCAATGCTAGTCAGATAGCATGATAAAATAATAAAACCTTACCCAAACGTACTTGATGGTGGATGACATAGAGGCCCTAGCCGATGTAGTGAAGGAGTTACTTAGAAGTAAGGGTCTCGTAGTAGTTGGTATTGGGAACGTATTAAGGGGGGATGACGGTATCGGCGTACTGATAGCTAGGAAGTTGAAGAAGATGCTTAGAGGTTTACGGAATGTTAAGGTAGTAGTTTGTGAATCAGGTCTTGAGAACATAACCCACATATTAATGGATTATAAACCTAAACACATATTAATCATAGATGCCGTCTATGTAGAGGGGGGCGAGCCAGGCGATATCTATGTATTAGATATTAATGATCTAGATTACTACCAATCAGTGACTACACACCACATACCATTAAAACTAACGTTAAATTACTTAATGGGACATCTCAATACAGATGTAACTATCATTGGTATTCAAGTGAGGAGTGTCGGATTAGGTGAGGAAATGAGTCGTGAAGTCATAAATGCTGGTGAATACTTACTTACTCTATTCCGAAGAGTTGTTGAAGAGTTAGATAGCTTAGACCGAGTATAAGATTAAGACTGCAGGGAGGTATCAGCTACGTTAAATTTTTAAGTAGTCTTCATTAGTACCTAAGTCGTTATGTTAGGGCTTACAGGCTCTCTTAGGAGAAAGGAGAAAAGAGCGGTCCACGTTGATGTAGGATTAGGTAGATGGCATAGGCCATCACTAAAGCTACAGAAATTACTATTAACACATCGATTAATGACCTTCTTAAGGGTCTACTTAACTTACTTAAACTTAAATGGAAATACTTCCTTCGGGCTTTAACTTCAACATCACTTGATTCGACGGATTTACTCTCGACCTTGAAGGTAGGTTCCCTCACATTCGTTGTCAATCCAACATCCCTACAGCTTATCCGCCCTAAAGCACTGATCAGTATGTGTGAATAGGGACGTAGGTCTGAGAACCTCGGGTTTTCAGTAATAATCTTCTCGACAACATCCGCATGGCATGCTAGAGGTTCTAACGCCTTAGTAACTATGTCGATATTGAGGAATTCCTCCAAAATTTCCGGTAAGTTTTCACGGCCGTAGGAGTCCTTTAAATACGTTATAACTCCTGAGAGCTTAATTAAATACCAATCTACGGACTTCCCTAGCGAGACCTCACTTACGAACATCTTAGCAATAGTGTCTAAGGACCCCATCTCCACCACTACAGTTAAGTAAGCTATTATTAATAAAAACGTTCAACATTTAAAGTACGGTCCTAGATGTGAGGGTTTTCGATGTCTAAGATGGAAAAGTATAAAATATGTTAGGTGTATGAATCGCTGGTGTATCTTATGACTAAGTACGCATTAACTAATTGTTATGTATTTGACGGGTTGGGAAACGTGTTTAAAGGGTCTGTCATCATTGATGGTGGTATGATAGTAGATGTAGGTAGTGAGGGGTCTGTGAAGGTGCCAGAGGACGCTAAAGTAATCGACCTTAGCGGTAATTACTTATTGCCAGGCCTCATAGACGCACACCTACACCTAGTTGGTATGCGGACAGGTGATTTTGTTAAAGAGCCCTTACTAACCCCTTATGAAACATTCGTAGCTAGGGTTGTTAAGGATTTAGAAGAGCTCATATATTCAGGATTTACTACGGTTGGAGATGCGGGGAGCTTAATAGCTGCTAAGATAAAATATGCTGTTAATGAAGGAACTATATTAGGTCCTAGGATAGTCGCGTCAGGACTCCCTCTAAGCCCTACCTTCGGCCATGGCGATACTCACTACCTTCCAGTAGAGTACGTAGACTATAGAACTTCAAGGAAGTTAGTACCTTTAGCCTCATTAATATGTGACGGTGTTGATGAGTGTAGAAAGGCGGCTAGGTACGCCTTAAGAGAGGATGCAGACTTCATAAAGATAATGACGACTGGTGGAGTATTATCGCAGAAAGACAGACCTGAATACAGGCAGTTCACTCTTGATGAGATAAAGGCAATAGTTGATGAGGCGAGAGCAGCTGGTAGGTTCGTACACGCACATGCTCAGGGTGTTGAAGGTATTAGAAACGCAATACTCGGCGGTGTTAAAGTGATAGCACATGCTATATACATCGATGAGGAATCCATAGCGCTCTCTAAGGAGTTTGACGCCATTATAGTCCCAACGCTTTCTATAGTGGATAGGATATTAAGCATAGGCAGTAAGATAGGGATTCCTGAGTGGGCTTTAAGAAAGGCTGATGAAGTTAATAAAGAACACATAAATAATATAAGGAAGGCCTACAGGCTTGGCGCTAAGATTGCTGTTGGGACAGACTTCTGTGGAGGGCCGTTAAAGATGGGTGATAATGCCCTAGAGATAAAATTACTTGTAGAGAAGATAGGTATGGAGCCTAAGGAAGCGTTAATAGCTGCAACTAAAATATCAGCAGAGGCTGTCGGACTTAGCGGTAAGGTAGGGACTATAGAGAGGGGTAAAATTGCTGATTTAATTGTAGTAAGTGGTAACCCATTAGTCGACGTTAACATCCTTCAGAATAAGGAGAATATAAGATTAGTAATGAAGGAGGGTAAGATAGTTAAAAACATCAAAAACGGAACTACTTCTACAGAGTAGTGCGGCCTTAAGGAGGATAATTAATGCTGTTAAAATCCTAAGTCCTCATTAACTAACACTACATATACGTCTGTGTTTAAAGGCTTTCTCTCCATAATTACTACGACATTACAGGGCTTCTCAGCCACTTTACACTCAACACAGTAGCCTAACGTCGTGCATGGGGTTTTATAATTAAGCCTTATGCTGTTTGCAACGCCGGCTATATTTCTAGCTCTTAGTAAGCCCTCCTCTAGGTTCCTAGTTAACTTATTACGTCCGACAACTATTATAACCCTCTTAGGTCCGAACATCATAGCAGCAACTCTATTCCCTGATGCATCTATGTTAATTAACTTTCCATCTAAGGTTACGGCGTTAGAACTACTTAGATATACATCTGATGTTAGCGCCTTACGTCTAATCTCTAAAGATTCTTCAGGACTTACCTTAACCCAGTGGTGGATGACTTTAAAACCCCTCCTCTCCAACTCCTCAATGATGTTCAACTCCCTAATAGTTGTCGAACCTCCAACACCTACTGTAGAGCCCTCAGGTATTAGGCTAAGTACTAACTCCTTAGCAACCTCCTTATTCTGAGCTATCATTACTTTAAAGCCGTTGGCTTCTAACGCTTTAGCAGCAGCATTAATTCTTAATTCATGTAACTTATTCTTAATATCCTCATACATATACCTCAGCACTTACATATCCTGACGTAGCAGTAATAAACGTTATCGTAATGTTTTAATTTATAAATTTTCTTAAAACTACATATCATGTGGTTTATATGAATTTAAATACGGTCATCACAGCACTTATAACTCCCTTCACCAGCGATCGTAGATTATATTTAGATGGGTTGAAGAACCTAGTAGAGTTTCAGATCAGTAATGGAGTTAGGGCATTCTACATCTGCGGCACATACGGTGGGGGTCCCCTCATGACCTTAGCTGAGAGGAAGAAAGTAGCTGAATCTGTTATCGAATATGCGGGAGGTAGGGCTACTGTAATAGTACATGTTGGAGCTTCTAATATAGACGATGTTTTAGAACTTGCTAAACATGCTGAGGATATTGGAGCGCATGCTATAGCTTCCGTACCACCATACTACTATGCCTACGATAATGAAGCAATAATCAGTTACTTTAAGATGCTGGTTTCAGAGGTTAAGCTCCCGGTATTCCTTTACAATAATCCTGCTAGGACTGGGGTTAAGATCAGTAGTGAGGTATTAAAATGTCTTGCAGATATAGGTGTAGCCGGCGTTAAAGACAGTAGCTTCGACTTAGTTAGATTTTACGAAGATGTAATAACTATTACTCGTAATGACTTTAAATTCATAATTGGTACTGAGGCTTTAATGCTACCTGCAATGATGGTTGGCTCCACAACCTGCGTATCAGGACTATCAAATATGTTTCCAGAACTAGTAGTAAAGCTCTACAACTTAATTAAGGGAGGTATGTACGAGGAGGCATCTAAGACGCAGTTAGAAGTAATTAGTGTGAGGAAAGTATTACACTTAGTTCCAACAATACCTGCTGTTTATGAAGTCCTCCGCTTTAGAGGTATTGATGTAGGGTATCCGAAACCCCCTATGAGAAGGTTGAATATGAGGGAAGTTGAGTTATTAAGAACTGAGTTAGCGAAGATCGGTGTGTTGAGGTAACCAGGACTTGAGTGAGGATGTATTCATATCCGTAGACTTAGGGACTACTAGTGTTAAATCATTCTTACTAAGAGGTGATGGATCCGTACTTAAAAGTTATGTAGATTCTATAAGCCTAGTTAAGGACCCATCAATACGTAGTGTTGAGCAAGTCTTAGGGGAGGTCCGACATAAAGTACTCAACAGCCTTAAATACGTGGTCAGAGGGTTTGAGGGGAAGGTTTCAGGACTCACCTTCAGTAGCTACGGCTATAGCTTAGTATGTCTTGACGATGACTTCCAGCCCATATCTAACATCATGACCTACTTAGATGGGAGGGCTGTAAGAGAGCAGGACTACCTAGAAGGATGTGGGGTAGAACTTTATAGGAGGACTGGTTGCCCCCCACTCTTCATTTACCCAATAGCAAGGCTATTATGGCTTAAGACGAGAGGTAAGTTAGAAGGTATTAGTAGGGTATCCTTCGTTAAGGACTACATTATCTACTTACTAAGCAAGTCGTGGTATATTGATTTAGGGGTTGCCTCAACTACTGGGTTGTTAAATACTCATAAGTTAGTGTGGGATGACATAGCATTAAACTTAGTTGGTATTGACGAAAATAAACTTCCTGAATTGATAGATGGTTCTAAGGTATTAGACTATATAACATTACCTGAACTTAAATTGGAGAAGGTACCGATTACGTTAGGCTCTATGGATGGTGCGCTACAGAACCTAGCATACTCCTTATACGAAGGTGAAGCTGGTATGAACCTAGGCTCATCAGCTGCGTTGAGGGTGATGACTAATGAGGTCGTTCTAGATAGGAGTGAGCGTATGAGGTTGTACCACTACTACTTAGCCGACGGCTATAGAGTTACTGGAGCAATATTCAATAACGGTATGTCGGCATTGGACTGGTTTAAAGATGTAGTGGGTGGTGGTGATTGGGAGGTCATTACAGGAGGTCTTAGAGAGGGAGCATCATGTAGAGACGGCATTTACGTACTTCCCTTCGCCTTAGGTGAGACACTACCATTCAGAGATCCGTACATGAAGTTCACAGTATTAGGTTTAACATTAGGTAATGAGAGGGGGGCTCTATTTAAGGCAGTCTTTGAGGGTTTAGGGTACTTGTTTAAGGAGACCGTTAAGGCATTAAGTGATAATGGTATTGAGGTTAAGGAAGTTCATTGCGGTGGTGGTGGATGCCTCATAAAGGGTATTGTAGAGGTTATTAGTAACGTTATGTGTAAGCCTATAGTTACATATAGGGAGGAAGTCTCTAGAGGGGCTAGTGCTTTAGGGGCGTTAGCAACCCTCTTAAGAGGATTGAATTATGTAGGCAGTCTGAGAGAGGTGAGGTTCGACGTGGTTAACGAATTTAGGTCTAATATCATTATACCATCTCAAAGTCTGTGTAGGGTCTATGATGAATGTTATGCTGACTATTTAGAAGTGGTTGAATTTGCGTCAAAGCTGTATAAGAAGTTGTTTAAGACTTCCTAAGCCTATGTGTTAGCTCGACGATTAATCCGTCTAGAAATGCCATAGCAGTTATTTCAAATAATGATGCTAGCGGTGATAGTGGTTCGTAAATGCCAAGTATCTGTCTTGAGAAGTAGTCTTCCTCACTACTTACTTTAAGTCTTCCGGGTATCTCAACAACTACGTCTGCAAGACCTGCTAGTGGGGAGTCCCGGAAGCTTGTTAAAGCTACTACTTTAGCGCCTAATGACTTAGCAACTTCGGCAGCGTCGATTACTAATTTAGTCCTCCCGGAACCGCTTATAGCTACTAAGATATCGTTAGGTCTTAGGGCTGGGACTATAGTATCGCCTATTACATATACCTTAAATCCTAAGTGCATCAGTCTTACTGCAAATGCCTTCCCTATAAGTCCCGACCTCCCAACCCCTACGATCAGCACCCTCCTTTCATGGTTTAAAGCATTGATTAAGCAGTCAATCATAGACTCTACGTCATCACTCCTTATATGATCTATAGACTTCAAGACGTAGTTGGCTAGATCTCTCATAGTGCTTACGATGTATCTCTCCTTCAACTCATCCAAGACTTTCTCCACGATTAAATGTGTTAAGGATTTAAAAACTATATTTAGGATGTATTTAACAACTATTTTAGAAAAAGCGTTTTTAAGATTTACTAAGCACTTGATTAAAGGGTATGTAAAATGGAGTTTAAACTTGCTTTAATAGGGTTTGGAGTTGTTGGAAGGGGGTTTACAGATATTCTCATAAGGAAGAGGGACTACCTGCAAAGAAAGTACGGACTTAAGGTCAAGTACGTAGGTATTTGCGATATAAGGTATGGAAGCGTGATAAACCATGCAGGTATAGACCAGCTTAGAGCTTTAGAAGTTGTTAAGAGTGGTGGAAACTTAGAGAAGTACTTCGACGGTATTAAGGGGTTGAATGCTATAGAATTTATCGAACATAGTAATGCTGATGTAGTTGTTGAAGCTACTTGGACTAATTTAGAAACCGGTGAGCCAGGACTAACCCACATAAAGAAGGCTTTAAACGCTGGAAAACATGTGATAACTACGAATAAAGGACCTATAGCACTAGCTTTTAAGGAGTTAAGCAGTATAGCAAGGTCTAAGAACGTTAAACTCCTATTTAGCGGTACTGTGATGAGTGGCACACCATCTATTAGGACCTTAATTAGAGGTCTAGCCGGGTGTTACGTGAGTGAGATTGCTGGAATTTTAAACGGCACTACTAATTACATACTGACTAAGATGGAGGAGGGGTTATCATTTAATGATGCCTTAAGAGATGCTCAGCTGAGAGGATATGCTGAGGCAGAGCCCTCTATGGATGTAGATGCTTGGGACCCAGCTGCTAAGATAGTAATACTAGCCAACATAGCCTTTGAAAGCGATTTAAAACCTAAAGACGTTATTAGGGAAGGTATTAGGAACATAACCCTCGACCACATTAAAGACGCCTTCAGAAGGGGTAAGAGAGTTAAGCTAATTGCAAGAGCGTGGAGTGATGGGGGAAGTGTGAAAGCTAAGGTAACGCCGGAGGAAGTTGATATCAATAGCTTCTTCGGCCAAGTGAAGGGAACTGTAAATGCTGTCATGTACAGAACAGATTCTCTAGGAGATGTATATGTGATAGGTAGGGGTGCTGGTGGGGAGGAAGCAGGTCAAGCCATATTGGCAGACCTTATAGAACTCGTATTATAGAGGTTTAATCACACAGTCAATAAAACCACACTCTTTAAATTTCTAAATAATATATAAAAGTCTTTAACAACTTATAATAGGAGGTCTTAATTATATGGTTAAATATAAGGTTACTGTAAGTAGGACTTCATGTATAAGTTGTGGAGTAGCCCCTGCAGTATGTCCAGAGGTCTTCGAGCTAGGTAGCGATAATGGTAAGAATAAAGTTGTTGATAAGTATAGCGTTGAGTTAACTGATGAGATCTCCGTAGGAGTCATACCTAAGGAATTATATGAATGTGCGAAGCATGGTGCGGATTCCTGCCCAGTTAGTGCTATAGTCGTAGAGAAGGTAGAAGACTAGCAGTAATTGGAACAGCAGTAGAGGTGACCTTAAAAGTAAAACTTACTTCATTACGATCGTGTATAGTTAGTAATATTTTTCTATTTTTCAATCATATTCTAACTTAATTATAACAGCTTAAATTTATAGTTGAGTGCTAAGACAAAAATTAGATGGTAGTAAATGTTAACAGACCTTAACGCCCTTCTATCCAGACTTGATGATAGTTTGAGAGGTAAGTTTCTAGGACTTGTTAGGTGGTTCAAATCCGTCGAAGGTGTTATAATCGTTGCATTCTCTGGCGGTGTAGATAGTTCTGTTGTGTTAGCTACGGCTACCCTAGCTATAGGCTCTGAAAACATTGTGGCTGTTACGGCAATATCTCCAATACGGTTTGAGGAGGACGTCCAGTGGGCTAAGACTATAGCAACTTTCTTAAATGTTAAGCACCTACTCATTGAGAGTGATGAACTTAAAGACCCTAATTTCATTGCTAACCCACCAAATAGGTGTTACTTTTGTAAAAAATTACTAGCATGGAAGTTATTAGATATAGCTGAGAAGTACGGAGCTAAGGTAATTGTTGATGGTACTAATACCTCAGACCTATCGGACTTCAGGCCTGGCTATTTAGCTTTTAGGGAAGCTGGTATTAGGAGTCCACTACTTGAATTAGGCTTTACTAAGGATGAAGTTAGGACTGTGGCGAAAGCTTTTGAACTCCCTAATTGGGGTGAGGAACCAAGAACTTGCCTAGCTACTAGAATACCTTACGGTGATTTACTAAGTGTTGAGAGGTTGCAGAGGATTAAGGAGGCGGAACGTTTAGTTAGGGAGATAACTGGTCTTACAGTTGTTAGGGTTAGAGACCATACAGATATAGCTAGGATTGAAGTACGTCGTCAAGAAATGTATAAGTTCTTTAACGATGATGTTGTTGATAAGGTTGACAACGCACTTAGAAAATTAGGTTATAAGTATGTTACGCTTGATCTTCGAGGATATAGGAGCGGTAGTTTAAACGAGGTCCTACCAAGGGAGTTGAAGGATAGATATGTTCTTCAAAGGTAGAGGTAGTAGGCTAATAGTAGATTGCTTTAGAAGTTCAGGGCTTGGGATAAGTCTTCGATTAGGTCTTCAACGTCTTCTAACCCGACGGATAATCTTACTAAGCTATCAGTAATTCCTAGTAATATCCTATGCTCTGGGTCTATGAACTGTGAGGCAGCCTTAGCCGGTATTACTATCATACTCTCAGTACCTCCAAGACTTGGTGTTCTCCTTATTAATTGTAATCTACTGATGAATCTTAAGGTATCATCGTACGTTCCCCTAAGTCTGAAGCTCACAACACCTCCA
>JAWBQY010000009.1:0-25032 GCA_038844925.1 Sulfolobales archaeon | reverse complement strand
CAAATAATGGTCTTTCAAATAATTTTTTAGCTATTGAGTTATATGGGTCTTTCGAAAGTCCTGGGTACATTACATCCTCAACCTTTGGATTCTCAGCTAAGTACTCAGCGATTACCTTAGCACTATTACTCTGCCTCTCAAACCTTACTTCAAGGGTTTTCAAACCTCTTAGAATTAAGTAGGATTCAAATGGTTGGAGGATCCCTCCTAACATCCTCCTCCAATTCCATAAAGATGTAGTATCTTCCTTACGTCCTGCTATAACGCCGCCAGTAGCATCATTATGTCCGCTAAAGTACTTAGTCATGCTGTGAATTACTAATCTAGCTCCGTATTTAACAGGCTTTAACAGTATGGGGGTGGTGAAGGTGTTATCAATTACTAGGACCACTTTACTAAGGTCTAAGCTCTTTGCTAAGTATTCAATATCTATCACCTTATTAGTTGGGTTGGTCATAACCTCTAAAAATATCATGGAGGTCTTCCCGTCTACGGCGTTAACTATGGCTTCTGCAGATGGCCAGACCTTCTCAACAATGATGCCAAACTTTGCTGAGATATTATTAAGTAATGCGAGTGTAGAACTGTAAAGTTCCATCGGTACGATAATTTTATCTCCTGACTTTAAATATGAGAAGAAGGTCGTAGATATTGCAGCCATACCACTATTAAATGCTAACGCATCTTCAGTATTCTCAAGTTTTGAAACTACCCTCTCCAACGCCCTAGTAGTGGGGTTTTCCTCCCTACCATATCTGAGGAAATTACCCCTATCTATTAGAATTGCAAGATTACGCTCCATATCTACGTACTCGTAGATCACCCCTGCATAAATAGGTGGTATGTGTGAGCCGTAGCTATCCTTATGTCCATGTCCATGTATTAAGTTTGTTGAGAGTTTGGCCAAAGCTAACATCACCTTTAGGTGTTATTTAAACCCTCAAGTTTTAAGCATTTAAATTACTGATTAAGTCAATTATATTAACACCAAGAATTTTGGAGATATTATAAAGTTGAATTGCAATCATTTAAATAAAATTCATATGTAGCGTTCCCTACAAACGTAGGGAATGCCAGTTAGAAGTTAATAACGTTTCTAAGATACCAACTTCTTTACATGTGGTCATCTTAACATGAATTTGTAAAATTGGTCGGAGAAGCATTTAGAGGTAAACTTTTAAATTTACATGGAAATGCTATATTGTGGTGATATATGAGTACTCGTAGCCTTGCAGGAATGAAGTTACTGGCTCTTGGACTAATCGTAGGCATTATTGTGGGATTCGCATTAGGTTGGTATTCTAAACCTATTCCACCTCCAACAACTACCTTTCATATAAAATTTACGCTTGACTGGGCTTATCAAGGTCCTCAAGCTCCGTTTTTAGTATCTCTATATAAGGGTTTCTTCGCTGAAGAAGGACTTTCAGTCACTATTGACAGGGGGTACGGCTCTGCTAAAGTTATAAGTGATGTTGCTTCAGGACTCTTCGACATGGGTTTCGGGGATATTAACTCCTTAATAGAATTTAAGTCTAAGAACCCAGAAGCTAAGGTTAAGATGGTGGCATTAGTTCATGTAGGTTCGCCGCTGAGTGTAGTGACCCTTAAAGATAGAGGTATAACTACCCCCAAAGACCTTGAGGGTAGGAAGTTGGGAGCTCCGGCAGGTGATGCAGCAAGGAGGATATTCCCAGCATTTGCTAATGTTGTCGGTATAAATCAAGAACGAATTACCTGGGTTACTATGGATGTAGCTTTAAGGGAACCTATGCTGGTTAGAGGTGATGTAGACGCTATAACCGGGTTCTACTATACATGCGTGTTAAACCTCCTGAGCTTAAACGTCTCTGAAACTGATATAGTGGTCTTCAGGTATGATAGCTACCTCCCCTTAGTCGGTAACGGAATCGTAGTAAATGAAGATTTCCTGAAGAAGAATCCAGAAGCTGTTAGGAAGTTTTTAAGGGCCTTCATTAAGGGACTTAAATATAGTATTCAAAATCCTGATGAAGCTATAGCAATACTTACCCAAAGAGATCCCACGTTGAATAAAGATGTTGAGAAGAAGAGGTTGTTAATGGCTTTAGAGATAATTAATGTTAAGGGCGTTACAGATAAGTACGGCTTCGGTTACGTAGATCCATCAGTAATTGAGAGGAATATAGACGTCATAGTCTCAGCCTTCGGTCTGAGCAGGAGGCCCTCCATAAACGAAATAGTGGACTTTACCTATCTACCACCTCTAGAACAGAGATTACCGTAAGAGTGTAAGGGCATGGAACCTATAGTAAGACTACGTAATGTGAGGGTAAGGTACGGAAATAATAATGGAGGATTGGTAGCTGTCACTAACGTAGATCTAAGTGTGATGCCTGGTGAGGTAGTTAGCATCGTAGGTAGGAGTGGTTGCGGTAAGACAACATTGCTTAAGGTGATTGCCGGTTTAGTCAAACCTGAATATGGTGAGGTATACCTCAACGGCCATAAAGTAAATGGACCCTGCAAGGGGGTGGGGATGCTTTTTCAATCCCCCTTACTCCTCCCTTGGAGGACGGTTATTAAGAATATCCTCCTCCCTATCGAGATAGTAAACGGGAATGTAAGGAATTATTTAAGTAGGGCGTACGAATTAATTGAGAGGACAGGACTTAAAGGATTTGAAAATAGTTACCCGTGGGAGTTATCTGGAGGTATGCAGCAGAGGGTTGCGCTATGTAGAGCGCTTATCCATAAGCCATCTTTACTCCTACTTGACGAACCGTTCAGTGCTTTAGACGCGATTACTAGGGAGGAGATGTGGAATCTACTTCAAGAGATTATAGGGTATGAAAGATGTACTACTATCTTAGTAACACATGATGTTAGAGAGGCAGTACTACTATCTGATAGGGTGGTTGTGATGAGTGGTAAGCCGGGGAGGGTGAAGTCTGAAGTTAAGATAGGCTTTGAGAGACCTAGGAATCTAAGAGTACAGTATACTAAAGAATTTAACGACTACGTAGTTGAGATTAAGAACTTGATAGGTGATTAGTTAGTGGCTACCGGTAAAAAGGCCAAGATAATTAATCCATTACTAACCCTACTACTTATAGGTATTTTCTGGGAGGTACTTGTCCGAGTTATGAATATTCCCAACTATGTCTTACCGTCTCCATCAGCAATCTTCGCAACATTTTCTAAGTACTCATGGTACCTAACTTACAACTTAATTGATACCTTAATCTCAGCCCTGACAGGTTTGACGATGGCGGCTTTATTCTCTCTAGCCTTAAGCCTCCCACTAGCTTATAGTGAAGTTATTAGGGAGTCAATATATCCATTAATAACTGGGTTTAACGCCATCCCAAGAGCTGCGTTAGTACCACTACTAGCGCTATGGTTTGGATTAGGTGGTATTCCGAAGATTTTGACGGCATTCCTAATAGCATTCTTCCCAATATTAGTCCCAACGTTAACGGCTATGATCACTATGGAGAGAGAGCTTTGGGAGATGTTACAATCGTTTGGAGCTAGTAAAGGGCAGATCTTGATTAAGGTTGCTATCCCTAGGGCTATGCCCTATTTCTTAAGCTCACTTCATATGGGGTTAACAAGCGCCTTCGTTGGTGCAGTAATTGCTGAGATGGTGGCATCGGATAGGGGTTTAGGCTATGTAATATTATCATCGACTTCCAGGTTGGATACCTCATTAGCCTTCGCTTGCTTAATCTTATTAGCACTAACGACTTTTGCAATATCTAAGGTGTTAAGTGTTGTGGAGAGGAGGGTGGTGAGATGGGCTTACAGGGCAGACATATAAGGATTGACCCTAAACTCTGCACTAATTGTGGTATATGTGAGTTGATATGTAGTTTCACTAAGTTTAAGGTGTTTAATCCGAAGAAGTCATTAATAAAGATATACTACAACTATGAGTTAGGGTTTTTAGAAGGGATTACCGTATGTGAGCAATGCGGTAGTTGCTTAGCAGTATGTCCTACAGGATCTATACGTATGGCTGACGGCGTAGTCCTCATAGACCATAGTAGTTGTACTGGGTGTTTGAAGTGTGTTAATTTATGTCCTCATGAGGCATTAGTCGTCGTTAATGGTAAGCCCTACAAATGTGATTTATGTGGAGGGACCCCACAATGTGTGAGGTTCTGCGTTAGGGGTGCTCTTAATGTCTCTTAAAGGTTATGTTGGGAAAATACTGTACGTAGACCTCACTAAGCAGAAGTCCTACGTAGAGGATCTCCCAACTTCTTTAGCTAAGTCCTACGTAGGTGGTAGTGGGTTAGCTGCTTACCTATTATGGAACTTAGTTGATGCCGGTATAGACCCACTACAACCGGAAAATCCTCTAATAATAGCTACCGGACCAGCCACAGGTACCCTAGCACCATCATCCGGCAGATTTGTATTAGTTTCTAAATCACCACTAACTGGTGTGTGGGCGGAAAGCCATGTTGGAGGCGCGTTTGGCCCGCAATTAAAGTATGCCGGGTATGACGTAATAGTCATTACTGGAAGGGCGTCTAGACCGATTTCCTTAATAATCGATGATTCACATATAAATTTCTACGAATCCTCAGGAATTTGGGGTTTAAATGTCAAGGACACCGTAAATGAGTTAAGAACGACTTTCGGAAGGGATTATCATGTAATGTGCATCGGCCCTGCGGGAGAGAGGTTGGTTAAATTTGCCTCAGTAATGGTTGACTACTACAGAGCGGCTGGTAGGACCGGTCTAGGAGCTTTAATGGGTTCTAAGAAGTTGAAGGCTGTAGCCGTTAGGGGGAGTAGGGATCTAGAAGTATACGACCCCGACAAATACTTAGAGGTAGTTGAAGACATTCTTTGGAGGAATACTGTAGGTCCTTGGGCACTCCCGGCGCAGCTGAGTTTAGGGAGGTATGGGACTTCAAACCTTGTTACAGCTATGAACGCCATTGGTAGACTACCGACAAAGAACCACTGGACTGGTTACTGGGAACTAGCCGATAAGATCAGCGGTGAGGAATTACTCAAGTACAGGGTTTCGAGGGGTTCATGCTTTTCCTGCATGATAATGTGTAAGCATATTACGAGGGTGAGTAGTGGTAAGTATGAAGGCACCATATCAGGAGGTCCTGAATATGAGTCTATAGTGGCTCTGGGTTCGAACCTTCTCATATCTAATATGGATGCCATCCTGTATATGAATCAACTATGTAATCTATATGGGTTAGACACAATTTCAACTGGTAAGGTGATCTCATTTATATTCGAATGCTATGAAAAGGGTATAATATCTAAGAGTGAATTAGGTGGTTTAAACCCTACGTGGGGGAATGAGGAAGCAGCTATAGAGTTAATTAGACTGATAGTTGAGAGGAGGGGTATTGGCGACATACTAGCTGAGGGTGTTTTAAGGGCTTCAGAGGTTATAGGTAGGGGTTCTCAGGAATTCGCATTACATGTGAAGGGTTTAGAGGTATCAGCGCAGGATCCTAGGGGACATAAATCTGTTGGATGTACGTGGGCTATATCTGTTAGGGGGGCGGACCACTTAAGATCTTTAACTACTGTTGACGAGCTTGGCTACAGAGACGTAGCTGCAGAGAGATTTGGTTGGGATAAAGTTGACGTAATATGTGATAGGTTGTCGGAGGATTATAAGGGTATGGTGGTTAAAGATCAGGAAGACTTCTTCGCACTAGTTGACTCCATAATAATGTGTAAGTATGGAACTATGTGGCCTCCAATGTATTACTTTGACTTCATAGCTAAGTTACTACCACCTCTAACAGGTATTGAGGAATTCGGTGATGTAAGATATCTGAGAATTACAGCTGAGAGAATAGCTAATTTGAAGAGGTGTTTTAATTTGAGAGAAGGTGTGGGGAGGGAATCTGAGAAGCTTCCTAAGAGATTTACCGAAGAACCCATGCCTACAGGCCCGTCTAAAGGTCAGGTATGCAACCTAGAGCCAATGCTCAGAGAGTACTATAAGGAGAGAGGTTGGGACTACAACACCGGCCTACCATATGTTGAAACTCTTGAAAGAGTAGGACTGCATTACGTAGTTGAAACCCTCAGTAAAAAGTATAAACTACCGAGGCAGGAACGTGGTAATGATTAGACTTCATGGAATTCTGAGAGAAGAATCAAATACTAGGGAACTAATAGTTGAGGGAAGATGTCTTACTGAGGTAATTGAAAAACTACCCGAAAGTGTGAGGAAGGTAATAATGAAGTACTCTCAATACTTACTAATACTTGTAAATGGGAAGAGGGTATACGATTTAACTGCAGTCTTAGAAGATAATGATATAGTAGATATGATCCCACCAGCAGGTGGTGGGATTCTTTAATTGATTAAGCATTCAACAGCATCATTCTATAATTAATCTTCATTAAATCTTTATTTTTAGTTAATTAAATTTTTGTAATAATTAGTAATAATTAAAACTTATAAATATCAATATCTCAAGGTTTTAGGGGTGATCCCTCTGAAATTATGTTATAGAGGAATACTAACTCCGATCTTGATATCTATATTAGTTACCCTATCTGTATGGTGTGTGCCGCTATCGTCCTTGTATGTTGAGAAGCTCCCAACCCCCAGAGAGGAAACACTATTAGGGCTTAAAATAGTTGAGCTAACTAATCCCATACAGAATGAGATCATTAAGTGGTTTGGAATTGTGAATGAGGTATCGACTATTGCGACAGTCCCTGTAGACGGGTATTATGTGAGGTTTCTGAATAATTCAAGTGAGCATGTAGGTACTCATGTAGATGCCCCAGTTCATTTCAACCCACACGGTCTGTTCATCAATGAACTACCGTTGAATAGGTTGTACGGTGTAGGGATAGTAATTGATGTTAGGAAGTATATTTCCCATCCCAATGATACTATAACTATGAGTGAATTAATGGATTGGGAGAGAAGTAAAGGTGTTGAGATACCTAAGGGTTCGATTGTCATCCTCTATACTGGCTGGGCTAATTACTGGGGTCTCTATACGAGTTGGGACCAGTATTGGAGTATAGCTAGGGGGTGGCCCGGACTCTCGCCAGATGCGGCTAAATACCTAGTAAGTAAGGGAATTGTAGGTATAGGTATAGACACGCTTAGCATAGATCCGGCTCCAGCTACGAACTTCCCAGCCCATTACATATTAACTGAGGCTAACATATTCATAATAGAAAACTTAAATACCAACTTAGAGAAATTAGCTGATAATGCGGCGTTCATAATAATCGCACCATTAAAGCTTAAGGAAGGCTCTGCAGGTCCAGGTCTTGAGGTATTAGCAATATACGACCAATACGCTAACATGCGTATGAACTTACTCCTAGCTAACTTAATTAAATCTTCGTTAGACATGGCCGATAAGTACGACCTAGCATTTACAGTTGAAAACGGCATACCTGCATGGTTTACGATATGGAGAGGTTTCCGCACTATAGGGACTCCTGAAGAGATGATTAAGGTCTACATGGCGTATTATGGTTCGTTAACTATGAACGAACATATAGGGACCCATATGGATGCGCCAGCACACTTTGCAGTAGGTGTTTGGAGGATTGATGAAATACCTTTGAGTAGGTTCTTAGGTAGGGCAGTAATCATGGATATGAGGCCCTATATAAAACATCCGAATTACTCAATAACGGTTGATGATATAAAGTCGTGGGAGAGGAAGACGGGTATCATAATCACTAAAGATGATATAGTCCTCATATATACTGGCTGGGCTCGTTATTGGGGGACCTACAGGACTTGGGATGAGTACTGGAATACTATTGGTAAGGGGTTCCCAGGACTGAGTAGCGATGCAGCTAAATACCTAGTAAGTAAGGGTATCAAAGGCATAGCGCTAGATGTATTGAGCGTGGACCCACCGCCTCAAGCGGTAGACTTCCCTGCACATAAGGTTATAGTTAGCGCAAACATTTGGATTGGGGAGAACTTCAACCTCGCCATACTACCTAAGAAGGATACGACGGCTTACATCTTCTCACTACCTGCAATGATAGTTAAGGAAGGTTCTGGAGCGCCTGCAAGGCCTATACTAATCTATAATTTTGACTTGGAGTCACTGTTAAATACGTATAAAGCATTAAAGTACGTAGTAGCTGATGCGAGTGAGGGATCATCAACCACTTCAAGCAACCTTAAGCAACTACCTAGTTTAAGCCTCCTAATGCTCTCATCAATACTAATGCTAGTAACAATCGTATTAATCAATTATCGGTTTAGGAGTTATAAAAATTACTAAAACTGATTTGAAATAGCCTAAAAATTTTTATTTTTTACAATAAAAGAGTATCTAGTTATGTCATCTAAATTGGATATCCGAGTTAATTGTAATTCTCATCGAGTTATGTGGGTGAGGTTTTGAAGGATAGCTATAATGTTTATAAATTCTTCATCAACCGTCTTATGGGATGTGTATGGATCCGCGTGAACTTCTATGTGATGTTATGAAAACCTTACATGATAGAGGATTGCTTAATGTTAAAGGAGGTAACGCGAGTATTAGAGGTAAAGGTAACTATATCTGGATTACCCCGTCGAAACAGCCTAAGCATAGGCTAGTACCCGATGATATAATTCTAATGTACTTTGATGGTAGCTATGTTGGGAGGTCTGCCCCATCTATAGAGTCTAAAATGCATTTATACATATATAAAAAATATGAATGGGTCAACGCAGTAGTACATGCGCACAGTCCCTTAACGACGTTAGTATACGAGCTATGCTTAGAGGTTAATGTTAAAGACTTTGTTGAATCTATGGTTTCAATGCCGTGTATAGAGGTTGTGGATAGATACCCTCCAGGCTCTGAGGACTTGGCAAGGTATGCAGGGGATGCGGTAGGAAAGTGTCCTGTTGTAGTGCTTAAGGGGCATGGAGTGCTTTCAGTAGGACGTGATATATACTCAGCATTAAATGCTATTGAGGCGTTAGAAGATCTAAGTAAGGCTGTATTATTCAAAAATATTTACGGAAAATTCTTACGTTAACACCATAGTTTTAAAGTCATATTGGAGGATTCCCCTTCGATGTGAGAGAGAAAGTTTGTTTAGACCTCCTACAAGCTTCGTAAGAGAGTGGTGATAGACCTGCAATAGTGGAAGTCTGATGTAATAGGGTATCCCCAAAAGAACAGGTATTAAATGATAACCAGCTGTTAGAAGTCTAAATTCCTGTCTTACAGCTCTTCATATAATTTGTACATATAGTCGTAGGATCTCCTTATGTCAACACCTCTATTAGTAAGTTCTTTATATACCTCTATAAACTCTTCTAAGACCTTACTAGGATTTCCTTCCACCCCCTTTATGAAATCATCTATAATTTTAATTAGTTTCTTTAACTCCTCACCTACTTTTAAGTACTTCTGAAGCTGTATGTATAGGTCTAAATTACCTGATAATATGGCTGTAGAGTACTTAACCATAAAGTTGTAGGTTGGAGTGCCCAGAAGTTCTAGTATGTTGAGGTCGAAATTACTTAAGTACTTCACTAGTATTAACCCCATGGCATGTGACACACCCATGATTGTAGACATGATCTTATCATGTTCTGCTGGATCCATAATGATGCCGCAACCTCTTCTTTCTTCAAGCCATTCAACTATTTGAGACGATATGGTAAGTTCTTCATTGGTTATAGGAGTTAAGACGATTTTCTTCTTCTCTATTGAATGGCTCCCAGGACCGAAGAGCGGGTGGGTCCCTAATTTAATACCTTTATCTAAGAATCTATGCATGATTTCTACTGGTAGTTTCTTAATTGAGCATATGTCGATTATTAAGTGATCATCCCTCACATAAGGTTTTAACTCCTTAACTACTGACTCGAACGAATTTATAGGTACTGATAAGATGACGACCTCAGACCTTAATACGCATTTAGCTAGGGAGCATGGCTTGATGTTGGGGTTCAAACTTCTTAAGTCTGCCAACCCTATGGGGTCTACGTCATTAGCTAGTATATTAAAGCCTTCATTAGATAAAAACTTACATAGCCACCTACCCATCCTTCCTGCAGCGCCTATCACTGCCACATTCTTCATCTTCAACATACATTACTTCCTCCTTTAAACATACTAACATAATAGTCCTAAATAGTAATTCCATTAGATCTGGATTTACACCGAGTTCTAGGCTAACTTTTCTAACCTTCTCAACAATTTTAGATTCTCTGGAAAGGTCTACCATCTTACCTCCACTCTCGATTTTTATCTTAGCAACTTCCTTCATCAACTGTACACGTCTGGCTAGTAGTCTCAGCAACTCATCATCGATCCTATCTATCTCCATCCGCACTTCATCTAATTTCCTCATTTTAAGACCCTCGGTATCATATGGGAGATGATTAGATGGTCTACTAGGACTACTGCAGCAATAGACTTAAGTGCTGGCAGTGCTCTCGGCAGTATGCATGGATCATACCTACCACTTAACTTTAAATTAACTTCCTCATACGTAGTTAGGTCAACAGTTTTTTGGGGAATCTTAATAGATGATGGAGGTCTGAAAGCAACCCTACATATTATAGGCATCCCATTGCTTATTCCTCCTTGAATACCTCCAGAATTATTAGTCGTAGTAATTATCCTGCCATTAGCTACTGAGTACCTATCATTATATTGCGAGCCCAGCATTGAAGCAGCCTTAAAGCCCACGCCGAACTCAACACCCTTCACACCGGGTACTGAGAAGAAGGCCTTAGCTAGGTCTCCATCCAAGGTATCAAATAGTGGTTCGCCAACTCCCGGAGGTACGTTGTAGATTACGACTTCAGCAATACCTCCTACGGTATCGCCAGCTTCATTAACCTTTCTAATCAGGTTTACCATCTCTTGGGAGGCGTTTAAGTCAGCACACCCTACAGGGCTACTCTCCACAGCCTCCTCGAAGGACTTAACATCGTTTAGGTCGTAGTTTCTAGCTTCAATACCCCCTATGTTAATCGTATGTGCTATTACCTTAATATTTAACATGCTGAGTAGTTTGAGGGCTATGGCGCCTGCAGCAACCATACCTACTGTAATCCTACCTGAGAAAATACCCCCACCCCTGTAATCGTTAAAACCTCCATATTTTACATATGCTACGTAGTCAGCATGTCCAGGTCTAGGTCTGTATCTGATAGATTCGTAGTATTCAGATCTCACATCTTCATTAAGTACCATCATAGTTATGGGAGCTCCGGTGGTGAATCCGTTGAAGACTCCTGAGATTATCCTCACTTTATCAGTCTCCACTCTCTGCGTAGATATTGTTGGGTCCTTAGCCCTACGCTTATTTAATTCTGCTTGGATGTCCGATTCGCTGAGGCTGAGTCCTGCAGGGCAGCCATCAACAACAACTCCAATACCCACACCGTGACTTTCACCGAATACCGTGATCTTGAAGAACCTACCTAAGCTGAAGCTCATAAGAACACCTCTACGTCAACCCCTAATGCTGTGAGGTCCTTCCAGAAATTAGGGAAAGACTTACTCACACATAATGGGTCTTCAATCAGTATGCTACCCTCAGACCTAAGACTAAGTATGGAGAAGGCCATGGCAATTCTATGGTCTCCATAACTACTTATAGTGCCAGACCCTACCTTACCAGTACCGTTAATTATTAACTCATCGTCACGTACTTCCACATCAACTTTTAACTTCTTAAGATTAGTAGCTACTGCTTCCACCCTATCGCTCTCCTTAAGCCTACATCTCCCCACACCACTGATAACACTTCTACCATCAGCAGATGCGGCAAGTACTGCTAGTGTTGGGAGTAAATCAGGTGAGTCTGAGACATCATATTCAAAGTTCTCTAGACGTCCCTCACATACCTCAACCCACCCATCCCCAGTCCTTACTGACGCACCAATACTTTTAAGGACGTTTACTATCTCCTTATCTGCTTGGACGCTATCTAAGTTTACGTTGATTACTTTCACACAACCAGATAGTGCTGCAGCACTTAAGAAGTAAGTTATTGAGGACCAGTCACCCTCAACTAAGAAGTCTGTAGGTTTGTAATTAGTGGGGGTGATTTGAAACGTTAGAGTACCCTCCTCATCTGACACCTTAACTCTAACTCCGAACGATTCCTGAGTTCTTAAGGTCATCGCTATATAAGGTCTTGACTCAGCCTGAGGTACTGTTAACGTTACTTCTTTCTCAGCGAGGGGTGATATAAGTAGTAGTGACGATACGTATTGAGAGCTTATATCACCCCTCACGGTAGTATTACCGCCCTTAAAGCCTCCGTAGCTTATTACTGGTGGATAGTCACCATGGCTTAACATATTAGCACCTAAAGCGTTTAGAGCCCTAACTAATTCACCTATAGGTCTCCTAAGGAGTGATTTACCTCCGGTTATTATGATGCGCTGATTAATTAGAGATGTAAGACCTACAACAAATCTTAAAGTGGTTCCAGACTCATCGCAGTTTATCAGGTCTGCCTTAGGCTTAAGATGCCCTCCAGCTATTATTATAGATTCATCTACGGCTAGCGATCTAACCCCTAGAGACGTTAGGGCTTTAATGGTTGCGAAGCAGTCATCACATATGGATGGATTTACAATCCTGCTAATACCTTCAGCTAATGATGAACATATTAAAGCTCTATGGGTGTAGCTCTTCGAGGGTGGAGCTACCACGGTACCACTAACACTCCTACCGCTAACACGTACGTACATTCCTAATCACATCTGCGGGCAGTAATTTAATTATGCAATCTACCACTTCTTCGGGAGTTTTCCCATCAACGTCGACTACCTTATCAGCTGCTCTGAGGTAGAGAGGTTCTCTAATCCTCAGTAGTTTAGAAATCGCTATCAACTTATCATCTATACTAAGGAGCGGCCTATCACTACAGTCCTTCAACCTCTTATAAGCTTCATCAACGCTAATGCGTAGATATACTACGATGGAGTTCTTCCGTAGGGTATTGACGTTATCCTCTCTGAGGACAACACCACCACCGCATGCGATTACTGTATTATTAGCCATACCTAATACTTCCTTAATTACTTGGGACTCAAGAATTCTGAAATACTCCTCACCATACTTCTCAAATATCTTCCAAATCTTCATGCCTGCTCGGTCTTCAACTACTCTATCTATGTCTATGAAGTTAAACTTTAAGCGGTTGGCTAATAATCTACCAACTGTGGTCTTACCAGAACCCATGAACCCTATCAATGATATATTAGTCAAAGCGCTCACCTCAGCGAGGAGTATGCAACATCAAACATGAAGTTAAGCGGTGGCTCTACACCAGTCCACAGTCTAAACGATGCTGCTGCCTGATGAACTAACATATTCACACCATCTATGGTTTTAGCACCTACTGACTTAGCATCCCTTAGTAGTTTGGTCTCTACAGGATTGTAAACTATGTCGAAGACTATGAGGTCATTTCTAAGTAGTTCTGGAGGGATTAAGGACTCATTAACCTTAGGATACATACCAACTGAGGTTGTGTTAATTAGTATCTGAGACTCTTCTAACGCGTTCTTCAGGTTGCTTAATGTAAGGCTCATCGGCTTAAACTCCGTATGTGGGAACTTACTACTAAACTCATTAGCTAATTCTACAGCTTTCTCTAAGGTTCTATTAATAACGTATATCCTACTACTATCATTGCTTGCTAAGGTGTGGAGTACTGCCCTACTAGCCCCGCCAGCTCCTAATACAACGACCGAAGTACCGTGGAGGCTTACACCTAAGGATTTAAACGTATTGGTAACCCCCACAACATCGGTATTATAACCTACTAGTCTACCATCACTATTGACAACTGTGTTAACCGATCCTACAGACCTAGCTTCGGTGGATAATTCATCGAGGTATTTAATAATTGCTACCTTATGCGGTAGTGTTACGTTAAAACCTACAGCTCCTAAAGCTTTTAACCCCCTAACAGCGTGTTCTAATTCGTTACTTATTACTCTGAAAGCTAGGTAGACGTAATTAAGACCTAACTTTTTAAAAACTTCGTTATGTATTACAGGGGATATCGAGTGTTCTACCGGATCGCCTATTAAGCATATTAACTTTAAATGCCTCAACTAGACACACCTAACATACTGTAAATCTCTTTAATCTCGCTAACTGTTAATTGACCAGGGGCTGATTCAGCCCCTCTACATGCTGATGCGTAAGTTAGGAAGCCACCTACGAGGGGTGAGAGTATCCTACTAACGGTTCCTAAATCCCCCATAGCTATTGAGATTCCCGGAACTTCGAACTCCTTAAGCAATTTTAACAATACTACATTGTCATAATGACTGCATGCTTTAGTGGCAATTTTCCACACATCAGCCCCTAAGTCAATCATCTTCTTAACTAAGCTCTTCAGCGTCTGTAGGTCTGGGGTGTGGGTGGTTATATGCTTGGAGACTATGACCCTAACCCCTCTACTCTTAAAGTACTTGATGAGTTCTTCAATGTTAGGTGTTTGAAGCTCTATATCTACGAATGTTGCTCCTAAATTAACAGCTCTAGCTAATTCATTAATTCTACTTGCTTCATCACCTATCCAGTAACCACCCTCATCAGCCCTCCTATTACAAGCTATCCATGGACGACAGAGGGAGTTAACAACGTCTGACCACCTACTTCCCAACATATCAATCCTTACTTCGATTAAGTCACCAGCACATACTTTATCAATATCTTCAAGTCTCGTTAACGGTACACAGATTAGAGGTTTTACCAACTTTTAAGCACCTTAATAACTACTTCCTCAGGGACGTCATTCATTAAGAAGCTCTCCCCTATATCCTTGAGTAATACCATTGCTATCCTACCGCTAACAGATTTTTTATCACGCCTCATAAGCTCGACTAATTTACTAAGTTCGACGTCACGACCTATACTAGTAGGGAGTCCTAAACTACTTAAAGAATTACACACATCATCTGCAACTGATTCCTTAGTAATTCCCATGGCCGCAGAGATCTTAGCCTCATAGCACATACCTATAGCTACTGCCTCACCATGCCTTAAAGCGAAGTTTGAATATGCTTCTATGGCATGCCCTATAGTATGTCCGAAATTTAATATAGCTCTAATACCCTCCCTATCAAATTCATCCTTACTCACTACTGATGCTTTAAGCTGACAGCATCTATGTATGGCGTGTAGTAATTCATCACTTCCAACGTCAATTAATCTATCTTTATTTCTGATTACGTAGTAGAAAAACTCTCTATCCATTATTATGCCGTATTTGATTACTTCAGCAAGGCCTGACTTAAAGTCCCTTGGCTCATGAGTCTTGAGGAAGTCGACGTCAACTAAGACGAAGTTTGGGTGGTAGAAAACGCCTACTAAGTTCTTACCTTTAGGGAGATTTATAGCTGCTTTACCACCTATAGATGCGTCCACCTGTGCTAGTAAGGTGGTTGGGACTTGAACGTAGTTAATACCTCTCATATACGTTGCTGCTACGAAGCCTGAGAGGTCGCCTACCGATCCGCCGCCTAAGGCGATTACTGTAGAATACCTATCGAAGCGCAGGCTTATCAAGCTATTGTATACCTCTTCAACTACTTTTAAATCCTTGCATTCCTCTCCGTTAGGGACTTCAATTATGTGTGTTATGTATCCGCTACCAACTAATAAGTCTTTGACGTATTCCCCATATATAGAATTAACTATCTTATTAGTAATTATAGCGCATTTCCTACTATTTTTAAATTCGTCCATGAGTTTAGGTAGGCGGTCGATTATCCCTCTACCGACGTATATGGGGTACTCCTTAGTCTTAGTCTTTAATAATATTTCACGGACCTTGCTCATAGAGACCTACCTACAGCCTCAGCTATCCTACGTACCTCCCTCACCAATTCTCCGAACTCCTTCGTAGTTAGTGATTGAGGACCATCGCTTAGAGCTTGGTCTGGGTTGGGGTGGACCTCAACTAATAATCCGTCAGCACCAGCTGCAACAGAAGCCTTAGCCGCAGGTATCACTAAGTCCCTCCTACCAGTGGCATGACTTGGGTCGGCAATTACTGGTAAGTAGCTTAACTTCTTAACAAATGGTATTGAAACAACGCTTAAGGTAAATCTTGTATGGGTTTCAAACGTCCTAATACCCCTCTCACATAGTATCACCTTATTATTACCCCCTACTAATATGTATTCCGCAGCACCTAACCACTCATCAATACTTGCTGAGAAGCCCCTCTTAAGGAGTACTGGTTTGTTAATCCTGCCTAACTCTTTAAGTAGTGTGAAGTTCTGCATATTCCTAGCACCGACTTGAAGTACGTCGGCATACTTACTAACTAACGGTATGTCGCGTGGGTCCATGACCTCGGTAACTATAGGTAATCCGGTCTCCTCACGAGCTATTGACAGGAATTTCAATCCCTCCTCACCTAATCCTTGAAAGCTGTAGGGAGAGGTTCTAGGCTTAAATGCCCCACCCCTCAACATATGAGCCCCTAACCTCTTAACCTCCCTAGCAACTTCTAAGATCTGATCTAAGCTCTCCACAGAGCACGGGCCGGCTATTATCACAACTTTTTCTCCACCTATCTCAACACCGTTGACATCTATTACTAAGTCATCTTTATGTGATTCCCTAAGAACTAACTTATACGTCATCTACTCCTAACCACCTTAGTAGCAGCTCTCACTATGTCTGAAGATGTAAGCCCTAAGAACTTCCTTAAGTCCTCTAAAGACCTGGCTGAGTGGCCGAAGGAATCCCTAACGCCTACGAATTCCATAGGGATGGGGTACTCCCTAACTAAGACCTCCGCGATAGCACTACCTAAACCGCCTAATACGTTATGCTCCTCAGCAACTACTAAGGCCCCTGTCTTTCTAGCATACCTAATTATCGTATCACTATCTAAGGGCTTGACAGTATGGGAGTCTATGACTGCAGCGTTAATGCCTAAGTTCTTCAACTCCCTAGCAGCTCTAACCGACTCAGCAACCATATTACCTATAGCTACTATGGTGACGTCGTAGCCATCTCTAACTACGTTTGCTACTCCTAACTTACACTGACATTCATCATACACCCTTTCATCTTCATCTCTACCCACCCTCAAGTACGCAGGGCCTTCATCCTCAACTAATGCATTAAGACACTCCCTCAACTCTACAGAATCTGCTGGTACAACTACCTTAAAGTTTGGTAATACACGCATCAGTGCTAGGTCTTCAAAGCATTGATGTGA
Source organism: Sulfolobales archaeon (assembly GCA_038844925.1). Taxonomy (GTDB): domain Archaea; phylum Thermoproteota; class Thermoprotei_A; order Sulfolobales; family NBVN01; genus DTCV01. Next base: position 7,839 of record JAWBQY010000009.1, on the reverse strand, counting down.
TGGACCGTCGCCGAAGTTAGAAATACCGCTGTGGGTTCCTACGAACTTCACATCTAACTTAGCTCTCGCTACAGTATTTCTGATCTGTTCCCAGGCCCTCATTAGGAATTGAGCGTAGGTGCATGCCACGACTTTCTTACCACAGGATGCTAGCCCTGCAGACACTCCGACTAGGTCTTGCTCGCTAATACCTACATTGACGAATCTGTCGGGAAAGTTTTCAGCAAATAATGAAGTCATGGTATGGGATGCTGAGTCTGCATCAACTACGTATAGGTTCTTGTAGGTTAGTCCTAACTCAACAAGTGATTTGCCGAAGGTTAATCTCATTATATGATCCCCAGAGACCTGAGTTCATCCCTACTTACAGGCTTGCTATGGTATTTGTTATTCCCCTCAGCTGGTGGGAACCCCTTACCCTTAACGGTATGTGCTATTATTACTGACGGCTTCCCGTAAACCTCATCAACCTCGTTAAACGCTCTCAGCAGTTCTCTAAAGTCGTGTCCGTCAACCTCAATCACTCGCCATCCAAAGGAGATCCACTTCATAGTTAGTGGTTCTAAAGGTTTAATAGATTCGGTAGTACCTTCTTGTTGATACTTATTTCTGTCAATTATGGCTATCAAGTTGTCAAGTCTTAACTTACTTGCTGTTAGTGCTGCCTCCCATACCTGACCCTCATCTAACTCACCGTCACCCATGATTACGTAGACCCTAGCTGGAATGTTATCGTTTTTAAGTGCTAATGCCATCCCACAACCTATGGATAGTCCCTGACCTAGAGAACCTGAGACCATATCAACGCCTGGAACTTCAGAATCTGGATGCCCTTGAAGTATGCTCTTAATATCTCTAAACCTCCTTAACTCATCAGGGTGTATGAATCCTACGATAGCTAATACTGCGTAAAGGGCAGGAGCTGCATGACCCTTACTAAGTATTAACCTATCTCTTAAAGGCCATTTAGGGTTCTTAACGTCATACCTCATCTTAACTGTGTAGAGGGTTACAAGTATGTCAATAATTGATAGTGAGGCACCTAAGTGACCGGACCCAGCCTCAGCGATCATCTCAAGTACGTACTTCCTAGCTAATGCAGACCTCTCAGCTAGTATCTTAACTACGTTCCAATCTATGCTAAGCTCCTTTCTTACATGAGTTCCTAATAACTCAGTTATGAAGTGACCCATGGGAGTTAACACTACTTCCTTAGCCCCATTTTCATTATTAATACTTATCAGGTTGAGTTCACGTAGGATCTTTGAGTTAACCTTAAGCGTGGATATAGGTATGCCGTACTTTCTAGAGATGGTCCTCAGCGCCGAGGTCAGACTTCTATATGAGTTAAGCTTTAATTCGTTGAGAAGTATTAATTGATTATTATTAAAGCCTCTCTTAATAATTTCCTTAACTACTTCTAACTCACAGTTTACGGAATTCGAGTTTAAAGTATTTGATATTGGAATTGGTTCCTCATACGACCCCCTAGAGATAAAGATAGACTCACTTAAAAATGTATTGGATAAGTATACATGACCGAAACTTAAAAGCTGATGTAGTTACTAAATGTAAAAAGTTTAATTGACATTAGCTTTTTTATCGCATTATAAAGACTTGATCAGGGATGTAGTGATGAAGTTACAGTATCTGTACATGGTGTTGCTAATAGTATTCATGATCCTCTTCTACTCAGTACCATATACCTTCTTCATAAGTGTTAGGGGGTTTACATTACTTGTCTACTGGTCGTTGTTAACGTTATTGTGGATTATTATAACGTTAATCTATATGAGGAGGTGGTGATAAGGTGTTAACTTACTTTATTTTATTCTTAATTGCGTACATAGTCGTAGGTACTTTAATAGCTATTATTTCTAGGAAGTTTGGAGTTAAGTCTACAAGTGAGTACTTTGTGGGTAACTATAAGTTGAGCGGGTTTTTATCATCGATGACTTACGCAGCTACGACTTATAGTGCTTTCATGATGGTTGGATTGGTAGGACTTACATATGCGACTGGTGTGGGTTCCTTAGGGTTTGAATTAGCATATCTGCTGGGGACTGTAGGTCTTTTAGCTATTTTCTCGAAGAGGGTGTGGTCTATGGCTAGGGAACATGGTTGGGTAAGTCCGTCGGAGATGATTTCAAGTCTCTATGGATGCAGACTGTTGGGTAGGCTTACCGCGCTTACTTACCTAATAGCTCTAATCCCCTACATCTCTGCTCAGATAATAGGTATTGGAACGATATTCGAGAGCTTAGGCATGAATTACTTTTTAGGTATTCTGGTAGCTGCATCGCTCGTACTTGTTTGGACTGTCTTAGCAGGTATTTGGAGTGTAGCGTCAACAGATGCGTATCAAGCAGTTATAATGCTTGTAGCATCCACAGCATTCCTCTTTTCGGTGTTGATGAGGGTTTCAACCTTAAACTTAAATGTTGTAGAAGTCCTTGAGAGGTCAGGTGTTACTGGAATCACTCCCTTCTGGTCCTTCAGCACTTTCCTAGCGTATACGTTGCCGTGGGTATTCTTCGCCGTGACAAACCCTCAAGTAGTGCAGAGGATATTCATGCCAGTTAGTGAGAAAGCCCTTAAAAACATGGTTAAGTACTTCTCCTTCTACGGTTATGCATATACATTAATAGTTGTTATTGTAGGTCTTTTAGCTAGGGCTTTAACAGAGTTCAAGTTACTTCCTCTAATAACTAATAGAGACTTAGTAACCCCTACACTAGCTATGATGTTAGACCCAACACTATCATCACTGATATTCGTTTCCATCGTAGCGGCTGCGGTATCAACAGCTAATTCAATAGTCTTAAGCGTCGCATCATCGGTAGTTAGGGATTTCTACGAGGTCAGAGTTAGGAACGTTAACGCCAGGAATGCATTAGCCTTCAGTAATCTAGTAGTTATTAGCCTAACTCTTATAAGTACATTAGTAGCTTATCTGAGGCCAGGCTTCATAGTTGAGATGTCAGTACTTTCGTCAGTTATACTCCTCTCCCTAGCACCAGTGACAATTGTTGCATGGCTAAGTCCTGCTAAGGCTAAGGAGTTAAGACCTGGAGCCGTAGTGGGACTAATAGCTGGTGTATCTTTCGCATTATACAATGCTATTTTACATGGGCCCATCAGAACATTCTTAGCAACTCTATACGGCCTACCGATATCATTCTGGGTCTTAACGATATCTACTTCAGCAATATTCATCAACTATTTAATTATTAGTCTTAAAAGTCTTAAGGTCGAGAATTATCGTACGGTAAAACGTCTAATTAAGTCTTAAGTACTATAGGTACTTTAAGAAAGATATAAATGTTACTTAATTATGGTTTATAGGGGTGTTCCTGTTGCGTGTTGAATCACTTAGAGAGTTTTTAATGAAGGGGGCGGTACTAGTTGTTCAGATGACCCCATTTACTAGAGATGACGAAGTTGATGTAGAGGGTCTTAGAGAGAATACTAGATACTTAATCAGCGTTAGTAGGGGTAGACCCTTAGCATTGGTTCCCTGTGGTAGTAACGGAGAGTTCTATGCTATGAAGGAGGATGAGATTAAGAAGGTTATCAAGGTAGTTGTTGATGAGGCTGGAGGTAAGGTACCAGTCATTGCTGGTACAGGTGCTGCGGGAACTAAAATAGCTGTTGAGTTAAGTAAGTATTCCCAGGATGTCGGGGCTGACGGGGTTCAGGTAGTCCTCCCATACTATCATGTACCAGACGAGGAAGGAATGTACTTACATTATAAGAAGATAGCTGAAGCTGTAGATATTGGCGTCATGATATATAACAATCCGAGCGTATCTAAAGCGTACGTAAGACCTACGTTAATGAGGAAGTTGGCTGAGATCCCAAACATAGTTGGTGTTAAGGAGAATACTCCCTTCATAGATGTGTTCTACCAGCAGGTTAAGGCTGTTGGGCATAAGATACCTATAGTTCAAGGTCGGGGTGAGTGGTGGTATGCAGCTACACTGCCATACGGTGCTAGAGGCTTCGTATCAGGATTAGCTAACTTCATGCCTGAATTCAGCTTAGAGCTACTTAAGGCTGGAAGTGAAGGCGATTGGAAGAAGGTACATGAATTGATTAGGAGGTTAGAACCTCTTGACGAATTCATAGCTAAGATGCGCGAGAAGTACGGACCATCAACAAGTGTTTTACAGCCGCCCTACACAACGTCATATATATACATGAGTGTTAGGAAGGCTGCTATGGATTTAATAGGACTTAGGGGCGGTCGGATGAGGCTACCTTTAGTAGATCTTAAGGATGAGGATAAGGCTGAGTTGGAAAAAGTGCTTTTCGAGAAATTAGGTCTTCAGAGAGTTAAGTAGGTTTTGAAGTTAGTTAAAAATAAATTCTCATTTTTAGAAGGTTAGTACAGCCCTTCCCTTAACCTCTCCCTTCCTAAGTTTTTCTAATGCAGTGTTAACTTCTTCAAACTTGAATAGTTCTACTCTAGGCCTGACCTTACCGCTAGATACTAATTCTAAGCTCCTCATAATGTCATATCTTGTGAATCCTATGTTTCCGACGACTTTAATGTCTTTAAGGATCCAGTCTATGACTGGTAGTGATAGCTCACCAACAGGTAGCCCAATCAATACTAACGTACCTCCAGGTCTTAAGGAGTCATATGCCTGCCTCATAGCCTTTAATGACTCCACCGTAGTTATCGCTACATCAGCCCCACCTAAGTCCTTAATAGCCTTTACAGGATCTTCTTTAGAAGCATTGATTAGGTAGTCGGCTCCGACTTCCTTAGCAAACTCTAACTTACTTTCTAATACGTCTACAGCTACTACCTTAGCTCCTAAAGCCTTAGCTACTTGGACGGCGTTATGTCCTAAACCACCGATGCCGAAGACTGAGACCAAGTCCCCGGGCATGACTCTAGATGCGAACGTGAGTGCCCTATAAGGTGTTGCGACAGCATCTGTTGCTGAAGTAGCTTCGGGGAACGGTACATTATCAGGTATTTTAATTAAGTGTGTTGCTGGAGCCTTCACAAGCTCTGCATACCCGCCATCAACTGTATACCCAGTATTTAATTGATTTTCGCATATGTTTTCACGACCAACTAAGCAGTATCTACACCTGCCGCAGGTCCACCAAAGCCACGATAGTGCAACCCTATCACCTGGTTTTAAATGTTTAACCCCCTCACCAACGCTCTCTACAACACCGGCTACCTCGTGACCTAATATCAATGGCAGTTTTGCCGGAGGTATCTTACCATCAATGATCTCAAGATCAGAATGACATATCCCTACGGCTTTAACCCTCACAACAGCTTCCCCGTAAGCTGGGGACGGGTCTGGAACCTCCTCAATAACTAATGGTTTTTGAAGTTCGCGAAGTAAGATGGCTTTCAAATTCTCACAATATAAATCATTGTTACTAAGTTTATAATTTTTCATAAACAATTTTCTAATTTTCAAATAATGTTGATCTCTTAATGCTGAGGAAGGGTAAGGTAATTAAAAAGGTTTAACATTTGAAGGCTTGTACTAACTCCTACTTATTAGTAATGTTAGTGAGTGTTCAGGTATTGGAGGAGTCATAAGCATTTGGAAGACTGGTGGTGGGTATCTACTCCCAACAATTTTCAGTCTGGCAATAGCTTTCTTAAGATTCTCTACGCTCATTCCCAACCACAGTTCATCGTCTTGAGCTTCTGCAAGACCTCTAGCACCTCCGCAAGGTATTGTAAGCCATGGTGATTCACCTTTAACGACTGTTGCAATTATCTCACATGCTGCGTGTCCGTTAAAGTCTGACTTAGGTTTAATACCTGTCGAGTCGAAGAACCCTACGAGTAGTAAGTATGCCTGGGCTGAGTTGGCCATCATTATAACTGCATCTGGGTCGAAACCTAATTCATCGTATTTTTTAAGTGGTGCTAATACGCCTGATTTATACTTACCCATTGGTAGGGCATGTACATTAGCTATTACTGACTTAGCTATGTCTTCAGGCATCTTCCTCAGAGTCACCCACTTCTTATAGTAGTTCTCTGGTAGCTCTCTAAAGCCGAGGATGTGGGTACCTATGACGCATGCATCAATATTATCTGCTGATATACCTACAACCCTACCGTAAATACTGGCTAACTTCATGACCTGGCATAACGCTAAGTTCTTATTAATGTAGGGTAGGTCGCTCCGCAACTCCTCAAATAGTTTAACACCTATAGGATCTGACTTAAGTTTGACTATATCTACTAAGTCTTTATGCATGCTTTCATAAGTTTGCGGGGACATTATATCAACACCGCCGTATGTTAGTTAATTTCTAAAATAATTAATTTAAAGTTTTCTTAGGGCTGGGTAGACTTCACCGCCGTGGTGTATTATCCCTATCTTAGCGTTCCTCCCGTGTTTAGCTAAAGCCATATCTAAAGCGTCTAGGAGTGTGTTAGCATGTTTAAATCTTAGTACCTCCTTATCCTCAGGTGTTAGTCCTTCTGAAACGCATATACATTCAACCCTGTGGATGTATTTTGTGTGTACGTAAACTGTTGCAAGTCCTACTAGGTCTTCCTCAACTCCTTCCTTAATCACCTTATTTAATTCCTCTATGTTGGCATGTCTATACTTCTCGAAGGTCTTGCCATGTATTGGTGAGATCCTATCTGGGCAGTCAGTGTAGAGTATTACAGTACCTCCCTCTCTAACACCTAGTTGACTATGTACGAATCCCTTAATTGCCTGCCAGTAATCAATTAACGCTGGATAAGTATTAACTACGACTATATCTGCTAGCTCGGGTATTTCCCTCCTATATATAGTTTCAGCTACCTTAACACCTTCCCTGAAGGCCTTCCTCATATCTCCAGCAACTACCTTAACTACCTCCCCCCTCCCATTAAAAACTACGTTAACTATGAAGTCCAACCCAACAACATCAGCTACTTCCTCCATCTCTTTACGTACGACGTTGTCAGGGTCTCCTAATAACTTCATAGGGTCTTCCATAGCTGCTAGTATGTGAGTGTAGGCGGTAGTCTTCTCACCACATACGCCTGGCTGTATGATCTTAGCCCCTCCACCATAGCCTGCGTAGAGGTGTGGTATTATACTACCTACACCTACTACGAAGTCGGCCTCATAGACTAATTTATTAACATAGACAGGCGTTCCATTCCTAGTAGTGCCTACATACACCAGCTTACTACTATCGAGCCATTCATGATTTACTATTCTAACTCTTCTAACGACTTCCTCGCCAAAGCATTTTAGTATTTCATCATCACTCATATACCTATGGGTACCTAAGGCAATTACTATGGTTATATCATTGTCGGGAACTCCACACCTATTTAACTCGTTTAGAAGGACTGGAAGTATTTTATCTCTAGGAGTGGCCCTAGTAATATCGTCAGCAACTACTACGACCTTCATCCCAGGTCTTACCAACCTATCTAAGGGCTCGCATCCTATGGGGTTTTTAACAGCGTCTACTATAGCTTTATTCAAATCCTGTACTGGTGGTAGGTTGTTAGGCCCTATTTCGTAGATAATATTGCTACTATATAACTTCTTGATAAGGTCTACCGACTCAAACCACCTGCGCATAAATTCGTCAACAGGTATAATCCCACCAATTAATAATCGTAAATCAAGAATTAATATCTTCACTAAACGGTTGAGTACGTATTCACACCTAATGAACATCTTAGCATGGCCCCTTCGACCTAGGGCTGTTTTCTTTTTGATGTTTAATTGTGTTGTTTACGTGCTTTGCGGCTGTTCACGGTCTTCGTCCTGGAGGTGTTTGAGTGCTATTAGGTATGCTGACGCTGTATGCCTGTCTAAGCCGCACTTCTCC
>JAWBQY010000008.1:0-59259 GCA_038844925.1 Sulfolobales archaeon | reverse complement strand
GCCATAAATACAGTAATAGAGAGTGTTGTAGGTATTAATCCAAAATTTATTAAATCATCCCCCAACAATACCGCTATTAAAGGGACTACTAAACTACCGAGGAAGAATAGGGAAGTAGGTATGTACTGACCTAGGAATACAATTACCTCTAACTTCTTTATGATGCTGACCTTCGATCTAATAAACTCTCCATACTTCCTCCTAAGGACTTCTAAAGCGCCGTAAGCCCACCTACTCTGCTGTACCTTCAATGATGTAAAAAGTGAGGGTACTAAGACCTTAACGACTGCGTTATCTACGTAATTGGTCTTAAACCCATTAATTAAGAATTTCATACCTATGTACATGTCATCCTGTATGACCTCATCCCATAGACCGACAGCGAGTAAGGAGTCCTTCCTAAATAGGGTTCCAGAACCTAGCGGGAATATAAAGAAGCCCAATGCAGACCTACCCTTATATAATACATCGACAGTAAATTTCATAACCCTACCTATAGATAATGCTAGCCTAGTAGTACTGCTTTGATAACTCTCCCACCTACCAACACATGCATCATACCCACTTTCAACACACCACACTAACTTATCTATAAATCCCTCCTCAGGCCTTGAGTCTACGTCAAGTATTAAAATATAATCGTACTTAGCTTCTAAAACCCCTCTATTTAACGCCTTTACCCTACCCCCGCTAACTGGGTCACCTTCTAAGAATTTTATCTCAACATTCTGAAGCTTAGATGCTTTAGCCTCACATAACTCTCTAATCTTTAAGGCCTTATCCTTTGGGTCATCTGAAATTAATATTAACTCACAACTACTACATACGCGTTCGAGGCTGTTAATTAACTCATCAATAAGTTCTAAGGGTTCATTCTTCACTGGAACTATTACGGTAACCCGACGACCTCCGCCTGAATTTGTAGGACTTTCTTTAAACTCCCCTCTATACTTACTGCTTGCGAGGAAGTATGAAGTATGGATTAACATCACACATAGTAATGGCATGAAGAAAATGAGGAATACTCCTAACTTAAGTGTAAGCAAATAATAATGCCTCCCTACCTAATCAGTGCTATAAGTAAATCATTTACGTTAGTACCCGTAGGGCCTGTCAGTATCGAAGAACCCAACCTACTTAAGTAGTTGTAGGAATCGTTATTATTTAAGAAGTCGTAGGGGTTTAGACCTAATTCCCTACCCCTAATGACCGTCTCACCATCTACGATCCCACCAGCAGCTACGCTTACACCATCAACACCATCAGAACCTATGGATGCGAAGACCACATTATCTAAACCTGCGATAGAGATAGCGACTGAAAGTGCGAGTTCTTGATTCCTACCTCCAATACCCTTCCCCCTCACAGTAACTGTGGTCTCCCCTCCAGCTAAGATTGCTGCAGGCTTTCTAACGGGCTCATCATACTTTTTAACGTTCTTCATCACCCCAGCTAATAACTTACCCACCTCCCTAGCCTCACCTTCAACCATGGAGGTAAGTATTAAGGTATTATAACCTAACCTACGGGCTTCCTCCTCCATAGCCTTTAGGCTTATGTAATTACTAGCAACGACGTAGTTTAAAACTTTATCAAAGATCTTATCACCAGGTTTGGGGGTCTCTCTCAACTCCCCTCTCAAACCCTTCATTAAGACCTCCCTAACCGATGCTGGGATACTGTCAAAGATCTCATACCTCTTAAGTAGTTTTACAGCATCATCATATGTTGTTGGGTCAGGGGCTGTAGGACCTGACGCTATGAACTCTATAGGGTCTCCCACAACATCGGATAGGATTAACGATACTACGTTCGACGGGTATAGTAATTCGGCAAGACGTCCACCTTTAACCATCGACACATGCTTCCTCACGGTATTTATCTCCTTAATATCTGCACCGCATTTAAGTAATTGAGTTGTAAGAACTCTTAAGTCGTTAAGCGTTATAGGCTCTACAGGAAGTTCAAATAACGCTGAGCCCCCACCAGAGATTAAAACTATGAACATCTCCCCCTCACTCTGTGAGCATAGTCTAAGCAATTCCTTCGTAGAATTAATAGTGTCCTCATCCGGTATTGGATGACTTCCATACATGACTTTAATCCTACCTAACTTAGGTGGTTTAAGCCCCTTCGGCACTATGACTATGCCATCAATGATTAAATCGCCAAGTACCTCCTCAACTGCTAAAGCCATACTCGCAGAAGCCTTCCCAAACCCTAAAACCTTAACACCTGAACCGATATCGTATACCTTACCATCAACTACTAACCTACTACCCTCTAACCTTACAACATTCTTAATAGACCTAACCGGGTCGGCAGCCTGCAGACCAGCCTCAATAATTCTTAATGCGTCCGAACGTAGTTCAGAACTAGCTAACTCGTCAAAATTTTTTATCATCGTCTCATCACTTACGTATTAACTAATAGCTTATAAATTCTACTCCTATTAAGGGGATGTTGAAGAAGGTGATGACCTAGTAAGAAAGTGATGGAACCAACTTAAAAATACTCCCTCAAATTAAGGTCGGTATAAGCTTGAGGCTATGCCTTACGCGACTGTTTTAGGTTTCACGAAGGTTTATAGTTTGATGTAGGTTGCGTTATCGCGGATTGAGCCTACCCACAATGTAGGTACGTGGTGAAGACATGAGTGAGTGGGCATCCAAAACCAGGATGTGGGATTTTCCCGCAGTGATGAACTAGATGAAGAGAAGCGTGGACCTGGGTTACCCTGAACGGGGAGGTTGATGACATGGGCGTCGATGAAAGGTTCTCAGAGGACTGTGAGGCTAAGGGTTGACAGTAAACCACATCAACCAATATTAAACCCCGGATAACTGTTAATCAACATAGGGTTAGAAGCTCTTAAGTTGGGCTACGTAGTTAAGTTTATAATTCCTTAGGTTACTCACACTTAATGACCTGCTATGATGCGTGTTGATATAAGCTGGTTCGTAAGCGGTTTGAGGAGTGTGAAGGCAGATGCCTATGTGGTAGTAGATGTGCTTAGGTTTTCTACGTTAGTTGTGACTGCACTATCTAAGGGGATAGAGGAGATCTACGTATTTGCTGATTTAAAGGAGGCTGCAGAATTTTCTAAATACTTAAAAGCACCCTTAGCAGCTGAGGTTGATGGGATTAAACCAGATCTTGCTGATTTAGACAACTCACCAACCGGTATAGCTGACTACGTCGCACTTCAAGGCTTAGGAAGCGGTAAATTAGTCGTTAGAACTACTTCAGGCGCCCTATTAGTTAGTGAGGCCATTAAGCTAGGCTTGAAAGATGTCTTCATAGGTTCCTTAGTCAATGCGGCCTCGATAGCTAATATCCTTAGCAGTTTAAAGCCGTCCTCAGTTAACATAGTATGTGCTGGCTATAGGAGGAGGCAATTCGCTATAGAAGACTTTCTAGGAGCTGGTGCAATTACATACGAGTTAAGCAAACTTACAGACCTCTCACTAGGTGATGAAGCTATAGCTGCTACACATGCGTACGAATCAGTAGCCAGTAAGGGCAAGCTACTAGACGTAATTAAATCAGGTAGGGGTGGTAACTTCTTATGGAATACGGGTAGGGATAGAGATGTAGTATTTGCGAGTAAGGTAAATACCGTAGATGTCGTACCTAAACTATTTGGCAGGGTTATAAGACGTTATAAATGATTTAAAAACTAAGTTTAGTTAACCTTACTTCTTAGCCTCAGCAACCCTCTTCAGAAATCTTCTAGCCTCATCTACGTCCTCAGCAGACACCTCCCTATGACAGAACCACCAGTCAAAACATTGATAACTCTTCAATCTCTCAGGAATTTCAACCATAGTTGAAGGTGGTGGGATTATAACCCTCTCACCAATTAATTCATTATTCGGCCAATTTGCTGGAATGGCAACCCTATTCCGTTCATGGACTTGAAGTCCTTTAACCATCCTAAGTATCTCATCAATATTCCTACCTAATTCAAGCGGGTAATATAGAATAGCTCTTATCACACCTTTAGGATCTACGATGAATACAGCTCTAACAGTCGCTGTTGCGGATTGAGCGTGAAGGAGTCCTAATTTCTCAGCAACCTGCCCCCTAGGATCTGCGATAATGGGGAAAGGTATCTCATACCCTAGCTTTTCCTTAATCCACTCAACCCACTTAATATGACTATAATTACTATCGACACTCAAACCTATTAACTCAGTATTTAATTTCTTGAAGTCTTCATATCTAACGGCAAAGGCTACAAATTCTGTGGTACATACTGGTGTGAAGTCTGCTGGATGACTGAAGAGTATGAACCACTTACCACTATAGTCATCAGGCAATACCTTCTTACCGTAATTAGTTACAACTTCCATTTTAGGGAACGGCTCACCAATTAAGGGAATATTACCTGGCAATTTTTTCACCAAATTATATGTTGATTCCAGATTTTTAAATTTTTTCATAGTAAAATTTACCGTTTTAAGTTAATTATTATAGAGTTCATAATCATTTACAGAGATGTTAGTTAGATCTTCTAAGCGAGGTCAGTAATGTAAAATTACGTACTTAAGCCTCTAATAAGGGTTTCTAACTAGAGCAATAAAGTAAAAATTGTATAAAGTAGTAATAGCAAATTATATATTTTGTTAAAGCCAGCCTCTAACCTTCATAGCTTGGTATATACGTTCTAATGATAGTACTAGGGCGGCGTCCCTCATGGTGAACTCTTTCCCTGAGCTCTGCAATTCTTCAAACTTCTTGTAGGTTTTACTCAGGTTGGATTTCATTATTTTTTCTAGCTTGGCTCTTGTCTCATCCTCATCCCAGATATACCATTGAAGGTTTTCAACCCATTCTAGATAGCTCATGATGACACCTCCAGCATTTGCTAGGAAGTCCGGTACAACTATAGCGCCCCTCTTAGTTAGTTCGAGTTCTGCCTCAGGCGTTGTCGGTCCGTTAGCACCTTCAACTATTATCTTAGCTTTTACCTTACCTACATTCTCAATAGTTATTTGATTTTCCATCGCATCAGGACCTAATATCTCAGCATCTACGTATAGTGATGCCTGCGGGTCAGGTATCTTCACACCTTTAGGATAGTTTATCACTTTCCCAGTAGTGTTTTTAACCTTCATAGCTAGTTCTACATCTAACCCGTCGGGGTCGTAGATCGTGCCGCTCGTATCACTAACTGCTACAACCTTAGCCCCCATCTTAGAGACGAAATATGCATGCCATTGGCCAGTATTACCGAAGCCTTGAATGCTTACCCTCTTACCCTCAATCCCTCCTAAGACTTTCTCAGCAACTTCCTTAGACACTACAGCACATCCAAAGCCGGTAGCATACTCCCTCACAGGATTTCCATGAAGTATTGGCGGCTTAGCCGTAAATACTGCAGGTACATTATAACCTACGAGCTTACTATACTCATCCACCATCCAAGCCATTGTTTGGGGAGTAGTTCCCACATCAGGTGCCGGGATGTCTATATACTCACCTAATACCGGTTTTAAAGCCCTTACATAACCACGGCATAAAGCCTCTAAATCCTTTTGAGTAAGTTCTTTAGGGTTAACACTAACCCCACCCTTAGCACCGCCGTAGGGTATACCTGCTAGGGAATTCTTAAGGGTCATAATCGTAGCTAAGGCAATATCATCCTCTAAAGTTAGTTTTGGATGAAATCTTATACCTCCCTTATAAGGTCCTAACGCACTATTATGCTGTACCCTATAACCCTCAAAGACCTCCAACTTACCACTACTAAGCCTAACAGGAATTTTAACCATTACTATACGCTCCGGCTTACTAATTAAGGCAAAGAACTCCTCCGGAAACCCTCCAATCTCACAACCTCTTTTAATACTACTCAACACGTTATTTAGGAAACTCATAGTTCACACCCTCCAGATTTTCTAGACCTCATTTAAAAACTTTACTATATTACCATTATACGTGTCGGAAGAAATTTATATTAATGCTCAGAATACCTCCTAAAATACTTTATCAAGATATAAAATTAAAATATAGTAAAATTTTCAGATCAAGCACTTATAGAAACTACTAAAATCATGTAAACCTCAGAGAGCTATATCCCAACCATCAAGCACTTCATAAAACTTCACTCACTCATCACATCCCCATAGATCAACTACCTCAATAGACGTAGATGATGGGTATTAGTACATGCTAATAAGTATAAGCTCAAACCCCATCACAAGAACTCCACTACTAAGAGTTGAGGAATGTTTCAGCATTTTTATGCAGATTATACTTTATAAGTGTGGGAGGGGTTGCAGAGCCATGTATTTGAGACCGTTAACTTCCTTGGGTATGAAGCCGCCGGCGGGATTTGAACCCGCGACTTCCGGCTTACGAGGCCGGCGCTCTACCCGCTGAGCTACGGCGGCTCTAACCTATAGTTGTTTTACTTCCTGCCATAAATATCTTTATGTGTTTTGGGATTTATTGAATGTTCAATAATGATTATATTGGTGTTGTTGTTATGAAGTCTTAGGTGGTTGTATGAAGCTCTTAGATTCTTACACCTATCTTGAGAGGCTTCGTAGCCTGATTTACCAACTCTTAGAGTATAGGGATAGGTTGCTGAGTAGTGGTGAGGAGGTCTTACCGGTGAGGACTGGGGGTGTTATCGTTAAATTAGGTTTTATCTCAATGTTTAAAGGCGGTGTGATTATGGATGTTACTAATGAGGCTCAGGCTGAGATTGCTGAGGATGCGGGGGCTGTGGGGGTTATGGTCTTAGATAAATTGCCCTATGATGTTAGGATGGCGGGTGGGGTGGCTAGGACTGCTGACTTAAATGTGATACAGAGGGTGATGGATACTATAACCATTCCCGTATCAGCTAAGTGTAGGATAGGACATGAGCGGGAGGCCAGACTGTTAGAGGAGGTTGGTATTGACTTAATAGATGAGAGTGAGGTCTTAACACCAGTTGATGAGAAAGCACATATTGATAAGTGGAGGTTTAAGGTGCCATTTGTTAATGGTGCGAAGAACCTTCCAGAAGCTCTTAGGAGGATATATGAGGGGGCATCAATGATAAGGACTAAGGGGGAGCCAGGTACTGGTAATGTTGCTGAGGCTGTAAAGCATATGAAGTTAGTTAATAGGGATATCTCAATGCTTAGAGGGTATTACCTTTCCGGAGATTATGAGGCAATTTGGGTGTACTCGAAGGAGAATAGCGTCCCCTACGAGTTAGCCTTACTTACCGCCCGCCTAGGTAGGCTTCCAGTAGTCAACTTCGCGGCTGGGGGGATAGCAACACCTGCTGATGCAGCGTTAATGATGTGGTTAGGAGCTGATGGAATTTTCGTCGGCTCTGGGATTTTCAAGAGTAGTGATGCAGATGTTAGGGCTAAGGCAATAGTACTCGCAACAGCCTACTACGACGACCCAGAAACTGTTGCAGAGGCGCAGAAGATGACTTCCGAGAAAAGCGCTATGATGGGAATAGATATTAGGGGTCTCAAACCTGAACAGCTTATGCAGACTAGGGGTGTGTAAGAAATGGTGGTCATCGGCGTGTTAGCACTGCAAGGAGATTTCTTAGAACACATTCAACTGCTTAGTGAAATACCTGGAACTACTGCTAAGGCTGTAAAATCTGCTGAGGATCTAAGCAGTATTGACGCACTCATAATCCCAGGTGGTGAGTCTACGACTATAGGGAGGTTAATCACGTATAAAGGTTTGGACGTAGGGATAAAGGACTTCGTAATTTCGGGAAGACCGTTGATGGGTGTCTGCGCTGGCGCTATAATAATTGCGAAAAAAGTTATTGATAGAGTTGTTGGTGAGACTAAACAACCACTCCTTAACTTAATGAACATTAAGGTGCTTAGAAACGCGTTTGGAAGGCAGAAGGATTCTTTCGAAACTGAAGTTGAAGTTGAAGGTATTGGTAATATGAGGGCGGTCTTCATTAGAGGCCCGGCAATCCTTGAGGCATGGAACGACGCTAAGATAGTAGGGTTTGTTAATCATCCAGATGTTGGTAGAGTTGGTGCAGTAGCTGTGGAGAAGAACTTAATTGCAGTAGCCTTCCATCCAGAACTTACAGGCGATGTTAGACTATATAAGTATTTAGTAGGTGAGGCTAGGAGGTAGTTTTACGCTATCCTCAGGCCTACCAGCCATGAAGGACTACTACCTACAGTGTATTTCATGTAATTCCGTATTCGATGAAGTAGTTTTTAGATGCCCGAAATGCGGCGGCCTACCAATATTTAAATATACTACTGGGAAGTTCATTATAGATAAGTCAAAGCCCGGCATGTGGAGATATTCAAATTACCTACCACGTATTACCAACATAGTCTCGCGTGGTGAGGGGTTAACCCCGATTAATGAGGTGGAAGGAGTCTTTATAAAGAATGAAAAATTCAACCCAACTGGTACTTACTCGGATAGGGCATCGTCACTTATTGCTAGTTACCTCTTAACTAATAGGGTTAGTAAAGTTATTACACGTTTTGAGGAGGACTTCACATACTCCCTAGCATACTATCTAAACGGTATTTCAGAGTTTGAGGTAGTGGTAGAGGATGTGATAGCCTTAAACACTACTGAGGTCTCATCAATACTTGAGATGAACGGTAAGCTAGTTATGAGGGTTGGAAGCCCTACAAACTACTTAGAGTATGCAAACCCACTAACAGTAGAGGGTTTGAAGACTATAGCTTTTGAAATAGTGGAGAGAGGGGTTAGGGCTGATACGATAGTAGTCCCTGCTAGGAGTGGTGTTCTAGCATATGCAATATATAAGGGATTGGTAGAGTTGGCTGAGGCGGGGATCGACGCCCCCTACGAGGTGGTTGCTGCCTTAGTAAGAGGTGAAGCCGTACCAAATCTCTTAAAGGTCTGTAGGGGGATGAAGTTTGATGAGGTGTATGAGGAGGAAATACTTAATGCTATTATTAGGTTAAGCAAGCGGGGAATTAGAACTAAACCGCTTTCAGCTCTAGCTTACGCCACTGCTAGTAATGCCAGTAGTGCTGTTGCGGTTGTAACCATGGGCTTTAAAGCAATACCTATTCACAGAAGTAAAAACGATAGCGTTAGGAAGGAAGTATGTAGGATTGTGAGGGAGGCTGGGAGGGCTACAGCCTACGAAATATGGAGGAAAGCACCTATCTACACTCTTAGAGGGATTTACAAACTCCTTAATTCGATGGAGAGACGAAAAGAAATATGTAGTGAGGTAGTGTATAGAGGGAATCGCAAAGTTAGATATTACAGGATGTGTGAGTGAGCTTACAACCCGAAAGCCTCGTCCTTTAGGGTGGGGAGGAGGTCAAATTAAGTAAATGCCACCCATACTTACCATGCCTTACCGTAATTTCTGCTTAAACCTCAAAGCATCTTGAACCATATGTACGTTATTAAACATTACATATATCTCCTCACTCTTCGTCCTAATCTCATCAATAATCCTGCATAGCATATTTAAGTCATCATCACTATACTTATACCTATAGTTTAACTCGCCATCTAGGCCGTGAAGTCTGAAGTAACTTACGTCCTTATAAATCGCTGGGCTACGTTTTAACGGGTCGACCACGTGTATAACATTCTTAAACATCCCAACTAACTCAGAAATCTTATCCTCATTATCTAACCACGTCCCCCTAGGCTCCCAACCCACAATGAACTCAGAACTACTTATAGCTGAGAAGAAGTCATAAGCGTTTTTGAAGTTCACCTCACTAAAGTTGAAGGACGGCGGTGTCTGTATGATGATTACCTTAGCATTTAATACCCTAGCACCCCTAACTACTACCTCCCACGCCTCTAATACCTCCTTAGTCGGTCTTAAAAAGCCGTATGAGTTCTTAAGTGATGGGTCAGGCCTTACCTTAGCTCTCTTCCAAGTTGGTGAATCTAAAGGATGTGTTATTGCCTGCCAACACTTCATGGTGAAGGTGAAATCCGACGGCGCCTCAGACCTCAACCTTCTCAACCTATCAAGGTTGGGCGGGTCGTAAAACGTTTCTTGCAACTCAACAACGTTGAAGTTACTATAGTACTTACTTCTAGATATGGTGAACCCGCAGCAACCCACGTAGATCAACACGCAACCCTCATAGAAAAGCTTTGCTATGAGTTTTTTAGCTTAATAGTTAGTTATTAGAGGCGTGTAAGAATGTTAGTAGATAGCATAATTTCCTTAATCGGTAAGACACCTATGGTTAGGTTAAATCGATTATCACCTAAGGATATTAACATATACGTTAAGTTAGAGTACTTAAATCCTACTGGAAGTCATAAGGATAGAATAGCTTTCTACATGATTAAAGACGCTGTCGATAGGGGATTGCTCAGACCTGGGGGTAGGTTAGTTGAGGCCTCTAGTGGTAATACAGCACTTTCACTTGCCTGGCTCTCCAGCCTACTCGGATTTAAAGCTATCTTAGTAGTTAATGAGAACGTATCGCCGAATAAGGTAAACGCTATTAAAGCGTTAGGGGGTGAGGTGATCTTAACCCCCTACGTACCTGCAGAACACCCTGAAAGTAAGTACAGCGTCGCTAAAAGGATTTCGGAGGAGTTAGGAATACCCTACATGAATCAGATGGGTAATGAGGCAAACGTTAGAGCGCATTACGAGACTACAGGTCCTGAAATCTACGAAGATCTTAGGGGGGAGGTCGACTACTTCGTTATGGGTATAGGTACGTGTGGCACCTTAGCTGGTGTCGGTAAGTACTTAAAGGAGAGATTAGGTGGAAAGGTGAAGATAGTTGGTGTAGTTCCTAAAGGCTCTAAAGTTAAGCACAGCTCAAACGTTGGAGGTGGTGACTACATAGAGGGTTTAGTCACTGAGTACATTCCCGAAATATTTTCAAGGTATCACAACCTTGTAGACTCGATAGTGGAGGTAAGCTATGAAGACGCTATTAAGATGGTAGTCAAGGCCGCCAGATATGAAGGAATCTTAGGAGGGCCATCAACCGGGGCGAACATCCACGCATCAATTCTAATTGGCGAGGAATTAAGCAGTAAGGGCGTGAAAGCAAATATCGTGACGTTAGCACCTGACAGCATATTTAAGTATCCACAATTAATTAACGATGTAGTGAGGTATACTTAAATCCTAGCAGTAGGTGTGCTGAAGGGCTAATTTTTAATACTCGCATTGTAGAATTAGTAGAGGTGGGGAGAACGTCAGGAAGCGGTAGTTACGGTGATAACCTCATAATACCATCTAAATACGATGGTGATAGGAAGGTAATACTGATCGGGGATAGGGAAATCCGTGTAGGTGCGGACCTACCTCCCTTAAAGGATGGGGAGAGGTTGATTAGGTATACTCAGAGTATATGCCCTTACTGTTACGCATTACTCCCAGCGATCATTATTGAGAGAGGTGGTAAGGTGTTTATTAGGAAGGTATGCCCGGAGCATGGGGAGGTCGAAGAACTTTACTCAGGGGATGTGGAGTTCTTCAAAAAGTTGGAGAGGTGGTATGTTGAGGGTAGGGGGCCTAGGCACGTATATACGGATTTAAGCGCTCCCTGCCCCTATAGCTGCGGTCTCTGCCCAATACATAAAAGTCATACAGCATTAGCGAACATGGTCCTAACTAATAGATGTGATTTAGATTGTTATTACTGCTTCTTCTACGCTGAGAAGGTTGGATTCGTATACGAACCTACGTTAGAGCAGATAGAGTTTATGGTTAAGAACCTACTTAAACAGGGAGTTACAGCTGCTATTCAGTTAACTGGTGGTGAACCCCTAATTAGGGAGGACATCGTTGAAATCATTAAACTACTTAAGTCCTTAGGAGTCAGACACGTACAGTTAAACACTAATGGCATTAAATTCGCACGTCTCTACCTCGAAGACCCCGAGAAGGCTATAGAATTCGCTAGAAGCATCAGGGCTGCAGGGGTGAATACCATCTACTTAAGCTTTGATGGAGTAACCCCGAAGACAAACCCTAAAAACCATTGGGAAATACCATACATATTAGAGGTCTTCAGGAAGTCAGGTATAACTAGCGTTGTCTTAGTTCCTGTAGTAATTAAAGGTGTGAACGATTATGAGCTAGCAGACATAATAAGATTTGCAGCGCTGAACATGGATGTTGTGAGGGCTGTTAATTTCCAACCAGTAAGTCTGACAGGCATGATTAAGAGGGCGGAGAGGGAGAGGATGAGAGTAACAATAGCGGATGCCGTTAAGATTATTGAGGAGTTAACCAGCGGATCCATAAGTAGGGACGACTGGTTTACAGTACCTTCAACTATACCGATTTCAGAGTTCGCAGAGTCCTTAGAGGGTAGGTTTAAATTCGAGTTAAGTAATCACCCGCAATGCGGTGTTGGTACATACGTATATGTGAGGAGGGAGGGAGATGACGTAAGCTACATACCGATTACTAGGATGATAGACATCCCAGGATTTTTAGAATACCTCCACGATAAAGCACATGAATTTAGAGGTAGGGGGAAACTACTAATAGGTTCTAAAGTACTATTAAACCTGATAGCAAAGTTCATTAAGTGGGGTGAAGTACCCTCAGATATTAAGACAGCGTTGCCTAAAATGCTCTACGACATATTTACCAAGAGGGATTACTACGCCTTAGGCGTCTGGCATTATAAGTTCTTATTCATAGGTATGATGCACTTCATGGACCTCTACAACTACGATGTCCAAAGGGTTATGAGGTGCAACATACATTACCTAATGCCTGACGGTAGGTTAATTCCTTTCTGCACGTTTAACGTCTTAAATGATGTTTACAGGGATTACGTACAGAGGAAGTACATGTTAAGTATTGATGAGTGGGTTAGGAGGAGTGGTGTGGAGTTAAGCGTTGGGAAGTATAGGAGAAGTTTAGAGTTGATTAAGAAATTAGAAAGTAGTGACTTATATATGAAGACGTATGGGGCATTCCTTAAGAAGTAGGTTAATATTAGTCTTCCACCTTAATCACCACCCCAGCAAGATATAAAAGCATACCCCTCTAATGATAACTTCAGGGTTTCATATGAGTTACGAAGTATTAGTGGTTGGCGCCGGATTTGCTGGTGCGTCAATAGCTTACTTCTTAGGTAGGCTGGGTGTGAAGGCCTTAGTCGTAGATGTTAAGGGATGGGATGGAGTGGGTAGTAAGCCATGCGGTGATGCTATAGGGAAGCACCACTTTGATGAGTTAGGGATGCCCTACCCGGAAGGAGATGAACTGCAAGGCCTGGTTAAGGGTATTTCCATATACTCACCGAGTGAGGAACATGAAGTCTTCGTCGAAGGTGAGGGGTTCGAAGTGCATAGGATTAAATACGCTCAGAGACTTCTCTCAGATGCTATTAGCAGGGGTGTTGAGTTTTTAGGGGGCGCCCACTTTAGGGAGCCTATCATCAAGAACGGGTATGTAGTCGGTGCTAAGATTTGGGCTGGCGGTTTTAAGGAGGTTTCATCGAAGGTAGTGGTTGATGCCTCAGGAGTTGCTAGGTCTGTAGTTAGACTGCTCCCAAAGTCATGGCCTGTTAACGAGGAATTAAGCCTGAGCGATGCAAATATAGCTTATAGGGAGGTCAGGGTTTTAAAGAACAGTATTGAGAAACCTGAAATACTTAGGATATATGTGAATAATGAAGTAGCTCCTGGAGGCTATTGGTGGTTCTTCCCCTACAGCCTGTTAGAAGGTTACGTCAACATAGGCTTAGGGGTCAGGGGGGATTTAAGAGGGGTCCACCCTAAAGAACTGCTATATAAGTATGTCTTCTCACGAAGTGAGTTTAAGGATAGTAGGGTTGTAGAAGCTGGGGGTGCTTTAGTCCCTACTAGGAGGCCTATAACATCTTTAGTATGGAACGGCGTTGCAGTAGTAGGTGATGCTGCCTACGTAGTCAACCCAGTACACGGTGGTGGTAAGGGGTCTTCCATGATATCAGCTAAATGCGTATCCGAAGCAGTATTAAATGCGTTGGAGGCTGGGGATGCCTCAGCTAAGAACTTATGGAAGGCTAACATATGCTTCATGGTGAGATACGGCTGTAAGCAAGGCGCTTTAGACGTGTTTAGATACTTCCTTCAAAAATTAAGTAATGATGACTTAGAATTTAGTATTAGTAGGAAATTAGTAAGTGGTAGCGAGTTAAATGAAATATCACTTAAGGGTAGATTTGAAGTAGGCGTCGTCGATAAGATTTTAAAAATAGCCTCACTGTTAAGAAGACCCTCACTCCTAATCAAACTGAAGACCGTCGTTAAGTACATGGACCTAATCAAAGACCACTATCTTAACTATCCGTCAACCCCGGAAAGGCTTGAGAAATGGGTTGCAGATTTGAATAGCTTGCTAGCAGCTTACTATGAGGCCTTAAAATAACCGCTCCTTCCAACTCTTAAGTGATGGGAGTTCTTATAAAGAGATTTTAACTTACACCCCTTATTAGAGCTGTTCAGTCATGCACTAACCTCAGATGTTCTCCTTACCCTCACACGTTGTGAGATTTTAATCATGTAATATTAATACCGTTTTTGAATTCGAACTTAATCTAACTTACATGTGGAAGGAGCTAGCCTAGGAGTTGAAGCCTACTTAGCGTTAAATGCAAATATCGTATTAGGCTATCAATACGTAAGGTATGTGGGTACTGTAGCCTACTCCTAAGCTCTTTAAGACCCTCTAGAGCAGAGTTTAAGGAATTTCTAGTAGTCTCTAAATCTTCAGCCTTGAGACTAATTAAAGCACTTTTCAACGATGTTAAAGTATTATTCAGTAGTTCCTTAGTGATTGGGTCAGTCCTACATAAGCTTAAATCGTTTAGAACCTTCATACTCATAGTTATTAGCTTTTCAGCATACATCCTCTCCTCATCATTAATCTGACGTATAGTCCTATTTAACGCGTTAACGTTCTCCAGCATATTATCTAAGGACCTCTCCACGTTGTTTATTAGGGAGATAATCTCGGAGTGTTGATGGGGGACTAGCGACTTCCTTAGTTCTTGGCTATGCATCATTCCTTTCCTAACTACAGACTCAAACCTATGTAGGGATACATTAGCTGATGTAGTATTCACCACTAAGTTCCTCAATAGGTTA
Organism: Sulfolobales archaeon; assembly: GCA_038844925.1. GTDB lineage: Archaea > Thermoproteota > Thermoprotei_A > Sulfolobales > NBVN01 > DTCV01. Next base: position 44,181 of record JAWBQY010000008.1, on the reverse strand, counting down.
GTACTTCCGCTAACGACTTGACTGCTTATTTCAACCACCTCCGCAACCTGTTCACTAACATTTGGAGGTAGTCTACCACTTCTTAACATTTGACCTAACTTAGTAGATGCTTCTTCGATCTGAGCGACTTCACGGTTAATTAAGTCCCTAAATCTGCGGAGTTCCTCAAGCATATTGTTTAATTTCTTCAGACTTAGATTTAAGGAATTAAAGACGCTATCGATGTTTGAGGCCGTTCTTAAATATTCTAAGCTACTTAAGTTTTCTGATAAGCTTAGGAGGTGTTTTGAAGTATTAATGATGGCGTTGATTTCCTCGATATGAGTACCTATAACTTCGCTAACCTCCGGCACCCCCCACTTCTTAATATCTTCAAAAGCCCTACTCAGTTTGCCTACCTCATCATTAAAATTCCTTAAGCGTTCGTTAATCCTAACCTTAAGTTTTTCTCTCACCTCATTTAATTGAACGTTATTTAATTCCCTATTTAAAGTTCTTACTTGCTCCTTAATTGAGTTTAACTCACCTAAAACGTAGGTCTTATTAAAACCCTCGGAACGTAGCTCTACCAAGTATTTCTTAAGGGAGTTTAACCTGTTAGTCAGTTCCGTAACTACGGATATGAATGCATTAATTGTTAGTCGTTGAGCAGAAGCTGATCGATTTAAGTATGATAATCTTAGCTTAATGTTATTTATAGTTTCATTTAAGATATGGATTTCTTGGATCCCCCTCCTAACCTCTATTGGCATCATGTATTGCTCATTATTTGAGCTGGTGTTCACAGCCAGTAATACAGCAGAGTATACGTAGTTCATCCCTTCTAGAAAGTACTCTCTAATCACTTCCCCCTCATCAGACTCGACCTCAGAGATCCTCCTAACCAGGTCAACCGTCCTATTTAGTAAGTGCCAAGGCTCTGATGTCGACGGTACTCCCCGCATCCTAAGCACTTCTTCTGCCACCCGAATACTATGGTTGAGGATTTCAGCATAAGCAGTCCTACCTTGATTAGCAGTAGCTGGAAATCCCTCCTCCGCACTCATAGCCGGTACTGACATAACATTGAATACTAATAACAACAACATCATCATTTTTACTACTTTATTGTCCAATACCTCACCACACCGACAATTCTATATCATATGTTCTAAATTAAGTACTTTGTTCCCAACCCCTTGGAACTCCTAAGGAACGATAACCGACTTAAAATTGATTAAAATTTAAATAGGAGATACTTCAAATATTTTTAATGAGGTTTTAAAGCATGGTGGAATTAGATTATAAGAAGTATCTAGAGCAGATTGAGACACCACCTAAGTTAGAGCTTAAGTGGGTTTGGACTGTCGCTGGGCCCGGCGCTATAATCGCCTCCTTAACTATAGGAAGTGGTGAGCTTGTATGGACGCCTAGGGCTGCTGCGGCATTCGGATACGTTATGGTTTGGGCATTCCTCTACGGTGTTTGGATTAAGGGTATCGTCCAGTACTTAGCTAATAGGTGGCATACATTAACAGGTATTTCAACTTCAATAGCTACTGCTAAGGTCCTCACTAAGTGGTTTAACCTCTTCTTAACTGCCGTCATATTAGCAGTTATGCCTATGTGGTTCGTTACGCTGAGCTCGCTATCAGCTCAGGTACCCTGGGCTGCTTTAGGTAGGCCTGCACCCCTCCTCTACTTCTGGATAGTAGTTGTAGTAGCTACGGAGTTGTTGGTAATATTCGCAGCTAGGTTAGGTAAGGCATATAAGGTAATAGAAAAGATAAGCCTGACAATACTTTGGGGTATGTTCGTAGCCTTCTGGGTAGCAACCCTTATAGGTACGAGGCCTGATTGGGGAGCCTTCTTCGCAAATCTCTTCATACCTAGGCCTATACCACCATATGAAGATTGGATTAGGACAGCGGCCCCAGATATATGGGCGCTAACACCTCTAATGCTATTAGGATCAGCTCTAGGTGCGTTAGGCGGCGGTATTCAGGACTACATAGGCTATCAGGCAATGTTAAGGGAGAAGGGTTGGGGTTTACTAAAGTTTTCAGACGAGATGCTAAAGAAGGTCCATGAAATAGGGTTAGGTAAGCTTCCACTACCTGAGGATGAGGAATCTAGGAAGAAGTTAAATGGCTGGCTACTCGCTACAAAGTTTGACTGCGGACTGTCCTTCCTTATGGTATTTATCGTAACTATACCTGCTGTGATACTAACTATTGAAGTACTACGTCCAAGGCATATGGCACCTTCAGGGCTTAGATTAGTTGAGACCCAAGTTGCTTGGCTAACCGAGACCTTAGGTCCTTGGGCAGGAATTATATGGTGGTTAGGTTCGTTCTTCGCCTTATGGGGAACGTTCTACGGCCTCCACGAAGTGTATATGTGGACCATATATGACTTAGTTAGAACTACTTTCAAGAAGTTTGCAGATATATCACCCAATAAAGTCAGATTATACCTATGGCCTTACTTAATCGTCGTAGGTGCTATCTTCTTCCTAACGGGCTTCTCACTACCAATCCTAGTAGCATTCGCATCAGCAGCAACACACTTATTTGCCCTAGCATTATGGGGTATAGCACTCCTCTACCTAAACATGAAGTACCTACCAAAGGCGTACAGACCTCATATAGTAATAGTAATACTGGCAATAATTGGTATATGTGTATACCTACCCTACGGATTAATACAACTCATACAGGTCTTCGTCCCAACATTCACTATATAATAATTAAGTAATAAAAATAAGTAATTTTTTTAAATTTCTGAATAATCGAAATCTTTCAAACATTCTCCTAAGGTCTTATGCTCTGATAGCAATTACTACTTCTAGATAGGTCTCGCATTAACATCTCCTGCCTTGCTTAGTGGTGAATAGATCTTCAGAATTTACGTTAGTTCTTCACTTAACATCAGCTATTGTGAACTCCTATTAAGGAACTTAAAGATCTGGCGGCCTCTTAAGCATGTAGATATTTAATGAAGTTATGGGATTACTGTAGAGCTCTCAACATAGCATCACTCACCACTTAAGAAGTATTTAAGGTTTAGGTGGAATGTAATTGATAACTATATAAATCCTGACTATTGACAGGGTCCCAGTCGCTCCACCTACATCATCTAATCAGAGATAGTCGTCAGGTCATCCCAAGAATTAAATCCTTAATGGATTAATTAACCTTAATGTTACGTCTTTATGGGTGTTGACATTGCTTTGCGAGATATGCGAAGCTTTAGAAGCTGTTGGTCAGTGTAGGTTATGCGGTCGGTATGTATGCAGTACTCATATAGGTGTTGACGGTATCTGTAGTATTTGTAGGGAGGCCCTATGCCGTATATGTTATCAGAGGCTTTCAATTAGTAGTTGCTTGGTGTGCGGGCGTGTGGTTTGTAGAGAATGCTCTATTGAGCTACAGCCTTCAATCAGAGTCTGTAGGGAATGCTACGATAAGTTACTTAACGATAAGGCTTACGTTAAGTATAGAAGGTTTCTCAGAAGGTTTGTTAGGGAGTGGGAGAAGGAGAACGCATCTGAGCTTCGGGAAGATCTGCATGGATGAGGTAGTCCTTTCAGTAATTAATAATCAACCACGTAGAGTTCGTCCTGGCTTAAAATCCATGTGACGGTCTTCCGCTGAGTATTAAGATCGTTAATAATGCCTCTCAAACTAGTGACTACTGATTGCAGTACGTTTAAGTCAACATGCTTAGACGTATGCGGGATTAAACAGCCAATAATCCTAAAGTCTTTAGATACAGCACATACGTTAAAAAGAACCTCATCGAATACCATGCATTCTAAATCGTTTCTAATTTCTAATGAGGTTAAGGCATAGCTTACCGGTGTTATCACCTCAGATAAGTAGAGATCGCCTAGGTAAGTACCTACTAAAGTGTTGAAAGGTAGGGCAGATACTATGAGTTCTAGGCTGGGTTTAATGATGGTTGACTTAATCAACTCGTTAAGAAGTTCGTAAAAAATGGAGGTCTTCACCCTCGTAAGTAGCAGGTTAGGCAGTTTAGATGTCCTACCAGTAAATCTCATAATATCTAATGATGTAGTACGGGCTTTAAGGGTGGCCCTGAAGTAGATAAGCTCATCAGGTACTGTAAAGCCTCCCACCCACCTCAAGATATCATCAAATACACGGTCTATATCACCCCTCAATTCTAAGTCAAATTTCGAAAAACTACACACCCTATACCTCATTACGACATAGCCTCAATTACACTATCATTATAAAGAATTAAAGCGATTTATTACTTCATAGGTAGCTGTTTCTTTTCTCTAGGTTTTGTAAGCCTCTCTAAGATACTTAAAGCTCCTAACGCAATTAAGTATGTTACCATATTTTTCTTTCATGCACTCTACCGGCAGTACTTATAAACATTAAATACTTATAAAAATATTCGGTGATCTCGAGTTTCTAAACTCACGGCAGACAGTAGGAGGATGTGGGAATCGTGATAAACCACTCCCAGGGAGACCTTAGGATGGGAAATAGTAGAGGTTACGATATTGAAGATGCTTGAGGGTGTGCAACTGTTTCGATGCGTCAGGTTTATAAAGGTTTTTATAGGATTTTTCACGATGATGAGAGGTGCTTCGAGACACTTAGATGTGAGCCCTGTGCCGTTGGGCTTGAAGGGTGCCCATGACCCCTGCGTGGAGTGGTCAGTGACCACGGTGAACCGCAGGGCTGAGGCACAACCCGCCTTAGGAAAACCTACAAAAACCTAGAGCGGGGAACGGTAGCGTGATGAAGTACGGATTAGTGTATAGTTTAAATGACCGAGCCGGGGTTGGCATAGCTGAGGTTCTAAGATCATCTACACATTCGAGTCGGATTACTTTGAAGGGATTCGAAGATGCTTACATCCTTAGTGACTTAGACGCCCTTCTAGTAGGTGTTAGCTGTGACATAACTGAGTGTGAGTTCATTAACGACTTACTAAATGTTGAGTACTTCGTGATGATATCTAAGCACTTCTCAAATGCTGGGGTTAAATCATTTACAACGCATCATGTTGGGATACCAATACATGACCTAAGCCTAGTAGCGGATGTGAAGTCATTCCCGCCGTCAAACCCTCCATTAGCTAAACTATTCCTTAAGAACTTAGCGAGATTTTCAGATGAGATTGGGTTGCATGACTTCATCGTTTCCTACGAGGTAACGCATCACGGCCCCTTCACCATAAGTAGGCCGTTAACTTTCATAGAATTAGGTAGCTCACCTAATGAGTGGGGGTTTAAGAAGGCGCAGGAAGTGATAGCGTACTCCATCATCAACTCGATAACCTCCGATTTAAAATGCACTCCAACAGTCGGTTTCGGAGGTAATCATTACGCAAGCATTTTCACATCAAGAGCTTTTAATAATGATGAATGTTACGGACATATAGTCCCTAACTACGTATTAAAACACTTTAAAGATGATGCCAACACTTTGAGGAAGCTTGTAGGATATGCGGTTATTAACTCATCCACCACTACAGTTAAGGTAGTTCTTGATAGTAAAGTCCCTTCAACAGCTAAGAAGGTCGTTAAAGAGTACTGCGAAAAATTCGGCTTAGAGCTCGTATGACCTTAGATTAGAATGAAGTCTTAACCCTCCAGATAGAGTATTCATTATGCCCTAAAATTTCTGAAGATGTTAACCTCCCTGACGCAACCTCTACAACCTTCTTAAATAATTTCTCACCAGCCTCGTCTAAGGACTCCCTACCCTCGATGATACCACCCACGCATACATCAATGACCTCACCTAACTTCCTACAGGTTTCAGGATTGCCTGTGACCTTAATTACTGGTGAGATAGGAGATCCTGTAGGCGTACCACGTCCAGTAGTAAATATTATTAGTTGTGCACCACCAGCTACTAAGCCGGTAACCGACTCAACATCATATCCTGGAGTGTTCATGAATATGACCCCCTTCCTCCTAGGTCTTTCAGCATAGTCGACTACTTCTTCAATAGTTCTAGAACCACTCTTAATTATAGCACCTAAGGATTTCTCCTCAATAGTTGTTAAGCCACCAGCGATGTTACCAGGTGTTGGGTTAGTTCCCCTAATATCCAGACCTGACTCAAGTATTTCATCTTCAAACCACCTCACATATTTAATGAGTTTCCTCCCAACATCTTCATCCCTAACTCTCTTCAGGAGTAAGTGCTCAGCACCTATGACTTCCGGAGTTTCAGCAAATATGACAGTCCCTCCCAGGTCGACTAACTTATCGCTAACATATCCTACCGCTGGATTCGCCGCGATCGATGATGTTGAGTCCGAACCACCGCATTCTAAACCTACAACCAATTCTGAAATGTGGAAGGGCTTCCTCTGCAACCTACTTACATCTTCAACGAATTTACGTAGGATATTAACCCCTCTCTCAATAGTAGATTCGTAGCCTAATTCCTGAACCTCAACCACCTCTACAGGCTTCCCACTCTTAGCGACTTCATCACCTAGCTTATGCGGACTTACCTTCTCACATCCTAAGCCCACGATCAATACGGAGAATACGTTGGGGTTGAGGGCAGTGCCTAATAACGTTCTATAAGTCAGCTCGTAATCATATCCGAGTTGAGTACATCCACACGTATGTAGAACTGCTGAAGTACTACTAACTAAGGAGTTTAACTTACGGACTACATCATTAACGCATATCACGGTAGGAAGTATTAAGACCTTATTCCTAACCCCGACAGACCCATCCACGTTTTCATACCCTAAAAATTCATACCCCATTAAAAACACCAACTAACTCCTAACCCACCAATTTAAAAGGTTGTGAGCAAATTCAATGACCCGGCGGGGACGCAATAACAAGCGTAATGACTTAAAGCTTAATGGATCGCTAAGCTCTGAATTCTAGTAAGGTCATGTAAGGGTTAATTCCCTAAACACGTACTGATAGGCACTTTCAAGCTCTCTAATTATTAGGTCTAAGCTACTGATGTCCTTAGCCACTGCTGTTAGACATGTGTAGCCTTCTTCATTTAAGTCGAACCTAATAGTAGTGGTTAGTGATTTAAGTTTGCTCTTCAGCCTATACGTTGTTCTTAAATCATTATAGGAGTTGTTATGGAGATAGAATGAGTCGCTCTCAACGTATACTCCGAAGTCCTCCTTAATAAGCGTTAATCCGATACGTACTCCATATAAGTGCTTAGAGGCTACTACAACCCTACTACCCCCATCTAATGGTGTTGCCGTAGAGTATCCTAGCTTGCCTAACAAACTTACTAGACCTGCTAACTCCTCCGAAGTAGTGTGGGCAGTAACACGTATATCCCCTACATCTATTTTACGTACTAGTGTTAGAGGGCCTATATACTCTCCTAGCAGGTAGACTTCTGAGTATGGCTCGCTAAAGCCGTAAAATATGCAGAACGCCCTCTCAGGCGGCCAGTAATAAACGTTGCCTGGGCTTACATGTGTGTAGGCTTTAAGACCATCTAATCTAGCAGTATAGGGCGTGCTGAAGTACACTTCCTCCTTCCATCTAATCAACTTACTGGTAAAGGGGAGTACCTCAGACACATCGTCAGGTACGTTTAAGACTAAGGAATTATTATCGCATACCACCTCAATCAACATTAATGCCACCCTACTCTAAACCATATGATGAGGGTTTGAGATTCAAGGAAATACTAGGAGATAAGCATTATAAACCTTCATCTCGTCCTGAATGATGAGACCCTCAGCTCTAAAACCTTAATTTACTGTTAAGTAAGTAGTAGGAGGTGGTTGGTTGAAGATCAGAATCAGAATTAGATCTAAGTCCGTCGGTACTGTCCCAGCAGAACTTACGGATGAGTTTAGTCCGAGAACATTTGCTGAAATAGTTAGGGTATTACCTATAGAGGGGGTGGCAAGCCTCTGGGGGTCTGAGATATACTTCCCAATCCCGGTTAACGTACCTGAGGAGAACCCCTTTGAAGTAGTTGAGAAGGGGGTGATAGCGTATTGGCCCCCAGGCAATAGCTTATGTATTTTCTGGGGCCCAACACCTGCAAGTAGGCGTAGGAATGAGATAAGACCTGCAAGTCCAGTAAATGTTGTAGGTAGGGTTATAGGAGATCCTGACGTATTTACTAATGTGAGGTATAAGGAGAAAATAATTATTGAGAGGGAGGACTAGCTAATCGGGAGTTCAACCCCATATTTAACTGAAAGTTCCTTTAATTCTTTAAGGGTTTCATCATCTATTGGGATGCCCTCCCTCACCCTACTTAAATACGTTCTATGTTCAGGCTCGCCCGGCATTAATACCTCAAAGCCCTCAGCAGTAGGTGTTGATTTGACTACCTCAACATACTCTCTAATCTCTTTTAAATACTCCTCATAAGGTCTGAAGGAGTTTATATCCACGGCCTCTATGAATACCCCTCCCTGACTGTAGAAACCTCTCTTCATCTTTAAACTGTAACCCCCTCCTAAAACTATACCGCAGAGTATATCTACAACTAATGCTAGGCCGAAGCCCTTATACCCACCAAACGGTAGTAATATGCCTTCTAAAGCCTCCTTAGGATCTGTCGTCATGACCCCCTCCTTATTCATCGCCCACCCTTCCGGGATCTTCTCACCCTTATGAGCGGCAACTAAGATCTTCCCTCTAGCAACTACGCTCATAGCCATATCAAGAATTATAGGAGGCCCGCCCCTGATGGGGAAGCCTATAGCTATAGGGTTTGTCCCCGTAATGGGTTTCTTACATCCTAGAGGAGCTATATTAGGTGATGCATTAGCAGCCACTATACCCATCATGTCATTCTCAACAATCTTCATTACGTAGTATGCAAGCATACCAATATGCTTTAAATTCTTAATACCTACTACGGATATGCCGAAGTCCTTAGCCTTCTTAATAGCTAACTCCGTAGCTCTTAAAGCAACTGGTTGGCCTATACCGTTATCACCGTCGATTAACGCATACGGCCCTCTATCCCTTACTACCTTAATCATGGGGTTTGGATTTATCTCCCCCTGAAGCATTCCCTTCACGTAAAGTGGTAAACGTACTATTCCGTGAGAGTCAACACCTCTTAAATTTGCAAGTATGAGTTGGTCTGTAACTACTTCAGCATAATCCTTAGGCATGCCTACCTTGATCAGTACCTCATTAGAGAATTTACGTAATACCTCATGGTTTATGCGTACGACCATTACCATAACACCAATATCTTACCTACCCTTCAGGAGTTTTTAACGTTTACCGATCTCACTTATAGTCCTAGCCTTATATAACCTCCTCATAGGAAGTGGTATTGAATCAGGATTTATTACCACATCAACTACTACCGGTCTGTCCTTAGCTAGGCTTAAAGCCCTATCCACCCCGTCCTTAAGCTCATCCCTTCTCTCAATCCTAATACCATACGCACCTAGAGACTTAGCTAGTTCTGCATAATTTACTGAGGGTAATTTATAGGTTAGCTCTGAACCATAGCTAACCTTCTCGTAAATTCTTAAGACCCTGTATGCAGAGTCATTAAATACGAAAATTATCACAGGTAGGTTGTACCTAACACCAGTTACTACTTCCAAGCCAGTCATTAAGAATCCACCATCACCTACTAAGCCGACGACTCTGACATCCCTCCTAGCTAGTTGTGCTCCTATAGCGCTTGGAACACCCATACCCATGGATACATAGCTAGTTGTTGCTATATAAGTCCTAGGCTTGTATATGGGCATGGTGAAAGTCTCAATTCTATGAGCACCTACATCACATGTAAATATCGTATTCTCATCTAAGGTATCTCTCAACAACTTAACTACCTCCCACGACTCTATCAACTCACCGATAGGGACTTGCTCGCTTGCCTGAACAGTTTTTGCAGACGCCCAGAGCTTACTTAACCTCTCATGACTACCTCTTGAAACCTTCTTAACACATTCACCCTTAGTTACGAGTAATAGTTTGCTTAGGAATTCCTTAACATCTGCCTCTATAGCTAAAGTAGGTTTGAAGACCCTGCCGAACTCATCAGATGATATGTTAACGTGTATTAAACTCCCACCTAATTTCATAGAGTACCTGCCAGTACCCATTTGACTGAATCTAACGCCTAGGGCTAGGACTAGGTCCGCACTACTTAATACTTCCTCCGCTACGATATCACCTAAATTACCAGCTGCTACACCAGCGTAGAGTGGGTGAGTAGGTGGTATGACCCCCTTCCCCATCACCGTGGTACATACCGGTATGTCGAAGAACTCAGCAACCGTGATGAGTTCTGACTCAGCACCTGATAGCATAACCCCCCTACCAGCTAGGATTACCGGTCTCTCAGATTTTTGAATCATCTTTAAAACATCCATAACTAAGCCGTCAGGTGGTGTAGGTCTCGATACATGTATCTTCAAGTACGTGAATTCGTCAATACTCTCATCAAACATGTCGGCAGGTATTTCAACGTATACAGGTCCTGGCTTTCCAGATAACGCAGTATTAAAGGCTTTGGAAATTATCTGAGGGACTTGATCGGCTGAAGTTATCTTAAACTGCCTCTTACTAATAGTCTTAAACACGCCTAGTTGGTCGGAATCGTTCGGAAATGCATGTAGGCAATTCCTATACGCTATACTCCTAGGAGGGGTAGTCGCTATGATTACTAAGGGATCTCCCTCCACATAAGCCATGGCGATAGGGTTTACAGCTCCTAGAACTCCAGGACCACCAGTTAGTACGCTCACACCTACCTTACCGCTAACCCTAGCATATGAAATACTCATAAAGCCTACTCCGGGTTCGTACGCCGCATTAATAGACTTAGGCCTACCAGCCTTCTCAAGAGCTATAGACAAACTTAAAGTATGCTCTGCGAAGACCGTGAAATAATACTCTACGTCCTCCCTATTCAACGATTCTACAATTGCCTCCTTAACTTTCATAGTATCATCCCATTAATTTAGTTATTAAGTACTTTTAACCTTCAACGTTTACAGCCTCGTAAGCCTTTACCACTTGCTGAGGCCGTATTAAAACGTCAATCCATAATAGTGAGAGGTCTGAAGAGGTTGGAGGGTTGGGCCTTCAATAAGAAGCGATCCCTAATCACTAGGTGGCTGGCTAAGTATGGTGTGTGAGTGAGTTTATTAAAATATTTGCTATTTCATAACTTCCGTTGGGGTACGTCTTAGTTAGTGGTTTGACGTTTTCTACAGCATCTCTAATGGTTTTAATCTTCACATCCTCTACTAGGGGCGTTTCAAGTTTTTCAGCATAGATTCTAACATCCTGCTTCTTAGCTCCTAATGTTACCCGCGGGTTCCAAACAATTACTGTTGGCTTCCTATAAGCTAGCCTCGCTATAGATGCTGTCAATCCTTGCTGAGTTATTACTAGGCTCGCATTAGCTATCCACCTATGGATGTCGCTAGAGTACTTAAATCCAATCCATGATGGATTTCTTCTCAGATAGGGTTGCGGGTCTATATCACCTGACTGTAGTACTACTTTCTCAAACCCCAATCTCTCAATAATATCGAATAGCTCCTTATACCCTAAGGTACCAGTAGTTACTAATACGTAGCCCTCATCTCTAACCTCATAGATAGGTGGTTCGTACACAGGACCTACTACAACACCTTTAGGAAAGATGTTTAATTGCTCCTCCCAATGGAGGAACACAGTACCGCCTACAGACTCAAGTATTTTAACAGCTCTTGAAGGAGTTATGAAATGCTCAATAGCTTCGATCGTATATACCTTCGAATTCCTAAATGTCTTCGCAATTATTGAAGGAGGGAGTGAAAAATTAGAACCCCCAGCAAAAACTATAGATATTCTATGATTTAAGACAAGATTGATTGACTGTAGAAATGCCTTAACCCATCTATGCAATCCACTATATAGTGGCTCAGCAGGCTTTCTAGGCAATACCTGAAAGCGTATCCGACCATGAGGTTTGAACTTATCAGCTAGAAATTCATAACCCTCAGGCACTAAGATGATACTATCCTTAAACCCCATCCTAGATAATTCATATACAATAGCGAATACGTAACCAGAATGGCCACCATAGCCAGCAATTAAAAGGACCTTGCCATGACCGCTATCAACACCCGTAACCACTCACCAAATAGGACGATACCTAAAGGGATTAAATAAGCAAACAGTTTCCCGTCCTAGGTTTTGTAGGTTTTCCTAGGGCAGGTCATCACGGTTTCCCCCGAGCCCCCTCCCCACAGACTGCCGTAGATCTCGGAAACCCAGGGCCACCGGAACTCTTTAAGCACCTAGGGGTTTATAAATTCTGCTTAACCTAATCACATCAAGAGCTTTAAGCAACCTAAAGAAACATACAAACCTAAAGAAAAGAAACAGCCACCGAACCCTATTCACGTAGGGTATCTTATCTAAGAAGCTAAATTCCATCTTACAACCCGAAAGCCTCGTCCTTTAGGGCGGAAGGAGGTCAGATACGGTTTAGCGACATTTGCATTTTCCAAATAGTTCTTAGTAGCTGGCAAGAAAGACCTAATAGTTAATCGTAGCTTCTCAATGAAGTCTGGATAATGATATTCCACCTACAAGGTATTGTCTTACGAATTAGTTTATTTGAAGCTCTCAGATCTTTAATAATACTGTATTAAGAAGCTGAACCTAGGTACTATCATCCTCTTCAGTATTATTCGTAATAAATTTCAAAATTATTCCAAGATTAAATTTAATTGGTGATACCCTGAGGCTTAAGCTAGTTTATGATGAGATACATAGACTGCATCGAGATCCTTACGGTAGTCATCCTGAAGATTTGTGGAGAGTTGAGGAGTCTGTATGGGAGTTAAGCACCTCCCCCGCATGGACCCATATTGACATCTTAAAATCGTCGAGGCCTGATATAAATTCAGTACTCCTCGTCCATGACCCAGACTACGTTGAGTGGGTTAGGAATGAGTGTAGTAAAGGATTTCACTACGTAGACCCCGACACATATGTTACCGAGTATACTTATGAAGTAGCGCTATCCTTCGCAACTACTGCAATGAATGCCGCGTTAGACGCTGTTAAAACATCAATACCTTGGTTTATTCTTGCTAGGCCTGGAGGACATCACGCAGGTAGGAGGGGACCTGCAATGGGTGCACCGACCCTAGGATTCTGCATATTTGATTACATAGCTATCGCTGCTAAAAGCTTAATTGATAAAGGAGTTAGAGTTATGGTAATAGATTTTGACGCACATCATGGTAATGGGACGCAGGAAATATTTTGGGATGAGCCTAGAGTCCTCCACATAGATATCCATCAGAGATGGATTTACCCAGGAACCGGTAATTTAGATGATGTGGGAGGCTTAAACGCTAGAGGGACTAAAGTCAATATCCCCCTATACCCAGGTTCGAACGACTCACACTACGTTTACGTTATTAATGAGGTGATAGAACCTGCTAGGAAAATCTTCAACCCAAAAGCCATTCTCGTATTTGCAGGATTTGACGCACATAGAGATGATAGACTCACACAGCTTAATACTACTGAAGACCTATACTCGTTCATTGGCCACTACCTAAGGGAGTTACTGGAGAGTGGGTTGATTAAGGGACTAGTATCAGTATTAGGCGGAGGGTATGGAAGAGGTATGGTTAAAAGCCTTAGGTCTTACGTGGAAGGACTCGTAGGGACTTCTAAGAAACCAGTAATAAAGCCCATTTCGCCAGGAGATGATATAATGCAGGCGCTAACTAAAGTCTTAGACATGCTTAAGGAAACGGTTAATAAGCTTCATTAAAAACACATAATAGTCTACTGAATTCAATACCTATTCAATAAACTCTCTCGCCCCTACCGCAACCATCTTATAATATAAAAAGCCTTAAACCCTGCTAACCAGTTAATTATTGGTATGGTGTATGACTCTAGAGGTTAAGTACACATCTCAGGTATTCTACGTTAAGTTTGATGATGGCTCTAAAGCATTTCTAGGGTATAAGGTTGAAGACAATAAGATGTTCATATTGGAAACCTACACCCCACCACAACATAGGGGTCAAGGCGTAGCTAAACTACTTGTTGAGAAGGCATTAGAAATGGCTAGGGAGAGGGGACTTAAGGTCGTTCCAATATGTTCTTACTCAATACATTACTTTATAAAGAATCCGAATATGAGGGACTTACTGGCTGAGCCCTACGCCTCCATGAGTGAGTACGAATTAAGTAAGTATTATGAGGAAAGCCTTAAGAGGGAGACCTCTAAGAAAAGAGCCTAGCACAACTGTTTCGGGTTTCATAAGGTTTATAGATTGATGTAAGTCGCGTTACCATGGGTTGAGCTCGCCTACGATGCGAGTATGTGGTGAAGACCTGAGTTGGTGGGGCATTCAAAGCCAGGATGTGGGGTTTCCCCACAGCTGTGAGCTCAATGAAGGGAGCTGCGGGTCTGGGTTATCCTAAACGGGTCGAGAACGATGACGTGGGTATGATGAAAGGGTACTCCGAGGACTGTGAAGCCGAGGGTTGACAACAAACCAAATCAACCAACATGAAAACCAAACCCCTAACACATTCTCTACTAAGTTATTAATAATATTTTACTTAATTTATAAATAACTGTTAAGCTACTGTGAATGGGGGGTTTAACTGTTTATAGCATCTATCGACTTAGGTACCACTCATGTGAAGGTTGCACTTCTAAATTTTAATGAGAGAGAGGAATCCCTCACGGTTATCAAAAGTTTAAACTTACGTATAGTTCCGATACGTCCTGAACCCTCCGCATATGAGCATGATCCTAAGGAGGTGCTTGCCACTATTAAGCAATTAGTTAGAGATGTATGTAGGGGGGTTAGAGTTGATGCAATAGTGCTTACCACATATTTATTCGGCTTAGTTTTAACAGATGCTGAAATGAGGCCTATAACAAATATCATCACGTGGTTAGATGAAAGGCCTTATGAGGTTTTAAGAGAACTGCAACCATTTTCTAAGGAGTTGTATGTAAGGACTGGTTGTCCCCACCTCCACGTATATACATTACCTAAGCTACTGTGGTTAAGGAGGAGAGCACCTAGCACTTTAAGGGAAGCTAAATACTTCATCGATGCTAAAGCGCTCCTCATGAACTTCTTAACCGGTAGTAATATCACAGATCTGTCATCTGCGTCAGGCACTTATCAAATGCTTAATATTAGGAGTTTGAAGTGGGATGAGCTACCTCTAAGCCTAGCCGGTATTGATGAGTCATCATTGCCTGAAGTCCGTGAAGGCTATTACTCAGAACATATAAAGACCAGACTTGCCTACGAATTAGGGATTGATGGAGAGGTACCCGTAGTTTTAGGTGTATATGATGGTGCGTCCATGATTTACGGACTGACTGGAGGTGCTAGCGGATTAGGTGTTATTAATATGGGTAGTAGTGCTATGATCCGAGCCTTAGTCCAAGAACCTATCATCGACTCACCACAGCTTATGAGATTTCAAACCTACTACCTCATCGACCACGCCTGGCTAGCTGGCGGCGCTATAAGTAATGGAGGTATAGTAGTTGAACACCTGATCAGGTTGCTCTATGACGTACAGCCTGATGACGTAGGTGCTTACTCAAGAGTGCTAAGCAGCTTAAGTATTACTGGTAAGAGACCTCAAACACTAATATCCATCCCACTCCTATACCCAGAGAGACTCCCCATAAATCCTGCGAGGAGGGTGAGTATCGTAGGACTTGACATCACTACCAAGAAGGAGGATATAATCCTATCCGCAATTGAAGGCGTGATTATGTTACTAGCACTACTCTACAGAGCTATGGAGGAGAACGGGATCTCAGTAAGTGAAGTCAGAGTTGGCGGTAAGTTAACAGAGTACCCTCTCATAAGAAAATTAATTGCAAGTATATTAGGGAAGGAAGTAGTTTATAGTGGTTTTGTTGACGCATCACATTTAGGCAACCTCCTCCTACTTCTAAGATCGTTAAAACATGCTAGTGCTAAGGAGGTGAGGGAATTATGTGAGAAGATGTTAGGAAGGAGTGAGAGGACTACCCCAATGTTAGATGAAGTAGCTAGGTATAGAAACCTTCTCAAAGAGTTTGAGTTAATCATCAGTAAACTATACAGTCATCCCACCAGCAACTGAAGAAGAGGTTATCTTCCGTGCTTAGTTTTTAGAACTGACACCCACCAGCTTTTCAAAGTAACTACCAATCACTCCGTGCAGTAGTTATGGACCTCGTTCAAACACGGTGAAAGAGAACTTACGAATCCAGTCCGATAAGACATTAACAAGTCCCACTTTGCGGAATGGCTGTCGACAATCCTTAAGAATGGGAGGTGTAAATACCTACAACTCCTGCCTGCTCCACATATCTACTACGAAGACTTCCTTAAATCCAGCCTTAATAAGAGCTTCCTTAATCTTTGCGGATATAGACCTCCATAAAGTATGATTTATGAATTTACAGAAAAGGCATCCAGGGTCAGCGCTTAGGAAGTCTACGAACACTACGATCTTCTCACCGTCCTTAGAAATCCTAAAGCTTCTTACAACACCGCTTGATATTAAGTCAACGTCAAATCCTGGGACTTCAACACCCCTTAAGACCTCCTCAACAATTTCAGGTGCATTACTAACTACTATCCTCCCACCATATCGTACTTCGACTTGGAGTTATTTAAGGTCATAGTCCTAGGGCGAAGTTAATTAACGTTAGAGCAGTATGCTTCATACCTCTTAGGAAGTCTCCCTTCCTTATATTCTCATTCGGTGCGTGGACCTTAGAGTCGTAGTAACCCACTCCAGTACCAGTCATTGGGATGTGAGCAACGTTTGTGAATAGGTATATAGGGCCTGATCCTCCTGCAATCGGTATTAACTTAGGGTCTGTGTAGTACACCTCTTTAGCCGCTTTAACCGACGCTTTAACTATCTCCTCATCAGGCTTTGTGTAGCCTGCTGGGTACATACTATGTATTATTACCTCTACGTCAGAGTAGTTTAACTCCTTTAAATAACGTTTAAAAGATTCTAGTATTTTCTCAGGAACCTGCCCTGGTATGGGTCTTATATCGATCTTCACGCCAGCTGTTGATGGAACTATGGTCTTAACCCCCTTACCAGTATATCCTGAGTAGAGCCCTGAAACATTTAATGAAGGTTTTATGTACAATTCCCTCAGCGCATCAACTCCCTTTAAACCCCCAACAAATTCTTTAAGCCCTAAATAACTGATCATTTCCTCTAACTCACGGTGGTCGAGGTGTTTGATAAGTTCTTCAGCAGTAGAGGAAAATTCAGGATCAATATCATCGTAGAAGCCTGGAACTAAGACCCTCCCATCCTCCCTCTTTAAACGTGTTAGTAGGCTTGCAACCCTCCACACGGGGTTTGGTATAAGTGGGGCTAGACCGCTGTGTACGTCTCTATTAGCCTCCTTTAAAATCAACTCTAGGTAGAGCATGCCTTTAAACCCAAGCGGTATTTCCAACCTACCACTCCTCCCAACATAGCTAGTTTCCCAGATACCTCCATCAGCCTCTACCCACTCCAAATTCTCTTTAACTATATTAGCAAGTGTTGGGGAGCCTACCTCTTCCTCACCTTCTATTAAGAATTTAACACGTAGGTCAAGGATGTCAAGGTATTCGAGTAAGGAGTCTAGAGCACCTATCCTAGCAACTATGTTACCTTTATTATCAGCAACTCCTCGCCCTATAAGTAGGTCATCCCTAACCTCAAGTTTGAAAGGATCTGAAGACCACAATTCCAACGGTTCAGGAGGCTGGACATCGTAGTGGTTGTATATGAGGACTGTCTTACTACCAGAACCTACATCGCCGAAAACTGCTGGAGCACCTCCATAGCTCTTCACAGCTGTTCTAAACCCCCTCTCCCTCAGTAACTCAGATAAGTGTTCAGCACAATCCCTCACATCCTCTACATCCCAAGAAGCTACAGACCTATAGGACACTAACTCCTTAAGAATTAGTACATACTCTTCCAAGTTTTTATCGAGGTATGCTAAAACTTTCTCCTTAAGACCTCTAAGCCCAGCTAGACCCAACTCACATCAACTCCTACTTAATTTAAGAGGTAGGTTATTAAACTTAGGGCTACTACTATCCCTTAAGTTTAAGGGGTTCAACTCTTAATAAGTTTATATTAGATGATTTCATTACCTCATCTTTTCCCCTGCCTCGGTTTTGGGTCTGCATCACCTTTGGAGGCGTTTAGGGCGACTCCGAGCACCCCACATCTTAAGTACCTAAGGAATAGGTTTACACATGCGATTCACATTTCTATCTCCTGTGAATCCTCATCTAATACATTGTAGTACTCTACCACTGTCTTTAATCCTGCCCCCACATTTAGGGCGCTTATGAAGTTATAGCGTACTATCTGCTTCCTCATCGTTTAAGAATTCATTTAATGGAAACTCATTTAATGGCTTTCTAGGTGTTAGGGGTAATGCCTCGATAATCCTACCAGACCTTACAAGCTTTGATAGCTTGTGATGGGTTATGAATCCTTCATACGTCCTTATAGCTAGGTCTTTAACCCATAACTCTTCTACTAACTTACTACCTAACTCCAACTCTAACCACCTTACTAATCCATCAACAACGTCTTCAAAAACCCTCCGAGTCCCCCTCGCCCTCCTCGAAAGCCTCATCCTATATTGATGTAGGTCTTTATAAGCTGCTGGACAGTAATGTACTGATATATCCATGCCTAAATCTCTAACCTGGTTGATAATGTACATAGCAACTTCTCTTGACCCGGCAACAGACCTTCCATCGGGATTTATTTTAAGACCTCTTAGAAGGAATGGTTGAAGGTTTAAATCACTAACTTCAAGTTCATTTAAGTTTACATACTTCACACCAATGCTATCAAGTTCTTTAATCAGCTCTAGAAGTCTGGCCGATTCTCCAGGCAGTACAGGATTTTCGACAACTACGTCTAATGAACTGTTGAGGGCTATTCTAAGAGCGTTTAAAGACCTCTGAGACGTAATATGCACTCTAATTTCATCTAACCCAGCATTTTCAAGTAGGCTTAAGGTCTTCATATCTAACTTATAGCCACTCGTATATAAATGTATGTGGAACTTACTCCCAAACACGTCCTTTAAAGACTTAATCGCCCATAAAACCCTATCCAATACTTCTAACGGCTCGCCACCGGTTATTCCCACACCCTGTGAGAGTGAGGCAGCTACCTCACATAATAGGTCGTTCCTCCCCCTCACCTCAACTTCATTAATAAATACTACATCTCTAAACCTCCTATCACTAGATATAGGGCAGTAAAAACATCTCTCAGCGCATAATCCAGTTATAAATAGAACAGACTTAGAGCCGTTAAAACATAATCTACATCCTACTGGTAATTCACCGATCCAGTACCCTAACCCCTCATCACCCTTGATATTAAGTCCCAATCCTGAAGACACCCTAGTTAAAACATCATTCTAGATTTAATTTAGAAGAATAATTAATTTAATTAAAATTAAATCCTCTCTATTCCGAATATCTTGGCAAGATCGTAGATTAGTGGCGGCCTCCAAAACACTCTAGAAAGCGATTTAATAATCCCTAAAACCCAAGTGATCAGGAGTACTAACTGTATGACCAGACCTATAAACCAACCGATAAGCGGTATCAAACTTAGGATAGCAACGACAACGCCTGAAACGATGGTAATCACGAAGAATGATATTGAGAGATAGGCCCAGTACTTAGCATACCTGTATTCAGGCTTTAGTATGAGTACGAGAACTGCACCAACTATCGAGGCCAGCCAACCGACAAAGCCCCAAATCCTCTCATTCTCACTCACCTCGCTTTCCATACCCACGTATAACACCATAACTTACAGATTAAGTAAAATTATAAAACTACTTAGACTGTGAGCGGTTCTGACCCAGTTAACTAGGCTAATATTTTAAAAACCCCACACCTTACCTACATCCTTCTCCAGAAGTGAAGTACTAACTCCCCAACCCTGATGGACCGGACCTTCAAGATATAGAGTAGCTAAAAACCATTATCTAAAAGTTAATATTCCCAACTAGGAAGTATATGAGGATATGATGATGCGTGGAAGGTATGAATAGATGATTACATACTAGTAAGCAGAGGTTAGCTAATAATTCAGACCCCTGAAAGATTTTAAGAAATTTAAAGACTAATCTCTCATACTTCTTCATTCAAAATAATCCAACCATCCTGCAGGTCCCATTTAATGGACTTACAGTCATTCAAAACCTAATTACTGAAACTCAAACCTCCTAATACTAACTTACTTTGCTGTAAAATCCTACCATAATCAGTCTTAGCGATGTTTTAGTTGTGGAACGCTATAATGACTGGATAACTACTGCTCAACGATCTTCACACGCTAGGGCACATCTAAAATGGGCATTACCTCCTAAGCGTTCTACTTACTGGGATGAGATGCCCTAGTTTAGTTAAATCTGGTGTTGGGTATGATAATTTACTATGTGTTAAGTTCAGATATGCTAAGGCTTCGGCAAGTTTTAGCGCTATCTTAAGGGGATTGATTACAGGTATCCTTAACTTGCTAGTTAGTGTTTCATCAACCATGGCAAACCCCATTGACATACATCCAAGTACTAAAGCCTCAGCTTTACCGAAACCTACCACATTTTTAACCTTCTCAACGATAAGCCTTATTAAATCCTCACCTTTCTTTTGGATGTCTGCTACCTTAAGGTCTAAGGAAATCACATCATACACTCTGCTTGAGTAACCGTAAGCATCTATCTGACTCCAGGTTATAGGTATTGTCGTAGTTAGAGGTGTTAATACTGCAAACCTCCTCGCTATGACTGAGGCAATAGCATATGAAGCTTCCCCAGGACCTATGACCGGCTTCGATATTAACTCTCTAGCAGCTCTTAAACCTGGGTCCCCGAAACAGCCCACTATAAATGCATCATAATTCTCTTCAATCTCGTATAGCTTACTCAAGTAGGATACTGCAGCGTATTCCTCCTCAATACCGCTTTCAATAGTGTATGGTCCTTCATTAACGGTTATGACGTCAACACTACTCTCCCTATAGGCTAGTCTGCGTAGTATTGACTGCCTCCTTTCAACTTCTCCTGCATGAAGTCCTATCCCAGGAACTATGTAAGCAATCCTCATTTTCTTTAGCCCTCACAGTATTATTGACCATTATTTAAAAATCTATGCCTTATGTCTATTAGTAATCATTTATTAGTCCGACATCGAGAGATATAAAGGTGTAAACATGGGTAAGAGAAAGAGATATTCAGGCTATCAGTCTTGGTCATTCCTTGATCCAGTTGAGGACTATAAGCAGTATAAACTTGTACGTCAGGTGGGAAGGGTTCCTTCCAAGATTGTAGAGTTAAGTAAGGTGGAGGAGGAAAGGTTTCAGGAATTTATAGAGAAAAATGTTATCATATCATTCCACGAGCATAGTAGTGTTTGGCCGGAAAACCCCGAAGAATTCATAGAGTATAGTAGAGGAGGTAGATATTGGATAGGATATGAAGGTTTAGCAGTTTCAGGTATTGACGGTTTCTTTGAAGCGATGGAGAACGGAACCGGAATTATAAGGTCTATGGATGCCTGGGACTGGGATAACATAATCCATCAAATCGGTATTTACAGAGCAGATATAGATCATCAAGACATGGTCTTCATAGCAACTAAAGCCGAGGACTTCGTAAGGGCTCATAATGAGGGTAGGATAGCTATGGTTCTTCAGCTAGAGGCGCCACCACGTATTGGTGAGGACATAATTAAAATTGACATCCTTTACGGATTGGGTATCAGGTGCATGGGTATAACCTATAGTAAGGGTAATGAATTCGGATCAGGTTTAGCTGATAAAGAAGATAGAGGTCTTACAGACCTAGGCTATGAATTAGTAAAACGTCTTAATAAGCTAGGAATACTTATAGACTTATCACACGTAGGTGATAAGACAAGCCTTGACGTCATTGAAGCCAGTAAGGACCCTGTAGTAATAACCCATGCTGGCGCAAGGGCTGTATGGCCTTCAAGGAGAATGAAGCCAGATGAAGTTATAAAAGCAATAGCCGAGAAGGGTGGCGTCTTTGGCATCGAAGCTGCACCACACACAACTATGTCTTTCACACATCCTAAGCACAGTCTTGAAAGCATTATGGATCACTTCAAATATGTTGAAAAATTAGTAGGTATTGACTACATAGCCTTCGGACCTGACACACTCTTTGGGGACCATGTAGCACTTCATAAGGTATTTGCGAGTTATCTCTCTATATCAAAGGCTGAGGAAGGGCCTGAACATCCGAGAGTTGAATATGTTGACGGGCTTGAAAACCCTTCAGAATTCGGTAACATTATAAGATGGCTTATAAGGGAGGGCTACTCAGATCAGGAAATAAAGAAGGTTGTAGGGGATAACATCATGCGAGTTGCAAGGCGTGTTTGGGGAGGTTAACCTTAACAGCAATAGTAGGTCAAATTATTTGTTAAGAGGAAACATGATATGATCGGAAAGTTTTTAAGCTATGATTAATTATCCATTAAAGAAAGAGGTAGTGCTATATGTTCCGAATAAAACGTGTTAGCACCTTAAGAAGTGGGAAGCTACTTGCCTACACGTATCTGTTATTGACATTGATAATAATATCAATGCTACCTATTCTAAGCTCTCAACCGCCTGGAAATATCTTAAGGGTTGCGTTAATATCCGAGCCTAGGTTTCTAGATCCTTACTGGGGTGGTTGGAATACCGGCTTTTTAGCGGCTCAAATCTTTGATTCACTACTCCAGTACGATGTTAATGGTAGTATAACTCTAGGGCTTGCAAAGCATTTTGAGGTCTTACAGGATGAGAAAGCATACTTATTTGTTTTAAGGGATGGTGTTAAGTTCCATGATGGTAAACCACTTACTGTGGATGACGTTAAGTTTAGTTTTGAGGTATTAATTCCTAAATACGATACATTTGGTATTGAATACTTTGCAAATACTACTGTTGAAATAGTGAATAGTACTACTGTTAAGATAAAACCTGGGAGGTTCTTACCGGCGGTTCAAATACCTTTGATGGCATCCATAGATTGTGCAATACTACCCAAACACCTGCTCGAAGGTAAGGACTACTACCAGTCGGACTTCATAAATAAGCCTATAGGTACGGGACCCTTCAAGTTTAAGGAATGGGTTAAGGGGAGTCATTTAATTTTAGTTAAAAACCCGGAGTATTGGGATAAGGGCAAGCCACTACTAGACCAGATAGTGGTGAGGTTTATAACGGATTCAGCTTCAATTATGGCAGCACTTCAGGCTGGTGAAATAGACTACGTATTTAGAGGTCTACCCTATGAGGCGTATTCAACCTTGGTTGGGAATCCGAAGTTAGAGGTTTACCTCTCTAGAAACCCACCATATAAATTGGTAATACAGTTTAACTGTAATCACTCAATACTTTCTAATAAATTAGTAAGGCAAGCTATAGCATATGCTATAGATAAGAAGGAGATAGTAAGTAAGGTGACAGTCGGACTTGCTAACGTCACACATTCATTCATAAGTGAGAGATATGCACCAACTAGTGGTGCGAAGATTTACGAATACAACCCAGCTAAGGCGGAGGAGTTACTTGATAAGGCTGGTTACCCACGTGGTAGTGATGGCACTCGATTTAAGTTAGAACTACTACTAAGAAATGAACCAGAAGAAATGAATGTCGGATATATGATAAGAGATTACTTATCTAAGGTTGGAATTAAAGTTGAGACGAAGGTAGTAGAATTCGGCACTTGGTTAGATCTTCAAGTAAAAGGTGAGTACGACTTTAATGTCGGTAAGTACTGGATTGTCCCATTCTGGCATTATCAGCTCTTCACCACTAAGTACATAGGCATGGGCGCCTTCACAAATACTATGTTCTACTCAAACCCCGAAGTTGACTCATTATTTGAACAGTGGATTGTTGAAACAAACGTTGAAAATCAGAAAAAACTTCTAGTAAGAATCGATGAGATCTTATCAACAGACCTTCCTTGGATACCCATATATGATTTAGTATGGCTGAACGTTAAAGGTAAGTATGTGAAAGGTCCTGACATACCAATAGGGAGGTACGTCTTTTTCGATAAACTCTATAACACGTATATTGAGGGCTACTATACGCCAACAGAGACAACACCATACATAACCACAACAACACCGACGACGCCGACACAACCACCATTTAATCAATTATTAATAATAGTGATTATCGTCATAGTCTTAATGGTAATAATTGGTAGCGTGGTGTTATTACGGAGAGGAAAGTAAATTTAGGCTATAAGAATAAAATACTCTCTATTTTTACATTATTGTTTAGGTGGAGTGATGAAAAGTAGTGAAATAACTAAAACGATTTGCAGAGTTTCTATTCGCATACTTTACTCTATACCTGTAATTCTTTCGGTCATAACCATAGGGTTTATACTGCTTAAGCTTGCTC
This sequence comes from Sulfolobales archaeon, assembly GCA_038844925.1. Taxonomy (GTDB): domain Archaea; phylum Thermoproteota; class Thermoprotei_A; order Sulfolobales; family NBVN01; genus DTCV01. The sequence continues at coordinate 19,724 of JAWBQY010000008.1, read as the reverse complement.
CTGGAGATCCTGCCGTATTACTTGCAGGTGAAGCTGCAACGCCTCAGTATATTGAGAATGTGAGGAAAATCTACGGACTGGATAAACCATTATGGGAACAATACTTTATATATATAGAGAAAGCGTTAAGATTAGACTTAGGCTACTCCTTAAGTTATAAGAGACCTGTACTAGAAGTCATACTTGAGAGATTTCCATACACCTTATTACTAGCAGTTTCAGGAGTCTCGATAGGTTTTATATTGGGTGTTGGTTTAGGTATCATATCGGCTTGGTATAGAAAGAAGTTAATTAACCCCTTGATAAGTAATATCTCTTTCGTACTCTACTCAACACCTGTCTTTGTGATCGGCCAGTTCTTAATTTACTATTTCGCTATAGTCTTAAAAGCATTCCCGGTAGGAGGTGTGGTGACTATAGGGTTAACACACGGAGGATTCTTAGCCTATGTAGCTGATGTTTTATGGCATCTCACACTCCCTTCGTTAACCTTAGGCCTGATCTTCATGGCATCATACGTAAAGCTAACAAAGTCCTCATTTATAGAGGTCTTATCCTCAAGCTACATACTAGCCTCGCGATCCCTAGGACTTCGTAACTCCACAATACTCTTCAAACATGCCTTCAGGAATGCTATCATTCCAATACTCACGCTCGCAGGTGCTCAGCTAAGCATGCTTGTAGGTGGTGTTATAATAACTGAGTCTATGTTCTCCTGGCCGGGGATAGGTCAACTTACTATGGAGGCTGTCTCAACCAGAGACCATCCATTACTTTTAGGGGTGTTTTTCTTCACATCCATCACCGTTGTAGTAATAAATATCGTAATAGACTTTCTCTACTCAGTAGTAGATCCTCGGATTAAGGAGAGGTTGTAATGAATGAGGGTCTTAGATCCGTTAGGGATTTCCATTGTATTAGCGATATTATTAGTTGCTGTGGGTGTTTCTGCCGAATGGTTAGCCCCCTACGATCCGTTTAACACTAGGATGTTTAGGAGTCTCCAACCGCCGAATAGTGTCAATCTCATGGGCACAGATCAATTAGGTAGGGATATATTCAGCTGGGTTATTTACGGTATTAGAACATCCTTACTTGTTGGACTAACGTCAGCGACACTCTCAATAATCATAGCTATAAGCGTTGGATTGCTAGCTGGATATAGAGGAGGTATGATGGGCGGTTTACTGATGAGGATGACGGATGTGTTCCTCTCTATACCGAGGTTCATGTTGGTAATAGTAGCTGTAGTTCTACTAACACCTAAGATAGTTAATATCATACTAGTCATCGCCTCATTTTCATGGCCTGAGGCCGCTAGGGTTATCAGGTCTGAGATCCTCTCCATTAAGGAGAGAGAATACGTAACGGCTGCTAAAGTTCTGGGCTTGAGGGACTTAGATATTATGTTAAGCGAAATACTGCCTAACATTACACCAACGATACTATCCCTATGGACTTTAGTTATAGCAGAGGCCATCCTTACAGAAGCCGCACTCGGTTTTCTAGGATTTAGCGATTCTAATTTCCCATCACTTGGTATGATGCTTATGATGGCTAAAAACGCTATATTTGTAGGTGGTTGGTGGGTTCTTCTCTTTCCAAGCATTGTAATTATAATCCTTATCTTAACATTCAATTTACTCTCCGATAAGTTGATAGAGAGGTTCTCACCTAAGCTTAGGTGAGCTCATGAACTCTCTACTCGAGATTAATGGTCTTTCCGTTGCTTATAAAATCGGTAAGAATTTAAATGAAGTTGTTAAGGATGTCACCTTCTCGGTCGATATCGGGGAGACTCTAGCCATAGTCGGTGAATCTGGTAGCGGTAAGTCTACAGTAGCTCTTTCCATAGTTAGAGCCCTACCAGAAAACGCTATCATAACTAAGGGTAGCATCTTTTTCGAAGGAAAAGACCTCCTTAAATTAGACTTAAAAAGTTTGAGGTATATAAGAGGTAAAGACATCTCAATAATATTTCAAGACCCTCTAGCACATTTAAATCCGTTGAGGAAGGTTAAACTATTATTTAAAGACTTATTCAACGATCACGGATTAGAATTCGACCTACAGAGAGTAGTAGAACTTCTTAATAAGCTTAAAATCCCTGACCCTCAAAGAGTTCTAGATGCCTACCCATATCAATTAAGTGGTGGTATGGCTCAGAGAGTGTTCATAGCCCTCGCATTAGCCATGAACCCCAGGTTGCTAATAGCTGATGAACCGACCTCAGCCCTAGATCTGACAATACAGTCTCAAGTAGTTAAATTACTGAAAGAAGTTAAAAAGAGCTTCAAAGTAAGTATGATCATAATAACTCATGACATGGGTGTAGCTGCCTCAATAGCTGATAGAATAGTAGTCATGCACAACGGTAAGGTAGTCGAGGAAGGACCTCCTGAAGAAATCCTAATACAGCCTAAATCAGATTACACGAAAAACCTTGTAATATCCGCTAGAAGACTCTATGAGGGTGGTTTAAAGTGGATATCTTAATAGAATGTAAAAATATTAAGAAGACGTATTATGTGGGCGGCTTACTTAATAGAAGGCCTGTAAGAGCTTTAAATGAGGTCTCACTCGAAGTTGAAGAAGGTAGAACTCATTGCATAGTAGGTGAGTCTGGTAGCGGAAAGACCACCTTAGCAAGGATAATCGCGTTAATCGAACGTCCGGATGAGGGAAGCGTAAAAGTATTTGGACATGACGCGCTGAAGTACTTTGAAGGCGATCTCGAAGAAGGTGTAAGGAAATTCATAAGAAGGAACATACAGATGGTTTTCCAAGACCCGTACTCTTCATTAAACCCACGTAAGAAGGTGGCAGATATCCTAGCAAAACCTTTTAAAGTCTACAATATTGACTACGACAAGGAGAGAATTAAAGAATTATTGAGCAGTGTTGGTTTAACACCACCTGAGTATTACCTAGACAAGTATCCGCACCAGTTAAGTGGTGGTCAGAGGCAGAGGATTACTATTGCAAGGGCGTTAGCCCTTTTACCTAAAATCATAATATTAGATGAGCCGACAGCGGCTTTAGATATGACAATTAAAGAGCAAATATTAAACCTACTTATAAACCTTAAAAAGAACTACAACATAACATACGTCTTAATAAGCCATGAAGTACCAATAATTACAAACATATGCGATGATATCACAGTAATGTACCACGGTAATGTTGTAGAGGTATGCGACCACAACACCTTAAGGACAGCCGTACATCCCTACACTATAGGGCTGTTAAGTTCTGTGCTAATACCAAACCCCGAGTCTAGGTTTAAGGATATTTTTGCAATTCCTGGTGAACCGCCATCGCAGATAACCTCAGCTAGCGGTTGTGTATTCGCTCCTAGATGTCCTCTCGCATCAGAAATATGTATTAAACACGAACCTAAATTAGTTGAAGTCAGTAAGAGGCATAGGGTAGCCTGCCACATGTTTGATGTACGTTATTTTGATGATTACGAGAACTATAGAAAATCATTAATAGAGAGGTGGAGAGGGTGGTATCTTTAATAGTTATCTATGCTTTATACTTTAACTCTAAGGCCTAATGCCATTACTGAGAAACTCGTAAATCCTATAATCGCTGTTATAGTACATGCAATTGTTAATCCGTAAGTGTCGAATACGTAGCCGGCCAGTAATGTTAGCATGTAGGAGGAGTACATGAACATCCCTGTAATTCCCATGGCGATCCCCCTTTCCTCAGACTTAGCAATTTTTATTGGTATGGCAAACATTGCCACGGTTACTGGGGCGATTCCAATACCGATGAGTGCTATGGCTAGGGATGTAGTTAATTCTGAGGTTGTGTGTGGTAGGAGTAGGGTTAGTGATGAGGTTAGGAAGACTCCTACTAGGAAGGTGGGTTTCTGACGACCTCCTAATAATTTATCTGAGATTAGCCCAGTAGCTACTTGCGATATCACACATCCGACGTTGAGGAGTGTAGCATATAGTGATGCAACCATGTATTCGTAGCCTTTAACCATACACCACTTCACAACGTACGTTGAATATATGCTCCATAAGCCTAGCCCGAAGAATATAGATATACATGCTACTATGAATGCGTGATTACTTAAGACTCCTGAAATATTGGAAAATTTAATAGCATGTTCTACCCTTAGAGGATGTGGTGGAGGCCGCCTCAGTACAATAGTTAACGGTATTAAAGTACTTACGGAGAGAATTAGGAATAAGGCATACGCCTGCCTCCAACCCCAGGTAGAGATTAACCAGGCAATTAACGGCAATTCCCACAGAATGCCTAAAGGCATCGCCACAGCCCAGAACCCCATCGCAGTACTCAACCTACTCCTCGGAAACCACTCAGAAATTATTATAGGACCTGCTACACTCATAGCTCCAGCCCCGAAACCCATGATGAACCTACCAGCTAGGACTGCAAGGTAATTAGGTGCTACTACAATTAAGGCCCAACCAAGTATAGATGATGCGATTCCAATCATATAAGCTACCCTCCCACCAAATCTAGTAGCTATACCACCTACCGGTAATGAAATGATGACCCTCGCTAACGCCCACACAGATGTGAGTAAGCCAGCAATAGTTGCATTTATGTTGAAGACCTCCATAAACACTGGAATTGAGGGTGAGACCACTGCTAACTGCGATGCTGCAGCAAACATGAAAGCTATAACTATGACTGCGAGTACAACCCATTTATACATGAACGAGGCGTTGTTAAACACTCATCACCCCCTACAAAGCCCTAACGGTCTTAATAGCATTTACGCTAAAGCCTGAATTTAATCCTAGGTTAAAAGCTTTAATGGCCGGTAACTACGTATTTATGATGTTTAACATCTACAGAGTAGGTGTGTGTACCTCAACTCAAGACATTGGTAGGAGGTTAGCTGAGGAGGGATGGAGTGAGGGCACAGTCGTCATAGCTGATAAGATGACCTCCGGTCGGGGTAGGTTAGGGAGAGAGTGGGTAGCAGATGAGGGCGGCCTCTGGATGACAATTATTTTAAGACCTAAGGTGTTGAGTAGTTTACAGCTTATTAACCTAGTTGCTGGATTATCAGTAGTTGAAGGAATTAGGAAGCTTTATGAGGTTCCCCTAAAGCTGAAATGGCCTAATGACGTAGTACTTAGCGGTAGGAAGTTATGTGGCATACTATGTGAGGGTAAGTTCGGTGGAAACGTATTTGACTACATACTCTTAGGTATAGGCATAAACGTAAATAATAGATTACGTGAAGACCTTAAAGATACTGCTATATCTCTTAAGGATTACTTAGGATTTGAAGTAGACTTACAATCACTACTTACGGAGGTATTGAAGAGTTTCAGCAACTACTATGCAGCACTACTAACAGGAGATGTTAATGGGATAGTAAATAGGTGGAGGAGGTATAGTATAACGATCGGTAGGAGGGTGAAGGTGATAATGCCTGATGGCATAATCACCGGTACTGCTATCGATATCGATGTTGACGGCTCATTAATAGTGGAGACTTATGAGGGAATTACTAAAGTATATTGCGGGGATGTAGTACATCTAATCCATGATTAGGTTATCAGTGATGAAGACCCCTTACTGAGTGGTGATGTAAGCGAATTGCGCTGAGGTAGAAGTTAAGACTTTGATGGTATTACATTGATAAAAGATAAAATTTGAATTATCAGTATTCGAGTCCTCAATCATTCAATCAGTTTGAAGACTTCATCACTACATCGACTTACTACTCCTTAACTTAAATGTTTTTAAAATCCTACTACTCTTCATGTGGCATGATGGGCTGAGAGGACATAAACCACACCTCAACTTGGGGTTTACCTCCTCTACAATGCCCTCACCGATTAGGATCCCTAATAACGTATTAACTTCCTGAAGACTAATACCTAGGTAATGCATTAGGTCATCCGTAGTTACACAACCCCTACTTTCTAGAAGTCTTAATGCCTTGCTCAGGAGGTCCTCACTCAAATCCCAATCACCAATATTAAGAACTTAAGTAACTGATACACAGCTATGCTAATTACGTAGGCTGTTGAAGTCATATAGAGTATCTGTACAATTGTTAATTTCAAACTCTTACTTTCCTGAAAGACTGCAGCCATAGTTGCCATGCATGGTATGTAAAGGGTTATAAATAACATCAACGAATATGCTTGAGGTACTGTGAGGTTTAAGGCCTTTAATGCCTCACCTACATCAGCCCCTCCATACATTAATGCTATAGTTCCAAGTACGGATTCCTTAGCAATGAAGCCTTGGACAAGTGCGAAGGCCACCCTCCATGCATTCTCACCTGTTATATCTAAGGGTGACAGTAGAGGAGCTACAGATCTACCAATAATCCCTCCAAAACTCTCCTCAATGCTTCCAACCACTCCGGTAGGACCTACGTTGATGAGCATCCATATCACTATACTTAGTGAGAGTATTATCATACCTGCCTTTTTAAGGAAGTGCTTAGTGTAATCCCAGGCTATCCACCACACAACCTTAAGTTTAGGAATATGCATCAATGGTATTTCAAGAATTAATTCAGGACTTTCCCCAGCCTTGAAGACAGACCTCCTCAACAGCAACCCTGTCACCAAGTACATGAACATCCCTACAAAGTACATTGAGATGATTGCCAGTGTTTGATGTAGTGGTGTGGTGAAGTAGGCAGCAACTAATGCTGAAGCAACTATAAGCCTGGCCTGACATGGTATAAATGCTGTTGAAAATATCATTTGAATCCTCTCCACATCATCTACTGAGGTCCTACTCGTAAGTACTCCGGGAACGTTACAACCCATACTCACAATCAATGGGTATATAGCCCTGCCAGAATAGCCAAACTTACTTAAAGTGTTGTGGAAGCTTACAGCTATCCTCGGTGCTAGTCCGCTATCCTCTAATACTGCAAGCATTAAAAACACCATAAGTATTAGTGGGAGGAAAGTTATCACAGCACCTAAGCCTGTGAGAATGCCATCACTCACTAATGAAGTGAGTAGTGGGTTGTACTCGTGTAGTTGAGCAGTGATGAGCTCTGAAAGCTTATTGAAAGCCTCACCTATAAGACCGCTTAGACTGTAGGTTTCAACGACCTCAGCCAATTGAGGTAGTCCGATATACCTTAATATCAAATTTAGGGGAAATCCCATATTTATTGAGAAGACTATCATAAAAGAAGTGAACATTATAGCTATGCTTAACAACATACCGATGAGGGGTTTGCTGAATACTTTATCAATTACACTACCATATGTCAGCCCTTTCTCAACCCTTACGACGACCTCCTTAATTATATCGCTTACGTACTTAAACCTAGCGTTTATGATTAGTTCTGCCGGATCCCTACCAATACTACGTCTTAGAGCGTCTCTTATTTGCTGTACCTTATTATATACTTCGAACTCCCCACCTGCTAGCAGTAGGTCCTCAAGCCTCTTATCACCTTCTAATAATCTAATCGATGCCCAACGAATTGGGTACTTCCTAAGTGTTTTTGACTCTGAGACCACTCTAGAAATATCTGCTATAAATGGTTCTAAATTGCCGTAGTCTATATATAGCGGCTTATCACGCCTCCTACCCTTTGACACCTCTACTATGGTGTCAAGTAATTCCCTAATACCCTTCCCCTGAATTGCTGATACAGGAATCACAGGAACTCCGAGTATTGATTCTAGCTTATCGTAGTGTATGTGGATGCCTAACCTACCCATTTCATCAATCTTAGTAAATACTATGATGACATTAGGTATTAGCTCAAGGAGCTGTATCGGGAGGTATAAAGACCTCTCAGGAGCTGTAGCGTCAACTAACCCTACCACTAGGTCTGCATTACCTTCAACTATGTACTCCCTACTAACAACTTCCTCAAGCGTTAATGCACTTAAGCCGTAAATTCCAGGCAGATCTACAAACCTGATCCTCAACCCACCCCACTCCTTAAACCCCTCCTTAGTACTTACCGTAACCCCAGGCCAGTTAGCAACATGTGCCGAAGCACCGGTCAATACGTTAAACAATGTTGACTTCCCAACGTTCGGATTACCTATAACGGCTACGGTTAAGTCGTAATCCCTTCTATCCCTACCTCCCCCCTCGCTATGACGTGAATCTACATTCAATTTAATCCCTAAAATTTAGACTAGTCTAAATTTAAAAAGCTTTAGACTTGTCTAAATTTAAAATAGCTATACCTAACAACACATCCTCACCATACCTTAATGCTAACTGCAAACACGTGCTTACTACTAGGTCTCATCACTTACTACGATCTTACTAGCCATACCCCTGCCTAAGGCTAACGTAACGCCCTTCACAGATATTATAATAGGACCTTTAGAGTTCTCAACAACATCCACCACCGTACCCGGAGTTAAACCCATCTGCATTAACCTACCCTTCAATCCGTACCCAGCAATTATATCAACTATCTTAACCTTAGACCCACTAGGCACGTTGATCAAAGTTTTTGACATTCAACCCACCTTACATATTAAAGCTTCGGCAACATTCCTAGGAATTTTGAAAACACCTTTATCTGGGATTTCCACTAATATGTGGAGTGCTTCTTGACTAACTACTCTAACTTTAGACCCGATCTGCATATTCAACTGGTTAACTACTTTGAGTACCTCGGTAAGTTCGCCGGCTATTCTAATGACCTCAGCCTCAACTCCCACCCCCACTTCAGTTAATTTGGAACCTATTGATGCGTAATCACTGGTGGTAAGGTGTATAGAGTTTCCGTGGGGACATAGTTCCGGCCTCCCAAGCCTGATATATATTCTTTCGATTACCTCGTCCGGTAGGTGTTCAAACTTATGTGCGTAGAAGTGAGATTGGTATAGGTCGAAGCCTAGGAAATCACTTAAGAACACCTCAGCAATCCTATGCTTCCTCACAATCGGTTTCGCTACATTCATTCCCTTCTCAGTTAATGACACACCCCTATACCTAACCCTCCTTACCAAGCCCTTACCCTCCAGGTATTTTAAGACCTTAGAAGCCGTAGCCGGTTTAATACCTAACTCCTTAGATATTAGCGTAGTTCTAGCATACCCGTAGACTTCTAACAACCTGTAAATAGTCGTTATGTAATCGTCGAAACCAGTCGTACTAACTCTTAAACTCATCCAATCACCATGAAATTTAGATATGTCTAAGTTTATAAACATATTAAAGAGCAATCACAACTACTGAAGCAATTGCTAAAACAATCGTTAAGGCAGGTAGCACCCAGGGCATAAACATGAATACCAACCCACCTGCTAGAGAGCCAGTTACAGATCCTACCTCCCTCGCTATGTAGTATCTTGACACACCATAACCAGCACTAACCTCTACGAATTTATTATACATTAATGAATCAGCAATAGATGAGAATACAACAACAAGCAATAAGTAAAGAGTTAAAGTAAGCCAATCATTTACATGCGTCAGTAAAATCAAGGCTAATGTAAGACCTCTTAAAAATATTAGAAGACCTGTTAATCTAGAACCTCCATACATCGAACCTGATGTAAGTTTTGAAATTATGGGTAGGACTATGAGGGAAGTTAGTAGGAACGCCATACCCCAAGAAAGCCATAGACTATTTAACTCTACATAACCCTTCAGAAGTAATGGCAGTACTACTAAGACCATGTCTCCAAACATGGTGTAAAGGACTGCAGATGTGAGTACCCTCCAAGGCTTTAAATCGTTAGAGCCACTCCACACTTTCTCAAAGTACTCTAACGCGTCCTTCGGCTTATGGATATATAGTAAGGCAGTAGATGCTTTAAGGTATCTGCCGACATAGCTTAAGTTCCTATTAATCTTAAATAACGTACGTTCAATATTCAACCCTACTCCCGGTAATAGCATTAGCGATAAGTATGTGAGGACCGTGGTAAGAATTAAAATTAGTTGGAGGTTTAGGAAGTATAAAGCTATTAGTAGGAAGACAGAACCTCTAACCAGGTTGGAGGCTACCCTGCTAAAAGTATTAATGTTATTCCAACTAGTATAGTCATACATTTCTAAAATTGTTACAGATAGTGATAGGTTAACAGTAGCTACTGCTATGGCGTGTAGTGAGTACAGCAAGAGTCCATTCAATAAGCTAATATTACTAAATAAAACGTAGATCAGTATAAGTACTACAGAAGCTATTAGGAGTAAGACCTTATTCCTACCGCGGTCTGCTAACCTACTGAAATAACTATTAGATAGTACGTAAACTACACTCCATATAGCTGATACAACACCTAAGTAGAGGCCGTCCACCCGCAGATTATAAGCTATGTAGGTGTATAATCCCGTATCAAGGAATTGTAGTAAACCTACGACCAATACTGTAAGTATTAGCCACACTTCCAACACTAATTACTGACTAAGAAGGTCTAAGTTTTTAAAGAGTTAGGTGTTAGAACAGCTGATACAAACGCTTGAGAGCCTTACTTATAACCGAGGGTCGTTCCAAGTTATGAGGTAAGGTCTTCAGCCGTGAGGACTTAAACCACTTAAGGCGTTTAAAACTTCTTCACGGTTTACAAGTTTTGAGAGTTCTACTACATCGTCAAGCTTCGCAGGCGGTCTCTCAACCTTAGGTACTATGACTTTCCTATATGGTAGCTTGTTAAATTCCTCTATTATATCAGCAGTTTCTAATGATTCGACGTACTTATTCATAACTAATAACTTCGGATCTACTCCCAATTCCTTCTTAAGAAATTTAATAACGTCTAAGACCTCTAGTAGTGGCATGACCTCAGGATTAGCTACTATGACGAACGATGTAGTAGCACTCCTCACCCGCTCCCAAAGAGTTTTATACATTTCCCGCATTTCGTAGAGCTTCTCTAAGACCGGGTCCCTGATCTTGAATTCCCTACCTAGAGTCCGAGCTATAGAATATCTGAGTGAAAGTATCCTCTCCCTAATCTCTATTAACTTATCGATCCATAATCCGTAGAGCTTAGGCATTATTAAAGTCCTCAAAGTAATACCAGTAGGTGGTGTGTCAATCACTACGTAACGGTACTCATGCTGGTTAAATAACTTCTCAAGCTCCCTCATAAAGACCTCCTCCTCAACACCTGGCGAGTACTTAATAGTATTGACTACGTTATCGAGATTTAATACTGAAAGCGACGGTGATACACCCCTAATTAACTCTACGTAGTGGTCTAATATAGTGTTCAACGCTATATCAATATCTAATTGATATGCCGTAAGGGTCTTCCCTATCCTGAAATACTTCATAGGCTCCTTCACCCCTAAATACTTAATTAAGTGTTTAGCTGGGTCTAAACTATAGAGAAGTGTATTACCAACATCACTTAAAATTAGCGAGAGTAATATAGACACCGTAGTCTTACCAACACCCCCCTTACCTACTGTGATTACAACATTTTCAACTACTACCACTCACCTCCTAAAGATGCCATTAAATCACTTATGACGTCAGCCCCCCTAACACTTCTAGACTCTAACAACTTTAACTCGTTCTTCAAATACGGTATTAACTCTAAGGCTAAAGTAGTCGGCATTGGTAGAATACCTACTATAGAGCCTAAGACCATGTAAAGTAGTGCAACCTCTAACTCAATACACTCAGCTTCTAAGGAGGTCGTACTGCTCTCTATAGTTGCCTTATGGATACCGCCCACAAAATTTACTAATTCTTTAAATACCTTAATCAGCCTTCCAACAATTTTCGACAACAAATAACTAACCTTCACAGCATTATTCTGATCTATATCCCTATACCTCCCTTCTTAAAAATACTCTAAGAAAATAAAAATAAAATATTTTAAAAATTAGCTTGGAAGTCCTACTTAGATTTCTTAATACCTTGGATGAAGAATATGAGTAGTAGGAAGTTCAATATCTGTGCTATCACTATGAAGGAGCCGGCGAGAGCTATGTATAAGGATGGTAGTGAAGGCATTACATAGAAGATCCATACGAATAATGCTAATGTAACGGTAACCCACAGGAATAACGCTGGGATGAGTGTGAGTAACGTAACACCACCTCTAACTTTAAGCACCGCGTAAACCCATAGCGAAGCCGTCATTAACATTAGCGCTGCTAGTAATTGGTTAGTCCCTGAGAATGCCGGCCAAATTACGCTATAAGCCGGTAAGTACCTATTTAACTCAGGTATGTATATCTGCGGGTACGCCATTGCTACACCTATGATGACACCAACTAATGACGCTACCCACCTGTTAGTTAATACCTTCTTAGCCCCTGGGGATACTTTAACCCAACCGAAGAGTTCCTGCCATGCAAACCTTGCTAACCTATTAGCAGTGTCTAACGTAGTAATTATAAATGCTGTTAAGGCTGTCGCCGCGAATACTCTGAAACCTATAAACGTTGCTTCAAAGGAGCCTAATCCGAAGACCCTAGACCACCCAGCTGCTTGAAGTAATGCGTAACCTGTGTAGAACCTATCTGCTGCAGCTAATCCAACTATAGTTGGCACCTTAATACCTATCTTAGATAGCATATCTACAACTGGGTAGTTCACCACAGCTCCTAACTGTGCGAAGTCCCATGCAAATGCTATAGGAGTTATAACAGCTAATGATGAGACCGCACCCTCTGTTAGCATACCGCCGTACCCTACAAGCGTTGCGTCCAATTCGTTGGACAACTGCTTGGAAGTCGTCCCAGAACCAACTAATGAGTGGAATCCTGAGAGTGCACCACATGCGATTATCAAGGGTATTACAGGCCAGAAGTACGCCACCCTCATCCTACCTAAGTCACCCATAGCTCCTAATATGCTGGCAGGCTGGGCGAAGTCAGTATATGAAGGACCTGTAAATGGTAGTCCAGCAACTAGTAAGGTCCCTATCAACGCGAAGGCTACGAAAGACCATAGAAGGTAGGCGTTCAGGTAATCTCTAGGCTGTAGTAAGTACCATACTGGTAGTGCTGCAGCTATGAAGGAATAACCTGCAAGCACTAATACCCATGCCTCATAGGTTAGGTATACCGGTATGTAGAATGAGAGCCAGAACGCTATGACCACGAAGACCAGTGAAATCACGGTAGCAAGCTTAATATTAACGCCGTACTTATAGACTAACATACCGAAGAATAAGGCTATGGGCATGTAGAGAAACATTATCAAGCCTGTCTGAGGGACTGCTACGAAGGTACTAGCCGCAACGCTGAAGAATGCTGCAAGCACTAATACCAATGCCATCCACACATAGATAACTGCGATATACCTAGCCTTTCTACCCATGATGTTTTCAGATACCGTCATTATTGAAAGCCCACCATGTCTAACACTAGCCATAATTGATAGATAGTCATGCACGGCTCCGATGAAGACATTGCCAAATAACACCCACACTAAGGGCATAGCCCAACCGTAAACCATAGCCGTTGCAGGTCCTACTATTGGTCCGGACCCCGCTATCGATGCGAAGTGATGTCCGTACAATACGTACTTATTGGCCGGTACGTAGTCAATCCCGTCAAACTTCTCAACAGCTGGTGTTAACCTATTAGGATCTGCCTTAACGACCTTCTGCTCAAGGAGTCTCTTACCGTAGAAGTAGTACGCAACCCCATATATTGCTAAGACTACTATTAGGATGAGTAAGGAGAGCATGACCTACACCTAACCCAACTTCCTCCCGGTCTTAGCCTCTATGAACTTCTTAATAGCTATGGGTACCTCACCAAGCCAGAGTGCCGGACCTATAAGGACGGCATACATTCCTAGAGCCATTAATATCGGTGTTAGCTCTACACGACCTCTAACACCTATCCCGCCCTTCATACCCCCATCAACTACTGCGTAGATATATAGTAGCAATCCGAGAGCGGTTAGAACCAATCCTATTAACTCCTTAGTCCTCATAAAGCACACCTTCTCATGTAAGTATATGAGCAATAACCCTTATAAGTTTTAAACTCTCCCACTTCTAAATCCACATCAACGATTTCAGCTAAGATAACTTAATTACCTCTTACAATGTTCATATCTAGGGTTAATGTAGTTGGTAGTAGACTACGTCATGTTAGTTTTCATGAGCTTCTTAGCCGTGATTATGGTTTTATGGTATTTTAGAAAGCGTAGGGAGTTAATTAAGTTCATAAAGAATATTATTGATGAGCTTGAAGATGTTTTCAAACCTGCTGATAAGGTCTATGAAGTACTTGGGTACTTAGTAGGTTTTAAGGCTAAGTACAGGCTGGGTAAGACGTCGAAGGCTCTGAACGCGTATGCATCCCTAACTACAGTACCTAGACACTCATTGCTGTACTACCCTATAGCTAAAATGCTTTCGAGAAAGGATATCCTAACCATTGCTGTAGAGTTTAGGGATGGGGTTACTGAGGACTTCCATTTAGTAAGGTATGGTAGTAAGAGGTTGGAGGTTAGATTGAGGAATGATGTGCAGGACCTAGATAGAATGCGTAGGAGGAAGGTCGAATTGAGGGGTATCCCGTATGTCGTGTACTACTATGATGAAGGGGATGTGGGTTTAATAATGTCTGAACTGGAAGGACTTAATTTAAACCTCATACAGCTTTCGGTATTCAAGTCTAAAAATCTTGTCTACGTAGCGGTTGAGGCTAAGGAAGGTATCGTAAGACCTGTTTACAAGCTAATTAACAACATCTATAGTAAGTTGAGTAGGAAGCGGTGAGATATCATTCACTCTTTCTTAAGTAATATTCCTGGTTTTACTAACGTGTTGAGGTCTACGAGCTTAGCTATTACATCATCACCTAGCCCTAACTCCTTAAGCACTTCATCTAACTTCCTCCCCTCCTTTAAACCCCTAGCAAGTAATGTAGCCTTCTCATACCCTATTAACGGTGCTACGATGGTTATCAATGCCTGACTCCGCCTAGCCAGCTCACGTGCTCTTTCAACGTTAGGTGTTAACTTCTTAATTACATGCATGTTTAATTTCCTCATAGCCTCAGTAAGTAGTGATATCTGAAGGTGTATGTTATATGTTATGAGTGGTATGCCCATACTTAATTCAAACTCGCCTAACATGCCGGCCACATTATTAGATTGGTCTAGACCTATTACTTGAGCGGCTGCAAGCATTGCCGCCTCTACAGTTACTGGGTTTTCCTTTCCAGGCATTATACTACTGCCTGGGACTTCCTGAGGAATCTCTATTTCATTAATACCGGTATTCGGGCCTGAGTACATAAGCCTTAAATCCTGACAAAGCCTGAGTAGGTCAAGTGCTATTACTCTTAAACAACCGCTTAATGCTACTAAATCGCTTAGCAACCTCATACCTCTGGTTCTAACCTCACTAAGCCTGAGGTCAATCCCTGATAGCCTTCTTAAGTACTCTATAGCTAGTTTAGGGAAGTCTGGATGCGAGTTAATCCCAGTACCTACTGCCGTACCGCCTAATGGTATCTCCTTAAGGTAGTCCTCCACATTCTTAACTAATATTAAGTCGTGCTTGAAGGAGTCTAAAAACGCCTTAAACTCTAAACCCATAGTTATGGGTAGAGCATCCCTAAGATGGGTCCTACCAGGCTTGATCACGTGGTCAGTCCTACTTACTAGTTCTCCTAAGCCCTGCATGAACTCATTTAAAGCTGGTTCTAAACACTCCCTAATATCCGCTATGGCTGCTACCCTAATAGCAGATGTGACTACATCGTTTGTTGATTGACACATGTTGACATGGTCATTTGGATGTACCTCACATCCGCAGATCTCAGAAGCCCTCATAGCTATGACTTCATTCACATTCATATTTAACCCAGTAGCAGAGCCTGTCTGAAATACATCGACAATAACCTTACTATCGTATAGGCCGTCAGCAAATTCTAAAGATGCCTTACAGATCGCTTCTCCGATGGACGGTTTGAGTAGGCCTAAATCCATGTTAGCCCTAGCAGCAGAATACTTTACTAACCCCATAGACCATAAAACCCTCCGCGGAAATCTCGTACCAGTTTCTAAGAACACCTTAACTGCCTTCTCCGTATACTTTAAAATCATACATCACCAAGTTCTACTCTACTCGCAGAATTAAAAATAATTTAAAGTGGATGACGCAATTAGCGTAGGTAGCTTCCCTCTAACCGTTCCCCATTCCAAGTTTTTTGTATGTTTCTTGAGATGGTTTATCACGGTTTTCCCGAGTTCCCCCTTCTTCACGGACTGCCGTAGGTCTCGGGAACTCGGGTCACTGAAACTTTTGGAAGCTCCTGGATTTATAAGTTATACGAGCCATATTCCCATTACGTCAAAGTTCTGAAAGCCTAGAAGGACCTAAAGAAAAACAGCTACTAAAACCCTTTAGGACTGATTCAGGGTATGAGGTTAGGCGGTCTGCACTGCAGTTCCACATACGGGACAGTCAGGCCTTCTTGAAACTTTAACTTCTGTAAAACTCATTGAGTATCCATCGTAGATTATTAACTTGCCCAGTGATAGGCTTCCATAACCAGTTATTAACTTAATAGCCTCAGTAACTTGAAGCATTGCTATGACTCCCGGTGTAGGACCTAATACGGGGAAGGGTCTTATCTCCTGCGGTCTTTTAGGTATGATGCATTGTAGGCAGGGGGTCTTACCCGGGACTACTACGAGTAGTTGGCCGTGGAGTCCCATTACACCACCATGTATGAAGGGTTTTCCATACTTTACGCAGATCTTATTTACTAAGAATCTAGTACCCCAGTTGTCGAGTCCGTCGAGGACTAAATCAACTTTAGCTATTAGAGTATTTAGTAGTTCTTCATCAGCATGTGCTTTAATCCCCTCTACCTCTACCTCAGGGTTTAAAGACCTTAACTTTCTAACCGCTGATAACACCTTCGGAATCCCTACATCATCACTCCAGTGGATTATCTGCCTATTTAGATTGCTTAGCTCCACATCCTCTGAATCAACTAATATTATTTTGCCAACCCCAGCTGCAGTTAAGTATAGCGATATAGGACTTCCCAGACCTCCAACACCGACGACTAAGACCTTCGCGTTCTTAAGTCTAAGTTGGCCTTCAACTCCGAAGAGTCTTATCTGCCTATCATAACGTTCTAACTCAGAGCTAGTTAGCCCACTCAAACATGACCCCACTACCCTCCTTCAACCATTACTTTAAAACTTACTGCTATTTGAGACTGTTAAACTCCTACGAGTTGTAAGTAAAAGCCGGTCCTTTAGGGTGGGGAGAGCTGGGAGACCCTAACTCTTACCCCTAGTTTTTCGTAAATTAATATGACTGCCGATATGGTGGTGAATATGAGTAGGTATCTGAAGGTGAGTAGGTAATCACTCGTTACGGTTATTAGGTAACCTGTTATTAAGGGCCCTACTAACATGCCCACATCCCAGGAAGTAGCGTATATACCTGATAGCATGCTACGTAATTCTGTTTTAGAGTTTATGAATACGAGGGCTTGGATGCAGGGTACGAAGAGGCCATCGCCAAACCCTATTAATAGTACTGGGAGGAAGACTGAAGGGGGTATGGGGTAATAGCTAAGTAATACTATACCTACAGAATCTACACATAGTCCAAGTACTGCTAGCTTCATTACAGCCTTATCTGTGAAGAAGCTCATTAACAACCTACTGAAGAGTCCTGCAAGACCGTATGCTGAGCTAATCACTCCTGCCTCATAGTCTGAGTATCCTATGAGCTTAAGGTATGAGGAGAGGAATGGTATTACTGATGCTAGAATTATTGTTTGAAATGCTGTTGATGTAAAGAGTAAGATGAAGTCCTTACGCATCACTACTCTAACCATCTCCCTAAACAGTAGTGAAGCTGTATATACATTCCTCCCGTGGTCGTCGAATCTAATTGCCGGGATTATCGCAAACGCTGATGCTGATGCGATGATGAATAACGCTTTATACCCCAATAACTCCGATATTAACCCACCTAAAAACGGTCCTAAGGTATAGCCTATACTCACCATCAACGCCCTAGTACCTAAAGCCCTACCAATCACTCCGCGACGCGCTATATCCACTACGTAGGCTATTGATGGTGGTATAAATGATGCTAGGGAAAATCCTTGAAGCACCCTCCCTAGGATCACTCCGTAGAGATCTGTCGAAATGTATAGTAGTAAGTAGCTAATACCGAGTAGTAACATGCCGAACCTCATCATGAAGACCCTTGAACGTAGGTCTGATACTATGCTGAAGACCACTCTAGTCGCTGCGGTGGCTGTAGGGGCTGCAGACATAACTAATCCTATCGTTGATGGGTCTCCACCTAAACACATGACATATCTAGGAATTATTGGTACTATAGCCCATGTAAGTATGAAGAAACCTAACGTGATTAAGTATATGTGGAGTGCTTCTCTACTCATCTAAAGCATCACAAAAACTATAATTAAGTTCCTAGTTTTAAATATTTAAAGTTAAGCTACTGTTCTGGTTTACTCCTACGTCTTAGTTCTCTAGCCCTTGACCTATACTTCTTAACCCTATTCTCCAGTTTTTCAAGTGAGTCCTTAATCGATGAGAGTAAGTCCCACCCACTTCCCTCAGAGACCATGACACCATCATCAGTAGTTAATCTCGACCTTACGACGTACCTCTTCCTACCCCCCTTACTCTCCTCCTTAATATTTATCTGAAAGTTTATTACATTTACAACCCTCCTAATATTCGATAGGTATTCATTAATGAGGGTTTCAACCTGCGACTTACTTAAATCATCAACCCTCAACGATTCAGGGATTTTAGCTTCTATCAACTCCTTAGATACTAATTGCTCAGCATATGCTCTTAGAACATCAATACTACTTATGACTCCGACTACCTTACTCTCCTTAACTACTGGTAGTCCCGTCACCCTCCTATCAATCAACGTCTTAACAACATCTTCTAGTAAGTCCCCTACTGATGAGCATATAGGGGGTGAGGACATGAAGTCCTTAACTGGTGCTGCGAGGAATTCCTCCTCAAATTGTTCGAAACCCTTCCTACGTGTCATCCTTATGAAGTATATCTTCTCAACTATGTCTGTCATCGTTATCACTCCGTCTATGTTCCCAGCATCGTTTGTGACTGGAAGTCTCGAGATCCCATTTCTAAGCATTAGCCACCTAGCTCTAGCTAATGACTCCCAATCCATTATGACTGTCGGCGGTGATGTCATAACATCTTCAACACGCTTCCTCGGTATTAAACCCCTACTCAGGAGGAAGTCCATCAAATCATACCTACTTAAGTAGCCTACTAACTCATTATCCTTACTAATTACTGGTAAGGCCTTAGCCTTCCAAAGCACGAACTTAGCTACAGCATCATCAATACTACCCATCATATCAACACCGTAAGGAGGGTCCATCACGCTCCTAACCCTAGCCATCCTACCAACACCGCTTAGGAGAATACCCTTATAGCTTAAGACTCCAACCAACCTACCACCACTAACTACGGGCACAACCCTAACCTTCAAATCCCTCATCTTAGGTAGGACATCCCCGATACTCATATTAGGCTCAGCAATTATTGGAGGATCTACAGCAATTTCATAAATCCTTGTAAGGAGTTTTGAACTCAAAACAAACCCCGTAAATAATATTTTAATTGAGAGTAATAAATCGTTTCACACTTAAATAATGCAGACTCATACAGAGCTAACCGTTTCTCGGTAGATGGCTGTTCATAGGCTTTCATTGCTCTTTTATATCCAACCTCCCAGCCATCTACCTCTCAACGGTCTCCTCGGAGCCCCTCACCGCGGAGGCTCCCCGTAGTC
>JAWBQY010000007.1:13611-62750 GCA_038844925.1 Sulfolobales archaeon | reverse complement strand
ACTCCATCAAGATATTTAAGCGAATTTCTCTACCTAACATACCTACTAGTAGCTTCGACAATTAACTTCCTGGTGGGGAATCTACTAACAGCTCTTTGGTGTTACTCATTAATGATTGCCGTACTATACGTAATAGTCAGAGCTAACAAGCTAGTAACCACCAACACCCACTAGCAGATCTTTACAGAGACAACTTTACTACTAATACTGCAGACTCAGCTACTTCCTTATTTACAGCTTATAGGCTAGTTTAATTATCTGAGGGGCAAGGCTGGTCTTCAGTCTCTATGATAGTAAATGGTTAGCACGAATTGAGGTGATGAGCTAACCTTAAGGCAGTCGGATAGTGTCCATTAATATAGCTCCGATGATCTCATAACTATTGTGCGGATGTCGAGGAAGAAGCCCGTGTCTAGAAAAGCTAAAATAGCCAAGACTAAAGCACGAGCAACCACATCGTGAGTATCTAATTTCGTAATAAGATTAAACTGGTTAGAGGATGGTGATGATAGGTCTTCAACTATATTGTTAAAACTTTGCTGGTAAGTTCAGGAGTGAAGTTAGTAATCATGTGTTGTTAAAAGTTAAGTTTAATACGCTTTAGGGTTGTGACTCAGTCTCTAGGAAAGCTGTCAAGACGTGGAAATCGATCTAAATCTTACGTTACGGATTAATGTTTTTACACTCTGCTTCATTCGACGGGTGGTGTAATTACGTAAACTATGACTGCTTCACTATCTGTTAGGTTCTCCAATTCATATTCGTAGCCAGCAGGTAAGTAGGCGGCATCACCCTCTTTAAGCACTGTTGATGCTGAATCCCATCTAAGTCTTACACTACCCCTCAACACATAGTAAACTTCGTCTTTCTCCTTAAAACTCCACCTATATCCCCTCGCCTTCGGCTCTATAAAACATAGACCCAGAGTCAACTTATCAGAACCTTCCCTACGTCTGGTTATCAACCTCTTAACCTTAAACCCACTAACATCGCACATCAAAGGTATGACTGCCTCAACATCGTTAACGTTAACCACCTTAACAGACTTAACACTCATAATATCAGTAAAACATCTTGCAGTCAAAGCTAATAAACATTTACAAATTCACAAATAACGACATAAATAACGATGAAGCTAAAGTGCCTCGTGTAGTTGTTTCGGGTTTCATATCTGCTCGTATCGATTGATGTGAGTGGAAACATTATAAGTGCTCTATATATAGTAACATTTGGAAGTAGTTCGATGAGGAGTTGAGAGCCTCCCACAGGGCTCTCCCAGAGTTACTTAAGATGTGAGGTGCCCTGAACGCCCCTGAGGGTGATGCAGGTCCAAAACCGATGCGGGTTTAACGGATGTCCTTCCATCTTTATTATTTTAAACAGGAATGACGTATCCGGGTTCTTCTATACCTCCTACTAATACTCTGTATTCGTTGGCTGGTAGTACTTTCTGGAGTAGTCCTCTAACCCTTAAACTACCTCCAATGTAGAGTTGATAGGAGAATAGGCCTTCATAGCTGACTATGGTGGTAATGAGCTCGCGTTTTAGGTTGATGTTTTTAGGATGTAGTACGTCGATGACCTTGTAGATATGGGAGGTACTTGGGTAGAAGAGTGAGTTGCAGTCGTTTCCTAATACCTCAACTAGTAGTTCTACTGGGTGGAGGGTGATGTAGACTTCAGACCCGTATCTGAGGTGCTGTGCGTCATTAACGAATATCACATTCACTACTCTACCCCTAACTAATAGTTTCTTATAAGGTGGGTAGATCTTGCTTAGCACCTCGACTGGGAGTCCGTAGGTCTTAGACTGTCTTATTAGTGCTTTGTAGTCCGGTCTTAACGATGTGAAATTTTCAACACTCTCCATAAATTCCTTAGAGCATTTACAGCCGTAAATCACTACATCAGCATCTGATACCTTAGCATTGTGGGTTTTAGTGAGTAACGATCCCGTAACCCCTAGGGAACTACCCACACTTCCTGCATAACTTCTGAACATGTCTGCAAACTCTAGAACTGCAAGTTCTAACTCATCCTCCGCTCTAGAAAGCAGTTCTTGAAATCTAAGTTCAGGGTAATAGTAATTACGTATACGTGCTGACTTAATAAAAGGTACATATGCATTCAACACTGGGTCGAAGGTAAATTCCTGAAGCATACTGACATACTTATGGAGGTTTCTAACCCCGTACGACTTTAAAACCCTCTCGTAGTAGGTATTACCATGACGCCATAAGGTCTTCCCACTACTCCTAACGTATTTGAGGTACGCTATTAAGCCGTTAGGCGGGTGCGTATTCCCAATAACTACTAAGATCCCTCCAAGTAGGTCTTCAACTATGTCATGATCTCTGGGAGGTCTTAACATTAACTACACCAATGCTCAGACGGTTTGCTATAAATCACTAACTCATTAAGCTCGTGCTTCATCATCTAATTGTAAAATTAAAAGCATTGTTTAATAAATATTCATCAATCTATAGGCTATGTAGCTAAGGCCTAAATACTAATTCGATCTCAGATAACGTTGCCATCATAACTAACACTAAGGTATATAGAGAGTTTAAGATTTGCGCAACCTTCCTAAGCTTCGGGTATTCACGTAGGTTTCTATTTATAATTATCGTACCGCCCGTAAATACGTGAGTTGCTACTAATAACGTTGTTAGGTATCTAAGTAGGGGGAGTGTGTGGATCTTACTAGATGTTACGTAATTAAACCCTAGTAGTGATGGTGTAGTTGATATCATACCATAACCACTTACTAGGTACAGAAAGATGGTAATAGCTAACGGTAGTGATGTGTATTCGGCAAGTTTTAAATACCTATACATAGTTTGTGAGCTCACCTTCTCAACCTCATATAAGTCTTCTGAAGTTCTTCGAAGCTCGTCTCATGAGGGGTTAGTGGGACGCCTACCGGGAATATGTATAACGGTTTTTCATTCTTAGCGGCTGAGATAGTCTTAGAAACCTCGTCATCGTAGAAAGCCCCTATCGCTACGGTACCAAGTCCTAAGGCAGTAGCCATTAAATAGATGTTCTGTCCTACATGGCCTGCCTCAAGTAGGACGTAACGCACCCCACGCTCACCGTACCTACTTGTAGTTCTCTCGTAGACCGCGCATATAACTAAGCTTACCGGTGCGTCTCTAACCCAGTCCTGGTGAAGTGATGCTTCCCAGAGTGCTAGCCTCCTATCACCGCTGACTACTAACCTCATCGAATGTCTTCTAAAGTCGTACTTATACACACCTGCCTGTAGATATTTACCATCTTCTACTAATACTGAGTTAGAACCTACCACTACGTATACTTCGAGGGGGTAGGTAGCACCCGCACTCGGTGCAGCCCTCCTCAACCATCCCCTATAGTCTTCTACAACACCCTGCGCTGCCCATAAAATCATGGATAATTGTTCTATAGTTAGAGGTTTACTCAACCACTCCCTAATACTCTTCCTCATTAATATGGACTCCTCAACAGTCATGGATGTTGTCTTAGTAGGTAATGGTAGGAGTACTTCATCAAGCAAAACGCTAACACCGTTACCTACTTCAGTTAATGGGGTATATAAGGATAGCACGACATATAGTACTATGCTAACACTAAGTAGGACTGATAGTATGTGACCCAACTTCATCTACACGCACACCTGAGAATAACCTCACTACTTAAAATATAACCTTACAATGGTCATTAAATTTACTTCTAAATTGATTCGTAGGAAGTAGTATGCGTATATAAATACCTAAAACTGTAAGTAGATTAGGTGGGGAAATTAGTACCTGATTTTTTAAAAATGTTTAAAAGAGGGGAGCCGAAAGGGGCTGGCTACGTTAGGGACTACGTCACTGGGAGCCCCCTCAAGGCTAGTAAGGAGGAGATTAGGAGGCAGTTTGTTGAGAGGAGGTTAGTTAAAGACTTCGGGTATCCTAAGGAGTTGTTGGGAGTTGATGTAGATATCGAAGTTGGTGGTAAGACATTAGGTAGGGCTGATATACTAATCTTTAAGGACCCCGAGGTTAGAGACCCCATCAATAACGTATTTGCTATTGTTTTGGTTAAGTCTGGCGGTGTGGATGATTTGAAGAAACTTATGTCTTCAACTAGTGCTGAGTACGGCTTACTCTACGACCAGGATAACTTTGTAGTGCTTAGGAAGTCTGCTAGTAATGTATTTGAAGAGATATGTAGATTCCCTATGTACGGGGAGAGTTTTGAGTGCTTGGAGAGAGGGTTAAGTAGGGCTTCATTAAAACCTGCTACGGACTTGGCGACTCAGATAGATGATATGTATAGATATGTACGTGAGGTTGAGGGTTTAAGTAGTGGTAGGTTACTTGATGAGTTTCTTAAATTGCTTGCACTTAAGTTAGGTGATGAGGTAATCGGTGGTGATGAACTACTCGCATGGGTATCGAATAAGGAATTCGTAGAGCTTAATAGAGGTGTAGAATGTGCTAGTTTTAAATCTAGGGTTGACGGACTAATTGAGAAGGTTAGGGATAGGGTTTTAGTAGGTGATGGTAGGCTAAACGTTAAGAGTAGAACTATTGCTGAGTTTTTCAGGAGGTTCCACAACGTTTCAATCCTAAAATGCGGGGATGTCTCAAAGTATGAAGCACTACATAACGTGGCTAGGCAACACCTCAACGTGGAGAGGGGTGAGGTACTCACTCCTCATCCTCTAGCTGATCTAATGGTTAGGATGCTTAACCCGAGTAAAAACGACTTGGTATTAGATCCTGCATGCGGTTCTGGAAGGTTGATCGCTTGGGTCGTAAGACATGTTAAGCATAGACATAATCTAACCGATGAGGAAGTCTTAAACTTCGTGAGGAATAACATACTCTGCGTGGATGTAAACCCTGACGCAATTAAAATAGCTAGGACTTACATGGTATTATACGCTGGAGGTGTAGGTAATACCTTAGTTGCTAACAGCCTAGCACCTTTCGACGTGTTAAAGAGTGTAGGACTAGAAATGCAACTTCCTGAGCACCTCATACCGGGTCCTGAGAAGTTTGACGTAATATTAACCCATCCCCCCTTCAACGTTAAGCAAAAGGTCAGCAACCCCCAAATCTTAAGTCACTACGAACTAGGTTATAAGTGGAACTATGATAGGAGTACATCAAAGTGGGTTAAGACTTCAGACGTAATTAGGGAGCAGTTCCTTGAGGTGCTGTTCATTGAGAGGTGTTTCCAAATGCTTAAGATGTATGGGAGGATGGCTATAGTACTACCAGAAGAAGTACTCGCGGTGGGAGCTTTAGGTTACGTTAGGCAGTGGCTACTGCAGAATGCGAGGATAGTAGCTACGGTGGCATTACCTCACCAGACTTTCATTCCATACGGTGTTAAGGCAAGGACGTTCTTACTGGTAATGCAGAAAGTCCCTAAGGACGAATTAGAAAAATTGAAGGCAAGCGAGTATAAGATGTTCGTAGCTAATCTAGAGAAGGTAGGCTATGACGCTTTCGGCACACCAATATATAAGAAGAATAAGGATGGTGAGATTATTACGGACGAATCAGGTAATCCGGTGATAGATACTGACGTGCCGTTAATATGTGAGAAATTCAACGAGTTTAAAGAAAATGAAGGACTAACTTTTTAAAGCATTACTCGTAATGATGATTGATGCCTAAAAATAGGAAGGAAGCTGGCTATAAGGAAGGAGTGGTTTCAGTTATTGTTAATTTAAGCCTATTTATCTTAAAGTACGTTTTAGGTATTACCTATAATTCAGTAGCAGTTATAGCTGACGCTATTCACACCTTATCAGACGCTCTCACCTCAGGGGTCGTAGTGCTTAGCTTTTGGATAGCGTATAAGCCTGCGGATAAGGAGCACCCCTTCGGTCATGGAAGGGCTGAACACGTAGGTAGTATTATAATTGGGACGCTGTTATTCGTTGCAGGCTACGAACTTCTACTCACTAGTTTTAATAAACTTATGATGCGTGAATCTCTAACATTTAATCTAGGCCTCGTAGCAGTAATGTTCCTCTCGGCAACGATTAAGGAGGTCCTCACCAGGTGGTCATTAAGGCTTGGCCATCAATACGGGGCCGATATCCTGGTTAGCGATGCATGGCATCATAGGACTGATGCGGTAGCATCACTACTAGTAGGTTTAGGTGTAGTTGTAGGTGAGAAGCTCTGGTGGGTTGACGGTGTCCTAGGTTTGGGTGTTTCCTTCCTAATAATATACATAGCATTTAAGCTAGTGGTGACTACTTCTAAGGAGTTCTTAGGCCATTCCCCATCTCCCACGTTGGAAAATGATGTACGTAAGGTAATTTCATCCATTTCTGAGAAGGTTTCAGACGTACACCACATGCACATCCATAAGTACGGAGAGCATGTCGAAGTCACACTACATATAAGGTTACCTCCTAACACACCGCTGAGTGAGGCGCATAGAATAGCTACTCAGATAGAGAAGGAACTTAAGGATAGATATTCGTGGGAAGTCACCGTACATGTAGAACCTGCAGAATCTAAGGCGAGCTAACATTGATTTAAAAACCATTATCAATTAGGTCGAACTAAAAATACCCTTTAAATTTTAAACCACTTACTAGTAGGTGGTGTCTAATCTGAGTTCAGATCTGATGGAGTTACTTGAAGAGTTACCTCATCCGCTGGCGTTGGTATTAGCTGGTGAGCCTAGAACTCCTGGAAGGAGGGGTGGTATGGCGGTTGCTTGGCTTTCTAGAGTTTCATGGGATCCGCCCCTCATTGCGGTTTCCCTAACATCTAGTCGGCATACCTACAGACTCATTAAGGAATTCAAATGCTTTACTATTAACTTAGTATCCAAGCCCCTCAGAGATGTAACGTTTAATGTCTTCGGAGTCTTAAGTGGTTGGGAAGTAGATAAATTTAAGGTAGCTGGTGTAGAACCAGGTAGTGGTAGAAGTGTTACAGCACCTACAATTCCTAACTCACCCTTAATAATTGAGTGTAAGTTAGTGGGAGAGTTCCCAGTAGGAGATCACGTAGTAGTCATTGGTCAGGTCGTAGATGCTTATAGAGGTTCTAACGAATCTCCACTAATATACTATAAGGGGGACTCAGCTACTGTAAGTGTTAATTAGCAGGTGCTAGGATGGTTGCATATAGGATGAAGGTATGTAGCGTCTCAGATATTAGGAGGATAGATGAGTTAGCTAGCAGTAAGTTCGGTATTGATAGCTTACTCTTAATGGAGAATGCAGGTACTTCAGTATTCTCATTAATCAAGGATAAGTTCGAAATTTCTAAGACTAAGTTCCTCATAGTGGCTGGTACTGGTAATAACGGAGGCGATGCCTTAGTAGTTGCTAGGAGGTTATACGCGTACGGAGGGGATGTGAGGGTAGTTATAGTTGGTGATCCAGGAAAGTACCGTGAGCCAGCAAACCGTAACTACGAAATTATTAAGTCTTTAGGAATTAACCTTAAGTTAGTTAGGAGTTTAGAAGATCTGAAGATTGTTGACGAATATCTGACATGGTGTGACGTAGTTGTAGTAGGTTTGATAGGTGTGGGTCTTAAGGGTGAGGTTTCAGGGATCCATAGAGAGGTGATTACACGTATTAACAGTTATGGGAAGGTAGTAGTTAGTGTGGACATACCGTCAGGTATTAACGCAGATAACGGTGCTGTGTGCGGTGTTGCAGTAAAATCTAATTACACTGTCACTTTCGGCAATCCTAAATACGGTAACGTACTGTACCCGGGATATCATTACTGCGGAGAGCTCTACGTTTCAAGGCTTTCCTACCCACCTGAATTATACAACTCAGATGAGATATATGCTGAGTTAAACGTACCTCTACAACTTCCTGAAAGGGTTAGATGGGGGCATAAAGGTACCTTCGGTAAGTTCCTAGCAGTAGCGGGCTCTAAGTACTACTACGGAGCTCCTTACTATGTTTCGTACTCGTTTTTAAAGGCTGGTGGTGGTTATTCGAGACTTGCCGCACCTAAGTCCGTAGTTCCGTACATAGCGTCAAGGTGTAGTGAGGTAGTATACATACCCCTAGAGGAGACTCAGGAGGGGAGTATCTCAGCTAAGAATTACGAGTACATACTCAGCATTATAACATCATTTGATATAGACATAGTTGCTTTAGGCCCCGGTATGTCAACAAACTACGAGACACAGCAATTAATTCAGGAGTTAACTGAGAGTATTGAGAAACCTCTAATAATCGACGGTGATGGAATAACCGCAGTAGCTAGGGATGTTGAAAGAATTAGGAAGAGGAGGGCTCCAACCATCCTAACCCCCCACCTAGCAGAGTTTTCAAGAATTACTGGGCTAGAATTGAAGGTAATTCTCGAAGACCCGGTAGGCACTCTTAGAAAGACCTGTAAGGATTTGAAATCCTACATAGTACTTAAAGGGGCGCATACATTAATAGGGAATCCTGAAGGCTACATATATGTGAATATGACTGGGAACCCCGGTATGGCTAAGGCAGGCTCCGGAGACGTCCTAACCGGTACGATAGCAGCTATGTACGGTATAGGGTTTAAAGATGTGGGAGATGCTGTGAGGATGGGAGTTTTAATACATGGCTTAGCAGGTGATTTAGCAGCTGAAACCTTAGGTGAGGACGGTATAACCCCGGACGACATCTTAAACTACTTACCCAACGCTATTAAGATGTTGAGGGAGGACCTACAAGCAGTAGTGAGTAGGTACATGCCGAAGGTAATTTCCTAACACTTCTGCTTTAATTAATACTAACGTTAGAATTATTTTAGTTAGGTTAAGGTATTGGGGGTTGATTACCTTGGATGTTGAGCGCGCACGTCAGTTAGTAGTTCGTGAGGCGTTGAAGTACTTAGTAGATGCTGAGGTTATCGGAATTGGTACTGGTTCGACTGTTGATATGTTAATTAACTTGATGTCGGCTTCTAAGGACGTACTACGCAGTAAGTACTTTATAGCGTCTTCTACTGCAACAGCTCTTAAATTAAGGGATGTAGGCTTTAAGGTGTTTAATACGCTATCTGTGGATTATGTAGATATCTACGTGGATAGTGCTGATAGGGTTGATAGGAACTTAAACTTAATTAAGGGTGGTGGGGCCGCACTCACCCTGGAGAAATTACTTGCATATTACTCTAAGTTCAACTTATTCATCATAGACTACAGTAAGTTCGTAGATAGGTTCAGCGGTGATGAGTTAATACCTATAGACGTACTACCTCAAGCCCTCTCCCTAGTAACTAATCAGTTAAGAAAGTTAGGCTATAAGTACTCTATAAGATATAGCGGTAAGGGGAAGTACGGACCCGTAGTTTCCGATGTAGGTGGTATCATAGTAGATGTAAACTTACCAGTAGGTGAGGATTTATCAGAATTTAATAGGAAGATTAAATACCTACCAGGTGTTATCGAGACGGGTCTGTTCATAGGCTTCTCAGACCTAGTGCTGGTAGGTTATGCGGATAGGGTCGACGCTCTAAGAGGTTGTAGACTCACTGGGATGTAGTAATGCTCCAGGACCACCCAGAGATGTCTTCATGGTCAGCCCTCCGGATAACTTCATAGCTACCTCAACTGCCTCCTGATTATTAGGGGCTAACGCTATCACACAACCCCCACCACCAGCACCAGTTATTTTAGAGCCTAAGGCGCCTGCAACCCTTGCAGCATATATTAAGTCGTTTAACCTCTTATTTGAAACACCTAATGCGTCTAGAAGTCCTTGATTTATGTTCATCAACTCACCTAGGAGTGTGAGGTCATTGCTTACTAATGCTTTCTCAGCCTCTAAGACTAAGACCCCAATGGTCCTTATTATACTGTCAATTATTTCTGTATGCCTCTCCCTAAGCTTTCTAACCTTAGCTATTAAGTCCTTAGTCTTCGCCTCCCTCTCAACATATCCAATTACGATAGGTGGTGATGTACTAGTAGGGACTTCCCTCACCTCATAATTGTTATTCCCGAGGAGTTTGACCTTAATAACACCGCCGAAAGTAGTTATTGAAGTATCCATAGGTGAGGCAACGCCCTGAACAGTTTTCTCAACCTCCCAGCCAAGCCTTGCAATCTCCCTTCTCTCTAAATCATAGCCTAACACCTTAGCATAGGCTAATACAGTAGCAACCGCAACCGCGGCTGAAGTCCCTAGACCAGCGCCTACGGGCATTTCAGACCTCACAGTAATGTTAACACCCTTAAAAACCCCTAAATACTTAGAAACAATGTCTACTGCACTCCTTAAGTAGGCTATGGCTGATAACGTCTTCCCATAGTCCGTCTCAACTAATAACTCATCACCTGCGAACGTAACAGTCACACCAGGTACCTGTAGGTCGGAGGCAACTATCCTCACATTATTATCCCCCCTCAACTCAGCTGTTACGTATACCCTCCTACCTATGGTCATGACTAACGCCGGTTCACCATAAACAACTGCATGCTCACCAAATAACGTCACCTTACCAGGAGCTGATGCAACAACTCTCCTCAAGCCTTATAAGCACCCCCAGCTACTAAACTATTTACTAAGATTAAATAATCTTTAGCTGTAGGAAAGGTCTCCACGCAGGGATTACACCCCTCTAACATTAGGGGGTGCAGAAACTGTGCTGACCTATTGAGTGGAACTCTTCAGTTGTAGGTCTTTGAGGAGGTTAAAGTTATTAAGTCCTCATAACGTCTGTCATCAAGGAATTAAGATGAAGTTATCTTCTATTGGTGAGAGAGGGGTAATAAACAACGTACTCAAAATTATAAGTAGGTCCTTCCCTTTAGGTGATGTGCCATTAGGAGATGACGCAGCTGCATTTAAGTTAGGTGATTCTTGGTTTATATTAAAGATAGATGGTTCGTCTGCTAATACCTCTAAGTACGAGTTCATGAGTTGGTATGACTTTGGTTGGAGGATGGCTTCAGCAGCTGTGACTGATGTAATAGCTAAGGGAGGGCGTCCGCTAGGTGTGGTGTCATCTATAGGTGTTCCGAGAGAGTGTGATGACTCACTAGTATACGAATTAGTTAACGGCGTAGTAGACCTGACTTCAGAGTTAAATGCCTACGTATTAGGTGGTGATGTTAATGAGTCGTCGGGTGAGGTCTGGCTTGACGTAGCTGTCGTAGGCATTACTAGTAGGTTCATACCTGCTACTGGGTTAAGACCTGGTGATTCATTACTAGTTACTAATTGTTTAGGGCTATCAGCCATACCCTATATAATACATGTTAGAGGATTAGACCCGACGCCATGGATAGACGTTCTTAAGGATATATGGCGTTTAAGACCGCCTGTTGATTTCTTAAGCATAGCTGAGCGGGTTAGGTCTTCTACAGATATAAGTGATGGTTTAGCCTCTATTAGTAGGGTATTAGAATTAAATAGCGTTGGATTGGTGATCGATGAGTTCCCCCTATGTGATAGGTGTCTAGAATTTGCGGATGAGGTAGGCGTAGATGAGTTCGACTTAATTAGATTTCTAGGTGAGGAGTTCCAGATAGTCTTCACATTAGACCATACCCCCACACACGATAAATACGTAAGGCTAGGAACGATCGTAAGTGGAGCAGGCATAACAATTAAGGGTAGGAAAGTAGACTTCGGTTGGGAGTACTTTAGAGGATATTACTGAGAACTCCTTCCCTAGGTAGAGATTTAAAGTTGTTTCTAACCGTCTTACAACACGTGAATAGATGTTGAGGGGAGGACTTACATCCATTAGTTAACTATTGCTATTCCTACTAATGTTGATGAAGTTTTCGACGTTAGTTTTAATAGGTTAATAAGGTAATAATTATATGGTGGTTTTTATTCCGGTAATAAGACGTCATAGGAAGTTTCAATTTAAGGTTTCAGACATCATGAACGCACCACCTATAACCGCACATTATAGTGCCTCAATCCTTGAGGTAGCTGGTTTAATGTTTAATAAGGGGGTGGGTAGTGTTATGATAGTTGATGATGGTGGCTTCCTAGTGGGGATAATTACGGAGAGAGATTTAGTAAAGTTGGTTGCTACTGGTAGATATTCAGCTGACTCACCAGTTCATTTAATCATGACTAGGAACCCAGTAACTATAGGGCCCGATGCACTGGTTTACGACGCTCTGAGGAAGATGAGGGATTACAACATAAGGCACTTACCAGTAGTTAACTCTGAGAACAGACCTATAGGGATGGTATCAGTTAGAGACGTGCTTGATGCCATCCTAACCTTCACAGAGCTCTTTAGCTAATAATTAACATTTATAGTGGGCACATAACGATATGATGTGAGTATGGGCAGTGCGCACATGTTGGTGTATTCCCCCAGCAGTCCTGCATGTTACTTGCGGTATAGTTACAGTAGTTAGATAGGTGGCAGTCAAGGCATGACGGTTGTATGAAGAAAGCTGTCTTAAACCTAAATAATACGAACCCCTTTTTCCTCCATAAGTTAAGGAGGTTTTCCTCATTAACGCTACCAAACGTTACAGCTTTAATGGTCCTTTCAACGCCGAAGAAGGTGTTCCTCCAACTATGTGCGTAGTTCATACATGGTGCTATAAGTCCGTCCCATCTGATGAATAACGCCATATTACTTATGAACGGGCATGACCTCTCGACAATTGGTTTATGCTTAGGTGTGATTACATACCCACCAACAGCTAGGACCTCCTTAGATATCTCCTCAAACGCTTGCGATAGTTTTATGAGGAGGTCATTACTAGCATATACTGCTAAGTCCTTCTCATGCTTTTTTGATAGCGGTACTATATGTGAGAAAACTATCTTCCTAATGCCTAAAGACCTAGCAAAGGAGGGGACTTTAGGAATGTCGTTAAGGTTTAAAGCATTCATAGTGAACCACATAGTTAATTCTGGCTTAGAACCATAGCCCCTTAATTCACATATCCTCAACACACCTTTAATGATGTCGCTTAGGAGACCTCCCACACGTATGCTCTTATAGATATCGGTTTCAACTGAGTCTACACTCACTACGATCTCATCAATCTCACTCTTAAATAACTCATCAGCGTACTTACTAAGTAGGAAGCCATTAGTGTTTAAGACTGTGTAGATTCCTAAGTCCTTAACCCGTTTAATAAATTCTAATATTCTAGGATGGATCAGCGGTTCCCCCCAACCGCTGAAAACGACCTTCCTAACATCTGACTCGTCTAACCCTCTAACCACGTTATTAAAAGTCCTTTCACTCATATCGCCTAAAACCTCATTCAACATAAGGTTTCTAAAGCAGTGTATGCAGCTGTAATTACACTTAGTAGTAACTTCGATTACGACTTCCTTCGGTTTAGAGTCACTCTTAAATAGGAGTTCCCACTCCCCTAAACTAGCTATGCTCAGGATTTAACACCTAAATAATGTTGTTAAAAATTATGTTAAAAATTTAAATTTAAGATTACCTTAAAAATTTGATTTTTAATTAATTATTCTACTTAACTGGCTACCCCGGCAATAGTCCCTCATCTTCTAGTATATCTGCAGCCCACTTAAGCCCTAACTCTTCTAGCTTAGACCTCGTCGGCCTCCCATTAATCCACCCTCTAGCTTCGTAGTATTCTTTTAGCATCTCATCTAACTTTACGACATGACCTTTGGTAGGTCCTTCAGGCATGGGTTCTTCGAGAAGTCTCTTAGGTAGGGTGTCGTATTCCTTACCGTCTCCAAAGCTTAATATGTTGAACACTCTTTCCGCATTGTATATCCTCTCACCGATGACTTCGACTTCCTTAGGAGTTAGGTTCCAACCTACTACGGCGTTTAAGAATTCTGTGAAGTCTTCAGTCCATAAGGCAAAAGTATCGAACTTACATACGACTAAGCTATCAACTACTGCGAAGACGTCCTGGAATTGTTTGACTAGGGGTCCCTTACCCTTAGTCTCAAACCTATCGACTAGTTTAGGAACGCCTAATATTTCAGGTGCGATTAAATACGCTCTTAAGTGACATCCACCTCTATTACTCGTTGCGTACGCAAGGCCATGTCCTTGAGCACCTCTCGGATCGTACGCT
The DNA here is from genome assembly GCA_038844925.1 of Sulfolobales archaeon. Lineage (GTDB taxonomy): Archaea > Thermoproteota > Thermoprotei_A > Sulfolobales > NBVN01 > DTCV01. Next base: position 48,737 of record JAWBQY010000007.1, on the reverse strand, counting down.
GGTAGTTCCTGCCCCCTAACAACCATCGCTACTTCTGGAGCGCCGTATTTTTCAGCCAGTCTCTTCGCACCCTCGGCTAGGTCGCAACCTATTCCAGACCTATAAGCCATCCTCCAGATAAGTTCTACTAATACCTCACCGTTACCCCACTCAACTTTCAAACCTCTTAGAGCTTCCTGAGGTATCTTACCCTTCTCAACTAACTCCATAAACGTACCTATCACATGCCCTGCTGATATGGCGTCCAGGCCTAACTCATTAGTGAGGAAGTGGGCCTTACATATGGCGGCTAGGTCTGAGACGTATGTCTGAGCACCTAATGACCATACGGTCTCGTATTCAGGTCCTCCTCCCTCACCTGTGAATGGTGGTTTAGTTATTCTTGAATACCTAGCGCAGCCTATGGGGCAACCCCAACATATCTCCTCACGTTGCTTCTCCCAATCGATGACGGTGCTTGCTATTGTCTCACCGCTGGTTAGACGTGCTTCTGGGAAGACGCCTGTCTGGAAGTTCTTAGTTGGGTATATACCAGCACTGTTTATTATGTTGACTAATACTGCGGTTCCGTACTTAGGTAGTGATTCACTAGTTACGGGACTTTCCTTAATTTTCTTCATAGCTTCTCTAGCAATCTCTCTAAACTTATCCTCATTTGCTATTGGAGGTTTGCTCTTACCGTAGACCGCTATGGCCTTAACCTTCTTAGAACCCCATACAGCTCCGTGGCCGCCTCTCCCAGCAGCTCTGGACTTATCGTTTATTATGCATGCAATTCTAGATAGGTTCTCACCTGCCGGACCTATGCAGGCAACCTTGATCTCCTTAGCCTCAGACTTCCCGACCTCCGCACTTAACTCCTCCACTATCACATCTGTAGTAGTGTGGGTGTCAGCACCCCATATGTGGCATGCATCCCTGATCTCTACCTTACCGTCATGGACCCATAAATATACTGGGTGTTCTGAAACCTCCTCTAGGACTATACCATCAAAGCCTGCGAACTTTAGATACGGGCCGAACTTACCTCCTGAGTGGGCATCATGTATCGTATCGGTTAGAGGGGATTTAGTGACTGAGCACCACCTGCCTGATGCTGGAACACCGGCAATCCCGGTTAGAGGTCCAGTCATTACGTAAGCCTTATTTAGGGGGCCTAAGGGATTGGCCTTCGGCGGGATTTCCTTCAGAGCTAGGTATACTCCTAAACCTCTCCCGCCAATCCACTTCTTTAGAACGGATTCGCAGAGTGTTTCATGTATGACTTGAGAAGTCCATAAGTTAATCCTAGCTATCTTACCCATATAACCTCCAAGCATTTAAAAGCACCTTCGATTTACTATCTTACTATGGAGATAATAAGATTTATGGACAATTAAGTTTTTACATTTTAACATCAAAGTTCAATTACTGAATTGGAAATAGTAGCTGGGATTTCATGAAGTCCTACTGAAAGTCACTCCCTCAATACTGTCTAAGTAGAGTATGAAGTCACAGTTAATTACATTATTTACTAAGTCAACGCATTCTCCACCAATACTCTTCGCAATCCTTAACACAAGGTCTGCAGTTGTAAGAGGCAATTTAATATTCCTCTCATCAGCTTTTTCAAGTATCCTCACTATTACCTCATTTATAGATGCCCCCTTACTTACAGTAAATGTAAATGTAGAATTATTCATTAACTCATTATACAATTTAATAGTATTAGCTGATTTGCTAACAACCCTCTTAGCAGACCTGATTAAAGAGTAGACGTCAGACCTTGATACACCTAAGGTGCGGGCTATCTCATCTACGGTTAATCCCTTAGATAGGAGTTTGAGGACCTTAACCTGCCTCTCAGTAAGATATGTACTCAGAGCTAACACCACCAGCTACAGGTGGGAATATAGATACCTTATCACCATCTCTTAACACTGTCTTCAAACCGTTTCTAAACTGAGCATGTACACCGTTCACAAATATTAAATAATTGTCAAGTAGGCCTTCAAGCCCCTCACTTAAATCAGCGGATATAACGTCATATAGGTCTCTAACCCCTTTAATTAAGTCTTCAAGAGTGATATCCTCGGCATCGATCTCAACATATTTAGTAGTCCAACCCAGCCTCTCCTGCAGCGTTGCAAATACCTCGATTAATACCCTCATAGAAAATCAATATAATAATTATTATAAGGTTATTTAACCTTTACTACACGTATACAGGTATTCATAAACGTCGGCAATTTTATTTACTCTACTAGAGGAATTTAATTGGTGGTTTAATGATTCGATGTCCTTACTGCGGTTTTGAAGGAGAGTTTAAACTACTTAAAAATTGGAAATTCCGGTTCTACGAGGTTAGGAGGCTTCAATGTCCTAAGTGTGGCGGACTCTTCAACTACTACTCCGGTACGTCCCCTACTGGGAAGAAGTCAGAATTTACCATAAGGGTCAAACCTAGGATTAAGTAATTTACTAAATTTTCCATAAACAAATGATGACGTTTTGTGAAAATTTATTAATTTGAATTCAGAAGTATATTAGGTAATCATTGTGAGTGCTCAGAAGTCTTTAATCGGGGTTTTAGTTGCCTTAATCATTATTGCTGGTGTTGGTGGTTACTTCGCAGGTTCTGCAGCTGTACCACCCCCTAAGACTATTACCTCAGTAGTCACTCAGACAGTAACTACTACTGTTGCAGCAGCTACAGTAACTACTACATCAACAGTAACGCTACCACCTCAAACAGTAACTGTAACAGTTACGGCAACACCCACACCAACAGTAACTCCACCAACGTTCCCACTACCTGAATGGCCTAGTAAGATACGTTTCATCACCGGGGTTTTTGGGGGTGCGTTTTACTCTCTAGCCGTTCCAATAGCTGATGTGCTTAGGAGAGAGCTTAAAATAGAGGTTGAAGTCATTCCAGGTCCTGGAGCTATAGCGACTCCTCTGTACATTTCTAAGGGTGAAGGTGAGATTGCAATGACTTACGACTATTTAGGAGCGCCTGCTAAGGAAAACGACATATCCATATTCAACGAACCTCTAAACTTTAGTAAAATTACCGCAGTTGCGGGTGGTCTATACCTTACTTATTACTACTTTGTAGCGCAGAAGGACTTCCCAGCTAATAACTTTGACGACATAGCTAAGATGATTAAGGAAGGAAAACCGGTCAGGTTTGGAGGTGATGCCGCAGGTTCCTCAGAGGAATTAATGCTTAGATACGTACTTAAGTATTATGGATTGACCTATGACGACGTAAGGAAGGCTGGCGGCACGGTATACGCAGTTGGTGATGATCCTGCGGCGCAGGCATTTAGAGAAAAGAAGATAGATGTCTTCTATCAGGCTGGTGGGATACCGCTAAGAACTATAGCCGATGTGGATGCTACTATGGAGCTTAAATTCATAGCTATGCCGGAGCCCCTTAGGGATTGGCTAATTAAGAATTTAGGAGCTATAAAAGGTGTCATACCTAAGGGGAGTTATAAGAATGCAGTGGAAGATGTCCCAACACTTATTGGTTCAACCATACTAATTGCTAGTAGGGAGCTACCGGACAGTCTAATATACTACATCCTTGAGGTAATGGCTAAGAATAAGGACGTCATAGCCGCAGCCTATAGGGCGTTCGCCGCTTACGACCCAGCAACTGCATGGCAGAAAGTAGGTTTATGGGAACTCCATCCAGGAGCTGTTAAATGGTATAAAGACCACGGCTATATGAAGTAGGTTTAAATCTTTTAACATTTTTATCTTTATTTTCTGACTATAGGTTTAGAACCTCTTTTAGGAATTGATTACAGATTATTACGGATCTAACATCTAAGTTATGAATAATTTATCAAAGGCTTATATTCTAATCCGTTATAACTATCTAGGTGTGTTGCCTTGAATGAGGTTAGGGTTTATGATGTAACAACTCAGATTGGTTACGGATTTCCTTCACAATCTTTGGAAGTGGCTCTTAGGTGGGAGCCTCATGTACTAGTAGCTCAGGGTACATCTACTGATGCAGGTCCTTACTACTTAGGTGCTGGTACTTCATATACTGAGGTTGAAGGTGTTAAGAGGGACTTGAAGTTAATCATTAAGGCTGCTAAAGAGTGTGGAATACCGTTTATATGCTCTGTGGGTGGTGCTGGTGCAGATGTACATGTGGAGCAGGTCTTCAATATAATTAACATGATAACTAAGGAATTGGGGTTGAAGCTTAGATTAGCATTTATTAGTGGTGAAATTGATAAAGAGTGGCTTAAGAAGAAGTTGTTAAGTGGTTCTAAGGCTAGAAGACTAGTAGATATTAGAAGGCTTTCTGAACACTTAACGGTAAGAGACGTAGATGAGAGCGTTAGGATAGTTGCTCAGATGGGTCCCGAACCAATTATTAAGGCCTTAGACCTATACTTTAAAGGTCTGATTGACGGCATTATCACCGGTAGGTCTTTAGATGTAGGTATTGTAGCCGCATATCCTCTAAAGTTTGGATTCCCTAAGAACTTAGTCTACCATATGTCTAAGATACTTGAATGCGGTGCTCTAGCCGCAGAACCAGGTAGTAGTAGTGATGGGATCTTCGGAATATTGAATAAGGATTACTTCCTAGTAAGACCTCCTAACCCTAGGAGGAGGTGTACAGTTACCAGTGTTGCTGCCCACTCATTTTATGAAAGAGATAATCCGTACATGGAGAGATTACCTGAAGGATATTTAGATGTAACTACAGCTAACTACGTCCAATATGATGAAAGAACTGTAATGGTTAGTGGCAGCAGGTTCGTCCCTCAACCCTACACTATTAAGTTGGAAGGTGTTAGACTTATAGGGTTTAGGACGATAAGCATTGCAGGTTCTAGAGATCCTATCTTCATAGGTAAGATTAATCAAATCTTAGAAGAGGTAGTTGAGGTAGTTAAGGATAGAATGAAGCATATCCCCGAAGATGAATACGTTATTAACTTTAGGGTCTACGGTATTAACGGAGTTATGGGCGTTTACGAACCTTTAAAGAATCCGCAACCCCACGAAGTTGGGATAATTATTGACGTAGTGGCTAGAACTCAAGAAATAGCTAATTCTATATGCGCCCTCGTAAGGGCTACGCTACTACACCACGGATTTGAGGGGAGGAAGACCACGGCTGGGAATATAGCATTCCCATTCTCTCCGTCAGACTTCCCCGTAGGACCTGTATACGAGTTCAACATATGGCATACGTTAGAATTGGAGGACCCTGTAGAACCTTTTAAGATGAGAGTGATGGAGTTTCCGAGGTAATGGGTATGGTTAAACTATATGATGTAGCTAAGGTGGTGAGGACTAAAAATGCGGGCCCCTTCAAACTAACTATAGATATATTCTTCAAAGACGTTGAATCTTATATGAAGGCGAAAAACAAGTTAAGTAGGGAGTTAATAGCTAAACTCTACAGCATTAGTGAAGACCTCATCGAAGGCATATACTTCGTGGATAATGTTTTAGGTATTAAGATAACCATAATAAAGGAAATACCATCAGATGATGTAAGGACTTCAGACGTGTATGCAGCGCAGCAGCATGGACCCCTCATCTACTTAGATATTTAAGACCTTTATGTAGTGATGTACTTATCTCAACTTCAACTACGCTAAGTCCCTCTAGTCTCAGTAGAATTCATATGGATCCTCCTATGCCTCATATAGTGTGATGTTATCGACGACGCTATTAAAATCAGCCCTATGAGGTCTAACTCAAGAGAGGTTGGAGCGAATAGTACTAACCCACCGGCTATCAAGGCAATCCTCTCTAAGAAGTGCATGACATCCCTCATATAACCTTCAACCCCTAATGCTATAGCGTAAATAGCGATGAATGCTGTAACTATGTTCTCTATAATTATTAGCGGAGGTTCTTCGAGGACTAGTAGGAGTCCTGGCTTAAATATGAGCACGAACGGAACTATGATAGCTGCTATCCCTAACTTACATGCTTGGAAGCCCACTCTCATCGGGTCGTCTCTAGCTATTGAAGCTGCAGCATACGCTGCTAGAGCGACTGGTGGGGTTATAGCTGAAATAGTTGCATAGTAAAATACGAAGAAGTGTGCTTGGAAGGGATTCACACCTAATTTATATAAGGCTGGAGCGGCTAATGCAACGACAACTAAGTACGCGGCAGTAGTAGGTAAGGCCATACCCATAATTAACGTCACTATCGCAGCCACCATAAGAGCTAATGCCATACTACCTAAGGAAAGGTCGTATATCAGGACTGTTAATTTATCGCTCAGCCCTGTTAAGGCCACCGCACCAACGACTATTCCAGCTGCAGCAGCGCATACAATAATTGTTAAGCTGTCTTCAGCTCCTTTTGCTAGTGCTATGTATATTTTCTTTGGTGTCATTCGTGTTTCTTTTTTTATGTAGCTTAGTGCTATTGTTATGAACATTGCTATGAATGCTGCTGTTACTGGTGACCACATCATTACTGCGACTATGTATACTAGTACTGCCATTGGTATTAGCATATAACCCCTCTCAACCATTAGCTTCTTTAGGTTTGGTATTTCTTCTTTTGGTAGTCCTTTTAGGCCCTTCCTAACTGAGTAGTAGTGGACTTGTACGTATACCCCTAAGTAATACAGTAGTGCTGGTATTATTGCTGCAATCATTATCCTAGCGTATGGTACGTTTAGTAGTTCAGCCATTACGAATGCTGCAGCACCCATGACTGGGGGCATTATCTGACCACCAGTAGATGCTACAGCCTCAACAGCACCAGCAAACCTAGGAGGATAACCCAAAGACTTCATAGTAGGAATAGTAATAATACCAGTACCATAGACATTGGCTGGAGCTGAGCCGGATATAGTCCCAAATAAAGATGAAGCAATAACAGCAATCTTAGCAGGACCTCCAACAACTCTACCAACTAACGCTTTAGCAAGATCTATGAAGAACTTGCCAACTCCAGCTCCGCTAAACACAGCTCCTAAAATCGTGAATGCAATCACATACGTAGATATTACCTGGAGGGGTATTGAGAAAATCCCATATGCACCGGTTACGTAGTTAGCCTCAACGATTCTAACTATATTTAAACCTCTGTGTCTTAGCGGGGGTGGTATGTAAGGACCTAAGTATAGGTAGACCAAGAAGGATAGAGCGACTAGCATCATAGGTAGACCTGCACATCTTCTAATAGCCTCTATAATAGTTATTAAGAATATGAGGCCTAATACGAATTGTTCCGTAGGGAGCTCTGTTATGAAGTACCACCTACCGTAAACCCAGGTAGAGTAGTTTAAGTAGAGTAGTAGTGGGGGAATAGCTGAAATCACCGCTAAGACGTAATCATACCAAGGAACTCTACTTACATCCTTCTTCCTAGCAGGATATAGGATATAAACAAGGGGTAGTACGAAGGTTAAATTTAAAGCCATATGTGCCATAAGATCATAAACCGTAAACGTAAGAGTGTATACGTTGTAGGCACCCATTAAGAAGGCAATAAAGGTTGTGGCGATCTTTAACCTTCCTTCCAACGCCCTAACCAATTTCGGAACACCTCTACAATTATAATGCGTTGTCTTTAAAAATTATGGTTATAAAATTATTAAGATTGATGTATATGGAGTATATGGACTTGTGCAATGCGTTTTAGAATTATTATTGCGACCTATCTGAGGAGTATTAAAGTCCTGCGTGGATAGACCTTAGCCAATTAAACATGTATAGGGCTTAAGTCTTATATAGATTCACACCGTTCTTCACTTTCATTCCTCATCAGTCTCAGATTGCGTCACAGCTTCCTGCTTCAGTAAAGACCTACAAAAATCTAGGACAGGTTGTACATCTTTCTCGCGGTTTGCTGTAGCTACTAATCACTCCATAGAGAGTCATGAACATCCTTCAAGCCAAATGAAGCAGGACTCATATCTGATGGGGATTAAGACTGCTCTAAGCATAGCCTGCATTACTGCCTAGGACCTATAAAATTGCTAAACTCGTCATAGATGTAAAAACTCTGCAATTAGTAAATCTTGCCGACAGAGGTTCTGAGACCTTTAGGTCTTAAAGCTAGGGTCGATTAGCTTTAAGTACTTAGACCTCTACCGGAAATGGTGGATACAAACTCATTTATTAGAGGTTTATCCTTCTCTACATTAGTGATAGACACGTTTGCACGAACCTTATAGCCTAACCCCTCCATAAAGCTCCTAAGACTTTCTGAGTAGTTCTTCCTGAAATTTGATGTTGTGTAGCATGCAGTATCAGTTTTAATTATGTCTCTATACTTAATGAGGAAGGACTTCAAAGGAGGTGATATCCTACCAACCCATATTGGTGTTCCGACAATCAGTAAATCATAGTTTTTAGGGTCGTAACCCTCCACTCCTGAAAATTCTACAGTCCTACCTAGTAATACGTCGGTAAGCATGCGTAGGAAGTTATTTCCATATTCCTTAACACATTTCAGCTCGTAGAGATCTACTTGGTGTTTAGAAGTGATTAGTAAGTCTCTAATATAGTGAGCTACTAGCCTAGTCCTCCCGGTCCGACTGTAGTATATGATAGCTACTCGCATAGATAGCACCCTAAGGCATCACTACTTTAAGCACTAGCTTCTGACACATGTTACAACTTTTCATATACTGAACTGACCTTGTATTCTAAGGTTATCTCCTTATCATACCTTAAATCCAGGGATACATCGATAACTAATCTAGGTACACCCATATCTCTAAACCTCCTATTTAATTCCTTTAATAGATCTGCGACCCTATCTATTGAGTCGACTTCAACAGCTGTACCAAACGGGGTGAGTTGGTACTTAATATTCATCGAATTAAGCACCTTAATAGCCTCAGCCACATAACTACTCAAACTACTGCTTGAAGTACCTATAGGTATTACCTTAACGAAAGCTAAAACTTTAATCATACACCACCGAATATTAGTAGAAACTAATAATAAATATCCTTATAGTTAGAAGTGAGACTTCATTAGAGTGTTAAATACCGTAAACACCTGTAAGCATGTAAAAACATAGAAATCTCATCAGAAAGGGAAACAGCTAGAGAAGAAGAAGTATATTTAACTTCAAACCCAAGGAACCTCACTCTTAGAGGTGGACTGTTTTTTCTTTTTGATGTTTAATTGTGTTGTTTACGTGCTTTGCGGCTGTTCACGGTCTTTTCGTTCTGGAGGTGTTTGAGTGCTATGAGGTATGCTGACGCTGTATGCCTGTCTAAGCCGTGCTTCTCCATTACGAAGCAGTGCTCATGCTTATAAATCTTTACGTAGATGATAGTATTGGTAGGGATGAACTCGATGAGCATGGCGAGGGGAACTCTCGTGCACTCTGCTTCGCCGCAGGGAGCTGGATGAACCGTGGGCAACCGCTGGAGACACGCTCCCGCAGGTGGGGCAGGGGAAGAAGAAAGCCGTTGAGAGGTAGATAGCTGGAAGGCTGGATATAAAAAGCATGAAAACCTATGAACAGCCATCTACCGAGAAACGGTTTAATGGATGTCCTTCCATCTTTATTATTTTAAGGTTTTCAACTCGTAATTAATTTCGTCGTTGAGATCGATAGTGGCATAGTACCCTCTAAATAGTGGGCCTGGATTCAGTATTAGGGAATTACCTACTAAGTCAACTCCTCTACCCTCATGTATGTGTCCGCATATAGTTAGCATAGGCTTGTAGGACTCTATGAATTCTCTTAAGGCTTCAGAACCGACATGTAGGCCGCTGTAGGTTAAGTCTACTTTAGTGTTATAAGGTGGTGTATGTGTGAGGAGTATTAAACGTTGGTTAACGCTGGTTTGATGGAGTGTTTTAACGACTTCACCTATTAGCGACCTGTATTCACTATCGCTTAATTCGAAGTTTGTATGGAATGGTGAACGGAGCCCCCCACTAAACCCTATTATTAGGTAGTTAAGGTGGGTAATTACGCTACCGTGCAGTAGTTTAAATGTTTCCACATTAGGTAGAGTTGTAAGTAGTTTAGGGTTATCCATGTTCCCAAGTACTGAGTACACAGCAATGTTGAAGTTTTTAATAAAGTCTGAGATGATCTCAATAACCTTCTCAACACTCCCGCCATAGTCTGATAAGTCACCAGCTATGAGGACGACGTCGTATTCCTCCCTACTCATCACCTCTTTAAGGGCTCTCCAATTACCGTGTACGTCAGAAAGGGCTAATACCTTCATTCCAACCACCTTTAGACGTTAAACTCATAACCGCAGAATGGGCATTTAATGTAATTACACCTACCGCTATATAGTAGCACATTACATGACTTACATGAGTAGGTTCTAGCATAAAGGGTGTCGAAACGGCCCCCACACTTAGGGCAAATTACTTTCACTTAATCACCTAATAGCAATTATTTTTCAGACGATTAAAAATTATCCTTACGGGCTAGACAGTTTAGAATCGTATGGCGGCTTTTAAATACTACCACATTATGGCTGACGAAGTTGTTTAATCTCCATAGCTTGACCTAATTAGGACTGTAATTCCTTCACGTAGTTCTCTATGTACTGTGCGTGGTCTACTATCCTCTCCGCATGCCTCATTAAAAGTGTCTTAACGGCGTTCTCCCTACTTACCGTAGGTGATGACACTATCTCTTTAAGGACCTTCATATACTCTAAATCTACTAGGTCGTCGACCTCCTTAACGATACCTTCCCTTCTCACAGTTAGTTCACTTAAATCTGCGAACGCGGCGTTCAACGCCTTTAAGATCTCATCAAAGATCTTTTCAAATCCGGAAATTACTGAAACACCATTCTCAGGTGAGAGCATGGAGTCTATCCTCGCAACCTCCCTACAATATCTTGAGATACGGTAGATGTCGTAGGCAACATTGATTAACATCCTAGCAATTCTTAACTCCCTACCTAGGGGTTGATATCTAACTATGAATGAGAGGACTTCATTAATAACCTCCTCCCTAAGTGTGTTGAGTATTTTTGAGATAGCGTCTACTTCCATCCAAATATCTTTCCTTAGGTTTAGGTCTGATGTGGTGAATAACGTCTTAGTAATTTCTACAGACCTCACGGCATGTTGGGTCATACGTGTGATTATATTTCTTAAAATGTCTAGGTCTCTAATCATTGAAGCCATCATACCTCACCTCTTAAAAACTTTACAGTAAACTCTGATTTAGGATTTAAGAATATGTCCTTAACCCTCCCCTCCTCAACTATAGTTCCACTGTAAATCAAAGCTATATAATCACCGACTCTAGCCGCCTGGTGTGGTGAGTGGGTCACCATTATAACCGTTATTTCATCCCTTAAAGACTTGATCACCTCTTCGATCTTCCTAGCATTTACTGGGTCTATACTTGCTGTCGGCTCGTCAAGTAATAGTATTTTAGGCTTCATTGCTAATGCTCTTGCAAGGCATAGTCTCTGTCTCTGACCTCCACTCAATGTGTGTGGGTAGTCGTTAAGTCTACCCTTAACTTCATCCCATAGCATTGCCCTCTCTAGAGCCCACCTAACAATCCTATCTAATTCATCCCTGTTGTTAGCAACTCCGTTAATCCTAGCGGCAATTGCTACGTTATCGTAAATGCTCATATGTGGGAAGGGATTCGGCGTCTGAAATACCATACCTACATACCTCCTCAAAACGTAGGGGTCTGATCTCAAAGCATCCATACCTAATACGCTAATCGAGCCTGTTACCTCGACGTCAGGTATTAAGTCGATAAGCCTGCTAATTAATCTGAGAATCGTCGTCTTCCCGGAGCCGCTTGGACCCATTATAACGTAAATAGTGTTTAGAGGTACTTTAATGGTAATTCCTCGTATTACTTCAGACCTATTTATACGGACATATACGTCGTTAAGTTCTACTGCATACCCCACCTTGTTCATAGCTTCACCTCCTTTACTAAGACCTTCAATGATAGAAATGTGATTAAGTAGATGAGTAGGAGTATTAGAGCAGCACCCCAAGCGACTTTATGCATTACTGGATAGGGGGTTAGTGCATAGTCAAATATCAGTAGCGGGATCGCATCTACTGGTTGGTTAGGGGATAAGGTGAGCCCGGTCCTAAACCTACCCGCTGTGAAAATCAGTGCAGCGGTCTCACCCATAATTCTAGCCATGGTTATAAGTATACCGCCAGCTAGCATCCTCCTAGCTATCGGTATGATCACCTTGTATATCATCATCCACCTAGACATGCCGAGTGCGTAGGCCGCCTCCCTATACGTGTGGGGTACCTGACCTAACGCTGCTGATATGATGGTATAGGCGTATGGAAGGGCAATTATTGCAAGTGCTATTGAGGAAGCTATGGCTGAGTACCCACCCATAGGGATCACTACTAATAGGTAAACAGTCATTGAGACAACTATGGTCGGTATGCTTGCAAATGACCTTAAAGTAACGTCTAAGATCCTAGATATAGGGTTATTAGGGAATTCATTATTCATTACTGCTGCGAAAATAGCTATAAGAGTAGTTGTAGGTAGTGCTATTGCTGTGAGCATAAACGTTCCTAAGAGGCTTGGAGCTATACCACCAACTTGAGTTGATAGCGGAGTTGGTGGGAGGTCTACAAGGAATTTAATACCCGCCTCACTCAACACTTCAACACCTCTAAGTATTATGACTGAGATTAGATGGAGTGATGGTATTAAGGCTAATGCGGAGGTAATCACTACGTAGAACGTGAATAACCTATCCTTAATAACTCTAATCCTATGCAAGGACCTTCGACCTCCACTTAGACAGTAGCGTTAGGCCGGTAAGGCTTAAGACGAGTGCTAAGATGAGTATTGCTAAAGCAGCTGAGTATAGTACTGACTCAGCATACATGTACAGCTGTGCGTTACCGTATTGAGCGGCTATGAGTGCTGATACGGTATAGCTAGGCATGAAAACACAGTATGAGATTGTCATGGAATTACCTACAAGTGCGGCAGCAATTGTTGTCTCACCCATAGCCCTAGCAAGACCTAAGACTACTGCAGCTATTACTGCAGGTCTGCAAAGACCTAATAATATCTTCGTAGTTTCATATCTAGTAGCCCCTATGCCTAAGCACGCTTCCCTATAGGCTGTGGGGACTAGCATGTAGGATTCACATATAAGAGAAGTTACATAGGGAACTATCGATATACCTATAACTAAACCAGCACTTAATACTGAGTAACCGCTTAACGGCTCACAGGCGAATAAGGGGATGAATCCTAGGTATTTATGAAGGGGTAACATCACGTAATCCCTAATTACTGGCGCCGCATATTGAACTCCCCATAAGGCGTATATAACCGTAGGTAAACCACTCATAAACTCAATAATAGTTGATAGGAAATTCCTCACAGCACCTCTAAGGAATTCAGAAACAACTATCGATAGAGATAGGGATAGTAGTAGAGCTGTTAGAGCTGCTATAGCGGAAGTCACTAGAGTCCCTGCCAGGGGTACGAATAAGCCGTAACGCTCTCTCTCAGGATCCCAAGCACTCGTCACATATAGGCTTAATCCATACGTTTTAACCGCCTCAGAAGCCCTACTACTAATTAGGAGGAAGGTAATGAGTAATAAACCGACAACTACAACAGCTGTAGGTAGTAATAATAGGAAGAGATTCCTATCATGCCTTGATACAGTAAAAAAACTTTGGTTTGACTTAATACGTATCACCTACTTACTAATTAGTATTTCCGCAGCCTTTAGTAGGAGGTTGATGACCTCTGACGGAGGTGCTACGTAGCCTGGAACCACATTCTTATATCCTTCAGTAGCTACCCACTTTAAGAACTCACTCATAGCTAGGGCCTTATTGTTGCTTTGATAGCTTCTCCACAATATTATGTATGAGGGGGAAGTTATCGGGTATGAGTTAGGGCCTCCTGCATATATCGTTTCCTCTAATGTGCGGCTAAAGTCATCTAACGGCGACTTAGGTAGGTTAATATTTCTTAATGCCTCTTTTAAAGCATTTTCTGAGGGGAGTACGTAGTTACCTTCTCTATTCTTCACCGCAGCTACCTGTAGTTTATTTGTTATCGCGAATGACCACTCTACATAACCTATGGAGTATGGTGTGGTTTGTACTACCTGAGTCACCCCTTGGTTTCCCTGTCCACCAACACCCCTACCGACCTTAGAGACAGGCCATTCAATGTTCTTACCCACTAGCTTACTATCCCATACGTTAGGTGCTGACTTATATAGGAAGGTTGTAAATACTTCAGTAGTCCCTGAGGAATCAGACCTATATACAGCTACGATCTCCTTATGAGGTAATCTATCAGCAATCTCGGTGTTCAATTTCTTTATCTCTTCATCATCCCAGAACCTAATATCACCTCTATATATCTTAGCTATAACCTCACCAGTAAGCCTGAGGTTATAATTAGCAGGTACTTCAGGGATGTTATAGACGATGACCACAGCACCTACAACCCAGGGGACCTGCATTACAGTACCTCGATACTTCTCCCAATCACCCCTCTTTAGCGGGGGGTCACTGCATGCGAAATCAGTTACGTTCTGGAGGAATTGGCTTAGACCAGCGCCACTGCCAACTGGTTGATAATTAATTGAAATACCTGACCTATTGTAGAATCCTCTAACCCACTCAACTATTTGTGGGTAGGGGAATGTTGCTCCAGCACCATTAAGTGTTAATCCCCTTAGAGTGGGACTTGTAGTAGTTTTAACATCTACTACTGGCTCTAAGGTTAGTACGCCTGTTAGCCTGAGTACCACGATAGCTAGTACTAGGACTACAGCGATTATAGTAGCTTTTCTCACCTTAGGATTTACCACTATATCACCGTTTTATGTATCTACTACGATGATTTAAACTTAAATATATTAACATATATATGAAATATTCAAGTATATATCATCAAGTCGTAGGAGTGGTTATAGAATCAAGCAAAACATTCACTAACACCTCAGCTATATCTGTCATGTAATCATATATCCTAATTATGTGATATATTAGTAATTCGTTAACCGGCTTGTGGAATACCTTCACCAACGCTTCCCTAAATGCCTTCTTACCCTCAATGATATATACTAACTTACTTATTACTGGTGCTATCTCATCCATCCTTAGGGGAGTCCTCTCTAAGTAGAACTCATCAAATACTTTCTTCAGCTCTTCATACTTACTAATTAACTCCTTAAGGAGTTGTAGTAAGTCCTTCCTCAATTCATCAGCAACTGATTCGAGTTCGTTAATAAATAATACTATATGATCGGCAAGTCTTTCAAGTAGCTTAGAAATAATAACAGATGATATTACGTACCTAAGCCTTAGTGTGTTGAGGTAAGGTCTCTCAGTTAATTTGTACGCCGTTCTCTCAACTTCAACTCTAGCCCTATCAACCTCAGTATCTAACTCCTCTATAGCGTCGTAGTAGCTCCAAATGTCCTTACCAACTTCTAGAGCTTCTGAAGCATATCTAAATACTGTAGAGACTGCGTTAAACTCACGTGTAAGTGCTCTTATTAAGTCCTCAGCCTCCCCTACACGCTTAATAGTTATAAAGTTATCACCCTCATCAACTATCTTAAAGTCCGGTGTGTACCTAAGGGATGATGTTAAATACCTCCTTAACGGGAGGTTTATCTTCCTACTGCTTACGAATTTAACGTAATCGTAGCCTAAGATGTAGAGTGATATTAATACGTACTTTAGCTCACCTTCAAGTAGTGGGGTAATATCAACTACTGCATCCCTAATTCTTCCCGGTCTGTCAACATCTATGCAGATAAAATCGTCACTATACCTTAAGTTGACTTTAGAGCCCTTAGATAGGTTGTTAGCTTCACACCATTCCTTAGGCAGGTAGAGAGCTAGAGAACCTCCAACCTTCTGTAGCGTACGGACTTCAGATCTGAGTAAGTCAACCACTCCAACCATCTCAAATTAGCAGTTTTATTTAACACATATAAGTTAAACCTATTAAGTAAGTCGTACATGCTGTGTGCTAACTACTGCGAAACATTTAATTAAGGGCTAGTAAGTCGCCTCAGTAATAAGGACTAGGGAAACCGATAATTAATACCCAACCTATCACGATAACCAGCGAGAGGCTTCGCGCTTCAAGTACTCTCTAGATGTTTTAAGTCCGGACGTTGTGGAAGCTCCGTAAGGTTTATAAACCGCTATTTAATGATGTTGTGGTGGTCTGTCTTTGTCATTTCGTATACGTTAGGTCGGTCTGAAGCTACTTATCTAGACGAGTTTAGACAACTTCTGCAGGTTAAATCTTCAAGCATTATCGATTATGAGGTGATGTGTTAATGAAGTACTTAACGCCAGGTCCTGTGCAGATACCTAAGTACGTCCTTAATGCCTTCGGAAGGCATCCCCAATTTCATAAGCTTGATGAGTTTAAGGAGGTTTTCAAAGAAGTTGTTGAGAAGCTTTCTAAGGTTGCGGTGGGTAGGCCTTTAATTCTACCCGGTACTGGTACCCTAGCTGTTGATGTGATGGTCTACAACTACGTCAACCCAGGTGATAGGGTGGTTGCTCTATCCTATGGGGAGTTTAGCGAGAGGCTCATAGAGTCTTTAGAATGTAGGGGGGCTGAGGTCTTCAGGCTTAGCTTAGGTGTTGGTAGGATACCGCCTCCCGACATAGTTGAGGATTTCTCCAGGAAGGTCGGTAATGTATCAGCTATAGCTTTAGTCCATAACGAAACAGGTGCTGGCTGTGCTAATAGGTACTTAAGCAAGCTTCGGGATGTTGCAGACTCATTAGGTGCTTTACTCTTAGTTGACAGCGTATCCGGTATTCCAGCAGAACCTATTAGATGTGTTGTTGATGTTATAGCTACATCCTCTCAGAAGGCCTTTATGGCACCTCCAGGAGCTGCTATCCTTTACTTAAACTCTACGCCTAAAGCTAAATATCCAATGCCTCGGTCAATGGATCTTAGTAAGTTCTTAAAAACTATTAAGGAGTGGGAAACCCCCTACACACCGCCTATCAACACGATATACGCTTTAGACGCCTCACTAAGTTATATATTGAGAATTGGGTTAGATAATTATCACGAACTCCATAAGATGAGGGCTGAATACCTCTACAGTAGGCTTGCCTTAAAACCTGTTGGTGAGGAAGGGTTCAGAAGTTATACCGTAACTGCCTTCTATACAGATCGTGTGCAAGAGCTTATAGACTTACTGAGGAGTGAGGGCTACGTAATTGCTAGAGGGGTTGGTGAGATTAAGGATAGGTCTGTGAGGATAGGTGTTATGGGTGATATTGACTTCGAAGACCTCAGACATGTGGTGAAGGTCGTGAATAACTATGTGGGTAAGTAGTTACTGCAAGCTATGTTTAGTGCAGTCTAGGTGTTTAGACCTACTCAAACTTAGTGGTGAGGGTTTAATACCTCAACTACTTAAGTACTTAGGAGATATTGTAGAACTTCCCCACAGTTCTGAAGCATTTGCGAAGTCTTTCACCTACGTTAAATCATTACTTAGGTCTGAAGACCCCTACAAAGATGTTAAGGACTTACTCTCAGTAAGTGCTGCTGTAATTGCTGGGAAGGTTAGGAAGTACTTAGATAGTGTTGGATGGGACCTTGCTAGGGTTTTAGAATTCTCAGCGGCTGCTAACGTAGTTGACACTTCCGTACTTGGATTTGAGCCTAAGGAATTGGAGGATGTTATATGGGATAAGCCAGCTATTAATGAATTCCGTAAATTATCTGATAGTAGGGTTGTGATAGCCTTAGATAATGCTGGTGAGTTTGAAGTTGACTTAATACTAGCTGAGGCACTAGTCAGGAATGGATTTGAAGTCGTACTAGCAGTACGTAGTGAGAGCTATGAAGTGGATATGACTTATGACGGAGTCGTTAGGAGGGTCTTACCAAATGGTGTTAGAGTAGTAGCCACACCTGGTAACATGCCCCCAGCGGCCTACGTTAGAGATGGCTTCCTAATCTCTAAGGGTATAGCTAATGCTGAGGCTTACGTAGAACTTAACCATCATGTTAAGTCACTACA
The DNA here is from genome assembly GCA_038844925.1 of Sulfolobales archaeon. GTDB lineage: Archaea > Thermoproteota > Thermoprotei_A > Sulfolobales > NBVN01 > DTCV01. The sequence goes on along the minus strand of JAWBQY010000007.1, from coordinate 30,737 downwards.
CCTCCTAAGGGTTAAATGTGAAGTTCTCTCAAAGCTTTTCTCAGTACCTAAGGGTAGTTCGCTAATACTAGATGGTGATACTTTACTTAGGACTTTAGGGAAGTCATGAGTCAACGCATTTATGTAGATTGTTAAGGGCTTCACAACACCACTGCGGGTTCTTTAAGTGGGCCCTACCAACAGCTACTAAGTCCACCCTACCTTCAGCGATTATTCTATTAGCGAAGCACGGATCTTCAATACCTCCCACACCTACTACTGGGACGTCGACAAACTTCTTAATCTTCTCAGCTAATGGTATGAAGAATCCCTGAATCCCCTGCAGTTCGGGAGGGGTACCACCGCATAGCCCTCCGGACACATCAATTATATCAACACCGACTTCTACTAGCTTAACAGCTACTTTAACAGCCTCACTTACGGTGAACCCGCCTTCCAACATGTCATCTGCTCCCAACCTATACATAAGTAATCTACCGTGGAGAACCTTCCTAACCTCCTCAACAACGGTTAATGGAAACCTCATCCTACCCTCAAGGCTTCCACCAAATTCGTCTACCCTCCTATTAGTTATCGGTGATAAGAATTGATTAAGTAGGTATCCATGTGCGCCATGTATTTCAACGCCGTCGAACCCAGCCCTAACAGCTCTCACAGCGGCTTCCTTAAATGACTTCAAAACCCTCTCAAAATCCTCTGAAGTCATCTCACGTGGTATATCAAAACCCCTCGGAATCGGGACTGATGACGGAGCTATAGGTCTACAACCACATACAGCAGGATTCGCTCTTCCTCCAGCATGGTTTAACTGTATAACAGCTACTGCACCGCCCCCTTTAATAGTGCTCGAAAGCTTGTTCAGACCTTCAATTAACCCATCATGCCAAATACCTAATTGCCTATAGCTATACTTACCTTCAGGGGATATGTAGGAATGTTCAACAATAACTAAGCCAACACATGAAGACCTCAGCGCATAATATGCTAATAACTCATTTGTAACCTCACCATCAGGACTGGCTAGTTCTGAAGCCATGGGTGGTAGGACAACTCTATTCCTAAGCCTTAAAGACCTTACGAACAGCTCACTACTTAGGAAAGGGATAATACCACCTAATATTTGAAACAATTTTTAGAATTTTAAACTTAAGGTAATTAAATTATATTTTACATTTAGTGGCTAAGGATGGGCTAGACTACATGTAACTTATATTAAGATAAAAAACTTATAAACCTGGCACTATAATACGGTTCTTGGGGGTAAACCCCTATGAGTAAGAAGGGAGAGAAGAAGGGAGCTAAGAAAGAAGAAAAGAAGGAAGAAGCTAAGAAGTAAGAGTTTGGGTTAGGACCTTTCTAAAAACGGTAGAGCAGTTAGTAGTAATTCTCAGCAAAGATCGCTACAACCAACCTAAACCTTTTTTAGGATTTAAATTAATACAGAGTTGTAGAGATCCTCAAAAGGTTATACCCTCTACTTGGTAACGTATCGATTGCTTGAGGCGGTAGTAAATGATTGAGAAGAGGTCTGTAAGGATGTTGCTTAGAAATAGTGTGTGGAAAGTTATGGAGGAGGAGGGCATAGCTAGGTTCCCAAGACCTGTGTTTGGCAGGATCCCTAACTTTGTCGGAGCTGAGGAAGCTGCTTCAAGATTAGTCAGAAGTGAGGTATTTAGGAATTCTAAAGTTGTTAAGGTTAATCCGGACTCACCTCAAAGACCTGTTAGAGAAGCAGTCTTGAGAGGTGGTAAGTTATTAGTAATGCCGACGCCGAGGATTTCTAGAGGTTTTCTACTCATCAACTCTAAGGAATTACCTACTAATTCATACGGATATGCCTCAACCATTAGCGGGGCGTTTAAATATGGTAAGGAAGTCGAACCCGAAGACCTACCTGAAATAGATTTAATTGTCACAGGATCTACAGTTGTCAGCATCTACGGAGAGAGATTGGGTAAGGGTGAGGGCTACTCAGAACTTGAGTACGGAATCTTAGTAGAGTACGGTAAGTTACATCCCAACACACCAATAGTGACTACAGTACATGACGTACAGGTAATTGATAGTCACATCCCACTAGAGCCATGGGACTTCACCGTAGACTTCATCTTCACACCGACGAAGGAAGTAAAGACCGTGGGTGAGAAGGTCAGACCTCCCGGCATACTTTGGGAGTACTTAAGTAATGAAAAGCTTAACGCTATACCACTACTCAAGAAGTTAAAATCAATTAAAGATTTATATAGGAAATAGCCTAAGCTAATCCGCATTCAAAATTCTAAGAATTTAATAATGTAGAGTTATTTAACTAAGACCTAATAACAATGTTAACATAGGAGATCTTAAAGAGTTTATAGCATGAGCGATGAGGCCTAGTCGACGAGACCTCCCTTCCTACAGTCTTACATAGCATTATCAAACACTCTTTCAAACTCTCTAAACGCTTCAGAACCGTATAGACATACTATCACCTTCTTAATGTTTCGATAGTTATAACTTTTAAGTACCTCAACCATCAACTCAGCAGCCTTTCTATATGGGTATCCGTAAACACCTGTAGAAATCGCTGGAAATGCAATCGAACGTAGTCCTAGTTCCTCCGCCCTATCTAGTGAGGACTTAATAGCTAAAGCCAGTTTAGAATCACCTTCAGGATCCCCGAAGACCGGTCCAACAGCATGTATTACGTACTTAGCTTTAAGCCTCCCCGCACTAGTTACAGCAACTCCACCAACTCGTACAGGACCAAACCTCCTAACATACTCCCTACTCTCCTCCTGAATTACATAACCACCCTTCCGCACAATCGCTAATGCAACCCCACCACCATGTTCTAAATATGGGTTAGCTGCATTAACAATAGCATCAGCCTCTAACTCAGTTATATCCCCCTCAACTAATACTACCTCAACCTCACCAACTCTGTAAGACTTCAAGGAATATCACCAGTAGACTTAAACATACAGAAATATTAAGCTCAACGTAGGTGCTTCCTAATACTTAAAACATAGACTCTAACACTAACAGATACTAAACGTGAAGAGTAGACCTTTGCATGCCTCAGACTTAAAAACTTAAGCTAGTAGTAAATACGCCCGTTAATACTTCTTAATGCGAGTAGTAGCTCTCTATCAACGAAAATCAGCAATAAAACCAACAATGCCATAACCACACTAACAATCTAACTATCGACACTATGAGGACGAACTACGTCAACTTACAAACACCCTCAGAATACCTATGCAATACGTAAAACATCACAACATGCTACTCAATATGGCACTTATCAGAAAAGACGGAATTAAAATGTTTTCCATTTTTGTCTCTACCTCGGATTTGTCCGTAGGTTTTTAACATTACTACCCAACATCTAGGTCTACATACTCATTGTCTGGCTTATGTGATACAACCCTCTCAATGGTTGGTGGAGCGTCTTGAGGTGGTTTAATCTTAACTTTAATCCTACTACAGGCAACTGTTTTGAAGTCAGAGCTATCGGACGCGTTAAACACTAGTGAGAACAGCTTAACAGATCCGGTAAGATATTCTCACTAGTTGATCTGCCTTTACTAGTTTTTAATAGCTCATCAGCGATGACTTCATCAGTCCTTATTTAATAAGTTAAGTGTCAACGGTATCCTTGAAGTTCCCGGCTATGTTAGATTTTTGTATTTATATCTGTTATCGGTATGTTTAGCGCTTCCATTTGGGAGTATTATCATTATTGCTACAGTTGCTTTATTGAGGTTTACTAGTCCCACACTTGCTGTGCTATTAGTTTTATCGGTATTGCAACCAATTCTACATGCTTCCTGTTCTTGTTTACATTTACTACTACAAACGCTGAAGCATTAGCAACTAATACGAAAGCTATTAACGCCATAGCTACTTCAATACCAACTACACCCTTCTTCAAACCTGCCACACACCTCAAACCAAACTACCTAGAACTTAACATCCACAATGACCACAAGTCGAAGTAACTAAAACCTTAAAATGAAGCCGTGGTGGTCGCTAACAGCCGCTATTATATTCTCCTACTTTTGATTGTTTTGTATGGTTTCGTGGTATCACTAGATGAGTCTAAACGTGTTAGATGTTAAATCCGGTGTGGATATTAACCTCGGTAGTAATGAAGGATTTAATAGATATAGGGTTAGACTTACTGCTGGTTAGATTTTTAAACCTTGTTACGGAATTGTATTTGAAGGTGGGATTCTGGCAAAGGAGGCTACTAAGGCCTCCTACTTGGCCAGACCTTCAGAGTATAGTGGGGTTAGGAGCATTCCTAAACCACCAGCTGGTACTGAAACTTTACGCGGTGTTATCGCTTGGCTGGGTCCTGCATACATTATGGCTGCTATGGAGGTAGGTAGTGGTGAATTGATCTTTAGTGCGCAGGCAGGGGCTAGAGTGGGGATGATATTGGCTTGGACACTATTGCTAAGTGCGATATTTAAGACAACTAATAATGAGTTCGCGATTAGGTATGTAATGGCTACTGGTGAGTCACCTATGATGATGTATCAGAGGATCCATCCAATATTCTGTACTTTCTACTGGGTTGTTCAGCTAATAATTAGGCATTGGATGTTCTGGCCGGCTGGTGCTGCATTAGCTATGGCTGGTATCATCATAGAGGGTTATGGTGTTAAGGGAGTGGATCCAGTAATTATTGGTTTAATACTTTACGTAATAATACTTCCGCTATTACTAGCTGTTAAGAGAGCTTATGAGGTGGTTGAGAAGGCATGCACCATTATGGTGATAGCTATGTTTATAAGCATGTTAGTAGTTGGAGCTTTGGTAACCACTCCAGAGAGGTTTGGTGAGGCGTTAGTCGGGTTATTCAGTTTTGGTGTAATACCTGTAGGTGCTGCTGATCTAGCTATCAGATTATTGGCTTGGGCTTTCGGTGGTGGGCCGGAAGAATCCTTGAAGTACGGCCTCTATGTGAGGGAGAAGGGTTACGGCATGGCTAGTGAGGTTGCTAAGGTGGCTAGACATTCGGCTAAGGAGGAGGAACCAGTCATAGTTGGTTGGAAGCCTTCAACAGACTCCGAAAGCATTAAGAACTGGAAGGTCTGGTTGAGGATAGCTCAAACAGATCTCTACGGAGTATACCTACCGATAGGTCTCCTAGGCTCGCTGATATTCATGTACTGTGCTACTTGGATCTTAAAGCCGGCTGGACTAGTACCTTCAGGTTATAAAGTTGCTGTGGTTCAGTCAGAATTCTTCAGGATGTTTTTCGGGGAGTTCGGGGCGATGGTTTACTTATTCTTAGCTATGGTGGTGTTGTGGAGTACTGCTATCGGTAACATGGATGCCTATCCAAGAATAGTTGCAAGTGCTTTAAGGGTTAACTTCCCATGGGTTAGGAAGGTATCTGAATACAAACTTTACGCAACGTTAGTCATCCTCTACTTCTTCTTAATGATACCGGCTATGGTAGGTATTAAACAGCCTGAAATCCTACTACTAATAGATATATACCTCTCAGTACTCCTCATGGCTCTAGCTTTCATAGTACCCTTCATAGCTAACCTACTATGGATACCTAAGGAATTCAGACCCCATCCAATTAAATTCGTCATATTAGCAGGAGGGATTGCATTCTACCTATACTTCGCCGTACTCGTACTTATCGGTGTCGCGCGTCCATGAATTTAAACAATATTTTTTATCTAAGATAAATAATTTTATTGGGTTGTCTTTGAGGATAAGGCATAAATTAATCGCAGGTGTGTTAGCAATACTGCTAACTCCATTAATTGTTATCGAAGTAACACGTCTGATAGGTATGTTGGTCCTCGCCCCGCTTATAACGTACTTTCTATGTATAATCGTATTCGTATATATCCACCACTTACTAATAGTTTCAGGAATATTCTTTAAAATCGGGTTAAAGCTACATAGGAGGTTTATCCTATCGCAGACGTTTATCTACGTCCTCAAGTCTTCTCTCCTATGGATGGTTTTCCTACCAACCTCTAGGATTTTAGGTGATTTAGTTAAATGGTATGTCACAGGTGAGTACACCGAGTTGATTAAGGGTGACTACCACCTCTACATAGCAACTCTGATATTCGTTGGAATGGGTGCTGGAGCCTTTTTCTCATTAGCTTACCTATCAATAATTCGGAGGAGGCTCTAATAGATTCATCATCAGCAATGCCGTTTAACTTTATTTATCAAAGTGAGTATGCTGAGGCTCATCTGTTAAACCACTCTTAATACTAATATAGATTACGTAGGTTTCGAACTAAGCTTCCTAAGCACTTTGTGATATTATCCTAAAATGCTCTAAACCACTAATTAGATCGTGATTTATCCTCGTAGAGCATTCCGTTATTTAACGTATAACTCCTATCGATATGATACTTCATTATTTCGGAGTCGTTGGTGACTATGACTACTGTTCTTCCAGAGTCTCTTAAATCTTTTAGTAGTTTCATCAGCTCTGACTTAGCATCAGTTGTTAGGTATGCTGTGGGTTCGTCGAGTAGGAGTATTTCAGGGTTGTAGACTAGTATCGATGCAAGTGCTACTCTAACCTTCTCACCACCACTTAATTTGTAGGGAGGCCTACTTAGTAGGTGTTTAATATTTAATACTTCTGCGATCTCTACGACTTTAGCCCTTACAACATCCTCAGATACTCTAAGCTGGCGTAATGCAAATGCTACCTCATCATATACTGTTGCGTTGAAGAACTGGTCTTCCGGGTCTTGAAACGTCATTCCTATCTTACTCCTAGCTTGAGGTAGCTGACTAGCTAATGGCTTACCGTAAAGTAATACGTCCCCCTTCTCCGGGGTTAGCAGTCCGGCAGCGATCAGTAGGAGTGTTGACTTACCTGAGCCGTTGGGTCCTCTAATTACTGATAGTTCAGACCTACATAACCTTAGGTTAATACCTTTTAAGACGTATTCCCCACTACCTGGATATTTAAACCACACATCCCTAAGTGTTAGTACTTCCACACCTGCTACACCATTTAAGTCAGTTGGAGTACTACCTCAGTAATCGCTACTGAGGTCATGAATAAGTCCAACTTAGTTAATTTAAACTCCTTTGGAGGGTTGCTATATGAATTAGTACTCATGGTCCTAGCAGTTATTGCTAGCGATGTCCTCCATCCCCTGTAATACCCTCTTACAAGTAGATTGCCCACTAATGAGGGATACGTCAACATATCCCTTAGTCCGACATTCCTTAACATCCTCATATCCCTACAGAAGATCAGCTTTGAGGAATCCTTAATCAATGTTGACAGCATCCTCACATACATTACTACAAACCTACCCAATGCTGGTAGTCCCACCCCGTAAAACGCGTTGGACAGACCGGACCATCCAAGAGTTTTAATCGAAGCTAGTAGAAGTGTAGCAGCTGCTGATGCCCTAAGTACGTAGAGGACGTAATCACCTAATCGGTTATTAATCAGCAACGGCGTAAGAGCCACTAATGAGAAAAACACTACGTATGTGAGCGTCGTGGCCAACACCTTGACATATCTTCTTACTCCTTCATTTAAAATGATGAGTATTAATGACGATATGTAGGAAGTTACTACTACTAAAACATTCGATGTGAATGAGGTTATAGATACTGTTGTAAGGGAAGCTATTAAGAATAGGCTTGGAGTGCATTCCAAGCCCTTAAAGTCTATTGAATTTAAGACATCGTTGACAGAGTCTAAAAACTTCTTAGTGATGGAGCTCATGGATTGACGACCGCTAAGTGTTTGATGAGGTAGCCGATAGCAATGATTATAGCTAATCCTACAGCTCCAGATACTACGTAGCCTGCGAAGTCAGGCAGTCCTGGAAACTTGTAATCCTTAAGTGGGGTCCAATTAAACTCAGCTTCTATTAAACCTAATTCCTCAGCAACTATGTCGAGTGGTTCGTGATAACCTGTGAGGTCGGCTAGGTAGACCCCGAAGAACGGACTTAGGAATAGGAGGATTAACAATGTTATAAAGGTCTTCCTAGAGATCATCACTCCCACCTTAAGATACTTCCAACCCTGTGCAGGTAGGAAATCACTGAGCCAGTAATCACTCCTTCGACAACTCCAAGTATAGCATGCCAAACACTCATAACGTAGATAGGCAGGGCACTCCCCCACGAAACACCTAAGATAATACCACAAGCAGTCCCTGCTAATGTAAGGCTTAACCACCCAGCAGTAATGCCGGCCACGAAATTCGGTACTAACCTCGTAAGCACTCGGTACGTGGCATAGCCAACTAGAACTGCTACCACACCCATACACAGTATGTTCGCACCTAGGGCTGTAATCCCCCCGTCATGGAATATTAAGCATTGAACTAGGAGTACTAAGGACATTGAGATAATCCCAAGCCAGGGACCCATTATAATACCTGCTAGAGCACCTCCAACTAAGTGAAGGCTAGTACCGCCTGGGATGGGCCAAGCAATCATCTGAGCAATAAAGACCCCAGCACTTAACGATGTCAGAATTGAGACCTTCTCACTAGTTAGTAATTTCTTACTACGCACCTTAATTACGGATAGTACTAAGAAGGCTGCTGAGATGAGTAGGGATAGTAGTGCGACAGGTAGTGAGAGGAAACCGTCAGGGATATGCACGATATGCACCGAGTTATTAGGTCTGGTGTTACTTTATAAGTTTTTAGTATTACTTTACTTCCCAAGAAAAACTAAAAACTAATTAACATTCTTTCACCCATCTATGTGGGATCCTCATGCCGAAATACTCTGTATTAGTTATTGATATGCTTAAAGACTTCGTTTACGGTAGTCTGAAGTGTGAAAGAGCGCAGCATATAGTGCAAAACGTTAAGGAAGTGGTTGAAAATGCTAGAAGTCTTGGAATACCTGTAATATACGTTAATGACACGCACTTACGAGCTGTTGACCACGAATTTAAACTCTGGGGTGAGCATGCAGTTAAGGGTTCTGAGGGTGCTTCAGTTATCGATGAGTTAAAACCTACTGAGAAGGATTTCATAATTGAGAAAAGGAGGTATAGTGGGTTCTTTGAGACTGGATTAGACCTACTTCTAAGGGAGTTACGCGTAGATACCTTAGTACTAACCGGTATACATACGCATGTATGTGTCTTACATACAGCTGCTGATGCCTTCTTCAGAGGGTACGATATAGTAGTTATTAAAGATGCTGTTCAGGCTTTCACTGAGGAAGACCATAACTGGGGATTAAAGTATATGGAGAAGATCTACGGGGCTAAGTTAATGAGTACTGCTGAGTTCTTAAAGCTAATTAAGAGCTAATTAACATGAGTAAGGGACGTTTAATTGGTTCGACTCTACTTTTTAGGATTAGGTGGTTGGGCATCTAACCCGCTAATCAACCATACATCCATGCTATTAGTAGCTAAGCAGAGTAGGATACTAGTCGATGTTGGTGAGTGTGTCTACAACTCATTAAGGATTTGCACACCATTCGATGTTGGTGATTTAGATTACGTGGTTATCACACACAGGCATGGAGATCACTTACTCGGCCTCCCCACCATACTTCAGCATGCTAAACGTTTGGGTGTTAGGGTTAGGGTGGTAGGTCCTTACGATGTTTACGAGGCGATTAAGGGGTTATTAGGAAGTATTGGCATACCTAACTACGTATCCTTAATAGACTTCACCGTAGTTGAGAGTGGGGTTAAGCTAAGCTTAGGTGGTATATCCGTAACTGCTATAGAGGCATCCCACACCATACCAGCACTAATGTTTAGATTTGACGTAGATGGTAAGTGTGTAGCATATTCCGGTGACTCATCACTAAATGCGAATTTTGTAAGCCTGATTAATCGGTGTGATGTGTTAGTTCATGAGGCAAGTGTTGATGATGAGTTTAAGAATGAAGCCTTGAAGTACGGGCATAGCACAGTAGACGATGCTGTAAGGACTGCTGAGGAGGCTGGGGTAAAGCGTTTAGTACTAGTTCATCGGGGTTTGAGTCCTCTAACATTGCTTAGGACTAAGGTCCCAGTAGTATTAGTGCATAAGTGTGATGTGCTTGAAGTATAGTCATCTTACATATAGATTTATTTTACGTAGGGAGTTTATGGTATTATATAGTGATTACTATGAACTCTAAAGTCGTTATTGATGGGAAGGTTATTGAGGTTAGGAGGCTTAAAACCCCTGAGGAGTATAGAATGATTACTGATACTGAGGTTAAGGTGTGGGGTATTTCAGATCAGAGTGGAGTCGTAGCACATCACGTATTAATAGCTGCTGATAGGAGGGGTGGTTTGGTATTAGGTGCTTTTGAAGAGGATACGGGTAGGATGGTTGGATTTGTATTCGGCTTCCTAGCCATGACTCATGATGGTAAGCTCTACCACTACAGCCATATGACTGGGGTCATACCTGAGTATAGGTATAAGGGTCTTGGATATGTGTTAAAGCTCATGCAGAGGGAGTATGTAATCAACCAGGGATTAGACCTCATTATGTGGACCTACGACCCACTCCAATCACCTAATGCGAGGTTTAACGTAGGGAAGTTAGGAGTTATAGTTAGGAAGTTCTACGTAAACTACTACGGTGAGTTAAGAGACTCCCTTAATATCGGTATGCCTACTGATAGGTTTGAAGCTGAGTGGTGGGTTAAGAGTAGGTTAGTGAGTAGTAAATTAGGCGGTACTTTAAAAACGCCTACGCTAGATGAGGTGGTGGGGTTGGGTGGGGAAGTCGTAACAGATGTTAGATTTGATGGAGGCGTACCCCTACTACTTGGCTATGATTTAAGTAAGGATTCACCTATACTACTTGTTGAAATACCTGAAGACTTAGGTAGGTTGAGGGCTTATGAAGACGTGCTGAGTAGGTGGAGGCTTGGTTTAAGAGAAGTATTCAACCACTACATAAATAGGCTTAACTACGTCGTTGTTGACTTCCTAAGTAGTTATGAAGAAGGTTTTAGGAGGAATTTCTACGTACTGTGGAGGGAGGGTCTGAACAAGATATTAAGTGGTGAGTTGCCTTGGAGTTACGTAAGGTAGTTATTTACCACGTAGTTATGAGGTTGAAAGCACCCTTCGAAACTAGTTTTGGTAAGACTTTAGATAGGCATGGAGTGTTAGTAGAGGTTGAGGATAGGTCTGGTGAGGTTGGTTGGGGCGAGGCGCCAGTTGATGATGGACCTTGGTACAGCTATGAGACTGTGAGTACAACACTCTACGTATGTAGGGAGTTCTTAATACCTAAACTCCTTGGGTTGAAGTCCTTGGAGAGCCCTGTAGATTTCTTAAAGGCTGTTGAGGGTGTTAGGGGTTATAAGATGGCTAAAGCAGGTGTTGAGATGGCTCTATGGGATCTTAAGGCAAGGCTTGAAGGAAGGCCTCTCTACAAGGTCTTAGGAGGTGTTAGGAATTATATTACTAGTGGGGTCAGTATAGGTATTATCGGTGATGAGTCTGCATTGATTAAGGCTGTAGGTAGGTTCTTAGATGAAGGTTATAGGAGAATTAAAATTAAGATCAAGCCTGGCTGGGATGTAGGTCCGGTGAGGTTGATTAGGAAGGTGTTTGGTGACATACCGCTTCAAGTAGATGCTAACGCTGCATACACGTTAGATGATTTAAACATATTTAAGGACTTAGATAGGTATGGATTGCTGATGATTGAACAACCACTAAGTTATGAAGACCTAAGCGAACATGCAGAACTTCAGTCCCACCTCAACACACCTATATGTTTGGATGAGAGCATTAAGAGTCTATACGATGTTAAGACAGCTGTAAGGTTAGGGAGTTGTAGGGTGATAAATATAAAGCCAGCACGTGTGGGAGGCCTATACGAGGCTAAGTTAATTCACGACCACGCAATGAGGGCGGGAATCCCAGTATGGATTGGAGGCATGCTTGAGACAGGTGTTGGTAGGGGACATCTAGTAGCCGTTGCAACACTTCCAAACGTGAAATATCCAAACGATATAAGCGGTAGTGATAGGTATTGGGAAGAGGACATAGTAGAACCGCCTTGGACCCTACGAAGTGATGGAACGATTCAAGTAGTAGAGAGAGGGGGCATAGGGGTTGAAGTCGTTAGGGAAAGATTGAGTAAGTACGTGAAGACCGTATTGAAATTTAAGTAAGTCTTACGGCCTTAAACCTTGCATAGGCTACAAACCCTCCTAACATAGTCGGCATAGAAAGGTAGTACCACAATTATAGATACTAACTCAGGTATTGCAGCACCTTCAGGAACTCTGTAATTAAAGTATAGATACCACGACGATGCACTAATAGCAAGAGCTAAGAGGGAGGTGATATATTTCTTGAAAGTTATTGAGTAGCCAATTAGTAAGACACCTACAGAGATGAAGAAAGCTACAGAGACTATGAAGTGAAGCCTTCCATAGACTTCATCGAATATGGCGATTAGATTAAGGAAGAAAGCAGTAAGTACTAGTAAAATACTCATTAACTTATTAAATCTGGTGGAGTACGCTATTGCGAATAATAATATGAAGAGAGATCCGAGGGCTAAACCAAGATTGAAAATTACGGCTACATTACTCCTAACCGCGTGGCCTAAGTCACTAAGCGCGTTGTTAAACATGTTAAACCACCCAGAGGTAAGTGCAGCTACTCCTATTAGTAGCAGAGGTATTACGTAACCTAAGATTGCAGGTAGGTAACACCTACTCAAACGTATACCTACCACCAATGACGTACCGCAACTAGTAATTTAAAACTTAGTAACCTTGATAAACACTTCTAAGGATGTGTTCCTTACTAGTAGGTCATATGGGTATGAATGCTGTTACATCTGAAAGCCTAGCTTTTCAGGATAGGAGGGGTCAGGTGAGTTTTACAACTAAGCATGGTAAAATTAATAACTTTGTAATGTTGTTACTAGGTTGTTAGAGGTGCCCTACGGTGATGTGGGTTTTCCTTTTTTGGGGTGTTGGCTTGACGGTATCGACTTTAGTTAGTTCTTGGCTTGTTAGGAGGTATAGGGACTCTTTAGGTTATCCAACGCTTCTGACGTTCTACGTCGCATATATCTTAGCCTCTAATATCCTAGCATCTAGGATTAGTGAGTTCTACATACTAATACCTATAATTGTTTCAGGCGGTACTATAACCTACCCCTTCGTTGCTCAGTTAGTCGATATGATTAATGAGATTTACGGTAGGAGGATGACGTACGTTGCTGTCTTCTTAGCGTTCGTAGCTAACGTTATGGTCTCTATGTTCATACTGATGTTGTCTACAGTGCCTGCTGCACCTTGGCTGGCCGGGTTAAGCGATGTCTGGAATTACTTTATGCTACAAACCCCTAGGATAGTCCTAGCCTCCTATTCCGCCTTCCTAGCTGCTGAGTTAGTAGACGCTACAGTATTCGCTGAGATTAAGAAGAGGGTCTACAGGTTTGAGTTAAGTGTGGGGAGCATGGTTAAGTTCGCTATGCTCAGATCCTTAGGTACGGACGTAGTTAACATGTTTGTTGATAGCCTCGTATTCTTCCCCCTAGCCTTCGCCTTCCTCCTCCCCTGGGAGGATGTCTGGGGTATGGTCTGGTACGGAACCTACGCTAAGGTATTACTAGCTACCTTAGATACCCCGTGGTTCATAGCTTTTAGATTACTTACGAAGGATGTGAGGAGGGTGATTGACTAATTGCGTATTCTAAGGCTTAACGACTTAGTAAGATGTGAGTTAGTTGGTAGGCTGAACCGCTTCACAGTTCAGGTAGTAGTAGATGGGAAGGTATGCCCAGCACATCTAACTAATACTGGGAGGTTGGAGGGCTACATAGTCAGGGGTAGGAGTGGATTATGTGCTAATATAGGAGGTCCTAAACTTAAGTATAGGTTGATAGCGGTTGAAGATGTTAAAGGTTACGCCATCTTAGACACCATCGCTCAGGGTAAGGTCTTTGAGCAGTTAGTCACGTATAAGCTCATACCTTGGTTAGCTAAATGTAGCCTACGTGGAAGGAATTTCAGACTAGCTAATGAAATCATAGATTACGTCTTAGACTGCGGTGGCGAATTACGTCTCGCAGAGTTGAAGAGCTCTGTGTTAAGGGTTAATAACTATGCGTCCTACCCTGACTGTCCTACTGCTAGGGGGAGGAGGCAGATTAAGGCCCTAGCCGATCACGCTAATGAATTCAAATCATACTTGATTTTCGTAGCTTCCGTACCTGAAGTATTGGGCTTTAAACCCAACTGTGCGGGAGATCCAAAAATATTAGAAGTCATGAAGTACGCATCTGAGAGGGGCGTAATTTTCAAAGCAATTAGCCTCTATCTAGATGAGGAGTATTGGATTACACTTACGAATAACGACTTACCAATCGAACTTAAGTGTTAATCAAACATGATAAAGAGCAGTTGGATTCGCTCATTAAGTTTAACTTCATTACTACAGCCTCGGCAGGATTGAATACGTATGACTGGAGTAATGTTTAGGAAAACGTAGCTCAAAAAGATGTAGTAGTGTCTGAAGCCCTTGGTTCCCATCTAACTAGTGTGAGCGTGTTGAGAATTACTGAGATATCGCTTAGCATCATAGCTGCTGCAGCTAATTCGGGTCTTAAAGCAAGCCCTACGGAAGTGTAGAATACTCCCATAGCTACTGGTAATAACACAACGTTATACATGAAGGCCCACAACAGGTTTTCAAGGCCTTTCCTTCTAACCCTCCTACTAAGCTGGTGGAGGGCTATTAATGACTTTAAGTTGTTGCTAACTATGACAACATCTCCAGCCTCTCTAGATATGTTTGCACCAGCACCCATCGCAACACCTACAAATGACGTACTAATTGCTGGGGCGTCATTTACCCCATCTCCAATAAACATTATCCTAGAACCACGTTTTTGTAATTCATCAATGAGTTCCGCCTTATCCTCAGGATTTAACTCGGCGTAGAGTAAGTCGATCTTAGCGGTCTTAACTACTGCCTCACCAACGCGTCTACTATCGCCTGTCACTAAAGCGGTCTTCAACCCTAAGTTCTTGAAGTACTTTACTACGTCAACTACTTCAGACCTCACCGTATCGCCAACCTTCATTACCGCGGCAACTTCTCTGTTCACAGCAACTATGATTGCTGTGAAACCTTTTGATGTGATGTTCTCTACTACGTCCTCAACGCTGTTATCTAGACGTACTCCTAGTTCCTCCATAAGTTTCTCAGAACCTACAGCTACTTCAACGCCGTTAACCCTCGCTATAAGTCCTAGACCTGGCAGGTGTTCGTAGTCTTCAACTCCGACATCATTTATCTCTAAGTTGTTGCACTGTTTGAGTATTGCCTTAGCGAGGGGGTGCTCACTCCTCCTCTCAGCAGTACATACGTATTCGATAAGTTCATCTTTACTAAACTCATTGAAGGTTATGACGTCTAGTAGTGCAGGCTCCCCTACGGTGATAGTACCCGTCTTATCGAAGAATACACTATCTACTGATAGTATTCTCTCAAACACGTCGCCCTTCCTAACTAGTATGCCTGATTTAGCTGCCTTGATGGCAGCAACCGAAACCACCATAGGTATCGCTATCCCGAGCGGGCATGGACATGCTACTACCAACACAGCTACGGCGAATAGTACAGACCTACTCATACCTACATTGCCGAGTAAGAACCAGTATGTAAATGTGGTGATGCTGAGTGCTAATACGACCCAAGTTAAGAGTCCAGCAACCCTATCAGCGATTCTCTGAAATGCTGGTTTATAAAATTGTGCCTCCTTAACCGCTCTAACTATGTAGGCTAGATTCGTATCATCCCCTACTCTAGTCGCCCTCACTTTAATAAATCCTGAAGTCATGGTGGTACCAGCTAATACTACATCAGCCCTCTCAGAAGTTTTAAGACGTGGTAATGGCTCTCCGGTAAATGTGGATTCATCAACATACCCGTAACCCTCTACTACCACACCATCTACGTAGATCTTCTCGCCGGCTCTAACCTCTATGAGATCGCCTGGTACGACCTCGCTAACATCTACCTCTGCTGTTGAGCCATTCCTAATCACTCTAACCTTCCCTTCCTGAAGTTTAACAAGTTTTCTAAGCTCTTCAGTAGCCCTGCCCTTAAGCCTCTCCTCTAAGTACTTGCCAGCCGATATAAAGCCTAACACACCTGCAGAAGCTTCGAAGAACGTCTCCTCAGCATGGATTATACCGAAGAGTATTAGGAGGCTGAAGAAGTATGAGGAGATCGATGATACAGTAACTAAAGACTCCATTGTAGGCGTACCCCTCAGCAACGACCTAATACCTCTCGAAAGTATGTTACTACATAGTATTATTACGGCGGTTGCAGTAATAAAGAGTAAGTACTCCCTTACGGTCCAGAATGGTAGGCTGACTCCGAAAGTGCCTACGGTATGATATGCTACTGAGGTAAGACCTAACGTAAATGAGGTGAGGCTTAACATTAGGTCTTCCCCACGACTACTGCCATTAAGCCCGGCCGCTTCTTCTGAGACCTCTCTAGCGGACGGGTATTTCAGCCTTATAGCGTTAGTCAGTACTTCCTGAGACGTCGTTAATGGGTTGTAGAGTATGTTTGCAAGTCCCGCAATTGATGAGGCTCTACATTCGATAACGCCCTCTAACTCAGATACGAAGTCCTCGAAGGCTGAGACTTCCTCCTCATCTAGCGGGATAGCCAGGTAGAAGCTATTCTTGAGTACGTCATACCCGGCGTCTCTAATCGCTTTAACCACTTCTGAGAGTTTGGTAAGGCTTACGTCGTACTTAATTAATGCGTCGCCTGATGTGATGTCAGCCTTAAACTCTAAAACCCCTCTAACCCTGCTAAGTGATTTTTGGATGGCGTAGAGACATGAAGCGCAGTGAATACCTATTATCCTTAACCTCTCAGTCCTAACAGTAGTCATGTTCTACCATCTTAGAAGCGAATATTGTCGAGCAGATATTACATTTAATTGATTTGAGTTCAGGTTCTAGTTGTTTGTGGTATTTGCAGAGATATCTTGATGAGAGTAGTGAGGCAGATATCTTCATGACTTCGAATTCTACTTCATATTTATTCATAGTTCCTGAGGCTATCTTATCGGCAAGCCTACGAATGAGGTCCTTGACCTGTTGGTGCTCGTGTAGTGCTAGGATGCTCCCACG
>JAWBQY010000007.1:0-13583 GCA_038844925.1 Sulfolobales archaeon | reverse complement strand
TCACCTTTTACGTACCTAGTTGCTAAGGACTTAGATATGCCTAGTAGTTTAGCTACTTCAACCTCTGCAAAACCTTTCTTAAGTAGTTCGAGTGTTAGAACTCTCTTAATAGATGGCACTACGTACTTGTAGGATAGTTCGTACACGTTCTTCATCTACAGTACCACGATCTTCTTCTTAATCTCCTCAGCCTTATTAATTATTTCAGTCATATCCTCAACAACTTCTAGGACTCCTAATAGCTTCCCATCCTCCCCCTTCACAGGGGCTATTAACACTCTAACTATCTTACCGCCGATTCTAGTCCAGTACTCCTTGTAGGGTGCTTCACCATTCTTTACCGACTTAACGTTCTGCATGACGAAGGCTTCAAGTCTTGGTGGGTGGCAGTACTCCACCTTCCTACCTATGATTGTCTTAGTTCTAACGAATCCTTTGAATATGGAGCTCTCGCTAAAGAATTTAACCCTATCATCTAAGTTAGCGTATGTTATTTCTAGTGGTAAGCTTCTGAAAACCGCTTTAACCTCTTCAGGGCTTAGGAACCCGGTGCCTAAGTTAAGGTCCCCTTCAGAAGCTATCTTATATGTGTCTGGTTCAAGCCCGCCTGCTAGAGCAGTCGTTCTAAACTCAGGGGGAAGTTTCCCAATATCTGAGTCTGATATCCTAACCTCTAACTCGTATGGTAGGACCGGCTTAGCATTAGGTCTCCATCTCCTCTCACCAACATCTACTAACCAACCGATCTCATCAGCTATTTCTGAAATAGCTACCCACTCACCCTCACTAAATAATGCCCAAGTAACTGGGAATAATATCTTATTCTCCCTAAACACTAATTCTGAAAACTCCTTAGCTAATTCAACAGCTTTAGTAGCTACTTCCCCAACCCTCCCCACATCTAATGACTCACTACTACCCAACCTCTCAACGAGTTCTAAAGTCTGCCTAAGCATTGTTAATGCGCGGTCCTCCCGCCCCCACAACACCCTCGGCACCGTAGTAATCCCCCTCCTCTCAAGGTAGGGGAATATCAACATCTGAATCTTCCTATAATGCAGTCTAACATTCCTCAACTCCCTAAGCATCCCCACCAACCCATCCAAGTACTTACGCATTTGTTCAACGTCTTCAACCATCTTAAGCGTTGAGGCGTATAGGCTAAGAGATTCAGAAACCTTCAAGATATATATGTTTTCTCTCATAAGCAGGTCTAGAGGATGCCCCTCTGGAACACCTTCTAACACCCTAGGCTGTAGATACTCCTTAAATAACTCTACATGGAGGTCACATAATTTAAGTATGTCAGTAATCGCTACACCCTCCCTAACTAACTGTTGCTCAATAGCCACTATCTCAGACGGTGAGACTGAGGCAATTACATCTTTAAACTTCTTCTTTAATTCAGCAACATCTCCTACTTCCTTTAAAGACTTAAGTAGGTCTTTAACTAATTTGATTTTCTCATCCTGTTTATTAGTTGACATGTGTCAACCCATATATACCTGCTATCAAACGCTTATAAACTTTACTACCCTTAACACACCCCCTCTTAAAGACCTCTCATCACCCTCCAACCGCTCTAAAACCCCCTACAAGATGGAAGGGATTAACACTACCTTCACTTCATACCTTCCGGTCCGCGCTCAATGTAATACTCTGGATTACCTTCAAAACTCCTCTTACACCTAACACTACAGGAATAGTACATGCATCCCTACAAGCTGTCTTATAATCAGTCTTCTTTAGGATCTACCTCCTACCTCTATCTCATAGACCATATCTATGAAGGGACCTACAGCAATAACACCGATACGTAAAAATAGATTTAATGAATATTATCGAAGACCTTAACCAATTAAATTAATACCGCAAATTTAACTCCAACCTAGGTGTTATAAGCCAAGGTATGTCGTTCTCCCTTCTTCCAAATCTATGAAATGTGCGTCATTAGTCACTACCTAATCACTCACTATGGGCCTCCTAAGACCTAAGTTTATCTTAGCAATAGGCATCGGATTAACACCCAACTTCTCGAGGAGGTCATAGCAGGGTAAGATCATATCATCATTAAACTTACATATGACCCCTACAGAAAATACCGTATTTACCTCCTTCTCAACATCCTTAAGGGCTTTAATAACCCTTCCTAAATTATTTTAAGGAGGTCTCACCCTCAAGAACCATAGACATTACAACCCGAAAGCCTCGTCCTTTAGGGCTGGGAGGGGGTTAGCCGAAGAGTCAACCGGTAAGATCTAAGGCACACTTAACAATATGGGTGTGGGATTTGAAGATGCTAACCCTATGGTTCGACTAGTCACTTTTTGTCACTAACTTCCTTCACACGTGCTGAGGAGATTAGCACAAGATAATGATTTGGGGGATGTGGTTAATGTTTATAATGTTTTGGTTGATATGTTAGTGGTGGTTTAGCTTGAATGGCTTTGCAGATTTCTTGTGGTTGTTCTTTATTC
Organism: Sulfolobales archaeon; assembly: GCA_038844925.1. Lineage (GTDB taxonomy): Archaea > Thermoproteota > Thermoprotei_A > Sulfolobales > NBVN01 > DTCV01. Next base: position 11,106 of record JAWBQY010000007.1, on the reverse strand, counting down.
TTTGGGTTTTCATAACTGTTGTATCTCCTCAGTTGAGGTATTCGGCTTTGAGGAGGGCTAGGGCTAATATTATTAGGGCTTTAGAAGCTATGTTTAATTCGAAGGTGATTACTTTAATACATAGGCAGGAGAGGATTAGCTTATTTGGTATACCTATATATAAGTTCATAGATATTGAGGATTCGGAGGATGTGTTAAGAGCTATTAGGACTACGCCGCCTAATAAGGGCATTGTTCTAATAATGCATACACCTGGCGGTTTAATGCTTGCAGCTTCTCAGATAGCTCTTGCGTTGAAGAGGCATCCAGGTAGGAAGATAGTCATAGTACCTCACTATGCGATGAGTGGTGGAACTTTAATAGCTTTAGCTGCTGATGAGATAATCATGGATCCAGACGCGGTTTTAGGACCTGTTGACCCGCAGTTAGGTACTCAGATGGGTTCGTTACCAGCACCCTCTATAGTTAAAGTCGTTCGTGAGAAAGGTGTTGATAAGGTTGACGACGATACGTTAATCCTAGCAGACATAGCTGAGAAAGCTTTAAATCAGACTAAAGACCTTGTCAGGAAGTTACTGAAGGGTAAGTTACCTGAGGATAAGGTAGAATTAGTTATTGAGAGGTTGGTTATGGGTAAGTACACGCATGACTGGCCGATAACAGCTGAGGAACTTAAGGAATTAGGGCTAAACGTTAAGACGGAGGTACCACCACTTATTTATAACTTAATGGCACTCTACCCGCAGGAAGCTGCTAGAAGACCTGCTGTTGAGTACTTACCTACAGCCCCTTACGGCGCTGAAGAATTAATTAAAAAATGATAAGTAAGATTTATTTCAACGGAAATACCTGATGCATTACCCTACTTCCTAGCTTAGGCCTTATAGTTAGGTATTACGGTAGGTAGTTTTACCATCTTAGAGTACGCCTTATTGAGGAGTAAATGAGTAACTACAAGTAGTGCTATACCTGCTGGGAGGAGTATTAACGGACTAGTAATTCCTACTGCTAACAATGCGTAGAGAAGTGCTGAGATAATACCAGCTACTAAGGCGTATGGGAGCTGCGTTGACACATGGTCTATGTGGTCCGCTGCTGAGAACATAGATGACATTATGGTAGTATCACTTATAGGTGAGCAGTGGTCCCCGAAAATACCCCCTCCGAAGACAGCACCTATCGATGCGAAGGTAACTAAGTACGCAAGACCTAGATTATCCGGGTATTGAAGTACTGCTAACTGCCAAGCCATCGGAACTGCTATAGGCATCATAACTCCAAACGTCCCCCAACTCGTACCAGTTGTAAATGATACGAACATGGAGGCTAAGTAGATTATGAGTGGTACTAGAAGTGCTGAAAGCCCCACACTCACCGCTCCATGGATGACGTAGTCCGCTGTACCAATAGCATCAGTCGCTGATTTAATACACCATGCGTGAAGTAATATTGCATTAGGCAGGATCATTAAGTACATACCTCGGAACGTATTCCTCATAACATCCTTAAAACTCATCGACCTACTTAGAAGTATCCATGCAAATGTGGTGAAGTAGGTTGCCATACCAGCCCATAGCAATGCCTTAGCAGTATCAGCATTCATTAAAGCCTCACTAAACGGTGTTTCCCAGAAGGTCGTTAGGTCTTCAGACCCGGTCGCCCACATACCGAGTAGGGTTACGAACACTAAGACAAGCATCGCGATCCCGAATAACCACCCAGAGGCAGGCTTCCTAGCCCTTACCTCAACACCGAATACCTCCTCAGTTGGTAGGAGTGGTGTAGCACCATCTCTAACTACCTTCCCCTCACTAATCGCTCTAATCTCAGCTTTAAGCATCGAACCGTAATGCCTCCTGGTTAGGACAACTATGAAGACTAAGATAATAGCAAGTATTGAGTAGAAGTGGTATGGAACAGCATTTAACCACATTAGATAAGCACTATATTCAGGTGCCGTGCTTAAAGTACCCCCAGCTACCTGCTCAGAAAGAGAGTTTAAAGCACCTTCAATCATACTTACCTCATAACCTATCCATGATGAAACTAAGGCTATGCCGGCTACTGGAGCTGCTGTTGAGTCAACTATGTAGCTGAGGAGTTCCCTACTAACCCTTAGCCTATCAGTAACTGGCCTCATAGAATTCCCCACTATGACTGTATTCCCGTAGTCGTCGAAGAATACTGCAAGGCCTAGCAGGGCTGCTGCCGTAGTAGCACTTCTAGCACTCCTAATACCTTTAGCAATAGCTTTTGCAAAGGAGTGTACAGCCCCTGAAGCGTATAGTAGTCCCATAAACGCCCCTAACACGAAGTCGTAGAGGAGTATGGCGGCGTTCCACGAATCAGTAGCATTGACTACGTACCAGTCGATTAGTTGGATTGTCGCTTGAAGTGGGTTATAACCATTTATCATTAGTGCCCCAACCCAGATGCCGGCAAAGAGTGCTGGGACTATCTCACCAGTAGCCATAGCCAGGGCGATAGCCAGTATTGGGGGGAGTAGTGGGAACGTTATGTAGGGATATCTCTTCCCCTCAGGCATGTACTCAGCATTAGGTGGTGCGAAGGCTATAAATGCAATAGCTATTACTACTAGAACTATTAGATACCTAACAATCTTTTTATTCATTAAGCTACCACCCCAGTAGTATTCATCTTAAGGAATACATCCAATACTTAAAAACTTTTTCAAATGCGATGGTGAGGAATACGTAAAATAGTATGTATGGATGGTTCAGAATTCATACAGCGGTAGGCTCAGACAGGTAATACCTCCATCACACTTCCTAAATTCAGAGACGTCGACTTCGATTGGTTTAAAACCCTCACGTCTTAGTTTCTCATACGTTTTCCTAAAACCTTCAGGTATTAAGACCTTACCACCACCTAGGTATAGCATGTTAGCAGCGTATGCCTCATCAGTAGGTACGGTAATTAGTTTAAACCCGTCGAAGACTGAGTGGTCGACTAGCTCTGGGACTAAGGCCACAGTCCTCCCACCTAAATAAGTAACAGCTGAGAGGAGGTGGAAGACCTTACTGCAGGGGACTGGGACGACCTTCAAACCAGTAAGGAAGTACCTTAAATACTGAAGCCCCTCTAAATTAGTCCTAGAGGTTATTCCAACATACACTATTCCAACATCGGTAATTAAGACATCACCCCCCTCAATAGTGGCTGGCGGTCCTACGAAAGTGGTAGTATAGCCTAAACTTCTTAAGAACTCCGCAACACTTACCTCCTCCCCCCTCCTACTAGGCACACTAAACCGTAGGATAAGTGCCTCCCCTCTCGGACGCCGTACGATAGCAGTATCCTGAATAAACACAGCATCGGGGAATCCCTGAAGTCCTGGAACCTCGTAGACCTCAACACCCTCCTCACGTAGCACGCTAACATACTCTCTATGCTGTCTTAAAGCCTCTCTGAAATTAATAGAACACCTCAAGGGATGTGTAGACACACATCTAACAATATCCTCAGTCGGAGGTCTCACCACTACAGCATTAAACAACCTCTGTTGGTGGCTCATAACGTAGCCAACGTCCAGAGCCAACCCTCACAATACTACAGAATAGGAAATTAAAACTTATTCGTTGAAGGATGACTTACTAAAATCACATATGAAGTACCTTCGCCAACCGTAATTAAACCCACAACCCGAAGCTTAATAGAAGTCTTTCACAATCCCACGAAGTTCTAGGGGAATGTTTATTAAGGGCTATCAGTAGGTAAGGGAGTGAGGTAGGCATGAGTAGGCTAGTAATTATATTATTAGTTCTACTTCTAATTACTTCAATAGTATCAGTCCTACTCTACGTACGTCTAAACGTAGTTTTAGAGGAAAATAAGTTGATGAACCTCCGTTATAATGAGCTCCTCGAAAAGTATGCTAGCGTTAGATATCAGCTAGCCAACCTCTCAGAAAGGTATATGGCTGTGAGTGCGGATTTGGAAAATGCCTTAATCGAGAATAAACGACTTAACGAGTGGTTAAGAGGTAATATATCTAAATACTCTCAGGAGGTTGAGACGCTTAAAACCGAGTTAAATATAACGCTCAGTAAGTATGACAAATTGTTAATAGATTATGATTTACTTATAAACTCACTTAAGAGTAATATGAGCTACATTAATGAGTTAGAATTCCAATTGCAGGAGTATGCTAGTGAGTTGGAGAGACTCAATAAGATGTTACGTAAGGCTGTAATCCCCACCCAACTTCCCTACGAAAATCACACACTTAATAAGGAGTTCCTCAACCGTAGTGTTAAGTCTTTAGAGCAAGTTAGTAGGGTACTTCCAGATTTTTCAGGTATGAGTGTTGAGGAGGTGATCACTAAGGTGATTTTATGGATATCGAATAACACGTACTATCAGTACGACTTGGATGTAATGCGTGATTATTGGAAACTACCGAATGAGACTATCATGGAGAGAGGTGGTGACTGTGAGGACCTAGCAGTACTTGGGTATGCGTTATTGAAGTGGGCAGGGCTTAAAGACGTATACCTGCTTAGCTGGTATGCCGGTGATGTCGGTCATGTAGGTGTTCTAACCTACGTTAACGGTAATTGGTTCCTCATAGACCCCGGCTGGACCTTCGTAAACGGCTACGAATTATATTTAACAACTACCATACGTGATGCTAAGGGAGCTTTATGGACTCTACGAATACATCCATCACATCTAAACCCGCTTGTTAAGGAATTACTACTTTCTAACAACCTCGCAAAATATGAGTGGTACGACTGCAGGGCTAAGAGGTTTGAAAACAGTCCAGACTTAGAGAGGCAGGCATCGCTAAAGGACTTCCTATTAGGGTGGTCCAGATCTGAAGGTCATGAACCAGGCGTATGGACCTTAATAACTGATGAAAATACATTCATAGTAAGTAATGTAGATGAGGTCGTAAATACGTTGAGTAAGTTAGTTCAACAACCTTAAAAACTCCTTCAACGATCGCACGATTAGTAATCTTTTACGAGGTCTTAAAAATAATTTACCTTAATAGTAATTTAAACAGTATTATGTTAGACTCCTCTTAAGACGCATATGCCCTTACTAAACTTTAACCTCATACCTATAGTTTCCCACGCCCTAAATACGTGGAATCCGTCCTCAGGCCCTATGTAGTCTACCTCACAATCCCCTCCTAACACGATATCTAGTACGCTGGGCTGTGATGAAATTATTACTACTTGATTATCCGGTAGTGCAGGTGTTACAACAACCTCATCAACTAACCTTCTAACCCTTTCAAGTTCTGCGACACCTGTCTTCTCATACACGACTAACATGTTAGAATATCTGAGGGGGCTTACGAGCAGTATGAATGGTTTGCTCGCGCCGTTCTCATACAGCTTCATGACAGCATTAGCTACATCACGTAGTGGGACTTCAGGCTCATCCCACTTCCCAAGTGGTAGTGTGATTATGTCCTCAGCTGTTAGTAATTTCTCGATGATGTACTTATCCTCTAGTAATGCGAGATTTCTAGCAGCGGTGTAGGCATCTACCATCTCAATAGGTTGACCACCTCTAACGGCGGCATCAATAGACCTCTGACTAATTTTAAACTTTACTGACACCTCATGAAGTTTTTCCACAATTCTTTCCAACCTACCGTTAACTAATTTCTCAACTATTGCAGCATCTGCCCCTCTGCCAAGCTTTACTATAGGTAAGTACTTCCTAAGAGTCCTCTGCTTCTCAAAGACCTCCTTAAACATAGATGCAACGTGCTTGAAGACATCCTCCGAAGTACTCGTACCTTCTAAATCACCCTTCTTGGGAGGGTCGCTAATTGCAGTACCAGTTAACTCCTCCACTTCCTTAACACCTCTACTTAATTCTTCGACTTGTTCTCTATCTAATACCTTAAGCAATGCTAGGAATTCACCGACATGTGTCTTCTCCTCCCTAGCTATGTCTTCGAAGACCTTCCTCGCCTTCTCATCATCTATAGCCCTAGCGAGTTGTAAGTAGAGGTTAATAGCATCTAACTCAGCTATGATTGATAGTCTCAGAGCCTCTGCTACCTCCTCTCTAACTAACTTCCTACCTGGCTGTAGGTCTAACGGATGTTTAGACATCATAATACCCACCTAAAACCCTACGTACATCTTCTTAGGCACGCCGCATATGGGGCACTTCTCAGGCGGTTCATCACCAACGTATGTGTGACCGCATATAGGGCATATCCAGACCTTACCCTTCAGCGGGTAGTCCTCCTTCCTAGCTACGTATTCCTTAGCTTCCCTGTAAAGTTGAGCATGTATCTTCTCAGCCTCTAATGCGTAGTGGAAACTTCTCATAGCATCCTTCTCACCTTGAACCTTAGCTATCTCAAGGTATGCTGGGTACATCTCATTAATCTCGAATTCCTCACCCCTAATACCTAATTCTAAGTTCTTAGAAGTATCTCCAGGACCTATTGGGAGACCTGCACAAACCTTAACTTCTTCATTATACTCTCTAAGGTTGTTATAGTGATTTCTAGCGTGGACTAACTCAGAATACGCTATACCTCTAAATAATCTAGCTATGTTTGGAAACCCCTCCCTCTCAGCAATATCAGCAAATATGAGATACCTAACATGAGCCATTGACTCACCGCCAAAGGCTGATAACAACGCATCCTTAGTCATAGGTTTAACCATATTAACACACCATAATTATATTCTATTTAAAGGGTTTTTAAACTTTACACTTAAATAGTTAATAATACTTACCTAAAAGTTTGTTGATCAAACAAGCCTATATGTCTAATACTGATGTAGTGGGACACAGGCTTAAGACTATTAAATTCATTTAAATTTGAATACACAGTATAATTAATTAGTTGTTAATTCCATGCATGTAGTTAAGTCTGTCTGCACGAGGGACTGCTACGACACATGTTTTACGCAGGTGGTCGTAGACGACGGTGTTGTTAGGGCTGTCCATCCAGACCCTGATAATCCTATGACGGATGGTTTCCTATGCCCTAGAGGTGTTGCGGATGGTGTTAGACTGTACAGAAATAGGGTCTTATACCCATACGTAAATGTTGGGGGCAAACCTAGTAGTAATTTCAGAAGGGTTGGTTGGGACGACGCTTTAGACATAGTTGCGGAAAGACTTAAACACGTATTAGAAGTCTACGGACCTGAGAAAGTGCTTCACATAGAGTATGCTGGTAATATGGACTTAATGACTTGGTACCTACCTCTGAGGTTTTGGAACGCTATTAAGGCGGTGAGGACGGACTACAGTATCTGCAGTAAGTCGGGGCATGAGGGTATAGGACTCCATTACGGCTTAAGTTATGGTGTACTGCCTGAAGACATAGTTGATATGAGGTTAGTAGTCCTATGGGGCTTTAACGCAGCGGTCAGCGCCCCTCATCTGTGGAGGCAGGTACTAAGAGCTAGGCAGAATGGATGTACCGTAGTCGTAGTAGACCCACGGATGAGCGAGACTGCTAGGCAGTCAGACATGTGGATACAGCCCATACCCGGTACTGATGTGTGGTTAGGCTATGGTATTGCTAGAGTCTTAATCGAGGAGGGCTTAATTGATAAGGAATTCATAGAGAAGTACACGTACGGTTACGACATATTCTCTGAGGAGGTTATGAGGTATGATTTAAGGGAGGTCTCACAGGTGACAGGTGTTAGCAAGGAGTTAATAGTGAGGTTTGCCAGGACCTACGGAACGGTTAAACCAAACGTCATCATGATAGGTTTAGGGGTGCAGAAATCTGTTAATGGGGCGGAAATAGCCCGAATAGCATCCCTACTGCCGGCATTAATAGGTCAACATAGGGGGTTCTACTATAGTAATAGTAGGGGATTCTACGTAGATGTAAGTTACTTAACTGGTGAGGCTGGCGTATCAACTGGTGTTAGGACTGTAAGTCAGGTTGAGTTAGGAAGGCATATCTTAAACGGTGAGTTTAAATTCATATACATATATAACATGAATCCACTACTCACACTACCTGGGCAGGAATACTTAAGGAAGGGATTACTTAAGAATGACGTCTTCGTAGTCATACATACAACTCATTGGAATGAGTCATGCATGTACTCAGACGTAGTCCTACCGGCACCTACGTATTTAGAGAAGGACTCTATCGTAATACCATACACTCATAACTACGTTAGGCTATCTAGGAAGGCTGTCGAACCACTAGGTGAGAGTATGGATGAGTTATGGGTTGTGAGACAGCTCGCAATGAGGCTCGGCCTAGAAGATCCGATGATGAGTGAGGATGTGTGGAGTGCTTTAAGGAAGGCCTTAGAACATGCTATCGAGGGCTCATTTGAAGAATTATTAAGCGGTAAGACGTTAAGGCTTAGGTACAGGCCTAGGTATGAGTACCAAACACCTACAGGTAGGATAGAGTTCTACTCAACGACTGCGTGTAAGAAGGGGTTAAACCCTCTTCCAAAGCCTACCACCACCTCAAATACGTACGAATTCACACTCATAAATACTGCATCACCACTATACACCCACACGCAGTTCTGGGAGGTTTACGGACAGCCTAAACCAGTAATCCATATAAATCCGGAAGATGCTGATGAGCTATCCATCACGGAAGGTCAGCCAGTCGAGGTGTGTAGTGAGGAGGGATGCCTCCACTTCCTCGCAAAGATCGATAAGTCACTGCCTAGGAAGACTCTATGGGTTCAGAGACAGATTAAGGACTTAAATAACAGACCGCTGAACTCCATAATACCGATGAAGACTCAACCCATAGGAGGCGGTCCAACATTTAACTCAACTAAGGTGAATATCCGTAAGATCTGTTGAGAATAATACTACATGCCGTAGAAGGGAAAATCTTATACCTGCTACCTCATCTTAGCATAGCTCTTAGGTCCTGCATCACTCTTAACGACGTTTAGAAGCTATGAAACCAACCTTAATGTTAACTTACGATGAAATCATGTATTTATAGGTTGATTTACCCACATGCTATACCTCACTGACGAAGATTTAAGGTTGGATAACTGCGTAGAATTATGTGGTGTCAGTATTAAATTTTGAGATCACTTTATGGAACGAGATAAATTATATTAATAGGTTTGTAGTGATTAGTAGGGCTTAGGAATGTGTAGGACTAAGTTAATAGCATCTCTAGGTCCTTCAACGATGAGCCAAGATGTTGTAATAAACCTTTGCAGAGAGGGTGTTGTTGGATTTAGAATTAACTTCGCTCATGGAGATGAATCCGTCTGGAAGGTAATGATCGACAACGTATTTAAGGCTGAATCCTTTATTGGGAGGCCTTTAGCATTAATCGGTGATTTGAGAGGCCCTTCCATACGATTAGGCGATGTGGATACGTCCTACCATGTGGAGAGGGGTGAAGTAGTTAATTTAGTGTTGAAGGATGTGGGTTCAAGCGAGAAGAGAGAGGTCCCCCTACCAATCAGGGAAGTTTACAATAAACTTGAAGTTGGGGACATAATATTGATGAATGACGGAAGGGTCAGGCTTAAAGTCTCAGACATATTACGTGATCGGATAGAGTTAACAGCTCTAACAGATGCTATAATAAGTTCTAGGAAGGCTCTCGTAGTAGCTAATAAGGAGTTCAACCTACCATTACTACGTGAGAAAGATTTATCAGACCTTAACTTCGCATTAAGCAATGGCTTTAACTACATAGGCTTAAGCTATGTTAGAAGGGGTATGGATGTAAAGATTGTTAAAGATATTATCAGGAAATTAGGATATGAAAAGGTTAAAATCATAGCTAAAATCGAGACGAAATCAGCTGTTGAGAACTTAGATGAAATAGTAGAAGCTGCTGATGCTGTCTTAGTAGCTAGGGGTGATCTAGGCATGAACTTCGGGCTTGATGAAATACCCTACCTTCAGAAGAAGATAATTAGCAAGTCCTTACAGTTAGGTAAGCCGGTCATTGTAGCAACCCAACTACTTGAATCAATGATTGAGAACCCAGTACCTACTAGGGCTGAGGTCGTCGATGTAAGTGCGGCTGTTAGTGACGGCGTTGACGCCTTAATGCTCACAGGTGAGACAGCCATCGGTAAGTATCCAGTCGATGCCATCAGGTGGTTAAGAAAGATCGTTGAGACAACCGAGAGGAAATTAACGATTAATAAGTTTAGAGATGTTAGCACATTAAGTGCTAAGTTCGCTAAAGGGATTACGGAATTAGCCGAAGATATAAATGCAAAGTTAGTTGTTTTTAGCATGTACGGCAACACACCACGTATGATTTCACTACTAAGACCTTCAGTAGATTTCTACGTTGGAACACCTGATATTGACATAGCAAGATCTTTAAGCATTATGTGGGGTCTAAGAGTATATCAAGTTAGCGCCTCAGACTACGATGAAGGTCTAGAAGCTACTTACGAACTACTTAAGAAGAAGGAAGAACTCAGACTTGGTGAGCTAGTCATACTTGCCTACGGTCTAAAAGAGTATGAACAGGCTATAAAGCTACGTAGGGTTAGTTAACTTAAATTAAAATGAGATTCGGTTCAAAACCTCAATATCTGTACACAAGCACTCCTTTCTCTCTAGCATATGCTTCTATTTCCTTACCCACTAACGTACCTGCTAACACCCCAACAACCTCCCTCTCAGGCTGGGATTTCTTAATTAAATCTAACTTAGCTATTAAAACCCCGATATCCTCATGCTTAGGTTTGATTTTTATCTCTACAACGTAAATGATTCTATCTGTCTCTACCAGAAGATCCACATCTGTCTCATCTATCCTGGCGTTCCTAACCCTTCTAACTACCCTTTCACCTCTTAAGGACAGACTCCTCTCTAGGTCCTCATAAAAGTATCTAGCATAAGTAGACTCTGTTAAAGCCCCTATTGTAATCTCTAAGTTAGAGACCTTCCTATCCAACTCATCGATCTTGACCTCATGCTCTCTAAGCGTGAGGACAACCTCAGATAATGTTTTACTAAGCTCTTCAAGCCGCCTACTATGCTCACTCAATATCTTTGAATACTCCTCAACACGCTTCATAAGCTCTTCAATACGCTTACTAAGCTCTTCAAGCCGCCTACTATGTTCACTCAATATCTTTGAATACTCCTCAACACGTGATTCGATAGAGT
>JAWBQY010000006.1:32726-69911 GCA_038844925.1 Sulfolobales archaeon | reverse complement strand
GAACCGCGGGCAACCGCTGAAGACACACTCCCGCAGGTGGGGCAGGGGAAGAACAAGCCGTTGAGAGGTAGATGGCTGGAAGGCTGGATATAAAAGAGCATGAAAACCTATGAACAACCATCTACCGAGAAACGGTCTAAGCCGAAGATGAGTACTGGATCTAGGACAACGTTTACTAACACTCCTATAGTCCTTACTTTCAAAGGCGTTAGGGTACCCCCAACAGCACTGAATATAGAGATCGTAGCATCCATCACGCCAAAAACTATTAGACCTAATGAGAATATCCTTCCATAAATCACAGCGTCCGGAAATATCTCCTCCGGAATCCCTAGAACTTCAAAAATCGATGGCAGTACAGCATACGCTATCAGACTCAGCGGTATTCCAGTAGCTATCATGATTAGGAAAACCTGACTGGTAGAATGCATTGCAGATTCGTATTCTCTAGCGCCCCAATACTGCGATATTAGGGATATCCCTGCTTGAATAAATCCTACTAAGCCTGAAACAATTAGGAAGACTACAGGCCATGTAGCATTAACGGCCGCTAACGCTTCCCTACAAAGCCTACCTAACCAAAACATATCAGTTAAGTTATAAGCTACGTGTAAGGTCTGCATCAGGCCTAAGGGAGGCCTAACCTAACCATCGCCCTTACGATCGACGCCTTCAGCACCCAGTCCTTCTCATCCACATCGATACACCTAAATTCTATATAGGTAGTTGATACAATAGGAAAGAGTAGTTTAGGTAATAAAAACTCTATGTAGGAATTAATATTTTACATTGCTGGTTAAGACATTAACTCATAGGATTTTAAGCGTCTTGCAGAGGGTATGAGATTGATGCTTATTAACTTTATCTAATTATAGTTAGGGGGCGCGTGATGTCTGTGGATTATCTAGAGGGTAAGATCATCGAGTATTCGAAATCCCTAAACGATTATATCGTAAATTTGAGGAGGAAGATCCATATGTACCCTGAATTGAGGTTTGAGGAGTTTAAGACTTCGCAACTTGTTCTAGAGGAGCTTAACTCCATGGGTGTTGATGCTGTGAAAGTAGCTAGTACGGGAGTCGTAGGCTTAATTAGAGGGGGGAGTGAGGGAGATGTCGTAGCTTTAAGAGCTGATATGGATGCACTACCCATACAGGAGGAGAACGACGTTCCCTACAGGTCTAGAGTGGCTGGAAAGATGCATGCCTGCGGTCACGACGCACATGTAGCAATGTTATTAGGCGCTGCTAAAGTGTTAAGCAAGTTTAAAGAGCATTTAAGGGGTTCTGTCAAACTTATCTTCCAACCAGCTGAGGAAGGTGGTGCAGGTGCTGAGAGAATAGTTAATGAGGGAGTTTTAAACGATGTTAAAGCTATCTACGGTATTCACGTATGGGCAGAACTGCCGTCAGGTGTTATAGCGACGAGGAAGGGACCTATGCACGCCTCAGCAACCTCATTTATGATAAGGATTAAGGGTTTGGGAGGACATGCAGCCCATCCAGAATTAACTAAAGATCCAACAGCACCGGCTGCAGATATATACAATGCCATCCAGAAAGTCGTCTCTAGGAATATAGACCCATTCACACCTATAGTTATTTCAACACCTAGAATGGAGGGTAGTAATGCTAGTAACATCATACCAGATGAAGTCAGAATCTACGGAACTTTAAGAACTTTCGATATGAGCCTAAGAGATAAGGTGTTGAAGAGATTAGAAGCTGTGGTTAAGTATTACTCCCTAGCTTGGGAATGCGAAGGTAGTTTAGAACTAACTGAGGTCTCATACCCACCAGTAGTGAACGATCCTGAACACGCTGACTTCGTATTAAGAATAGCTAGGAAGTTAGGCAACGTTACTGAAGCACCGATGAGTATGGGGGCTGAAGACTTCTCATACTACCTTCAAAAGGTGAGAGGCGCCTTCATAATATTAGGGATAAGAAATGAGGGTAAGGGGATAATATACCCACATCACCACCCTAAGTTCGATGTTGATGAGGACGTACTCTGGAAGGGGACAGCGCTTCACGCATTACTAGCATATAACTACTTAAAATACGGAATAACTTAGGTGATATCTATTCAATACTGTCAAGCACTATGTTAGATGTCTTAGGCGTAGGCCTACATCTTAAGCCTGGATTAAAACTTAAGAAAAGCCTGAGAAAAAAGAATTGCTTTCCAATACTTCTACTTTTTAAATGACCTACCTGGCGTAGGGACTTTCAGGTGGTAGTGGTACTACTGCTTTAGCTGCTGCAAACTTCTCGGGATATACTACTAATAACCTACCTTCACGCCACTGCATAACGACTGGATATGATAGTACGTTCTGACCTACGTGGAGTTGCGGGCTTTCAACCCTACCAACTTTACCTAAGAGTGTGTCTTCAGGTGCTTCAGGCGGCGCGAACTTTACACCGTATCCCATAGTGGTCCCTCCTTCAGGTACGTTGATCTCTAATGCTGCCATCCTGATAGTATCAGGCGTTACACTGCCGTACTTTATTATAGCTTGTGGTAAGACCTTCGTAAGGAGGATCCACGTATGTGAGAAGCCCATGTGTGCATGCGTCATGGGTTCGTAACCTCTCTCAGCTTTAAACTTCTCTATAAACTTAAGTAATGCCTCCCTAACATCTGGCTCCAACGCCTCATACTTCAGATATGGGGATGGAGGATCGACGTTAAACATGTATTCCATATCCTTACCTAGTGCTTGGTAAGTTGCTGGTAATCCCCCACCCGCTCCATGTGCTATATATGCTTTGAATTTAAGGCCTAATTCCTTAGCCTGCCTGAAGAAGAGTACCGTATCTGAATAGTATCCAGTATGTAGTATTATGTCAGGACTTACTGCCTTAAGCTTCATAATAAGTGATGATAAATCCGTTGCTGCTGTTGGATACCCCTCGTAGAGTACTACCGGTATTCCCAACTTATCAGCCATAAGCTTATTACCCTTAGCTACTGAAGTACCGTATGGTCCGTCCTCATAGATTATCGCAACCTTCAAATCTTTTACATCCTTCCCTAAGGACTTAGCTACTACGTCCCTAATGAATAGAACGCTTTGAAAACCGAAATCACCACCTATAGGTTGGGGTCTAAGGAGGTATTTAAACCCCCTTAAAGTTGCGCTATCAGTAATAGCACCAACCTCCCAGTAGATAGTCTTATACTTCTCAGCCACCTCACTAGCAGCTAGTAGTAGGGGGCTGGCATAACTACCCACTATAATCTGCACCTTATCCATCGTTATCAACCTCTCAGCCTCGGCAGTCGCTACAGCAACATCGCTCTTACAATCAGCAATTACATAGCTAACCTTATACCTCCCTAAAACACCTCCTTGCTCGTTAATCATATCAATAGCTATCCTAGCCCCAGTCATCTGATCAGTTCCTAAGGGTGCCCAAGCACCAGTTAGTGGGAATAGTAAGCCTATCTTAATCTGAATAGCCTCAGGAGGTGGTAGCGTAATGGGTGGGGTAGGTGTTGCTGTTACTGTAACCGTCACAGTCTGCGGAGGTTTTGTGACGGTAGTAGTAACAGTTACTGTAGCAGCTGCTGCAGTAGTAGTTACTGTCTGAGTGACTACTGACGTAACGGTCTTAGGGGGCGGTACAGCTGAAGAACCTGCGAAATAACCACCAACACCAGCAATGATGATTAAGACGGCTAATATAGCTATTAATGTCTGTGAGGGCTTAGACGTCATTCTATCACACCCTCACCATTAGATAATTATCGTTATTAATAAACATTATTTTATGCGTTATTTTATAAAAATTATTTAATCTTTAAATCCATAACACTATTGTAGTGCTTATTTTAAGGTCTAAAAACCTATGTATGCTTTCCTCACGTACTCATGGTTAAGGAGGTCCCTACTAGTACCATTTAACACGATCCTACCTTGCTCGATGAGGTATGCTCTATCCGTAGATTCGAGGGCCTTCCTCACATACTGTTCAACTAGGACTAGAGTTATGCCCATCTTAGCTAGTTCTTCAAAGGAATTATATATCTGAGTAACTACCTTCGGAGCTAGGCCTAATGAAACCTCATCAACTAAAAGTAATTTAGGCCTTAAGACTAAACCCCTAGCTATTGCTAACATCCTCTGCTCACCCCCGCTTAAGGTACCGGCTAACTGCTCCCTCCTCTCCTTAAGGACTGGGAACAAATTTGCAATTACGTCTATAGTATCATTAAATTTATCTTTAGCTTCCTTAGTAGTAGCAGCTAGCTTTAAGTTCTCGTAAACTGTTAGCTTAGGGACTACCCTACTACCCTCAGGAACTAATGTGATGCCCTTCCTAACCCTCTCAAATGTTGGTATGTTAGTTATGTCCTCACCACGGAAGATTACCCTACCCTCATACGGCTGTAGGAGCCCCATAACCACCTTTAACAAAGTTGTCTTTCCAGCACCGTTAGGACCTATAAGTGCTACTTTCTCCCCCTCACGTACTTCAAGACTAACGTTCCATAAAACCTTCAGTAAACCGTATCCAGCACTTACATTACTTACTTCAAGTAACAAATTCCTCACCTAAGTATGCCTTAATGACTCGTTCATTTCTTACTACCTCCTCGGGGCTTCCCTCAGCTATTTTAACACCATAGTCTAAGACTACTACCCTACGGCACAACCTCATTATAGTTCTGATGACGTGTTCAACGACAATTACGGTAACTCCCTCATTATTTATATCCCTAATGACTTTAAGGATTTCATCAGCTTCGTAGGGTTTTAAACCAGCCATCACCTCATCTAGTAGTAGTAACTTCGGCTTCGTGGATAGGGCCCTAGCCAACTCTAACCTCTTTCTCTCTATAAGTGTTAAATTACATGCGAGGAAGTCCTTCTTATCCTGAAGACCTGAGAGGTCGAGAGCCCTGCTAATATCACTTGATGAGCCGCTACCGGCTAGTGCGGATATCCTAATGTTATCATATACCGTGAGGTTGTTAAACGCTTTAGTTAGTTGGAAGGTCCTCGCAATCCCCAACTTACTTATCTTGTAGGGCGGTTTTCCAGTAATATCAATTGACCTGAAGACTATCCTACCGCTATCAGGCCTATAATAACCGGTTATGCAGTTGAAGAGCGTTGTCTTTCCAGCACCGTTAGGACCTATAATCCCTAAGATCTCACCCTCATCTACATCTAGGTCTACCTCCCTTAAGGCCCAGAGACCTCCGAATCTCTTAGAAACTTTCTGAACGCTTAACAGCATACCCACCAGCCCTAACTACGAACTTATCGTACACAAGCTTTAAAGTTCCAACCACACCCTTAGGTAGGAATCTAATTACGATGATTAGCAATACGCCGTAGATCACTAAGTGTGATCCCACGTAAGCACCCCCTAAGACTATTCTTAAATACTCCCCTATAGGTGTTAGGATTACAGAACCTATGAACGGGCCCCATAAGCTATACATCCCACCGAAAATGCTTAGTAAGACCATCTGAAGGCTTGTGTCTAATCCAAACGTTATGTAGGGGTTTATATACCTGAAGTAGTAAAGATAGAAAGCCCCGCCAAGGCCCGTGAAGTAACTACTTATTAGTAGTGCTACCAACTTATACTTAGTTACGTTAATGCCTACACTAGCTGCCACATCTTCATCCTCTCTAATCGCTATTAAGTAATCCTTAAACCTCCTAGCCGCACTTAAAATTAAGATTAAAGACAACCACATAGTAGTAATTATATAGTAGTAAGGTTCCTTATTTATGAAGTACAGGTTTACAATACCTTCCTGAGCCATCGGTAACCAAACACCTAAAGACCCGCCCGTAATATCCCGTAAATATATGAAGATATCCTTCAGTATTTCAGCAAATGCTATAGTAGCTAAGGTGAAGTAAACACCTCTTAAACCGTATCTGAAGCACGGGTAGCCTATACCAATGCTAATAGCTGAGGCAAGTGAACCACCTACTACTAAACTCAAGATTGGGGGTACGTTATACCATGTCGTTAAGAAGTATGAGGAGTAGGCACCAATACCGAAGAAGGCTGCATGCCCTAACGATAGCTGTCCCGCAAAACAACCCAGTATACTCCAAGCAGTTGCTAGGTAAGCCCATAACATCGTTACGACAATTACATGCATGATGTAGGGTGGTTGGGGTATTAAGGGTAGCGAGTAGAGGACTACTAGGAAGGGTATTAAGTACTTGAGGTTCGAAGTACTAAACAATACTACCACCTCACACCCTCGCCCTCTCACCTAATATTCCAGCTGGTTTGAAGAGGAGTATGAGTATGAAGGCAAGGAACGCTACCGCCCTCGCAATCTCCAAACTTATTAAAACACCTATGAATGCCTCAATAAAACCTACGACGAAGCTCCCAATTAACGCTCCAGTAAAACTACCTAAACCGCCTAAAACTATTATAACCCATGCGATCAGTCCAAAACTACCTCCAACAGTAGGGTTTACCATGAATATAGGTATCATTAGAGAGCCTGACACCCCAGCTAATAACGCGCCTAAACCAAAAGTTATCGTCTGAATTCTTGGAACGTTAACCCCTAGAAGTTGGGAAACCTCAGGGTCCTGAGCTACTGCCCTTATCCTTATACCGACATCGGTCTTCATGAGGAGGTAGTAGAGGATTAGAGATGCTGCAATACCTCCTGCAAATGCTATAAACCTAGTGGCTGAGATGAATACAGGGCCTAAAGTTATTAAGGGCATCCTAACAGTAATTCCTCTATAGTCCGCACGCCATAGAATTAAAGCTAAGTTCTGAATCACTAATATTAATGCAGCCGTAGTAAGTAATTGATTAATTGGTGGAGCGTTAAGTAAAGGCTTAATCAACACCCTCTCAATGCAGACACCAATTACGAATAAAGTGATTGCTGTAATGGGTAGCGTTAAATACGGATTTAAACCGTAAAGGAATGCTAACCAGTAACTTACATACATACCCAACATTATTAACTCACCGTGGGCAAAGTTAATCACCTTAAGAACTCCGAAAATTAAGTTCAAACCAACACTTATTATCGCGTACATACCCCCTAAAAGTATAGCATTAACGAGTACTTGAAGTAACATCACCATGTCCAAGTTATTCAGCCCTCAGACCTACTACCTAGTTATCTAAATAAACTTACTTGTAAATAAATTTTATGTAGGAACTGTTGAATAACTCCTCATTAACTACTTGAAAAAGTATTTGGGTCTCATACAATAGTTTCTTAATGGTTTGGTCATTAATATCCGATATGCTAACGTTCTTACTCATGGTGAGGGAACTCCTCACGGCATAATTCCTCGACAACGTAGTATGAATTATTTTAACCACACCTAAACCCCCAACTACGTAGGTACCTGAAGCAGTTAGTAGTCCTGCACCATCTAAAGATTCGAAATTTACTTCATTAACTGAGATACCGAAACCGCTTAACACTTTAGATATGTTTGCTGATTTATAGTCCGGAGTATTTGTAAGAGGTATGTAAGTTTCGTAACTACTGATTAATTCTAAATTCTTCAAGGTCTCACCCCCAGAGGGTAGGAGGCTCAATAATTTTTTGAAAGTGTTTAGTAAGTCATTAAACCCGCTTAACGGCTTAATGTTATCCATGATGAACTCAACTCTAACCACACCACCCGAACCTCCTATAAGTACGAGATCTACAGCTCCAATCCTAATCAGTGCTGATGACTCAGCTAGTTTATCAAATGAGACTACCCTCCCAACACCTTCAAATAATGTTATCACATCGCAGATGAATTCCGATGCTTTAACGTTCACTAAATTCATCACTAGCTTTAACGATAATTTACCTTCAATCATCAGTAACACAGAAATTTATATGCAATCTGATTAATAAGTTAACTGTAAAATCAGGGAGCCCTAAGTAAGGCACCTAGCACTCTAAGGCCAGGACCTCAACACCACCATAGAATTAGTTGATACTACGCCTTTAGTATTTCTTATATCGTCTATACATTTATTCAGGCTTGGTATGTCCGTAGCCACGCCAACTACTACTATATCATACTCACCGGTTATCTCGTAGAGCCTATCAGTACATGGGACTTTAATTAAGTTTTTAGAAACTTCTGGTACCGGGGTCGGCGGCTGAGTCTTAACTAGTATTATAGCTCTGATCTCATTACTAATGCTATAATCTATTGTAAACCTCCTAATAACTCCCGCTTTAGCCAACCTATTAATCCTCTTACGAATTGCTGACTCACTAAGCTTTAACTCCCTAGCCATCTCGGTATACGGGGTCCTCGCATTCTCCCTCAATATGCTTAAAATCTTAACGTCTACATCATCTAACACTACTTCACGTCGGCTCATTTGCTAACCACCGTACCACTCCCCTTTAAAACCTCACCCAACGGGTCTTCAACAAGCCCGGATGCTATTACCACCTCACCCACACCACTCCTCACACTATTCGCTGCCTCTATTAACTTTCTATTCATACCAGCACCTACCATACCTTTACTAACCATTTCCTCAACTTCGTCAGCCTTAATACGCTTTAATACCTCACCATTTATGAGGACTCCTGGAACATCGGTCAGGATTACTAGTTTATCGACCTTAAGGGTTGATGAGATGTTAAACGCTACTTGATCTGCATCAACGTTTAACATATTCCCATCCACATCTACTGCTATAGGAGCTACTACGACAGTATAACCACTCCCTAAGAAAGTCCTCAATAAGTTAGAATTAACGCTGACTACCCTCCCAGTATAGCCCCCATCAATAACTCTTTTCCTACCCCTCTCATCAATAATTACTATCCTCTTCTTCCTTTCAGCAATTAACGTAGGTCCGTCAGCTCCTGTAATACCTACAGCTTTAACCCCCTTAGATATCAGACTAGCTACTATTCCCTTATTCAACTTCCCAGCCATAACCATTACATATACTTCAAGCTCGTCCCTATCAGTATACCTGCTCCTAATACCCTCAGGTGAGGTCACGAATTTAGGCTCAATACCTAACCTCCTGCAATACTCTGTAACTACGTTCCCACCACCATGTACTAACACCATAGGGGTCTTAGAGGCCTCCCTACTGACGCTCTCAACCACTCCAAGCAGGTTCTTCTCCAGCACCTTACCCCCAACTTTAACAACGTACATTGCTCTAACTCCTAGACTAAGGTTTTAAAGGTGGGTATTTAAGACCTAATTCCTCATTAACACCCATCATAATGTTAAATGCTTGAACGGCCTGCCCTGCCGCCCCCTTAACCAGGTTATCTATTGCTGCAAACGTCGTTAATCTCCCCACCCTCCTCTCCACAGCATAGCTAACATCTACGTAATTACTACCCACTACGTACTTAGGGTCTGGATACCCTGGAGGTAGTGTCCTGACAAACCTAACGAAAGGTTCTTTGGAGTACGTCTGAACGAATAACTTCATTAAGTCTATATCACTCACATCCTTATTGAGCCATAGATGGGTCGATGAGAGAACACCTCTAACACTGCTTACTGCGTGAGGTATTAAGGTAACCCTAACCTCACTTCCTGAGATATTAGTTAACTCCTGTTCAACCTCAGCAGCATGCCTATGTCCCTCAGCTTCGTAAGGCCTTATAGCTCCCTCCCTCTCAGGATGGTGTGAGGCTTGAGTGGGTTTCGAACCACCCTCACTACTACCTGCTTTAACATCAGCAACCACTCTACTCAGGTCGGCAATACCAGCCCTAGCTATCGGTAGTAATGAGATTATCACTGCAGTCGCGTTACAGCCAGGTGATGCTATTAGACTAGCATTTCTGATCTCATGCCTATGGATCTCGGGCAGCCCGTAGACAGCCTTGCTTAGGAGGTCTGGATAGGGGTGCTCAAAATCATACCATAACTTATATAGTTTAGGGTCCTTCAACCTGAAGTCAGCACTTAAATCTACGACCTTAATACCTACTTCAAGGAGTTTAGGGACGTAATTAACTGAGACTCCATGAGGTAATGCTAGGAATACTACATCACAGTTCTTAGAGACTCCATCAATACTGAATTCAACGAATTTAAGCCCCTTATAATAACCCCTTAAGTTGTAGTGTACGTAGTAAAGGGGCTTTCCCGAATACTCTCTAGAAGTGGCGTATACTACCTCAACCTCTGGGTGATTAGCTAATATCCTCAGCAACTCCCCTCCAGTATAACCTGAAGCTCCTACAACCCCTACCTTAAAAACCAGACTACTCACCTCTTACTACTACTCACTAAATACTTAACTAAGTGTTCATGAACTTTAATACCTGTAGCTTTTATAAAGCCCTTAAACTCTGGGACCCCATTAACCTCATTAACGTAGTACCCATCACCTATCAGGAGGTCTACACCAGCGAATTCCGCCCCCACAGCCTTAGAAGCCCTAATAGCTAGTTCCGCGACCTCACCGTCTACTGGGTATCTCTCAACCGTACCACCTAATGCTACGTTACTCCTCCACTCCCCATCAGAAGCCTTCCTCATCATACAACCTAAAACTTCATCACCAATAACGATACACCGTAGGTCCTTTCCTAAGCCTATAACCTCCTGCACGACATGCGTTTTCAGGAGGGGTCCCATGAACTCTCTATGCTCTGAAATCATTTTCAAATCAACGCTATCCCTAACATAGCTGACTAACCTACCCCAACTCCCTATAGGTGGCTTATCTATAAGTGGGAACTGCAACCTACTACTAACTGTTTGAAGAGGTGATGATGAGAGAGCTATATATGTCTTAGGTACTTTAAGACCCTCACGTATGAGGCAACCATACGTGAGAATCTTATCATTACATAAGTAGAGAGTTTTAGAAGAGTTTACCGTTAAAGCACCCATGGACTCAAAGGCTACAGCTGAGTAAATAGCATTATACGCTGATAGAGGTCTTACGACAACTAAACTACCTTCTAAAGTCTTACTATCTACTAGGGGGAGTAACTCACTATCTACTTTGATGACTACAGCATTAATACCTAAATTCTTGAAGGCTTCAATTATCAACTTCTCATCATGTCTTATAATATCAACAGCTATGTAGTAAGTCATTTCTAGCTTAACACCCTCCTAAATACCCTAATACCGTATTCCATATCAAGCCAGTTTAATCTGGACCACCACCCACATTCTTCTCTACAGACCCTCACGTATCGTAATAATGGTTGCAACCATTTAAAAGCTTTAATCAAATTTTATTTAATTAGATTGCTGGAACATCTTGAAAAATTATCTAATAATCACGATTAGGAAGGGCATGTAAGTAACTACGACGAACGCTGTTTCTAAGCGTACTTGTAACGCTTAATTTCGCACCTACTTAAATGAATGAGTTTGAAATACGTATATGTTTGTTCAAATAAATTATTAGAAGGTCTACGAATAATTTTATAAACTACGTACTGGAGAAGCTATCCTTGGTGTCGGTAAGTGATAATTAAATGTCCTATATGCGGTGGTGAGGTTGAAGTACCCGATGATGCCTTACCCGGGGAGTTAATAGATCATGATTGCGGAATTACCTTAGAGGTAGTAAGTGAGGGCGGTAGCGTTAAGTTAAGACCCTTAGAAGGTGTGAGGGAAGATTGGGGAGAGTAAGTATATTACTGCTTTACGATGTCCTCCGTTGGGAGGAGAAGTCGTTCATAGAGACTTCGAAGAAACTAGATATTGATTTAATCCCAGTCCACGTACCAACCCTCCATGGTAGGGTAGGTAATGACGATTCTCTAGGTTTTAGTAAGGCTGATATAGGTCTCCAGAGATGTGTTAGCTTTTATAATTCGTTAGAGTCGACAATCCTAGCTGAGTCCTACGGATTAGACGTAATTAATAACTCACATACAATCATGGTTTGCCAGGATAAGCTATGGACAACCTCACTCCTAATTAGGAATAAGGTGCCTGTACCCAACACGTACGTGGCATTCAACCATGACGTAGTACCTAAAGTTGCTGAGAGGTTGGGCTACCCCTTCGTTATTAAACCCATTTACGGTAGTTGGGGTAGGTTGCTGGCATTGATAGATGATGAGGAGGATATGAGGAC
Source organism: Sulfolobales archaeon (assembly GCA_038844925.1). Classification (GTDB taxonomy): domain Archaea; phylum Thermoproteota; class Thermoprotei_A; order Sulfolobales; family NBVN01; genus DTCV01. Next base: position 57,846 of record JAWBQY010000006.1, on the reverse strand, counting down.
TATCGTAGAGCATAGGAGTTACATGCATAACCCTCTCTATAGTATTTACTACATTCAAGAATTTGTAAAGAAGCCTGGCAGGGATATCAGAGTGTTCACCGTAGGTGATGAAGTTCCCGTAGCAATATACAGATATAGCAGTCACTGGATAACGAATACTGCGAGGGGTGGGAAAGCTGTTACAGCACGTGTAGATCCTGAGCTAGAGGAGGTAGCGTTAAGAGCTGCTAAAGCAGTTAAGGGACACTTCCTCGGCATAGACGTATTTGAAGACCCTGAAAGGGGCTACTTAGTTAACGAAGTCAACGCAGTAACGGAGTTTAGGAATACCGTAGCTGTTACAGGCTACGACCTAACGCGTAAGGTCTTAGAGTATATTTCTTCTTTGGTGAAGCGTTAATGCCCCTTAAATACTTAAACCTATATGGCTCTAGAGGAATTAAGATAGTAAGGGGTGAGGGGCAGTACGTCTGGGATTCCAACGGTAATAAATACTTAGACTGCCACACAGGTCATGGAGTTGCGTTCTTAGGGCATAGAAACCCTAAGATAGTTAAAGCGTTGAGGGAACAGTTAGACTCTATAATCACGCTCTCAACATCCTACGAAAGCGATTTAAGGGATGAGGCTGTTAAATCCCTAGAGAGGATAGTCCCCAGTAAGTACAGCTATGTTTACATATTAAACTCAGGTTCTGAATGCGTTGATTTCTCATTAAAGGTTGCTAGGAAGGTGCGGAAGAAAACTAAGTTTATCTCATTTATTAACTCCTTCCACGGCCGTACCTTCGGCGCCATATCCGTTACGTGGAACCCCAAGTATAGAGAGCCCTTCAAACCTCTCATAGGTGATGTGGAATTCCTAAAGTACAACGACGTAAGCTCCCTAGATAAAGCCATAAACGATGAGGTAGCCGCAGTAATAGTAGAGCCTGTGCAGGGTGAGGGTGGTGTTAACCCAGCGACTTACGAATTCATGAAAGCTCTTAGACAGATTACTGAGGAGAGGGGGGTCCTACTAATAGTTGATGAAATTCAGACAGGGTGTGGTAGGACGGGCAGTATATGGGCTTCAGACGCATTCGGAGTTTACGGCGATATAATGCTTGCAGGTAAGGCATTAGGAGGTGGTTTCCCAGTATCGGTTGCCTTCTTATCGGATGAGGTGGGCGGTAAAGTGGGGGAGGGGGATCATGGCTCTACATTCGGTGCTAACCCCCTAGCCCTAGCAGCTATTAAGGCTGGTGTGGATGTGATTGTAGGTGATGACGTTGCAGGTAAGGCTAGGAGTGCTGGTAAGTTACTAATGGATGGGTTAGTAAATACTGTTAGAGACATTAAAGTAGTTAGGGATGTGAGGGGCTTAGGGTTAATGGTTGGAGTGGAGTTGAGGTTCGACCCTAAGAACGTGATCGAATGTCTTCAAAGAAACGGCATACTAGCATTAAAAGCAGGCACTACAGTCGTTAGACTACTCCCACCTTATTTAATAAATGAGGAAGACATTAACATGTTAGTATCAGTGATGAGCAGGTGTTTAAATGAGGAACTTACTAGAAGAGTTAATGTTGGAACTACTTAAGGCGTACAGCCCTACAGGTATGGAGTCAAACGCTGTAAGGAAGTACGCCGATATTGTAGGCTCGGTAGGTGTGGGAGAGGTAATCATTGATGAAGTGGGAAATGCCATATTAAACTATGGGAGTGGGAGTAAGTGGCTACTTCTTGCAGGACATATAGACACAGTTCCAGGGGAGCTACCAGTATCATTTGACGGTAAGATCTTCAGAGGACGAGGAGCTGTAGATGCTAAAGGTCCTTTAGTAGCTATGACTGTAGGAGCTCTTGAAGCGTTTAAATACTTAAAAAATGAAGAGGTTAGGGTAAGTGTTGCAGCATTAGTTGGTGAGGAGGGTAGGAGCCCCGGTGCGAGAGCCTTAATCAAGAAAGGTGTGAAGCCGTCAGCAATAGTTATTGGCGAACCATCAGGATGTGATGGAGTTGTCATAGGGTATAGAGGTAGTATCAAACTACGTGTTAAGTGCTACGGTAGTGGAGGACATTCATCCAACCCTGAAGGCGGTGTATCAGCTATTGAGGAGTTCATGAAGTCTTGGTTAAAGATGAGAGAATTAAGTAAAATCGACCGCCATTTAAGCATCGGCATAAACTACATCTACGGTGGGGAACCATTTAGCGTAATCCCCAGAGAATGTGAGGGAATAGTAGATGTGAGGATACCCATAGGTCTGAATATTGAGGAAGTAAAAGCTGAAATCAATAACTACCTATCAAACCACTGCACCTACGAAGTAATAGATGAAACACCCCCCATAAAAGTAAGTATCAACCTACCAATAGTTAGAGCACTAATCAGAGCTATAATTAAAAACGGCTTAAAGCCATCACCAGCAATAAAACTAGGAACAAGCGATATGAACCTACTCGCCGTATTGACAAACAACATAGTTAGTTACGGGCCGGGCAGGCCAGAACTCTCACACAGCAATAACGAAGAGATAAGCATAGAGGAACTTGAAATAGGGGCTAAGATCTACCGAGACACAATACTAGAATTGTTCAAACACTCCTAACTCTTACTCCCAGCTACCAAAGGGACACTTATCATAAATTAGTTGAGTCGTAAAGTAATATTGGAGACGGCTTACCCTAAGTTCAAAACCTCAAAGAACATTAAACTAAGGCAACAACGTTCAACATACCTAACTGAGTGAAGATGGAGGAACGGACATACTTAAATCCCCCAAGAAATTTAGGAAATGTATTGTAGGATCGTAGCAAATATCATTTAATAGAAAGTAGGATTCTGTAATGAGAAGCTGAGTAAAACCACCAATCTCCCCTACATAGACCTTAGGGTTTAAGACTATTCAGATGATGAAGTCTTAAAACACTAAAAGGAAAACCCACAGAGACCTAGGGCGAGGAACGGAAACTGAAAGATAAGAAGAAACTACGTTGAGTAGGATTTTGATGCATTATTTAATTAGAAGTCGTCATTATTTAAGAGTTAGTGAAAACTTCCTATAAATCTCTACTCGATATGTAGGTAGCGGCAATTCTTGAAAGACATAGGTAGATTTCAGGTAGTTTAATGTTAAAGGTTTTTAAGATGCTTAGCTCTACATTCTTACCGTTGCTTAAGTCCTTACCGACGCTCACGATTTTTGATATATTCTGAACTACTTCATCACCACATACTTTGAGGACGTCGTCATAGCATGAGCTTTCTGAGTGATGGCCTAAGTACTTGCAGAAGTTAGTTAATTCCAGAGCTGTGAGGATGGTTAGATACTTTTGTGATAGGTCTGCGCATAGTCCGGCACATTCCCTAGAAATTCTTACGTTCATAGTTACTAATTCGCCAAACCATGACAACCACTCCATAAGTCTATCTACGCTAATAGTCCCACCACACTATGAGTAAAGTGTTTTAAACTTTAAATAGATAGATACCCTGGTTGTACGATGCTTGATGCCTTAGAAGCTGCTTTAAAGGATTTAGGTGCTACGAAGGTTAAGAGAGTTAAAAGCCGTGGTTGCATCCTACTAGTAGTTGAAGTGGGAGGCGGAGTCTACCTCATATCTATAGCGGAGGGGGGTTTAACTAACAATTACGTAGGTAAGGTGGTTCCCTCAGCAAAGGTCTTCACATGGGACTGTAGTGAGGTGGAGTACAGCCCATACGGCCTATACGCCTTAGCAAGTAGTAGTGATGAATTAATTAGTAAGATTATAAACAAACTACAATTAATTATGACAGCTTACTAAGCACCGAACCATAACTGACCTCCTCCCCACCCTAAAGTACGAGGCTTTCGGATTGTAATAGAACTACACTCTAACTACGTTTCAAACATAATAGAAGGTTTATTTTAGCTGAATTTTATTAAGGAGTGGTAGTTTAAATGAAGCTACCTAGGCTGCTCTCCATATCTGATGTCGATATAGGCGGAAAGAGACTTCTGATACGCGTTGACTTCAACTGCCCTATAGGAACTAACGGTGAGATCTTAGATGATTCTAGGATAAAATCACATGTGACTACTATTAAAGAAGCTGTGGAACGTGGTGCCTCAGTAGTTTTGATATCACATCAGGGTAGGCCTGGAGAGGATGACTTCGTAACCCTTGAGAAGCATAGTGAAATACTTAGTAAGTACTTAGGGACTGATGTTAAGTTCGTACCAGACGTTATAGGTCCGACAGCAATTAATGAAATCTCTAAGTTAAGGCCTGGTGAAGTACTATTACTAGATAACTTAAGGCTCGTATCTGAGGAAATCATTGAGGCTGTCCCCGAAGTTCAAGCTAAGACTTACTTAGTCCGTAGACTCGCACCACATTTCGACTACTTCGTATTTGATGCGTTCGCTACAGCTCATAGGAGTCAGCCAAGTATTGTGGGATTCCCTATGGTATTACCCTCACTTATAGGTAATGTTATGAAGAAGGAATTAAACGCTCTGAGCAAGGTCTTCGAAGCAAGTGAAGGTCCCAGACTATTCCTACTGGGGGGTGCTAAAGTTCAAGACACTATAAAGATTATTGAATTCCTAACTAAGAATAAAGTAGCTGATAGGATCTTAACAGTAGGTCTGGTAGGGCTCTTTCTCCACGTAGCTAAGGGCGGTAGGATAAGTGATGATTCTATGAAGGTTCTTGAATCAAAAGGGTTGCTCACACTCATCCCGAGGGCTAGGAAGCTCATACTATCCGGTGCCCCAGTAGAAACTCCATACGATTACGTGGTATTAACATCTGACGGTAATGTGAGGGAGGAATCCGTATATAACTTAAGTGGTAAAGCATTAGATATAGGTTCGTATACTATTTCAATGTACTCAGAGCTGATTAAGGATTCAAGACTGATAGTGATGAGAGGACCTGCCGGCTACGTAGAGGACAGTAGATTCCGGAAAGGCACTATAGAACTACTAAATGCGGCACTCCGTAGCGATGCATTCGTCATAATAGGGGGCGGCCACTTAGGCGCTATGGTCAGCGAGGACAGCAGACATAATCTCCACGTATCAACAGGTGGTGGTGCATTACTCATATACCTATCAGGTGAGCCCCTACCAGCAATAAACGCACTTGTAGAATCAACCAAAAAGTTTTTCACTACTCAAAAAATGCTACAAGGTGAGGGAGGTAATTAAAAATGACTTACTACAGAGAACCTACATACATGATAAGCTTCATGTTTAGGAGGATATTAGTACCTATCGACGGTAGTGCTGGGAGCTTAAAAGCCCTTGACGTCTCATTAGACTTCGCTAAGAGATACGGTTCCAAAATAACAGCACTAGTAGTAAATGATAAGAACATAAACGTTGAGGAAGTTTCTGAGGAAGTGAGAAGTAGGGCCCGTAAGGCGGGAGTTGAAATAAGCATTAAGGTAAAAGAATTAAGAAACTCTAATGAAAGCGTAGTAAGTAAGATATTAGAAGAGGTATTTGAGGGGGGCTATGACTTAATAACCATAGGGGCTAGAGGTAGAACTATCTCAGAACAAATAATTATCGGTAGTACGGCGCTATCCGTAATTATAAACTCACCTATTTCATGTATGGTAATTAGGTAGTATGAATTAAAAGGGTGTGAGCTTCCCTAAGCTTCCGACAAGATGATGTAACCGGAAGGAGATGAGCGGTGATTACACTCCCATGAGCTGAGGACCTATTCCACCTAACCTTGAAGTAATTCATTTAAGTCTTAGAGCATGAGCTCTTCGGCCAATCTCTCTACGTAGAATTCAAATTCTTTTAAATTCCTAACAAATTTAAACATCCTTAAGGTGAGGTACTTCCTCAGACTTCTATAAAGGAATCTCCTATCACCTAATACCACTAATGCTGAATCGCCTTCAGACCTAATAGACCTACCTATAGCCTGTAGGGTCTTTATCGACGCATTTAAATTATATACGTAATCCTTAGCCTCCGATAGCGATACCTTTAAAATTAAATGTCTTAACACCTCCTTAAGGTAATCATCTCCTTGAGGATATGGTACTCCAGCCACAAACACACAGCTAATTAAAGACCTACCAGCTCGGGTTACTTCCACCCCCTCACATAATTTACCTCCCGCAACTGCGTGTATCAACATATTACTGCTGAGGGACTTCATAAGGTCTTCAATAGTAGTATCCCTACGCTCGGTAAACCCCTTTCCTAAGTACTTAATGACGTTGTTCATGAATTCGTAGCTAGGGTAGACGACTAGTTTAACACCCTTAATAAACTTATCTACCACCCTAATGTACTGAGAGTAAAGTTCATACATTGACTCATCCCTAGCCTCAAACTTAGAAGTTAGTTGGGTAGTCAGTAATAACGCTATATTATCATAAGGTGACTTAGCACCTAACTCCAAAGCATCTACGTAGGTAACGCCTTCCAATCTCAAAACCCTTTCAACAAATTCCTTAGGCGGCGGCGTCCCAGACATCATGATAACAAGCTTATATGAGTTTAAGACCTCCTTAATCACCTCATGATCTACTGCAGTAGTTACGAAGTAGTGCTCATCACCATACCTATACGTGAAGAGTTTAAACCTACTATCAGTTAGCCTTGATAGGAGAGTGGCGACTTTAACCATCGCCACCCTACTATTCACTACTGATGAGAGAGATGCCCCACTTCTCAACAATTCATTTAGGACTGCTCTCTTCACCTCTAACGCTTTAATAATTACATACTCTACCAGCTCGTCATTAAGACCTAACTCCTCATCCCTTATCAAACATAAACCACTAGCTAATGATTTACTAGATGCAACTTCTAATAACCTGTTAAGAAGTCCTTCGACACGGTCATCACCTCCTAAGTACCTTACAACCTCGTCAGCAGCTATTCTAATCTTAGACTCTGAAACCTCGTACGAATATATAGTAGCTGGGTCTACAAACATGTGGGCTTCATCCACTATTAACGAGTAGTCAGCCATCCCACGTTCCTGAAACAAACTCTCGAAAAGCTCTTTGGTGAAGACGTATGGATACGTTACCACTACGTAGTCTGATTGAAGTGCTAGTCTAACGAGTGTGAAGTAAGGACACGCCTTAAGAATTCTAACTATGCTTCTAATCACATCTACGTGATTATTACTAGAACATATTATCGACTCAACATCACTTAAAACTACGGACTTAGATATTTCGAAGTATTCACACCTTCCTAAATCCCTGAGGAAGTGGCAGTTTATCCAGAAGTCCTCAGCTTCTACACCGCCAGTCCTTATTAGAGGACACATATTATGCGCTGAGTGTATGAAGGAGAACTTCAAATCGCTTAACTTTCTCCGCAGTAGGGTAAGGTCCCTTAAAACTGGTGTGATCTCATTCCTAGTTCTCACAGAATGTATTGCCGGAGCCCTAGACACACCTAACGTTATTGCTACTGATGTCTTACCAAATCCTGTTGGGGCCTTTAAAATCAACACCTTAGAAGTTCTAAGCAATTCATCACAAGTCCTTAAGGTCTCCCTCTGCCCCGGTCTGAAGGAATCGTAAGGGAAGAAATTTACTTCCAGTATTAAACACCTAATGAAATCTAGGATAAATGTATACTTTAACTTAACTGGATTAAAAACCTTCAACCATGCCCAAGTTTCTAAGACCTCTTACCTTAAGTAGTAGGAGGAAGTAGAACCCCCTAACCTCTGAAACAGGCTTGAAGAAGTATAGCTCATCATTAACACCTCCTATTACATCTATGTGTCCTAAACCCTCCCACGACCTCACTACTGCCTCACCTTCAAATTCTACTAACTCGTTGACGGTAGTTAGACCTGGTGCAACCCCTGCGAAATACCTCGGTAATATGAAGGAATACTCGGAGAGTAGGGGGACTCTATCACTTTCCGTATCACTCGTTAATTCAACCTTTATTCTATATAGCGTAGATCCAGCCCTTGCTAGATAACCACCTACCTTCAAGCCCTTCTTAGGCCTCTCTAAGGGAGGTAATAACGGGTGGAGCCTAGTTATAGCTATCTTAGCTAACTTCTTCGGCCAACCAGCGAGTAAACCCCTCAACAAGGATAGGTCGTTATCAACCCACATATAAGGACAGTAGAGGTAGTTCTTACCATTGTAGTCCACCTTAACGAAGAACGCACCCTCACTATACTGTAGTTGTTCTGGTGCTTCAACAGCTAACTCTACTGCATTAGGACTCCACGAAACTATCTCCGTTAGATATGAAAACATATCACCATCTACTACCTTCAAAGGCTTGGGAACTACGTCGTTAAGTAGTGAAGGATCTGCTTTGTAGTAAACACCAATGCCTGTCATAGCATACATCCAAGGACCTTTAGGTACGAGGGATGATTTACCCGATTTAGTAAATGGGGCAGACCAGAAATCCTGCGATGAGATCAAGACCAACACCGAATGTATATCTAGTAATAAGCTTATAAATCAATAGCACCTACGTATCATAAGCTTTTAAACCCTAGTGTTAATCCCATCTGGGACCTTGAATTGCATGTAAGTCTGTCATTAGTAGGATAAAACCGTGGCTACTAAATTCTAAGGGTTACTCATTTAGTGATGTTGACGCCAACATTAGATTACATCTAAACGAATCACCTATACCACCACCTAAACATGTGTTAGAATACGTTGCTGAGGTACTTCACCACGGCAACCTGTACATAAACTCTAAGCTATTCAGGGAGTTTAGAGAGTTAATTGCTGATTATGTTGGTGTAGATGTGGAGAGCGTGTTCCCATATGCCGGGGGTGATAGCGCGTTAAGAGCTGTTTTCCACGGCCTCTTAGAACCTGGTGATAGAGTCCTACTGCTACAACCTACTTACAGCATGTTCGACGTGTTTACGTCAACGAGGGGTCTTAAGAAGGATGTGGTCAACCTTGAAGAATGCGGTGATTGGTGGTGTTTAGATCTAACCGAGCTAATCGTAAAGGCTAAGAATGCAGATCTAGTAGTTGTTGACGACCCGAACAACCCGACTGGTTCTCCAATACTTAAAGGGGATTTCAAGTTGATTTCAGAGCTAGCTGAGGCTGTTAAGGGTTTCTTACTAATTGATGAAACCTACTTCGAATTCTCAGAATATACTGCAGTACCGCTAATTCGTGACTATCCTAACATCATAGTCTCTAGAAGCATGAGTAAGGCATTCTCACTCGCTGGGTTTAGATTAGGTTACTTGGTAAGTAGTCCTGAAGTCATCGAGGCGTTGAGCAAGGAATACACACCGTTCGACATCCCACTACCCTCACTAGCAGCAGGTGTGGCAGCTTTAAGAGACCCATCCTACGTTAAAACCGTTGTAGACGTTATTAAGAGGAATAGGGATTTAATGTTAAGAGAGCTTAGGAGGTTAGGAATTAGAAGCTATAACTCCCTAACTAACTTCATCTTAATACGTGATTCTAGAGACCTCAGGAGCCTACTACTAAGGCACGGTATAGCTATTAAAGCAGTTGGTGAGGACCTTTACAGGGTTTCAGTAGGTTCTGAAGAACAATGTGCTAAGTTCATTAAAGTTTTAGGTGAAAGTGGTTCTGTATGAGGATCGCCATACCCAATAAAGGAAGACTTCAACAACCCACTATAAACTTACTCCAGCTAGCTGGTGTTAAACCTCTTTCAATGGATGAGAGGGCGCTCGTAGTTCCCACAAGCTGGAATAACGTTGAGTTAATCATGGTTAGACCTGAGGACATACCATATGTAGTTGAGAGTGGTGGAGCGGATTTAGGTATAACCGGCCATGACTACGTAGTTGAGAGTAATACATCCGTTACGGAATTACTGAGATTGGACTTCGGGTATGCGAAGATAGTCCTAGCGGTTCCTCAGTCATGGAATGTTAAAAGCGTTGATGAATTACCTCAGGATATTAGGATAGCTACTAAATACTATAACATAGCTATGAATTACCTCAGAAGTAAGAAGTTAAGAGCTAGGCTTATAAGGATTAGCGGTGCTGCAGAGGTAATGCCTTACTTAGGGGCTGCCGATGCTGTAATCGACGTTACAAGCACTGGGACAACACTTAAGTTGCATGGGCTTAAAATACTTGACGTTATCATGGAGACCTACGCTACCCTCATCGCACCTAAAGATTGGATGAGAAGCCCTACAGCTGAGGAGTTAAACCTCGTCGTAACGATGATTAAAGGAGTTGTAGCTGCTAAGGGTAAGAAGCTAGTATTTATGAACGTCCCAGACGATAAGCTAGCTAACATCCTATCAGTCCTACCGGCAATGTTAGCACCAGCTATTACTAAGCTAAGTAGGCATGATGTCTGGGAAGTAATTACAGTAGTCAGCGATGACGTACTACCCGAAGTTGTCGCTAAGGTTAAGGCGTATGGCGGTAAGGACTTAGTAATAGTTGATATTGAGAAGGTGATTGAGTGAAGATAGTCCCAAGCATTGATTTAAGCTCCGGTAAAGCGGTAAAGAGGGTTAAAGGCGTTAGAGGTTCAGAACTAGTTGTAGGGGACCCCATTAAGGTCGGTGAGAAACTCTACGAATTAGGTTATGAAGCACTTCACATCGTTGATTTAGACGCAGCTGAAGGCCACGGTGATAACGAAGATGTAGTGAAGGTCTTAACGACCTTAGGGTTTAAATGGGTGCAAGTCGGTGGGGGTATTAGAAATTGTATGAAGGCTCAACGACTACTTTCCTATGGCGCTTCATCTATAGTCATATCAACGATGTTCTATGAAAACCGCCGACTATTTGAAGAGTTAGTGAGCTTAGTGGGTGGTGAGAAGATCTTAATAGCTGTTGACTATGATGAAAACCTAATCGTAAGGACTAGAGGGTGGGTGGGGAGAGGAGTGCATGTTGATGAGGCTCTAAACGATGTAAATAATTATAATGTATTAGGTGTTGTCTTCACTTACATAGGGAGTGAGGGAACTGTGGGAGGGGTTGATAGAAAGATTCAGAACCTTGTGGTGAGGGTCCGCGGCTTGAAGGAATATGCTGGAGGTATATCAGGTCTAGATGATTTAAGGTTCTTAAAGGAGGTAGGTATAGACTATGCTATCGTTGGGATGGCTATATACAGAGGTTCTCTAGCAGGTGTTAAGTATGTCTAGAAGTGCGCGTAGGAAGAGGGAAACCAACGAAACGTTGGTTGAGGTATTCCTCAACATAGATGAGGTAGGGCCTATAGACGTATCCACACCCATACCGTTCTTCAATCACATGCTTACCTCACTCCTATACTATATGAACTCCACAGCAACGGTTAAGACTATAGATAAGCTCGGACTAGATGACCACCACGTAGTTGAGGATACAGCCATCACCTTAGGTGAGGTGTTTAAAGAAGCCTTAGGCGATAAAGCCGGTATTAAGAGGTATTCATCTATGGCAGTCCCGATGGACGATGCTTTAGTGTTAGTCGCTATTGATATTTCAGGGAGAGGTGGATGTTACGCAGATCTCAAGCTCAGTAGAGAGTCGATCGGAGGGTTATCCACAGAAAACGTACAACACTTCTTCGAATCCCTAGCTAGGACTTCGGGGGTGACCATACACTTAATACGGCTAAGGGGTGCGAATACCCACCACGTAATTGAGGCAACGTTTAAAGGTCTTGGAATGACGTTGTATGAAGCGTCGAGGATAGTTGGTACATCAGTGAGGAGTGTTAAGGGGTCGCTATGACTGCTAAGAGAATAATCCCATGTTTAGATGTTAGAAATGGTAGGGTTGTTAAGGGAGTTAGATTCGCAGATCTCAAGGATAAGGGGGACCCTGTTGAACTAGCTTCTAGGTATGAGGATGAAGGTGCTGATGAGATAGTCTTCCTAGATATTACGGCGAGTATTGAGGGAAGACGTACGTTATTTAACGTCGTTAAGGACACAGCAAGCGTGTTAACCATACCGTTGACGGTGGGGGGAGGTTTAAGGAGTTTAGACGACATCTCACAAGCTCTATCCTCAGGCGCGGATAAGGTAAGCATAAATACGGCAGCAGTTGAAGATAGGGAATTAATTAGTAAGGCGTCTATGGAATTCGGCTCCCAATCTATAGTAGTAGCAATAGATGCTAAGAAAGTCGAGGATAGGTACCTAGTTTACATTAGGTCTGGCACTACTACTACTAACTTAGAGGTAAGGGAGTGGGCGGTAACTGCGGAAAGATTAGGTGCTGGTGAGGTCCTACTCACAAGTATTGATAGGGATGGTACGAGGATGGGGTATGACATCGAGCTCACTAAAACTGTATCTGAAGCTATTAACATCCCGGTCATAGCGAGTGGTGGTGCCGGTTGCTTAAGACATTTCTACGAAGTCCTAACTCTAGGCAGGGCTGATGCTGCATTAGCGGCTGGGGTCTTCCACGATGGCGTAATAAGGATTTACGAGTTAAAATCCTATCTTAAGAGTCTTAACGTTGAGGTGAGACTATAGTTATCATTAAGTCTTTAGATGAGTTATACGCTTTAAGACGTCAAGACATTACTACATACTTAAACTATGTTAGGGGAATAGTAGAGTATGTGAGGACTTACGGCGATTTAGGACTAATAGAGCTGACTAAGAAATTCGACGGAGTCTTAATAAAGGATGTTGTTGTAAGTCTTGAAGAACTCAGCAATTTATCAGAATCCTTACACCATGAGGTAAGAAGCTCTATAGACCTAATATACGAGCATCTAATAACGTTGAATAAGCAGTCCCTACCTAAGGACTTAATGGTGAGGGTAGGTGGACTATCATCGGGCATTATATGGAAGCCTCTAAGCAGTGTTGGTATCTACGTCCCGGGGGGTCGTAAGGCGTATCCCTCAACACTACTCATGGCCGCAGTTCCCGCTAAGGTCGCAGGTGTTAAGAAGCTATATGTGGCAACTCCTCCAAGAAAGGATGGGAGCGTAGATTCAGCAATCGCTTACCTAGCACTTAAGCTAGACGTGCGTAAGGTTTACCGCGTTGGTGGGGCGCAGATAATTGCTGCTATGGCGTACGGTACTGAAAGCGTTGATAAGGTAGATAAGATAGTAGGTCCTGGCAATATCTACGTACAAGTAGCTAAGTTCCTACTCCAAGGCATTGTCTCAATAGACGGTATAGAAGGCCCTACAGAATTAGTAGTTGTTGCTGATGAAACAGCCAACCCGGATGAAGTATGCGTGGATATGGAGGCTCAAGCAGAACATGGAACCACGTCAGTCATTGCCCTACTCACGACGTATGATCCCTTATTAAACTACGTAGAGAAGTGCTTAGAAGGCGGACCGAATACTTACTTCTTAATTAAGGTCGACAGCCTTGAACACGCTATTGAAGTTGTGAACGAGTTAGCGCCTGAGCACCTCTCACTTCGTGTGAGGGACCCATACACTCTGATAAGTAGGGTTGAGAACGTAGGTGCGATCTCTGTAGGGAGGACTCCTTCAGCCTTAATTGATTACTTAGGACCTAATCACATCCTACCCACTAATGCCTCAGCCAGGTTTAGAGGGGGTTTAAGCGTGTACGACTTCCTTAAAGCTATTATAATAGCTGATGGAAGCCCTACTAAGGAGTTGTTGAGGGCTGTGCGAGTATTAGCCAGTTATGAGGGTTTCCCAATACATGGTAGGAGTGTGGAGATCACCTATGGACGTACTTGAAGAACTCTATGAAGTAATTATGGATAGAATTGCTAGGAAACCTCCTGAAAGCTATACAGCACACATAGTTAGTAGGGGTAATACATACGTTACTAGGAAATTCGGTGAGGAGGCATTGGAGGTAGTGGTAGCCTCCCTCTCAGAATCTAAAGATAGGTTGATCTACGAAGTTGCCGACCTTCTCTACCACTTACTAGTACTTCTAGCATTGAACGGTGTAACATTAGATGAGGTTTACGAGGAGTTGAGGAGGAGGCGTAAGTGAAGACTTTAATAGTAGATTACGGTGTTGGTAACTTATTCAGTATAGCCTCAGCACTTAGAAGGATTGGCTTAGACGTAGTCATAGACAGCAGAGTGAGTAGTGAGTACGACTTAATAGTCTTCCCAGGTGTTGGTAATTTCGCATCTGTTTCTAAGTTTATCAAATTAAATGCTAGTAAATTAAATGAGGTAAGAAGTGGTGGGACCTCCTTCCTCGGCATATGTATTGGAATGCATGTAATGCTGGAGTACGGCTTTGAAGGAGGTGTGAATAGGGGTTTAGGGTGGTTTAAAGGGTTTGTGGATAGGATAAAAGCTGATGTTAAACTTCCACACATAGGTTGGGATAGGATTTACGTCAAAACTACGGACGACCTAAATGAGTCCTTAAACAATCAGTACGTATACTTCATGCACAGCTATATAGCATATACTACAGAGGCATGTAATACCTTTGGATACTATGGAGTTGAATTCCCAGCCCTCCTACATAAGGGGAACATTATCGGAACTCAATTCCATCCCGAGAAGAGCGGTAAGGTCGGGATGAAGTTCCTAGACAACTTGATTAGGTGGTTGAGACGTTAGTCCTCAATGAGGATGAGGCTAAGCTCGTAGCCAGTAGATTAAGGTATAGATATGAGGGAGGTACTATCATAGCGGTAGTTCAGGACTTCGAGTCAAATAATGTCTTAATGGTTGCTCACATGAATGAAGAGGCCTTAATAAAGACCCTAACCACTGGCTACTTACATCTTTGGTCCTTAAGTAGGAGGAGACTATGGCTTAAAGGTGAATCAAGCGGTAATTACCAACTAGTAATGGATTTAATTGTTGACTGCGACTGCGACTCAGTAGTGGTTAAGGTGAGGTCCTTAGGACCTACATGCCATACCGGTAGTAGGAGTTGCTTCTTCAGGAAGGTAAGCGATTTAATCAAATCCGCTTAAGTAGTTTAAACTCATATTTAAGTGGCTGAGTACTATGGAACCCTACATAGTTGTAGATGGTTATACCTATCGTTTTGGGGTTCGAGCATCCTCATTAGGTGACGACCTCCTAACTAAGGTTCAAACATTTGAGGGACATACCCTATACGTAGATGAGCCTAAAGCTGTTGAAGGTTTGGGTAGGGCTCCCAACCCTATAGAAATGTTCCTCTCATCTCTTGCTAGCTGTTTCATAATCACCTTAAAACTACATTCTAGAAGGTTTAAAACTCACATCGACTTAGTAGAAGTCTTAGCTGAAGGCTCATTCGATATTAGAGGATTCCTACTACCCCAGAAATTCAGGTCGGGTTTTACCTCGCTATCCCTTAACGTTAAGATGAGGTCTAAGGAGAATTGTGATAATCTAATTAGATTGTTAGAGAGGGTTACTAAGGGTTGGGTAGTTGGTTCAACTGTTTCTAATGCACTACCAATACAGCTTAATTTAGAGACTACATGCGTGGATGCAGAGGGAAATATGAAGGAGTTAAGCCTTAAGGAATTGATTAAGACGACAACTTAGCGGCGAATGATTTTGAAATCATTTTAAGGACGTTCACAGTATTATTACACCTTCTAATGCTATCACTACACGCAACTTCAAGTACTATTATACCATTATACTTTAACTCCCTTAAAGTGTTTAGAAAGGCGTCCCAGTCAATACAGCCCATATATGGTGGTAGGTGGAGGTCTTTCGAACCATCATTATCGTGCGCATGGATAAGAACGACATTAGGATGCAGTAATTTATAATATTCATGTGGTTGGAAGCCGTTAATTATTGAGTGACCCGTATCTAAGCATATTTTAAGGTTGTCTTCACCTACATAACTAACTAGGTCTACTAGGTCTTTAGGTAGGTAGCCGTAGACACCTCTCTCATACCTGTTCTCCACGGCTAGGATCAGACTGAACTCCCTACCTAATGACGCCAGAGTTTTAAAGAAGCTCATATTCGCTTCCTTAATCCTACGCGGATATGTTAGCGAGTCCTCATCAATGCTGGCGTAATTAAATGGTATGTGCACGGCTACTGTCTTAACACCCAATTCAGAGAAAAGCCTTAACCACTTACTCAATTCGCTTAAAACCTTAGGTTGCTCCGAAGGATTTACAGCCCTATTGATTAACTCCCCATAGGGTAGGTGTGCTGCGACCACCCTACACTTAAGCGTTGTCTTAATATCTAGGATGCTTGCCATCATTGAATCATAACTAACTCCTAACTTCCTAAAAAACTGAAAGTTATCGAAGCTAAGCTCAACTTCATCCACACCGACATCATTTAACATCGCTAAAGCTTCAGAAGGCTTTAATAACATGTAACTCATCGTTGATATCGCTATCATCTCAAATTACCAAAACGAAATAACGACTTAAGCTTAAATACTTAAATAAATGGTAAATGTTAGTATCTCACATTCAGGGGTTTGGTTTTCATGTTGGTTGATGTGGTTTGCTGCCAACCCTTAGCTTCATCAACCTCTGAGAACCTTTCATCGACGCCTACGTCATCGGCCTCCACCCATTCAGGGTAACCCCAACCCACAGCCCACTTCATTTAGCTCATAGCCATGGGGAAACCCCACATCCTGGCTTTGAATGCCCAACCACTTGGATCTTCACCACGCACTCACATCGTGGGTGGGCTCAACCTTCGATAAAACGACTTACATCAACTCTTATAACCTTCATGAAACCCGAAAAAGATGCGTTAGGCATTAAATTAGATTATGTTGATATAGGAATAATTAGGGATTATCCTTATAAATATGGAAAGTTTTAATTTCATTCGGAGTGGTAATTTGCCTAATAATTTAAGGATATTATTAATACATCCACACCTCCACTTATTTGGAGGTAGTGAAAAACTAACTAAGATATTGATTAATGAGTTAGACGGCCTCGGATACGAAGTAGTGGTATTAAGTGGTGGGAAAGCCTCAGCTGATATTCCAGTATCACCTAGGGTTAAGTATGAGGTCATTACGGATGTCTTTACTAAAATACCCTCTGACGTCATACTATCCATAAGGTCTGAAAAGATATTAAACATAATATACAGCGTTGATGACGTAATCAGTAGGTATAAACCTGACGTCTGCCTAGTAATGATTCAAGAACCCATATACGTCATTGCTACTAAACTCGCCGACCCGAGGATGGGTACAGCACTATACATACATTATCCATTTGAGGAGGAGTTAACGAGTAATAACGTCTACGTCTTCCTAACATTATATAGGTTCCCACATCTGTATGAGGGGCTTTATAGAATTGCTGACCTCCACATGACTAACTCAAACTATACTGCATCAGCGTTGTATAAGTCATTTGGAATTGAGAGCAATGTGACTTACCCAGCAATTGACTGGGACTACTTTAAAAAAGAATTAGACCTAACCGAGGATAGGGGTAATGTAATACTAACTGTTGGTAGGTTCGTACCGCAGAAAAGGCATGACGTTCTCTTAAATTGGTTTAAGAGGTATATAAAGCCTGAAGTACCTGACGCTGAGTTAGTAATCGTTGGAGTTCCTGATATGAGGTTCCTAGAATACTATGAGAGACTTAAGAAACTATCATCAGAGGTTGAAGGAGTCACCTTAGTGGATAGAGTGTTAACCCCCACTGAAATGATGAAGTACTATAGAACTGCTAAGGTATATGTCCATCTAAGGATCGGTGAGCACTTCGGGATGGCACCTGTCGAGGCTATGAGTCAAGGAGCGATACCCATACTGCCTGAGCGATCAGGACTTGCTGAAGTAGTTACTAGTGGTAGGGACGGCTTCGTTGCCAACAATGATGATGATCTCCTAAAGTATGTTATGAGTGTTTTAAAGATGCCTAAAAACGAATTAACAGAAATTAGAAAGTTTGCATATAGACGTGCCTGGTACTTCAACCCGGATAGGTTCGCTAAAGAAGTAATCCACTACCTAAAGATAATATCGAAGAAGTAGTTAAACACGTTCCACAATCTTACTACATAATACTGCTAGGGCTCATCATTCTTGCGGTACCTAACCTAAAGATATATCTGCGTACCTACTCCCACGTGGACTGGGTTACTTACCAGGACCTCCAACTCCTTTCTACATAACTACTACAGATCTCGGAGACCTGAAGACAATCCGTAAAGACCCTACCTCAGAATAACTTACTTCAACTAGGTTTTAAGGGTCTTCATACTTAGTAATAAAACTCATACCTTATAGCAAACTTTAAATAGATAGCTGATAGTGTTGTATGGTGCTAAAACATTGGTTTTAATAGACCATGGAAGATGCATTGGATGTGGTATTTGTATCCCCTACTGCCCGAGGAGTGCTATAAGGTTAGACCCCAATATTAGGAAGGCATATATCAATACTGAAGAATGTGTTGAGTGTGGTACTTGTGTGAGGGTTGTTCAATGTCCTAGAGACGCTATTGTAGGCGTTGTTGAGGGTTATGTTAGGGAGGTTCAAGCCCATTTCAGCGATCCGTATACCCTCCACCCAAGTACTGGTATTCCAGGTAGGGGTACTGAGGAGATGAAGACTAATGATGTAACGGGTAGGTTTAAGAAGGGTGAGGTAGGTTTTGCTATAGATATTGGCAGACCTTTAATAGGGGTTACGTTCGCAGAGGTAGGCAGGTTTATAAGGACTTTAAATACCGTTGGAGTAGAGTGGGAGAAAGCCAATCCAATATTATACCTACTAAAAGATTTAGAGAAAGGTGAGTTTCCGGAGGAGTTGAAGAAGGTTAAAATACACTCAGCAGTCCTAGAATTTAAGGTGCCTATAAGTAGGGTGAGGGACGTTATTGAGAAGCTTAAATATTTAGCGGAAACTACGGATACGGTATTCAGTTTAGGGGTAATCTCAAGAGTTGAAGAAGACTTCACAATACCGGTAATCAACGTACTAGGTGAATTAGGCCTTAAGGTAAGCCCTTGGGCTAAGACAAATGTAGGATTGGGAAGGCCTTTAATAGAATGAGGTGTTAGTTGATGACGCACACACATCATAGGATAGGCTCTATAGAATCGTTAAAGAAGGATTATGTAGTGCTGGTAATGGCTTCTAGGCATGTAAAGTATGAAAACGAGGGAGAGAGGTTTAAGAAAGTAATGGAAATACTTGCAAAGCACGGACCAGTCAATTTAGGTAATATGGTTGCTGGTAATAAGTATTGGAGGGATGAGGAGGAAGTTATGAGTAAGTTTAAAGAGTACGGTAACATAGTCCACGGCGTATATACAAGCCAGGAGCAGGTAAGGCAGGTCCTTGAGGAACTTAAAAAAGCAGACTTAGGCCTATCCGTAGTAGTGACAGGTGTTTATGAAGAAGTATTTAAGATCCTTAAGGAGGTGGGGCTTAAGCCTCATACAGTAAACCTATCCCTCGGAATTTGGGGTAGGAAGGAAAAACTACCACCTGAGGAAGTACTTGAAATAACCACGATGTGCGGTCACTGCATGGTATCACCAGCACTTGTGATGAAATTAGTGGGAGAGATTAAGAAAGGTAGGCTATCACCAGCAAGTGCTGCTGTAGAACTTTCTAAGGCCTGCGTATGTGGTGTATTCAACGTTAAGAGGGCTGAAGACCTCTTGAGAAAGTTGGTTAAGTCTAAAGCCTAAGTTACTTTGCGATTGGACTGTTTCCTTAGTGAAAACTTTTAGGCTAGTTTAATTACATGGTGTGCCTGAAGTTAGGCTCCTACCTCAATGCTACTTAACGACCATCAGGGCGGGGAGGAGAGAATATACGTACCCCAAGACATTCTCAGTAGTATCTATCGATGTAGTCCTTAACGACTCCAGGGATGGGACTAGGTGTAGAGGGGAAGCCCGTCTTCAGGGAAGTCCGAGGTCACTAAAAAGATAGTCAGGTAAGGAACACAGATGACCGCACTACTAACTACGAAGTATTGAGATAGCCCTCCTTAAAATTTCATTAGCAACTTCTTTAGTTGATGAAGTACCACCTAATTCTGGAGTTAATACACGCCCTTCCTCAACCACTTGGGTTATAGCACTATCTAAGGCCTCAGCGATTCTCCTTAGGGTCGGGTCGGAACGCCTCTCACTTAAGTATTCGAGCATTAACTTTGCCGATGTTATCTGACTTATTGGGTTGGCTATCCCCTTACCTGCAATGTCTGGTGCAGAACCATGGACTGGTTCGAAGAGGGCGTTTGAATCACCTATTTCTGCAGAGCCGGATAATCCTAAACTACCTACTAGACCAGCAATCATATCAGCTAGTATATCACCGTATAAGTTCTCAGTAACTATTACTTCAAATTTCTCCGGGTTTTTAATTAGCTGGTATGCAGCTGCATCAACTAACATGTCATCACATCTTAAATCTTCGTAATGCTTAGCCAACCTGTAGAATACCTCTCTAAACAATCCATCAGTAACTCTCAACACGTTTGACTTATGGACTGCTGTAACCTTCTTAAGTCCGTGAAGACGTGCGTAATTTAAGGCAAACTTAATAATTCTCTCACAAGCCCTCTCAGTTATGATTTTAAGTGCTATAGATGTTCCTACATGCGCTCCCTCTATACCTACGTACACGTCTTCAGTATTCTCCCTAATTAAAACTACATCTAAATTCCTCAGCGACACACCTTTAAAACTCTTAAACGGTCTCACATTAGCGTATAGGTCAAGCTCACGTCTAAGCATAATGTTAACACTTCTAAAGCCAGGCATATCTAATGGGGTGGTGATAGGGCCCTTAAGAATTGCATCTACATTCTTAAGAATTTCAATACCCCCTTCTTCTAAGACCTTACCTGACTCTCTGTAGAAATTATAGCCAGCCCTAACCTCTATAAATTCTGCGTAAAAGCCTACGTTATTTAAAACATCTAGAGTAACGTCTATTAACTCAGGACCTATACCGTCACCACGTATGACACCGATGCGATACTTCCTACCCATAGAGCATCACTTAACTAAACTGAAAACTAATCTAACCTACGAATCAGCTCCGGTACGTACTTCTTAACTAGTACGAGCATGTCCTCATCGTTTAGGACGTTCTTATTGCTTTCTAAGAAGATTTTCTGTATCTCATTATAGATGGCATCTACTCTAGGATCGTCTTTGGTTAATGCTTCATCACTACTTAATCCGAAGTAAGCATTGATCCAGTAGGCTATTGCTGACCTACCAGAATATGGGGTTATAGCTATCGTATATGGAATGCCGAGTAGTGCCTCAGGATCGTATGGTAGGTAAACTTCAGGATTTTTAATTAGACCGTCTATGTGGATTCCAGCCTTAGTCCTAAAGGCATTAGACCCTAATATGGGTTGGAATTCAGGAATGTTAAAACCTAATTCCTTGAAGAGATTGATAACTCTTCTTAAAGGTTTTAAGACTACCCTCCTATCCCTCCTTAAGCCTAGGTAGTGTATTAGCATAACCTCTAATGGGCAGTTACCAGATCTTTCGCCAATTCCTAATAAAGTGCAGTTCGACCCGCCAGCACCGTAGATCCATGCCGCTAGGTGATTAGCAACTACTAGGCCGAAGTCGTTATGTCCGTGAAACTCTATATCCTCTCCTGGGAAGCCCTCACTAATTAACGCTCTTACTAAGGCTGGAATACCTCTAGGAGGTGGCACCTCAGGGTAGGGAAGTCCTAGACCTAAAGTATCTGAGAGTTTAATCCTAACAGGTATTGAGTACTTCTCCCTCAACCTCATGAGCTCCCTCACGAATGGTATGACGTTCCTACTCAAACTGGCCCTCGTAACATCTTCTAAGGCGCACTTAACGGCTACCCCCCTACTTAAAGCTTCCTCAACTACTGAGAGGTACTTCCTAAAAGCTGACTCCCTAGTAAGTCCTAACTTATAGTATATGTGGTAATCCGATATCGACGTCAGTATTATGGTTTCATCTAGTCCGGCATTGAAAACCAACCTTAAATCCTCCCTAGACGCTCTTATCCACCCTATAACCTTAGGATATCTAAACCCGAAATTCATGAGTGTTCTAGCAATTCGCCTATCCTTCTCAGTGTATAGAAATACCTCACAAGTCGTTATCACACCATCACCGCCTAACTCCACGAGTAACTCGTAGATCTTAATACTTTCATCATATGTTAAGTTCCTCCAACCCTGCTGTCCATCCCTTAAAGTAGTATCGGTGATGTAGATTTTGCTAATGTGGTCTAAATCCCCTACATTAGTTAAACCATTTAAGACTATACGTGGTACGTCGGTGAATGGGAAGACATCCTTATACAGTTCTAAGCTCTCCTCCATCATGCCTACCTAGTTGTAGTTGGTTGTAGTGCGGGGTTAATAATAACATTTAACAACAGTCATAACGCATTAAGTGCTTAGATCATTCCGAGTTACGAACAAAAAACCAATAATAAGTAATTATTGCGGACGCTCACTACATGAAGTAAAAATCTACTTATTTCATAGAGGGCCTGCATTATACGTATATCCGCCGTCAATTAATACTACCTCACCGCTTATGTAGCTAGCATCATCTGATGCTAGAAATGCTACTAGTTTAGCCACCTCCTCAGGCGTTCCCATCCTACCTAAAGGTGTTCTACGACTATACTCAGCCTCATTCACCACCCCCCTGCGAACTAAATCTAAGACCCTCTCCGTTGCTATGTATCCAGGAGCTACTGCAACTACTCTAATACCGTACTTACCCCACTCAACTGCTAGTGACTTAGTTAAACCTATCACACCTGCCTTACTTGCACAGTAAGCACTCCTCAATTCAAGACCTATTAGCCCCAACATAGATGAGATATTTACTATAACACCCCTAACACCGTTTTCAATCATATGCCTAGCTACGACCTGACTACATATGAAGACCCCGGTTAGATTTACATCTATAACTCTCTGCCAGTCACTTAACTCCATATCGATAGCTGCCTTTTGCAACGCTATTCCAGCATTATTTACTAATATATCTATCCTCCCGAACCTCCCTACGATTTCCTTCACAGCCCTGCTTACCTCATCCTTCTTGGTAACATCTACCTTCAACGCCATTACCTCTCCATATTTACTTAACTCTTCTGACGTCCTCCTCAACTCCTCATCTAAGACGTCAGTTATAGCTACCTTAGCACCTTCTTTGAGGAAGACTTCAGCAATAGCTTTCCCAATACCTCTAGCACCACCAGTAATTAATGCCACACGACCAGATAACCTCATATATATACCATTTTAGAGTAATTGCGTATGACTTAATAAAGGTAATTTCCTAACGTAATGGGTTAGACAGTTGTTTAAAATCATTTTAACATAATATTTAAAGCCTTTATTGATAGCTAACCATGGCGAGGTAATGTCATACATTAACACTTTAATAAACATTCCAGACCCCATTTCACTAATACTGATGATTATAGGTTTAATCTTCATATACTTAGGTAGTAGGAAGGGGTTAGAGCCTATAATGCTTGTCCCAATAGGTTTTGGAATACTCCTCGCGAATATACCTCTCAGCGGTTTAAATGACCCACCCTACGGCTTACTCTACCTAATCCGTGAGAAATTACTGATGACTGAAGTCTTACCATGCTTGGCATTTCTCTGCATAGGTACTATGATGGATTTAAGACCGCTGCTTAATAGGCCTTGGCTACTACTCTTCGGTATTTCAGGACAGTCTGGAGTAATCTTCGCCTTAATTTTAGCATTATTAGTAGGATTTGACTTCAGGGAGGCGGTTGCGGTAGGTATCATAGGTTGTGCTGATGGACCTACAGCTATATTCGTATCTACTAAGTATGCCCCACACCTGCTAGGAGCTATAGGACTTGCTGCTTATACCTACATATCCATGGTGCCCTTACTGCAGGTACCACTGATGAGGGCTTTAATATCTAAGAAGGAAATGAGTATTAGAATGTCAGTAACTTCAGGTGAAGAAGTAAGCAATACAGTAGTTATGATATTCCCAATAATATTGATAATCCTTTCACTAATATTCATGCCTAGCGCCCTACCACTCATAGGTATGCTCGCCTTAGGGAATTTCCTAAGGGAGAGCGGTGTGACTGAATTAGTGGATAGATATACTAAGACAGCTTCTACAACCCTAGCTGATGTCGTAACCTTACTGCTGGGCTTATCCGTAGGGTCAGCACTCTCATCTAGCGTAATAACAGCCAGTCCCGACCTCCCATTTAAAGTCATAGCAGTATTCGCACTTGGCATCATAGCCTTCTCAGGCGACCTAATCATCGGAATACTTACAGGTAAGTTAGTATCAATACTTAGTAAGGGGAGGATAAACCCAGCCATAGGGGCTTCAGCAAACTCAGCATTTCCGGTCTCAGCAAGAGTAGTTCAAAGAGAGGTTAGTAGGGCATCACCTGGCAATATAATCCTGATGTACTCCCTGACAACCAATCTAGCTGGTCAGATAACCTCACCAGTATTCGCAGGTATAATCCTAACCCTCCTAGGAGTACTTGGTATTTAAAAATTAGTAGCTAATTACCGGTACCTTACCGAATCTCTTAAGACTTACGTAACTCCCCTCAGGAAGTCCTACAGGTATTAACCTAACACCTATGGTCCTACCCTTAATCAACGACGCCGCGAATACGTCTTTAATAACACCCTTAATTATATTTAAATCATCCTTCACTACCACCATATCAACACCTACTAAGCAGTAACTACTTAAGTACGTTAAGTCCCTAAGAGTTACGTAGTTCTCAGCGACTCTCTCCTTAAGTAAGTTATCCTCAGCTACAGGGAGCATGACCTCATTAAAACCTACGGCACCAACCCCTACCTCCGTAGATATAGTACTGAGTAATCTGTTTAACTCCTTCACAGCCCAACCACTACCTGGATATGCAAACCTAACATTACTTAAAATCTCGACTAACTCAACCACGCTTTCAGACTCCCAAGGGGATAGAGAATAATCAATGCCTAAGAACTTTAGACCGATTTTCTCAGATAATAACTTAGCAGAGCTACATACATGACCTATAAAGCTCATCAGCCCATCCCTCCTACCATTCAAGTAATCCTTAAAGAGGTCTACGTAACGTAACGCTATGGTAAAGCCATCACTATAAGCCGTAGCTAACGGGAAGTACGGAGTCTCCACATAGTCCGGAATTGAAATACCTACCCTAGTAAAGTCATCTAAAGCTAAGGACTTACCTAACTTCGAATAGAGCTCAACAA
>JAWBQY010000006.1:23348-32716 GCA_038844925.1 Sulfolobales archaeon | reverse complement strand
CAACCTTAGGGATGTAGGAAACATCGCTCAACCTTACTGTCACATAACACTGACTACATGAAGTAAGTACTGAGGTGATATCGTCAACACTTACAGCACTAGCATCAACATGGTAAGAAGCTAATAATGTATCACTTCTGCATAATGATTCAGTCAACTTCAACTGAGCCTCACTACTCGACATGGGTGGTAGAGCTATGCGAAAGCTCCAAATATTGAGGCCTAAATCATGTGCAAGACCCCTAATACTATCTACCTTACCATGTATTACATCCCTTAAGTAATTACGGTCGTTGCCCAACGACCTAACGTGAAGAGTCAGACATCTAATTAAGGCCATCTAACCACCTCAACATACTCACACATAGGTTAATTAAGTTAAGGTTTAAATTATGAACCCCTAGTACTGGACTCACATCTACGTTTTCCTATTCACTTTCTAGTCTAGGTGTAGTCCGCTGTACTACTCAGGATTTATAGAAAATGCAATTTATCGATAATACGTTTCTACAGAAATGTTAGCGGACCCTACGTAGCGAAACAGCTAAAATCCTACTACTTCGTTAAGTTCAATAACATCAGCAGCGTAATTAGCTTCTAGATAAGATACCTCGATCAAAGCGGTGCATAGAACGTCCTATAGTGAGTTAAGGTGGTACAAGTATTTCATTACTCTTATTCACGAAGAAGATCGCTTTACCAATCCTTTAAAGATGGCTTCCACTATCTCGAGATAACCTAACGTCAATTATCTTCAAGACCTTCGTTTCTACAATCTCGATATGCTACGTACTTAGCCCCTTTTTCTTTAAGAAGCACTAACATTAACCATCATAGCTTTAAAACCAGCTATGGTGGAAATCTAAGGCGATAACCTCAAATATTTCTAATGACCTTAGGTAGTGATGAAGTATTACTAAGCTTTCATGAGGTTAATTAAAAGGTAAATTCCTAGAAAACGTTATTGCAGGGAGTGGACTACATTGATGGTGCGGGGGGTGGGATTCGAACCCACGCAGGTCTACACCAACGGGTCTCCTACGCTTTGTAGCTGGAAGAGGTCTTGAGCCCGTCCCCTTTGGCCTGGCTCGGGCACCCCCGCACCATATAGTTCTTAGTATATAGGGTTTATTAACACTATCACCGCGGGATTGGAGGTATTAGTAAATAACTTCAGTTGCTATAGTACTACGCCCTTCTAAGAGTTCTGAAGTCCTACTTGGTTGGAAGGCATTTACGAAGTAGAGTTTTATACGGCTTCTCTCCGCAATTGTGAGTGCTAGTTGGTCGAAGAGCTCGTAAGAGCCTGCTAGTAAGCCACTCCTAACCACCCTTCTAAGCTCTTCTATCGTTACCTTCGGGAGTAGTCTAGCGTCAGGGTATTCCTTCGGATCCTTATCGAAGACTCCGTCGACGTCTGTGGCATTAATCATTAAGTCAGCACCTATTAATTCTGCTATTATCATTGCTACAGCATTCGTGGACTGACCGGGTTGTAAGCCACCTAAGGTTACTACCCTTCCTGAAGACCAGGCCACTAAGAATTCATCAACGCTCCTCGGCACGTATTTATATGCTATATCGCCTAAGAGGTTGTTGATTAATGATGCGTTAATCCTAGACACTTCAATACCTATCACATCCGACCACCCTTCATTAATTCCTAACTTCCTTGAAATCCTTATGTAGTGCCTCGCTATGGGTCCGCCACCGCAGACTACGGCGAATTTGTCTCCAGCAGTATATCTCTGCCTGATTATATCGGAATACTTAATTAGGGTTTCAACGTTCTCCTCATCAAATAACTTTCCAGTAAGTTTGAGCACTACCTTCTTCAATTTAATTACCACTAATTGAGTTATGGAGATAGCATTAAAAAGATTAAAAAGTAAATCACTTTGCCTCTTTCTTATTTATCATTGCCTTCCTCCTAGTGTATAATGCCGGTACTACGATCATTATGATTGTAGCTATGTATATGAATTGACTTATAGGGCTTGTCAGGAAGACTGCTGGATTACCAAATGCTATGTCTAGAGACCTCCTAAAGTATTTCTCAGCAAGGGGTCCTAACACGAAGCCTATAGCTATTGGAGCTGTTGGGAATTTATACCTACCTAATATATAAGACATCACACCTATGACAAGAACTGCAACTATGTCTATTATTGAGTTTCTGACGACGTAAGCACCGAATACGCTGAAGAACATAACACTTACTGCTAGGAATGGTATGTTCCTCCTTAAGAACTCACCTATCCGGAGGAACATGTAGATAACTGCAGGCGCCAATAAGTAGAATATCAAATTCGACAACAGTGTTCCTACTAAGACCGTATACCCTAAATGCGCCCTATACCTAAAGATCCAAGCACCTGGGATAACGCCATGAATCATTAAAGCACCTAAAATAATTGCTGTTGCAGCACCTCCAGGAATGCCTAAAGCCAGCGTCGGTACTAATGTACCCATAGCTGCTGCATTATTTGCTGCCTCAGGAACTGCTACACCTTCAGGAATCCCAGTCCCCCATCTATGAGGCTCCTTGGAAAACCTCTTAGCCATCATATATGCTACGACAGCTGCTGTAGACGCCCCAATACCGGGTAAGAACCCTATCAACCACCCTATAGGTATGGCTACTAAGAAGACTAGCGGTGCTGACCTAATGAAGAAAGACTTCTCGGGAAACATAAGTTCTACAAATCGGTATTTCTCACGCAGGACCTCGACCTTAAGCTCGCCTTCAAGCAACCTCAATATTTCAGGTATCGCAAAAATACCTAAGAGAACTGCTACTAAGTCGAAACCGCCTCCCAGAGCGGTTATACCGAATGTAAATCTGTACATCCCCGTAGTTGGGTCTGAACCTATAGTTGCTAGGAAGAATCCTAGGAGGGCTGCAATCACTGCTTTAAATCCACCCTCAAACGTTGCTAGGAATGAGACAGCCATGACTATTAATGCGAACATTTCTGAAGGTCCAAACATTACTGCCACATCAGCTAGGATAGGAGTGAAGAATAATACTATGAGACCTCCTACCAAACCTCCAATAAATGAGTAGAACCTAGAGAGCATTAAGGCGTAACCACTTCTCCCCTTCTTAGTTAGTTCGTAGCCATCTAAAGCAGTCATTATGTTCTCAGTACTGCCCGGTATTCTAAAGAGGACTGCCGATACGGAACCTCCGTAAACTGCTGATGCATAAGCAGCTACTAGCGCAATTATAGCTGTCTCGGGAGGTAACCATATGGTGAAGGGGAGTAATATAGCAGTTATAGCTACAGATGTAATACCTGGGGTAGCACCAGCCATAAGACCTATAAAGGAAGCAAGGATCAGCATACCTATGTTTAAAGGATTAGCTAGGACCCACCCAAATGCCTGCACAATATTAGCTAGATGGTAATCCATCATACTTAATCACCTACCAAATAAACTTAATACATATGAAGTGAAGTCGTAGAAGACCCCGACACCTCTAGGTAAGGGTATTAACAACCCTACCGGGAACATTACCGTGGCTAGTAAGGCGAAAATTAAGGCAACTAGTACTGAAATAGCTGCCCTCACCTTTAAAAACTTAAGATATATTGAGAAGAGGACTAAAGTCGTGATGAAATACCCTAAATATTCGAAGACAAATGCGTAAACTAAGATGAAGATCACAGTACCCACGACCCTGAGGGCTCCCTCCCTCTTAATTTTAGGTGGTACGTAGTAGTTTTTCTTAACAGCTCTATAGATCAAGGCGGCAGTACACGTAGTAATTATACCTGAGAGCAGTATTGAAGGCCATACTTCAGAACCTATAGTTAGCCAGGGTATTTTAGGTAGTTGAAATGCTAGGTGTAGGAAATATGAAGAAATTATCAATAATGATAAAAAAATAATTATTTCCCCCTTCATGACAAACACCTAAGATTAAGACTTCACGAGTCCTATATCTTTAAATACCTGTAAGTAGACCTCATATTCAGCCCTTACGAACTCTCTGAAGGCATCACCTACCAGCAGGCCTGGCCTATAGTATAAGTACTGTTTTACCTCCTGCTCTTTATAGTATGGTGAGTTGTAAGCCTGCTCACAAAGCCATTCTAGCTTCTTAACAATATCTCCTGGCACACCTGCCCTAACTGCCAAGCCCCTCCACAAACCGTACGTTATATTCAGACCTAATTCTGGAGCTACTGGTACGTCTGGGAAGTCCTTCAACCTCTGCTCGGCGAAGAACACTAATGCCTTAACCTTACCCTCCTTTATTAAGGGTACTATAATGCCGGGTTCTTCCATCATCGCATCTATCTTACCGCCTAGTAGGTCTGTACGCATCTCAGCAGCCGACTCATATGGAATATACCTCAACTTAGCACCAGTATACTTAGCAAGTAATGCTGTATTAACGTGGTCAGGTATTTGACCTAAGCCCGTACCTCCCACAGTTACCTCTCTTTCTTTAGCGTATTGTATGAATTCTTGAATGTTCTTAAATCTGGTGTCATCAGCTCTAATCCATAGTCCGCCCACATCCCATTGGAACCTACAGATCGGTATGTATTCCTCCATCTTATGGGTATTCTTTCCAAGTATAATATTGCCTAAGGCGTAGGCACCGTAAAGTAGTATTGTGTATCCGTCTGCTGGTTGCTCAGCTACGTATGCCTCAGCGATAGCTCCCCCACCGCCAGGCATGTTAACCACAGTCCAGGGAACACCGGTTAAGTTCTGAAGTACCGGTGCTATAGCCCTAGCAGCTAAATCACTACCACCACCAGCGCCAAAACCGACAATAATAGTTACAGGCCTTGTAGGCCATGCAATAGGTGGCGGTGTAGGTGTGGGCGTAGGTGTTGGAGTTACAGTAACTGTAACAGTACGTGGGGGCGGGGTAACAGTAGTAGTAACAGTAACCGTAGTAGCTGCCGCAGTAGTAGTAACAGTTACTAATGAAGTTGAAGTAACAGTCTTAGGGGGTGGTACAGCTGAAGAACCTGCAAAATAACCACCAACACCGGCAATTATTATAAGAACAACTAAAACACCAATTAAAGACCTCTGAACACTCATAATTAACAATACCTCCTCATTATATTAGGAAGTGGCATACTTATAAACTTACTTATTTTAAATTGCTCATGATTTATAATTTTTGAAGGACCTCAACTTTTACTCTTCTCAACTATAATAATTCATAATGCATTAAGAGCTCATTTGGTACGGAGCAACATGATTGAACTATACTTAACTTAAATTTATCTATTACGTTTTTAAGCGGGTTGACCACTCTGTCTACAACTCCTAACTCACATAACTTACTGTCTAAAGAGTACTTGACTTCCAAAGGCCTCATACAGCCTAAGGCGATCTCACCGTTAAAGCTTCGTCTAGCATACTTGATCAGCTCTAGTATGCTGTATTCATCAGGGATCTTTACAGACTGCATTGGAGTTCCCTCAGTAGGTTTGATTATTAGAAAGACTATTACCTCAGGTGATGTGGTTTTAGCTATGTCGACTGCCTCGAACTCCTTAGTAATTAATCCGTAGTTCGCTCCGATAAGTATGTGGGGTATTATATGTGGTGGTCCGTAGGTTGCTAATATCTCATACGTTCTTGAAAAATCATTACTGTTCTTACTACTTAAATGCATTACATTCCTAATCACTTGCTCATCAACGACTAGTTCGTAATCCACGATATCGACTTTAGCCTCTCTCAACCTTATAGCTAAGGACTTATTGATAAGCCCTGTATGCACGCTGACTAATATGTTGAAGTCATTCTTAATCTCCTTAATTACCTCTAAGTAGGGTTCTATCGGTAAGTACCCCTCTCTATTAAAACCCCCGCTAATTAATACCCCCTTAACCCCTTCCTTAGATAGATGTTTGACTAAGTCGTAGAGTTGCTTAGGGGTGGTCACGTTCTTCATACCCTTTAAGTAATGCCCCTTACAGTACTCACACATTAAGGCACAGTGAGAACCTGTAATGCTTATACTAACGTACTTAAAGCCAGGTATGAATGCCCTAACGCTACCTACCACTTCACCCACACTCTCTTAACAATTCCTTCAACTCGTTCATTAAGCTCTTCTCATTCTTAAGTAGGAAATCCTTTGATGGGTAGTTATAATAAGGTCCTCTCACACCTTCATTGTAGAAAGGCCTATTACAGTTCGGACATCCAGAAGTTATGAATGCGTCGTAAAATCTGCTAATATTGTCTAAGACCTCCGTAAGTAACTCCCTACTTAAGATTAACTTATCACCCTCCACTTTAACGTAATCATCTACCTTCACCTCTAAATCCATGAGGTACTTAAGGATCTGTATCTTCCTATAACTTACTATGCCGGGCCTCCCCCAATTCTCTGCCGGTGTCCCCCTCACTGGGGTGAAAGAGAAGAGAGCTATCTTAACTCCTAGATCCTTAAAGTATTTCATTGAGTTGAAAAACTCTACATCACTCTCACCTAAACCGTAGATCAGATGGACGTATACGTTATTAGAGCCGAAAACATCTACTGACTCCTTTAAGAATTTTAAGTAGTAGTCCCAGCTGTAGGGCTTTCTAATAATTTTAAATAATTTAGGTGTTGATGCATCGAAACCCACCCCTAACGCATTAACGCCTAAGTCCTTAAGCTGTAGGAGGTATTCCTTGCTGACTGGGGTTATTGATAAGCTTATTGGCTTCCTAATACCCTCCCCCCTTATAGAATTAAGTATTTCTAGTACATCGTTTTGGAAGCCGTCCTTAATGACTGTTTGAATGCATATCCTCTTCAGCGTGGAGTTCTTCTTAATACTGTTAAGTAAGGACTCCATCTCCACCTCAGGCCATGAAACCCTGGAAACTAAAGCCTTATCTGACTTACTTAACCTGCTTTGAGGGCAGAAAACACATTCCCCCATACAACCACTTTCAGAGTGTAGGAGTATGTAGGCTGTTGTAGGCTTCTCAACTAGTTCCACGTTGATTAATCCTAGAAGGGCTAAAGTACCTAAAGATGCTCTAACCCTCACTTCACGCTAACCGGAGATAGTAAGTCGTAAAGATTTATAAATTAACAATACCTTCTGTGGAATTGGTATTATTATGTGGAGATTAATCATAGATGAGGGTAATGCCTACTGGAACATGGCTGTTGATGAAGCCCTCCTAACCCTTAAGGATAGAGGGCTTATACCAAATACGCTTAGACTCTACGTCTTCAACCCAAGCGCTGTTACGGTAGGATATTTCCAAAGGATTGATGACTCTGTAAACTTAGAGTTTCTTAGGGCTAATAACATAGACCTCACTAGAAGGATTACTGGTGGAGGCTCCGTATACCACGACGCCAACGGTGAGATCACGTATTCGGTCACAGCTTCAATATCAGATATTTCACATAACATTTCAGAGAGTTATAGAATTATATGCAACGGTGTAATCTACGCGTTAAGTGAGTTCGGGCTTAAAGCCGAATTCGCACCCATAAATGATGTTTTAATAAATAATAAGAAGGTGTCAGGAAGCGCGCAGTCACGGAGGAGGAATGCCTTACTACAGCATGGCACTTTAATGTATAGAACTAATCTTAACGTTTTAGGGAGCTCGTTAAAAGCGCCTAAGGAGAAGCTTATAACTCATAAAGTTACGTCAATATTTGAAAGAGTTACCACTATCTCTAGAGAATTGGGTAGGGATGTAAGTAAGGAGGAAGTAATTAATGCCTTAATTAAAGGGTTTAGTAAAGCATTAAACACTGATTTCATCAGGGGGGAACTTAGTGATGAGGAGGTCAGATTAGCTAGCGAGTTAGTAGTTAAGTATAAGAGTGTGGAGTGGGTTTTTCAGCGGTAGGGGGTTTAAATGGTTAAATGTAGTTCCATAAGAAGATTAAGTGGTGGGAAGACCGTTAAAGTAGACCTTGAGGTCTTTGATGAAGAAATAAAGGAGATCGTAATCAGCGGTGACTTCTTCCTATACCCAGAAGAATACATACATACTATAGAGTCGGAGTTGAGGGGGAGGAAAATATCCGAAGTCACTAAGATCTTAAACACTTTTAAAGATCGTGTTGAGGTCGTCGGAGCATCTATAGAGGAATTCGCAGAAGCTATAAGTGATGCTTATAACTCATGCGTTTCTGGGTGATTATTTTGAGGAGGGCTGTAATTAGGTTTTACGGTATAGTACAGGGAGTTGGTATGAGGCATTTCATCTGGAGGGAGGCAAGGAAGTTAGGACTGAACGGATATGTTAGGAACATGGACGACGGCTCCGTGGAAGTCGTTGTCGAAGGTAGTGAAGACCTTATAGAGAGGCTAGTATATCTCACTAAGTCTGAGGGTCCAGGCTTCGTCAGCGATGTAAAAATAACTTACGAACCTGCCAGAGGCGATTTAAAGGGGTTTAAGATAGTTTTCTAAAGAGGTACCCCTAATTCATTAGCTACCTTAGCTAATTGCTCCCACACACCGTCATCTATGGGTATGCCTTTAACAGATCTTTCATCGAAGCATCTGGCCTCAGGCTCCCCTGGCATTAAAACCTCCACTCCAGGATCCCTAGGTAGTGATTTCAAAGTCTCTACGTAGTTCCGCACATCTCTAACAAATTCTTCAAACTCTCTAAACATGTTTGGGTTTAGAGCAATTACTAGGAAACCTCCCTGCGTGTAGGGTCCCTTACCACTTATTATTAAGCTGTATGGCGCACCTATAAAAGCACTACTCAATATGTCTACTACGATCGCCAGTCCTAACCCCTTATAACCTCCCATAGGTGTTAAATACCCCTCTAAAGCTTCCTTAGGGTCTGTAGTGGGCTTACCATCCTTAGTAATTGCCCAACCCTCAGGGATTTTCTCACCCTTCCTAGCAGCTAGGACTATTTTACCCGCAGCAACTGTTGATAACGCCATATCGAGTACTATAGGTCCATCCCCCGTGGGGATCGCAACAGCTATAGGGTTAGTACCAACTAGGGGGGACTTAACTCCTGGAAGACCTATCCTAGCCTTAGCATTTGCTAACGATATACCTATTAAGCCCTCTCTAGCTATCCTCATAACGTAGTATGCCAATGCTCCAACATTCCATAAATTCCTAGCAGCACCTACACCTACCCCAGATTTCTTAGCCTTTTCAATAACCTTTAAGGTAACCTCATAAGCTACTGGTATACCTATACCTCTATCACCGTCCACTAGGACAGAACTCTCACTCTCTCTTAACACCTTAATATTAGGTCTGGGATTTATCTCCCCTACCTTAATACCGTTAATGAAGTCCAACCCCCTAGAAACTCCGTGTGAGTCCACACACCTTAAATTAGAGTTAACTAGAGAATCAGCTACTACTTCAGCGTGGTCC